>NZ_JBIAUL010000031.1:0-81742 GCF_042892755.1 Streptomyces sp. NPDC001714
GATCCGCGAGCACACCCCAGCCGATCACGGTCAGTCACCAGACGCCGACGCCGAGGGCGACATGCGCCCGTGTTATCCATTGCGTTGGAGGCGTGAGGACGCCTCCTTGCGGCGTGCCAGTCGGTTTGTCCTCGAAGAAGGACCGATCAGCCGACCCCAGCATGGTGGTGCTCGACAGTCATCGGGTGGCCGCTGCCAGCCCCTGAACCGCGTCGATCACTCTGTCCACCACCTCGGTCACCGGCTTGGACGCGTCGATGATCGTCGCGCCGAGGCTTTCGTAGATCGCGCGCATCCGAGGATTCCACTTCAGGGCCGCTGCGAGCTCTTCGGGATGTTGACCGAATGCGTTCGCAGTGCGGGTCGCGAGCCGGTGACGGAGGGTGTCCTCGTCGATCACCAGACACACGATGACGTCGAAAAGATCGCGGACGTCTGCCTCGTTCTCCACCGACCCACACAAGAACGCGATTCGGCAACGAGACTCCTCGACGAGGGTCTCAACGCGCTCACGGACGATCGCCCACCCGTATCGGTCGAGCCAGCCCCCAGGAACCGGATACGGAGGATCCACCACAACCTCGCCATTGGCTCGGTCGACCCAGCGACTGAAGCCGTCCTCGTCGGCGTCGAGCGCAACATAGCCACGCGCTCGCAACACCCCGCAGACCGTGGACTTACCAGCCCCTGAATTACCCGTCACCCACACCAAAGTCACGCCGCCAGCCTAGACATGTCCACCCCGGACAGGGGGGGTGAAGCCGCAGTAAGTCGCCGACAAGACCGCGATCTGGCCAGCGGCATACGCCGCCACCCGGATGCCAGGCACCTCCACAACGGACCTGTGGGGCTGCCGCGCCCCCTGATGCCCCCGTGCTGTGCCCTGCGCCACACCGTCCCCTCGCCGCCTTGCCGTGGATCTCCGCCCTGAGCAATCTCATGTCAACTCCCACATTCCTCACGGAGGTTGACCGTGAATTGCCCGAGCTCCAACTGCGGCTCGTCAAACGTGCAACTGCTGTCGCTGTACCTGGACGGCCTGCCTGCGGGCGCGCCGAACCGGGAGCGCTTCGCCCGGCCTGCGCCTGCGGCCGGGAACCTGCTGCCCGCCCTCGGACTGGTCGTCCTGGGCGTGCTGCTGCTGGTGGGCGGGGAGATCCTGGCCGGTGTCGCCCTCCTGGGCGCAGGCGCGGTGTGGGGACTGGTAGCTCACCGCCGCAACCAGGAGGCGGAACGGGTACGGAGGAATTGGGAGAACACGAGGATCTGTCTGGCCTGCACGGAACGGTGGACGCCCTGAGCCGCTTGCCGCTTCGCCCGTCTCGAACCCCCGGTGCCGACCACGCTACGACCGTCACAGCCCGGTGACCGCCCGCTGCTTCTACCCCTGCGATGCCGGCCGACGGGTGGATGCTCGCCTCTGCGAACAACTCAGAGGGGGATCCGACGTTGACCGGGTTCCCGGCCGCGCTCGCGGGGATGGCTGTGCTGGGCGCACTGCCGGTGCCGGTCGTTGCGGCCCCGGCACCTGCTCGGCGAAAGTCTTGCGCGAACAAGAGCCCTCCGCGCAGACGAACCGGAGCACCCTCAAGGCCACCACGACGGACTTGCCGCCCCGTCGGTAGATCGTGAGGAAACCGCAGATAGGAGCCGTGCATTCGCCCCGACAAGTACCCGCAGCCAGGGCAGGTCGCCTGCCGAGCAGTGCCCGTTCGGGGACGGCGCGGGAGGTAAGCCGTCCGCGCCGTCGAAAGATTCTTCCGCTGGGACGACGGTTTTCTCTCCTCCCGCTGGTCTTGATTGGCGACCGAACCCGACCAGCACGTGGAGCCTCCGATGCCAGATCACCTTCAGACCGCCGTCGTCACCGGTGCGAGCCGCGGCTTCGGGCGCGCGATCGCCGCCGCGCTCGTGGCCCGTGGCACCCATGTCATCGGTATCGCCCGCAACGGACAGGAGCTGGACGCCGTACGCGGCGAGCTCGGCCCGATGTTCACGCCCGTCGTCGCCGATGCCGTCGGCGAAGCCCTCGCCGAGGAGGTGATCCGTGGCCACCGGCCCGGTCTGCTCGTGCTCAACGCCGGGGCAACGCCCCACATGGCGCCCGTGCATGAGCAGACCTGGGAGACCTTCAGCCGCAATTGGGAGGTCGACGCGCGGCACGTTTTCGCCTGGACCGGGGCTGCTCTGCGAGCGCCGCTGACTCCGGGCAGCGTCGTCCTCTCTATGTCCAGCGGAGCCGCGCTGGGTGGCTCCCCGCTCAGCGGCGGATACGCCAGTGCCAAGGCTGCCATCCGGTACCTGCGCCAGTACGGCGTCGAGGAGTCGCAGCGGGCCGGGCTGGGCATCCGGTTCGTCACACTCCTGCCGAACATGACTCCGGTCGGCGGGGTGGGCGACGCAGGGGTCACGGGCTACGCCGCGCGTGCCGGCGTAGCCCGTGAAACCTTCGTCGAAGGACGGCAGCCGATTCTCACCCTGGAACAGATCGGCAAGGCTGTGGTGGAGCTCGCCCAGGCCCCGGACAGCGGTCCGGAGTACCGGGTCGACGGCGCAGGGCTGAGTCCGATCGACTGATCCACGCTTACGGTGGCCCCGCCGCAGTCCGAGGAGAACCCATGATGCCGTCGAACGCCGAGTTCACCGCTCTGGCCGAGCAGTTCCGGCCAGAACTGCTCGCGCACTGCTACCGGCTCCTCGGCTCGATCCACGACGCCGAAGACCTGGTCCAGGAGACCTATCTACGGGCGTGGCGCGCGCTCGACGGCTTCGAAGGCCGTTCCTCGGTGCGGCGGTGGCTGTACAAGATCGCCACTATGGCCTGCCTGACGGCCTTGGAGACGCGATCCCGGCGGCCTCTTCCATCGGGACTGGGCGCGCCGTCGGACGATCACCGTGTGGCGGTGGCTCCCCGCGAGCCGGCAGTGCCCTGGCTCCAGCCGTCGCCGGACGCACGGTTCGGCGCCGGCGACCCCGCGGCGATCGTGGCCACGCGGACGGGAGTGCGCCTCGCGTTCATCGCCGCACTGCAGTTCCTGTCCGCCCGCCAGCGCGCCGTGCTGACCTTGCGCGACGTGCTCGGGTTCCGGACGGCCGAGGTGGCCGAGATCCTGGACACCACGACCGCTGCCGTGGACGGCGCGCTCCGCCGCGCCCGGGCCCGCCTGGCCGATGCCGGACCGGTCGCCGACGACCTGGCCGAGCCGGACGAGGAGACCCGGCGCGGCCTCCTCGACGACTATGTCGACGCTTTCACCCGCGCCGACCCCAACGCACTGGTGCACCTGCTGCGCGCCGACGTCGAGCTGGAGATGCCCCCGACCCCGACCTGGTTCACCGGCCGCCAGGCCGTCATCGGCTTCCTGTCCGCCCGCGTCCTGCGCCCGCACCTGTGGCGGCTGGCCCCCACCCGCGCCAACGGTCAGCCGGCCCTCGTCGTCCACAAGCACGCGGGCGGCGGGCGGTACGAACCGTACGGCATCCAGGTCCTGACCCAGCGCGCAGACCGCATCGCCCGAATCACCGCCTTCAACGACCCGTCCCTGGTCGCGGCCTTCGACCACCACCTCGAAACGCACTGACGCGCGACACTGGGTTCCCAAAGCCCAGGGCGTGGTATTTGTCGAGTCCCGGCTCTGGCATGCGGGCTGGCGGACCGGACAACCTCGAAGAACCACAGGGTGGAGTCGGCGGCCTGCATGGGGCCCTCCATCCATGCCTTGAAGCCCTCCTCGCCGCGCCAGCGGGCGTGGGGACCACGTGAAGAGCGCGGATCAGGAGCGGCGGCGGGTGGCCGGCGTTGATCCAGGCCAGCCGCCCGGTATCGAGGTCCAGGTGTGCGAAGACGCCGGTCAGCAGGCCGCCGGGCCGCCATCGGTGCAGGTCTGCGTCGATCCGGTCGGCGATGTCACTCAGGGTGCCGCCTGCGCGGCGGGTGGACCGGCAGCCGGCCAGAGCGACGGCGGAGGCCAGTCCCGCGGCCAGGTCGTGGCCCATGGCGTCGACCACGGTCAGGTGCACCCCGCGGGCGACCGGCGTGCCGTCGACCCGCCAGCGGCCTTTGCTGGAGATCCTGGCGCGCCGGGCGTCCCAGTAGCACAGCGCGCCGCCCGCAGTTCCGACGCCGGCCGCACCGCGGTACCCGCCGCATACGCTGCGCACCATGACCCGCTGCGGGAGGGCACTGGGCGTCATAGGCTGACCTTCAGGGGGCTGTGCCTTCGTGGAACGGGGCACGGCCGGAATGGCCTGGCGGCCATGCGGTGAAGTCCGTGGCAGGGAGTGAGAGGCCCGTGAACTCTCCGTACACCCTCGCGTTCGACAGCTCTGCCGAGGCCGGGACGAGCAGGCTCGGCGGCAAGTGCGCCGCGCTCATCGTGATGACCCGGGCCGGTGCTCCGGTGCCGCCCGGGTTCGTGGTGACCATGGATGCCTTCGAGGCGCTGCTCGACCGCGGCGGGTTGCGCCGGGCCGTCGACGCAGCCCTTGCCGGGCTCGCCGCCGATCCGGGTGCTGTGGCGGCGCGCGGCGCCGAGATCCGCTGCATGGTGACTGACCAGCCCGTGCCCTCACCGGTCGCGTCGGCGGTGACGACGGCGTACGAGGAGCTCTGCCGGGCCGTCGGCTGCCCGGACGTCGCGGTGGCCGTCCGGTCGAGCGCCGAACTGGAGGACCTGGCCGAGGCGAGCTGCGCCGGTCAGCACGACACGTTCCTGTGGATCCGGGGCGCCGACGCCGTGCTCGAGGCCGTCCGTCGTTGCTGGGCGAGCCTGTGGACCGACCGCGCAATCATCTACCGCGTGGCCCGGGGGCTGCCGCAGCGGGGGCTGCGCATGGCGGTCGCAGTGCAGCAGATGGTCGATGCCCGTACGTCCGGCGCCGCCGTGACCGTCAACCCGGCTGACGGCGACCCTTCGAAGATACGGGTGGAGGCGATCTGGGGACTGGGGCAGCTCATGGTGTCCGGCGAGGTGACCCCGGACGCCTACCTGGTGGACAAGGTACTGCTCAGGACGGTGCGGACGACGGTGTCGCCGAAGCACCAGGAACTGGTTCCCGCCCCCGACGGGCACGGGCTCGCACGGCGGGTGGTCGAGGAGGGCCGTCAGCAGGTCCCCTGCCTGACCCAGGAGGAGGTCGTGGAGATCGCCCGCCTGGCCAAGACCGCCGAGCGGCGATACGGCTGCTCGCAGGACATCGAGTGGGCCGTCGACAAGCACCCGAACGGCTCCACGGATGCGGGCGCCACCGTGAGACTGCTCCAGACGCGGCCCGAGACGGTCTGGAGCAGTCGGCCGAGGACACCTGCCCGGGCCAGCCACGGCGCGGGCGTCTCCAGCATCCTCGACACCCTCCTTCGCCCTGGGAGGTAGCCGATATGCCCCCTCGGCTCGGCCGCCGTCGAAAGACTCGTCCACGCCGGGTCGGCATCGCCCGCCGGCGAGCCCTGTAAGGAGCACGTCAAGATGACGGTCTCGCGCACAGCCTTCCCGAGCCCCTACGAGATGACCTCCCCCGCGGCCGCGGAGGGGTGGGAACGGTTGTACCCGTACTACACGCTCTTCCAGCCCTGGCGGCGCTCGGCCGAGGAGGAACGCTTCTGGTTCCGCGACAGCCAGCACTGGCCCACCGTGGTCAAGCCGTTCGAGACGGTCGTCCCCGAGTTCGCGTTCAAGTGCCTGGGTCAGTTCAACACCCGGCACTTCGTCGTACCGCCCGCGTACGGCGTCATGTTCCGCATCCACCAGGGCCATGTCTACCTGAGCCCGGTGGCCGCGCCGGAAAGCCGGATCCCTGCCCGAGCACAGCAGTTCCTGGACCGCGCCGGGTACTACTACGCGAACTGGGACAGGCTGCTGGAGAACTGGAAGGGCAAGGTCCTCGGCACCATCCGTGAACTGGAGTCGATCAGCTTCAGCGAACTGCCGGAGGTCCAGCCGTACGAGGACGTCGAAGCGGGTTCCGGCCTGGGCGCCGCCGATGGCCTGCTCGGCGGGTACGACCGGCTCCTCGCCCTTTGTCACCGCGCCTGGCAGTACCACTTCGAGTTCCTGAACCTCGGCTACGCGGCCTACCTGGACTTCTTCCACTTCTGCAAGCAACGGTTCCCGGACATCCCGGACCAGGGCATCGCGGCGATGGTCACGGGCGTGGACATGGAGCTGTTCAGGCCGGACGAGGAGCTCAGGAAACTGGCAAGGCTCGCTGTCGAACTGGGCGTCGACAGGGCACTGACCGTGCCCGACCCCGGCGCGCACACCCTGACCGCCCTCAGTCGCGAGCCGCGGGGCCGCGAGTGGCTCGAGGCCTGGAACGCCGCCCGCGATCCCTGGTTCAACTTCACCTCGGGCAATGGCCTCTACAGCGACGACCGGTACTGGAGGGACACTCCCTCGCTTCCCCTGGGGTATGTCCGCGACTACATCCTGCGCCTGCGGCGGGGTGAGGCCATCGACCGGCGCCTCGCCGAACTCGCCGCCGAGCGCGAGCGGATCACCTCCGAGTACGCCGCGCTGCTCGACGCCCCGGCACGTGCCGACTTCGAGGCGAAGCTGGGCCTCGCGCGCCAGGTCTACCCGTATGTGGAGAACCACAACTTCTACATCGAGCACTGGACGATGGGCGTCTTCTGGCGCAAGGCCAGGGAGCTGTCCGCCCTGCTGCACCGGGCGGGGTTCTGGCCCGGCGCGAACGACATGTTCTACCTCACGCGCGACGAAGTCCGGGCCGCGCTGTTCGACCACGCGTCCAGCTGGGCGATCGGCGTCGAGCCGGCCGGCCCCGGTCACTGGCCGGCGGAGGTGGAACGGCGACGCCGCATCGTGGCCGCGCTCGCACGGCAGCACCCGGAACCGGCGCTGAACGAACCGGCACAAGCCATCACCGAGCCGTTCAGCGTCATGCTGTGGGGCATCACCAGCGAGCGCATCCGGTCGTGGCTGGCAGTGTCGGGCGACCCGGGCGACCCGGGCGACCTGACCGGCATGGCCGCCTCGCCGGGCGTCGCCGAAGGCACGGCCCGGGTGATCCGCAGCCCCGACGAGCTGGACCTCCTCCAGGAGGGCGACATCCTGGTCGCCCCGGTCACCGCGCCCAGCTGGACGCCGGCCTTCGGGAAGGTCCGCGCGACCGTCACCGACATCGGGGGAGTCATGTCCCACGCCGCCATCGTCTGCCGTGAGTACTCCCTGCCCGCCGTCACCGGTACGGGCTCGGCGTCCACCCGCATCACGTCCGGCCGCCGGATCCGTGTGGACGGCACGGCCGGCACGGTCACCCTTCTCGACTGACCGGCCCCCACGACAGGAGACGTCATGACTTCCGACCGGCCGGCCCGCACTCCGCTGCCGACGCTGCCGCTGGCAGCCTCGGAGATCCCCCTGAGCGACCCCCTTCCCCGGCCCGTGCCGTTGACCGGCGTTCGGCGGGAGATATGGGACCGCGCCCTTCCCTACCTCGACGTGCGCGACAACGACGCCCATTCGCTGTACGCCTTCGCGCTGGCGACCGCGCTGCTGCACGCCCTGCCAGGGGCACGGGCGGACGTCGTGCTGCCCGCCGTCCTCCTGCACGACACCGGCTGGAAGACGGTGGACCCCGCGGACATTCTGCCCGCCATCGCCGGGCGGGCCGGACCTGCCGGGCAGGAGGCGATACGCAAGCACGAGACCGAGGGCGCCGCCATCGCCGCCCGCATCCTCGCCGAAGTCGGCTACCCCGCGCGGGACACCGAGCGGATCGTCACCATCATCGACGGGCACGACACCCGTAGGGATGCCCTCGACCTGGACGACGCCGTGGTGAAAGACGCCGACAAGCTGTGGCGGCTGACCCCGCACGGCCTGCGGACCGTCGGTGCGTGGTTCGCCCTGGACCCGGACCGGACACTGCGGTTCCTGGCGGCACGCACCTACGACCGGCTGCTCACCGAACCCGCCCGTGCCGTCGGTGCCGCATTCACCGTGCTGGCCCGCACCGACCTCAGCGTGCGGCGAAGCGGCCTGAACGCACCCTCACATAAAGAATGACTTATTTCGGTTGATTATGGATATTTACGGCGCAAGTCTTGACTGCATGGACGCCTATCCGCCACTCGGAGTGGTCGTGACCGACCGGCAGGGTCTGGTCATCGGGTGGACGCCCGGAGCGGAACGCCTGCTCGGTCACACCAGCGCCGAGGCCCGCGGCCGGTCCGTGGCGGAGCTGCTGGACGCCCCTCTACTCCCGGACGGGGAGCCTGCTCGAGGTGCAGGGGCTGCCGAGCACGGTGAGCGGCAGCCGGACCTGAGCGTACGCCACAAGGACGGCCATCGGCTGGCCGTGACCGTCTCCCGCTACCGCCTCGCCCCGGGGGCGGACAGCACCGGAGGAGAACCCGGCACCGTCCTGCTCATCGCCCCGCCGTCCGGGCCGGCGGCGGAACGACTGCGGCAGTCGCTGTCCGGCTGGGTTCTGCAGGACTCGCCCCTGGCCCTGACGGTGTACGACACCGAGCTGCGCAGCGTGTGGCGCAGCGCCGCGATGCACCACCTCAGCGGCCTGCCGGACGAGGAGCGATGCGGACACCGGCTGACGGAGATCTTCGCCGGCCCCGACGCGGTGGAGTGGGAGGAGCGGATGCGGCTGGCCATGGCCACGGGCGAAGAGCAGGTCAGCGAGCTCAAGGGCACCGGCCTGACCGGCCTCGGATCCCGTGTCTTCAGTGTCTCGGCGACGCCGCTGCGGGACGCGGAGGACCGTACCCTCGGAGTCTGTGCTCTCGTCAGTGACGTGACCGAGAAGCGCCGTGCCCGCGAGCGGCTCTCTCTGCTGAACGACGCGAGCCTGCACATCGGCAGCACCCTCGACATGGTACAGACCGCACGGGAGCTCACCGAGGTGTCCGTACCCAGGTTCACCGACTTCGCCCGCGTGGACCTGCTGGAAGTCATCCTCCAAGGCGACGAACCCCCTCCTGGGCCGCTGGCCGGCCCCGTGCGGCTGCGGCGCATCGCGGAACTGTACCTGTGCGAGGGGGTCACCACAGCACAGCACACCGTCGGCGAGACGGACGTCTACCTCGCGAACTCGCCGGCCGCCCTGTGCCTGGCCACCGGCCGGCCGACGCTGTACCGGGACAGCACCGCCCCGCCGATCCGCACCTACTACGAGATCGACGCGACCCCCGACCGGCGGGCGAGGGTCCGGCGGATGGGCCCGCACTCATGGATCATCGTGCCGGTGAAGGCCAGGGGCACGACCCTCGGCGTGGTGTGGTTCACCCGCATGCGGGAGACTCCGGAGAGCTTCGACGAGGACGACCTTCCCCTCGCCGAGGACCTGGTGGCAAGGGCGGCGGTCTGCCTGGACAACGCCCGGCGCTTCACCCGCGAACGCGCCGCAGCTCTCACTCTGCAGCGCAGCCTGCTGCCGCAGCGGATGCCGGGGCAGTCGGCGGTGGAAGCCGCCTTCCGCTACCTCCCCGCCGAACAGCGTTCCGGGGTGGGCGGCGACTGGTTCGACGTGATCCCGCTCTCCGGAGCCAGGGTCGCGCTGGTGGTCGGCGACGTGGTCGGCCACGGCATCCACGCGGCCGCCACGATGGGCCGGCTGCGCGCCGCCGTACAAACCCTCGCCGATGTCGACCTCGCTCCCGACGAACTGCTCACCCGCCTCGACGACCTGGTCCTCCGGCTGTCGGCGGAGTCCGGGGCCGACACGGAGCCGCCGGGGGCGGAGGCCGCCGGGGACATCGGGGCCACCTGCCTGTACGCCGTGTACGACCCGGTCTCCAGGCGCTGCTCCATGGCGCTTGCCGGCCACCCGCCGCCCGCCGTCGTCGGTCCGGACGGCACCGCTGAGTTCCTGGACGTCCCCGTGGGGCCGCCACTCGGACTGGGCGGGCTGCCGTTCGAATCGATGGACTTCACCCTCCAGGAAGGCAGCCTGCTCGCCCTTTACACCGACGGCTTGATCCATTCCGGCCACCGCGACCTCGGGGAGGGGCTTGAGGCCCTGCGGGAGGCGCTGGCCGTTCCGACGGGCACCCTGGACTCCCTGTGCGACCACGTCGTACACAAGCTGCTGCCCGAGGGCCCCGCCGACGATGCGGCCCTGCTCCTGGTGCGGCCCCGGGCCCTGGACGCGCGCAGGGTCGCCGTGTGGGACGTGGAGCCCGACCCCGCCAAGGTGGCGCGGATACGGTCGAACGCCGCCCGTGCCCTGGCCGAGTGGGGGCTGGAAGAAGCCGCGTTCGTCACCGAACTGGTGGTCAGTGAACTGGTCACCAACGCCATCAAGTATGGCGGCCCGCCGATCCAGTTGCGGCTCATCCACGACCGCGGGCTGATCTGCGAGGTCTCCGACTCCAGCAACACCGCACCGCATCTGCGCCGGGCCCGGGTGTTCGACGAGGGCGGTCGGGGGCTGTTGCTGGTCGCGCAGCTCACGGAGCGCTGGGGCGCCCGGCAGACGGCGGCCGGCAAGACGATCTGGTGTGAGCAATCCCTGGCCGCGGCCGGCGGCCCGCTCCTCTCCCTGGAGGGAACTGCCGCCATTTGACGCTCTCCCTCCTGAAGGAGGGAGATTCTTACGGCTCGCGCCATGAGACTTCCTGCTTCGTCGCCGACTGCCCGCCCGGAGTTCTCCGTTGAGGTCTTACACCAGCTGCACAGGCCGACACCGCCCGTCCGGCGGCCAGCAGGTTCCGTGCGGCGTTCACGTCCCGGTCGTGGGTCGTGCCGCACTCGCACGTCCAGGTGCGCACGTGCAGCGGCATCTTGTCGGCCAAGGTGCCGCAGACGGAGCACAACTTGGAGGAGGGGAAGAAGCGGTCCACCGCGATCACTTCCCGCCCGTACCAGGCCGCCTTGTACTCCAGAAGGCTCCGGAACTCCGCCCATGCCGCGTCACTGATGGCGCGGGCGAGTTTTCGGTTCTTGACCATGTTGCGCACGGTCAGGTCCTCGATCACGATCGTTTGGTTCTCACGAACGAGTCGGGTGGTCAGCTTGTGCAGGCCGTCACGGCTGCGGTCGGTAATCCGGGCGTGGATCTTCGCGACCCTCTCTCGGGCCTTGCGCCGATTGGCCCCATCACCCTTGGCCTTGCGGGCAAGCTCCCGCCGGGACTTGGCCAGACGGGTACGGTCACGGCGCTCGTGCCGGGGGTTGGCGACTTTCTCTCCGGTGGAGAGGGTCAGGAGGTGGTCCGGTCCGACATCGACGCCGACCGCCGCGTCCGTGGCCGGGAGCGGCCTGACGGTCGCATCCTCGCACAGCATCGAGACGAACCAGCGCCCGGCGCTGTCCTGCGACACGGTCACGGTGGACGGCTTCGCCCCCTCGGGGAGCGGACGCGACCACACGATGTCGAGTGGGCCGGTCATCTTCGCCAGGGTCAGCCTGCCGTCCCTAAACCGGAAGCCGGAGGCGGTGTACTCGGCGGACTTCCGGGACTTCTTACGCGACTTGAAGCGCGGGTACTTGGCCCGCTTGCCGAAGAAGTGCGTGAACGCGGTCTGCAAGTTCCGCAAGCACTGCTGCAACGGCACCGACGACACGTCATTGAGGAACGCCAGTTCCTCGGTCTTCTTCCACGCCGTCAGCATCGCCGAGGTGGCGTTGTAGTTGACCCGCTCCTGACGCGCCCACGCCTCCGTCCGGGCCGCGAGCGCCTTGTTGTAGACCTTCCGTACGCGCCCGAACGTGCGCGAAAGCTCGGCCGCCTGCGCTTCGGTCGGGTAGAAGCGGTACTTGAAAGCCCGCTTCACGCACGTTGTGGTCACACTCACAAACTAGTGAGGCTATACGTGAAGATCGAACCTGCCGGTCAGAGCACTGCGATCCGCCCTGGCGGCCAATCGCAGCCCCTTGCCCTGCTCCGCAGGAGTCCGTTTCCTCTCCGCCCTGAAGGACGGAGTATCCACGGAGGAAACCCGATGACCGCGCAGACCCACCCCGTCGACCACGAACTCATCCAGGCCGCGGCGCACATCGCGCGCACTCGCTGCCGCGGCGACAACCACACCATGGCGGCCGCGGCCCGCGCCCGGGACGGCCGGATCGTCACGGCGGTGAACGCCTACCACTTCACGGGAGGCCCCTGCGCCGAGCTGGTCGTCATTGGCGCGGCAGCCGCGCAGGGCGCCTACGAGCTGGACACGATTGTCGCCGTCGGCGACCGCAACCGGGGGGTTGTTCCCCCGTGCGGCCGGTGCCGTCAGGTCCTTCTCGACTACTTTCCCGCCCTCAAGGTCATCGTCGGCGAAGACGATCGCCTCCGAACTGTCCTTGTCACCGACTTGCTGCCCGAAAGCTACGTCTGGGCCGACCACCAGCTCGAAGCCGAGTAGACCGCGCCACTCAGTACGAGCTGGCACCGTCGGCCGGCAACGGCGCGAACGTTGCTTGATGCGCGGCACCGATGGTTGCTGCCCGGAGATGGAGTCCTGCGAGGTGGCTTTCGGGTGTCTTGTCGTGGCGGGTCGCGACGCCTCGCCAGTCCTTCATCCTGTTGATGGCCCGCGTGACCGTGTTGCGGTCACGGTAGAGATCAGCGTCGTGGGTGACGGGCCTGCCGCCCCGGCTTCCTTTCTTCGTGCGGTTGGCGGCCTGGTCCTTGTTCACCGGGATGACCGCCTTAATACGGCGTTTGCGCAGGTGGGCCCGGTTGAAGTGAGAGGAGTGAGCCTTATCGCCAGCGGCGGGCCGGGTGCGCGGACGACCGACGGGCAGGCGGACCCGCACCCGGCTCAGGACCGGGATGAGCTGGGGGCTGTCGGCGGCCTGCCCGGCGGTCAGAAGGAGCGCCATCGGCCGGCAGCGCGGGTCGGCGGCCGAGTGGATCTTGCTGGTCAGCCCGCCGCGGGACCGCCCGAGTAGAGCAGATTTCAGCCGGGCCCTGCGTCTGCGGCGGATACGTCGGCGTTCGGCACGGACCGGATCGCTTTCCGTGTCCTGTCCGCCTTGTTCCTCGCGCGCTCCCCTTTTTGCAAGGCTGCCTCCTCCAACGCGGCCAAGGTCTCTTCGCTGACCCGCATGCCGGCCGCGTCGTGATGCGCCCGCGTAGTCGTGGAGTCCACGCCGACCAGGGACATGTCGTCTCGTCCCTGCGGGCGGCCTCGGCGATCGCCTCGTCCAGCAGGGTCTGAAAGACGCCCGCGTCCCGCCAGCGCATGAAGCGGTTGTAGACCGCCTGCCAGGCACCGAACCGCTCGGGCATCTCCCGCCACCGGCTGCCGGTACGGAACCGCCAGATCACCCCCTCGAACCGCTCACGCAGCCGCTCCGGGTACGGGCCGAACCTGCCGACCGGCAGGAACGGCCCGATGAACTCCCATTCACCGTCGGTTAGTTGCGCACGCGTCACGCCACAGTCCTACCGGACCGACACCCCACCCCGGGCCTGATCACAACCACAGGCAGCCCATAGATCAAATGCCCTCTGAGAGAGGGTGTCGGCCGCCCCGGACCGGCACTCCGGCGGCTGCGCCTGTCCTTGGCGTGCCGCTGGAGAGCTGCCGCGTATCGTCGTCCGTTGTCCGGCCTGTCACCCACATCCGCGGTGGTGGCGGGCCGCCGTACTGCCTGGTGGGCGTCGTGGAGTCTGGATCGAGGAATGCGCTTCCCGCCTGTGCGTCGGTGGCGACGCACACATCGTCGGCGTCGTAGGCGGATCGCTTGCCCTGACTCGCGCGGGGCAAGCCCCACGGATCATTCCCTGAAGCCGAATCGGTGGGCTTACAGGGCGAGATCGGTGAGGACCAGCACGCGTTCGTAGGTGTAGTCATCCATGGCGAACTTCACTCCCTCTCGGCCGACACCTGACTGCTTGACGCCGCCGTAGGGCATCTGGTCGGCGCGGTAGGAGGGGACATCACCGACTACGACACCGCCGACCTCCAGAGCCCGGTGGGCCCGGAATGCCGCCTGTAGGTCGTGGGTGAACACGCCCGTCTGCAGGCCGTACTTGGAGTCGTTCACTGCCGCGAAAGCCTCGGCTTCGCCGGAGACCTTGAGCACCGTGAGAACTGGTCCGAAGACCTCCTCGCAGGCCAGTGTTGTGTCAGCCGGAACATCCGCGAGAACCGTAGGCGCATACGAGGCGCCATCGCGCTTGCCACCCGTGTAGAGGGTGGCACCGGAGACGACGGCTTCGTCGACCCAGGACTCGACGCGGCACGCGGCGTCCTCGCTGACGAGCGGGCCCACATCGGTCCTGTCGTCCGAGGGATCCCCGGTGATCTGCGATTCAACTGCCGCGACGATACGGGGGAGCAGCCGGTCGTACACCGCGGCGTCGGCTATGACGCGCTGCACGGAGATGCAGGACTGTCCGCCCTGGTAGTTGGAGAACGTGGCGATCCGGTCGGCGGCATAGGCGAGGTCTTCGTCGCTGGCGAAGTCGCCCAGTACGACGGCCGCACCGTTCCCGCCGAGTTCCAGCGTGCAGTGCTTCCTGGGTACCGAGTCCATGATCGCGTAGCCGACCCTCTCGGAACCGGTGAACGAGATGACGGGCAAGCGCTCGTCCTGCACCAGGTCAGGCATTCGGTCGTTGGCGACCGGCAGAATGCTCCACGCGCCTCCTGGCAGTTCCGTCTCGGCGAGCAGGTCCCCGAGAACCAGGGCGGACAGGGGAGTGTTCGGCGCCGGCTTCAGGATGATCGGGGCGCCGGCCGCGATGGCAGGGGCGACCTTGTGAGCGCACTGATTGAGCGGGAAGTTGAAGGGTGTGATACCCAGCACCACCCCCTTGGGGAAGCGGCGGGTGAGCGCGAGACGGCCCTGGCCTGCTGCGTCAGTGTCCAGTCGCTGAGCCTCGCCGCTGTTGAAGCGGCGGGCCTCCTCGGCGGCGAACCGGAACACGGACACCGAGCGGCGCACCTCGCCGCGGGCCCACTTGATCGGTTTGCCGTTCTCTGCGGAGATGAGCTGTGCGATCTCTTCGGTACGCTCCACGAGTCGCTTGCTCACGTGGTCGAGAGCAGCGGCACGCAGGTGGGCGGGGGTTGCTGCGAACTCCTCGCGAGCGGCGTATGCGGCGGCCACCGCCTCCTCGACCTGATCATCGGTCGGCATGCTGAGCTCGCCGACCACTTGGCCGGTCCAGGGCGAGGTCACGGCCAGTCTGGTCTCGCCGCTGGCCTGGCGGCCGGCGAGCCAGAAGGCGCGGGGGGAAGTCATGTCCGGTCACGGCCCTAACGTTCGGGGTGTGCTGACGTGTGTCCGTCAGCGGGTCCCACCGTAGGACCGTCCCGGCCAGGGGCGACTTGTACAAAAGGTAGCGATGTCTGATCTGCGGACGCCGGAAGGCCGGTTCCCTTCCGGCCGCTTCTTTCGCTACTCCCCGTGCTCCCGGTACCGCGGTAGGCGTGCCGTTGCCCCTGGAAGCCGGTGCTGTCTGCAGGCCGGCGGGTCAGGTGCCCGCAGCCTTGGTCGCAGAAAGGAATTCGTCGACGCTGAGAGTCGCGTGCGATATGAGCGGATACCGCAGGATCATGGCGTCGTATGCAGGGCGTCCGCCGAAGGCTGCTGTCGCGTCCGTGAAGGTCGTGACGTGAAAGCCGTGTTCCATGCAACTGCGGGCGGTCGATTCCACACACATAGTTCCGACCATGCCGGCGACGGCGATGTACTCGCATCGTGCTGCCGCATCTGTACTTCGAGGTCCGTATTGGCCAGAACGTCGATGTTCTTGTGAGGGGCGATGACAATCTCGCCGTCGGCGGGGGCGAGGTCCGGGTGGAAGTCTGCTCCCCAGCTCCCTTCCACGAACAGGCGGTTGTCGAACATTTCGTGGTGAACGCCTGAGATGTGCTTCCAGGTCGTGTAGTCGGTTTCCGTGTACGACATGGGGGCATGGAATATTGGGAAACCTTGCTCTCGGGCCCCCGCGAGGAGAGTCTTGAGGTTTTCGAGGGTGCCGATTCGCTCGAATTCCTCCTTGTAGACCCTGTATGCCTTCCCGTCTTCGGAGAATACGTCGTTGACGGTGTCTATGAGCAGCAGTCCTACGCGTCCCCGTTCGTACGACAGAGCGTTCATCGTGACCTCCCTTGCCGCTTTGCTTGTATAGATACTAAGACGAGGCATCTGGGCGCGCGCTGACAGCCAGACCGTCCTTGAAATGCTGAGGCCCGTCTTTCACGAGATTTTTGTGAGGTCTTGATCATCGTGGACGGGGCAGGGCCCGAATGGTGCTGACTCCATGCGGTAAGGCCCGTGCAGAGGTGCCTGGCGCGCTGCGTGCGCAGCTGATTTCGGTGAGGCATCAGTTGCACGCGCGCCTGCCAGCGAGAGCGTCGCCTCGCGTGGGGTGCGTGCGGAAGCGATGATCGCTGGGGAGACGCACGGCAGCACCCGGGCAGGGTGGTCACGGAACGGAGTATGTCTTTGACCGGCCGCAAGTATCTGGTGGCGCCGAATCTCTTCGGCATCAGTTTTGGTGTGGCAGGGCTGGCTCAAGCGTGGACAGTGGCGCACAGCGTGGTGCGCACGCCTGAATGGCCGGGAATCGTTCTGTGGTTGGGTGCCGGTCTTCTGTGGCTCCTGACAACGGTGGCCTACGTGGTGAATGTCAGCTCTCGGGGACATCTGGGGACAGAGTTCACGCATCCGGTTACTGGTCCGTTCATTTCGCTGGTGCCGATTGTTCCCATGCTCCTCGGTGTCGCGTTGAGGCCGTACGCGGACACAGTCGGTAAATACATCTATCTCGTCGCATTTGCCGTCACGGTTATTCTAGGGGGATTGCTGACCGGTGCGTGGATTCGCGTCGAAATGAAACTTGTGGACTGGCATCCGGGCTATTTTCTGCCTACCGTGGCCGGCGGTCTGCTGGCGGCGGGTGGGGCAGCAGCATTCGGCTGGGTGAGGCTTTCCGAGCTCATGTTCGGGTTCGGGTTCATCTGCTGGGTCGTCCTCGGCTCGATTCTTCTCCTCAGATTGTTCACGCAGCCCGCGCTGCCGAACCGGCTGCTGCCCGTCATCGCCATTGAGCTCGCTCCGCCTGTCGTGGCCGGGAACGTCTGGTTTGCGATGAACGGAGGAAGAGCGGATTTCGTGGCGAGCGGGCTGGCAGGCTACGCGCTGCTCATGGCACTCGTGCAGATTTCGATGATTCCCTCATATCGGACGGCTCCTTTCGGGCCGCCCTACTGGGCGTTCGCTTTCACCTATGTCGCCGCTGTCACGGATGTGATTCTCTGGCTGAGAGCCGAGGATGTCGATCATTCGAAGGTGATCGTGTACGTTCTCCTCGCACTCTCCACCATGGGCTATGCAGCACTTGCTGCACGCACGGTCAAGGGCATGGTTCAAGGCACTTTTCTTCCCGAGTATCCCGCTGCGCCGGCCCGGCCGGGCTCCGGTGGGGCGGACCGACAGGAGGACGCGGAGTGATGAAGGCGCTCGGCTCGCGCCTGCGGCCGTACCGTAAACCGGGTGGAGGCGTCACACGAGCGAAGTCCTGCTTCCTGGGGTCGCCGGTTGTCCGCCGCACCAGTCCGCCAGCGCATGGCGGGTTGCGTCGATGCGACGTTCAGGCGACTCGTCCGAGACAGCCCACGCGATGTAGGCGTCCGGCCGGACCAGCACACTCTTTTTCGTCGAGCCTCGTGCGGACACGATCTCCACTTCGTCGGACCACTCGCTGATCAGCGAGGAGAGATGAGGGGAGTCATTGGGGATGACAAGCACGAACCGCCGGGCACGAAGTGCCTCGTACAGTCGACGCCCGTCGCTCAGAGGGACATCGGGTGCCCGCTTTCCGGCGAGGGGATGTGCGTCGGCCGCGGAGGCGTATGAAATGTCGAGTCCCGAAATCGCCCCGGCCAGCCGTCGGGCCACCCAAGGGGTCTTGAGTACCGTACGTGCTGAGAAATCACGAACTCCGCACAGTGCTCGCGGCGTGGTCAGGACTCCGCGCAGCAGTGCACCGCTCATCCGCAGGACCCTGCGTCCCACAGGGTGCCGTTCATTCTCATAGCTGTCGAGCAGCGAGTCCGGTGCGCGGCCTCGTTGAACAGCTGTCAGCTTCCAGCTGAGGTTTGCGGAGTCCTGGAGGCTGGTGTTGAGGCCCATACCGCCGGCAGGGGAGTGGACATGTGCGGCGTCACCGACGAGGAACACCCGGCCCACCCGGTAGCGAGGCGATTGGCGCTCGTCGCTGTGGAATCGTGAGAGCCAGCGTGGGTCGTGCATGGCAAAGTCACTGCCCAGTGCCCGGCGGGCAACTTCACGGATTTCTTCCAGGTCGACCGGCGCATCGTCCGGCATCGGGTGACGGCGGTTCCACGCCATAACCCTGAACCAAGTGTCACCGAAGGGCACGACAATGGCGAAGGCATCTCCGATCGCTCCCACGGTGGGTGGTTTCGTCGGTGGTTCAGCCAGGCGCACGTCGGCAAGCATCATCGAGCGAACCGCGGATCGGCCCGGGAAGGGAAGGCCGAGTGAGCGGCGCACGCAACTGTTGCGCCCGTCTGCGCCGACCACGAAGTCCGCACGCAGGCTTCGCTCAGCTCCGTCTGGCGCTCGCACCGCTACGTCGACGCCGGTTTCGTCCTGCTGGACACCGGTTGCTTCGTGGCCCCGCATGATGGTCACGCCGTGCGCCTGGGCACGAGACAGGAGCAGGCGCTCAGTGTTGTACTGCGGGGTCACCAGCACATGAGGGTAGCGACTCGGCAGCCGAGACAGATCGATCCGCAAGAACTGCAGAACCGGGTTGCGGATCCCGGTCAGCAACAGTTCGTCGGCGAGGCCTCGGGCGTCCAATTGCTCCATTGTCCGTGCGTGCACGGCAAATGCACGCGTAAGCTTCGACTCCCCTTCTCGCCGTTCTACGACGGTGCAGCGAAGCCCTGCTTCGGCCAAGTCACCCGCGAGCAACAACCCCGCTGGACCGGCTCCGACAACCAGTACGTCGATGTCTGAACCCATACTTTTCCTCCGCGTGCCCCCAAGCGAGCAGCACGCCAGGTGATCACCGGCTGTCCAGGTCAGCTGATCCTGTTACGAATTGCCTTGTTTTCGTCCGCCTTCCCACGCCTGCCCGGGCGGATATCACGCACCCTCAACCGCACCTGATTCCCTGACCCCAATGTGGCACCACGATCACTCGAAACTCGCGGATCAGCGCATCACGAGAAAGCGGATCGGGTGGTGAACGTGTTTCCGTCGACACGAGACGGCGGGGATATCTGACAGGTCCCAGAGCCCACCCATTCGGCTCGGCCTGGAGCGGGGCGGTCATGGAAACGCCGATGACGCCTTACAGTCCACCATGCGCAGCGTGCTTCCGCATCTTGTCAGGCGTTGCCAGTCCGCTCACATTCGGTGCGGTGCTTTCCAGCGCGCTGAAACGATGCCTCGTGATTATGGTGACCTCAGCGCCTTCTCCTGTCACAGCCCGGGCGGCGTGAAACAGGGAGCGGCGAGCGAGCTGCGAGAGGAACGCACACCATGCCCTTCGCCACTGCCAAGGACGGCACTCAGATCTTCTACAAGGACTGGGGATCTGGCCAACCCGTTGTCTTTTCCCACGGCTGGCCCCTCACGGCCGACGCCTGGGACCCCCAGATGAAGCTCATGGCGGACAACGGATTCCGCGCCATCGCCCACGACCGACGAGGCGGCGGCCGCTCAGGACAGACCTGGGACGGCAACAACCTCGACACCTACGCCGACGACCTGGCCGCTGTCATCGAAGCCGAAGACCTCCACGACGTCATCCTGGTCGGCCACTCCACCGGCGGCGGCGAAGTCACTCGCTACATCGGCCGACACGGCACGGCCCGTGTCGCCAAACTGGTCCTGCTCGGCGCGATCCCCCCGCTCATGCTCAAGACGGAAACCAACCCCGAAGGTCTGCCGATCGAGGTGTTCGACGAGATCCGTCAAGGTGTGCTTACAGACCGCTCCCAGTACTACAAGGACCTCAGTGCCCCGTTCTACGGCGCAAACCGTGAGGGATCGACCGTCACCCAGGGAACGCGTGACGAGTTCTGGCTCTGGAGCATGACAGTCGGAATCAAGGGCGCCTACGACTGCGTCAAGGCGTTTTCGGAAACGGACACGACCGAGGACCTGAAGAAGGTCGACGTGCCGACACTGATCGTGCACGGCGACGACGACCAGATCGTGCCCATCGTCGCCGCCGGGGAAAAATCATCCAAGATCGTCAAGGGCGCGCAGTACAAGGTCTACGAGGGCGCACCGCACGGCCTCGCGATGGTGCCCAAGTACGCCGAGACCTTCAACAAGGACCTGCTTGAGTTCGCGCGCAGTTAGCGCCGAGACGCAGGGGGCGTCTGCCGCCCGCGGTGCTCACCAAACACCGCGTGGCGGCGGCACCGTGATCGACCTGCGTCTGTACCTGCCGACGTCCTGGCTGGCGCATCGGGATCGGTAGAGGGGGGCCGGCACCGACGACACGGCCGCTTCTCCACGAGCTGGCGCACGGACCTGGGGCGGGCCGTGCGGTACCAGATGGTGCATGCGCCCACCTGGAATGTCAGCCGAGGAGCTTGAGCGCGGCGTGGGCAATCTGCTGAAGAGCCGCGTCGTCCATGTCCGTCTTGGCGAGGAACTCGATGCCCTGCATCACGGCAAGGATCAGGCGCCCGAGTTCCTGGGGGTCGGCGCTCGGTTTGATGGATCCGTCTTGCTGGGCTTCCTTCACGCATGCGATCAGAAGGTCTTCGACCTCCTGGTACGTGGTTCTGGATCGTGAGACGACATCGGGCTCGTTGCTGTGCAGCTCGGACGTGCTGTTGACCAGGAGACATCCGCGCCGCAGCGGGTCTTCCGCAAATCCCTTGGCTACGCCCTCCACGAGGAGAGTCAGGCGTTCGACGGCGGCACCGGGACCGGCGAGTATCGCCCGGATGCTGTTCAGCTGCTCGGTGCGGTAGCTGTCAAGCACGTGCAAGAACAGCTGCCGCTTGTCACCGAAGGCGCCGTACAGGCTTCCCTTGCCCAGCCCGGTGGCATCCGTCAGATCCTGCAGCGACGTAGCCCCGTAGCCCTGATTCCAGAACTGCTCGCGTACGGACTCCAGGACCTGGTTTTCGTCGAACTTTCGAGGCCGTCCCATGAGGAGAGCCTACGCCCTTCTTGACTCATCGGTCCAGATCTATCGGTGCTGAGGCCATCAGGTGATCAGTCGGGTGCGCAGCTGGTCGGGCTCCCGGGGCGGGGGTGGCGAAGAGGCTCGCGCGATTCCGAGCCTGCCATCGCCTGCGACAGCCCCCAGGGGGGCGGGTCGCGCGCCGGCCTGCCTTGCCGTTCAGTGTGGGGCTGCCTCAGGACTGAGAGCGCCCGTCTGCGGCCGCCTCTGTGCGGCCATCGCCCGCGGGGGCGAGTGGTGTACCTCGCACTGCCGTTTTTGCCCGTACGGTCCATAACGAAGTTCTTTACCGTATAGTCCATAACTGGGCCTGCCTAGCGTGCGGGCTGTGACGTGCTAGCGGCGCTTGGTGCACGGACGACGTCCGCGCCGAACAGGAGTAATGATCATGGGACAGCTTGACGGAAAGACGGCCGTCGTCACCGGAGGCAACAGCGGAATCGGCCTGGCCACTGCCAAGCGGTTCGCGCGCGAAGGCGCCCACGTGTTCATCACCGGGCGCCGGCAGGAGGCCCTCGACGCCGCCCTGGCCGAGATCGGCCACGGGGCCACCGCGGTAAGGGGCGATGTCGCCGACCTCGGAGACATCGACCGCCTCTACGCGGCCGTCGCCGAGCGGGGGCAGAGCATCGACGTGCTGTTCGCCAATGCAGGTGGCGGCGAATTCGCTGCTCTCGAACAGGTCACCGAGGAGCACTTCGACGCGACGTTCAACACCAACGTCAGGGGGATGCTCTTCACCGTCCAGAAGGCAATTCCGTTCCTCAGCGACGGCGCGTCGGTGATCCTGACCGGATCGACCGCGGCCACTTCGGGCGAGGCCGCCTTCGGCGTGTACGCCGCATCCAAGGCCGCCGTCCGTTCCTTCTCCCGCACCTGGGCCAACGAACTCAGGGGCCGGGCCATCCGGGTGAACACCCTGGTACCCGGGCCGATCGTCACACCGGGCATCAATGGACTGGCTGCCGACGCCACCGAGGCCGCCAGAATGCGGGACGTCTTCGCGAGCAAGGTGCCACTGGGCCGGATGGGACACCCCGACGAGGCCGCTGCCGCCGCTCTGTTCCTCGCCAGCAGCGAAAGCAGCTTCGTCACCGGATCGGAGTTGTTCGTGGACGGCGGACTCAACCAGATCTGATCGCATCACTGGCGGTCCGCTCGGTTCTGCTGAAGGATCGCGCCCTGTTCCCGGGCTGTGATCGTCGGTTTGAGCAACACGCACTCCTCATCAGTAGACTGCTCGAATAGGGTCCCCCCTCCGTTCCTGCATTCTCGGCATGAGTGTGACAGCAGTCCGCCAGGACGGGAATCACTGTTACGACCACGAACGGCCGTGACGGTGACCTGCGCGACATTATCGTCCATTCGTTTCATATGTCTGTGGATCGATGGCGAGACTGCGGCTCATATGTCGCAATATGCGGCCTCCAAACCTCGCACCTATTCGGACGACGGCGCACGGGCTACGGCCCCTCGCGACGAATCTGGGTTCATGGCCACCCGCGAGATTGCCGAGAAGTTTGCCGGCCTGCTTGGCGCGGAAGCCACTGATGCCACGGCGAAGGCCGTTGGACTGATGAACTCCATCGGGACGGGATGGCGCACGACGCCGTGCGGGGGGCGACTACGTCTATACCGAAACCGCAACCCAAAAGGAAGCACTGAAATGAGCAACAATATCCATGCAATGGTCGCAAACGTTGAGGTGGATGACCTTGACACCGCGATCCCGCTCTACCAGGAACTGACCGGAGAAACGGAAGTCCGTCGATTCCCCTACCGTGAGCTTGAGTTGGCACTGGTAGGACCATTCCTGCTCTACTCCGGCCCCCTTGAGAAGTATGTCTCGCAGAACGGAACCGTCATCGTCGGCTCCCTGGCCCCCGTTCTTGAGGCTCTCGGCAAGGCGAACGCCGAAATCCTTGAAGCTCCCAACGAAGTACCCAACGGCACCAGAGTCGTTGCTCGCCACCCGGACGGTTCCGTCTTCGAATACATGCAGCTCCGCGCCTGAGCCCTGTGCGCGCAGCACCGCGGTCCACTACTGCTGCGCAGCCTGCCCGCTATGGGCTGCCTGTGGTTGTGATCAGGCCCGGGGTGGGGTGTCGGTCCGGTAGGACTGTGGCGTGACGCGTGCGCAACTAACCGACGGTGAATGGGAGTTCATCGGGCCGTTCCTGCCGGTCGGCAGGTTCGGCCCGTACCCGGAGCGGCTGCGTGAGCGGTTCGAGGGGGTGATCTGGCGGTTCCGTACCGGCAGCCGGTGGCGGGAGATGCCCGAGTGGTTCGGTGCCTGGCAGGCGGTCTACAACCGCTTCATGCGCTGGCGGGACGCGGGCGTCTTTCGGACCCTGCTGGACGAGGCGATCGCCGAGGCCGCCGCAGGGACGAGACGACATGTCCCTGGTCGGCGTGCACTCCACGACTACGCGGGCGCATCACGACGCGGCCGGCATGCGGGTCAGCGAAGAGACCTTGGCCGCGTTGGAGGAGGCAGCCTCGCAAAAAGGGGAGCGCGCGAGGAACAAGGCGATCTCGCTCTCGCCGGTCGCCCGCACCAGCCGCGTGACGATGGCGTTCGCCTCGGCTGCGTCCGCCGCCCAGTGGACCGTGCCGCCGGCGGCGGTCACCGTCTCCTCCAGCCGCAGGAGATGGCGGTCGAGGTGGCGCAGGGTGCGGCGCTTGACGGCAGCCGCCCTCTCCCGCAGGTCCTCCCAGTCGTCGAGCTCGGCGGTGACCGCCAGCCGCCTGTCCCGGATGGTGCCGGTGGCCCGGCGCAGGTTCGCGCGCAGCCGGGTGTCGGCGAGCGCGGCGCGTGCCGCCTCGGGGAAGGACGGGGTGCCCAGCCATACGACGTTGTCGGCGCCGCTCACCGTAGGTTCCCTTCGGTGGAGGCCAGGATCTCGGCCAGGTGCATGGTGCCGACGCCGGTCCGCAGCCGGGACAGGCCGCCGCCGATGTCGGTGAGGCAGGAGTTGTCGCCCGCGCACAGGTATGCGGCGCCGGTGTCCAGGACATGGCGCATCTTGTCGGCCAGCATCGCGCTGGACACGTCCGGGTTCTTCGGCGCGAAGATGCCGCCGAAGCCCGCAGCAGGACTCGGCGGCGGGCAGTTCGACGAGGTCGATGCCCTTCACCACGCGCAAGCGCAAGCACGCTTCGGCGAGGCGTTCGGTCGTTGGCAGGCCCCTGGCCCCTCCCCGCCGGACTGGGCTGTGCCGCCGGCTGGGCCTGGCTGGAGCAGGGCCGGTGGGCCGAGGCCCGCTCGTGCGCTCGACGCGACGGTCTTTGCGCTGCGCTGCCCTGCTCGGCGAGCCGCCCGGCGCACGCCGGGACGCCGAACAGGCGCTGCCCAAGCTGGGCGTCACCGCCCATCACGGCTCCGCGACGTGGCGGACGACACCCTGCCGGGCACCGGCGCTCGGGGCTGACCGTCACGGGTCTCGGTGCCAGATCAGGCACCAGTAGCCACCGGCCTGTCCGGTGCCCACCGACGTCAGGCCGTTCGGGATCAGCGCCGGATCCGGCCGGCCGAAAGCCGACAGGGAGCAGGCAGGGTCCCCGACCACCCCGGCGGCCGCCATACGCCTGGCGGCAGCCGTCGCCGCCGGGCTCGTGTACCAAAGTGTCGAGCCCGGCCTCGGCAGCGACGTCGCGGGCGACGGAGGAGGCAGTGTCGACGGCACTCTCGGAGGCCGTGTCGCGGGCGGTGTCGCAGGCAGTGTCGACGGCGGTCTCGGAAGCGGCGTCGCGGGCGATGCCGGGGGCGGTGTCGCAGGCGGCGTGGACGGCACGCTCGGGGGCCCCGTCGGTGTCACTGGCGAGATCGGCGGCACTGGTGACACTGGTGACACCCGGATGGCCGTCGGCGGGGTCGTCACCGGCGGCTCGGCCACCGCGGACCGTGCCGGAGTCGGCACCGGCTTCGGCGGCGTCGGCTTCGGTGGGAGCTGCGGGGCGGCTGTCGTCCTGCCCTGTGTCGGCTGGGGTCGCTTGCTGGACGGCGCCGGTTGCCGGGGAGGGCTGCTGGACGGAGTGGGGATGGGCGTCGGTGTTCGGGGCGGCGTGGGCAGTGTGAGTCCCGACGGCGTCGGCCGGGGCGTGCCGTGTTCCTGCGTCACCAAGGCCCAGATGCCGATGCCACCGAAGATGAGCACGGCTGCACCGCCCGCGATCCACGGGGCACGCCGGGATGGGCGCCGGTGACGGTTCATGGTTCCTACTGTCCGAAAGCGACAGCAGTGTTGCCACTCGTGCTGCGTTCGACCGTTCGGGTGGCGCAGGGACAGGACCTCCGGAGCAGGCCCGCGTTCGAACCGGTCGCCCGGTGAATCGGATATACGTGTGGCGCTCACTCACGCTTCGGCACCAAGGGCCCGGCGAGCGTTCCGGCGCTCGCCGGGCCGGGCCCCTCACACCTGCTCACCCCGTTCCACACAGGCGGCTCAGGCCCGGGACGTCACCGGCACGAACGAACTGTCCTGCCCGGACAGTCCACACGCTCGGCGACGGTGTCCGCGCGGGCCAGCAGCGGGTCCATGCCTTCAGCTGCACAGAACCGCAGGTGGTCCTCGACCGCCCGTCCGTACGCGTCGACCGTGTTGGGTGCTCGCCCGATGTTGAGAACCGACCCCGCCCCAGCCGACTGGACCCCTACAGGCCCTGCCTGGAGCGGCGGTTCACCGCAGGCTGCACGAACGTCACCCGCCTGCACCGCGAGCTGATCGCCGAGAACGCCCCCGTCACGTACCAGATGGTCCGCGCCTACATCGCCACCCTGCGCGCCGCACCGCCGCAGGCGCCGCCGCCTCCGCCGACCGTGCGGCGGGTCACCGGCTGGCTCACCCGCCACCCCGCGGCCCTGAGCGAACACGAGCACGCCGCGATGAAGGACGTACTGGCCCGCTGCCCCGAACTGGATGCCGCCGCCGAAGGCGTCCGCAACTTCGGCGAGATCCTCACCTGCCGCCTCGGCTCCACGCTCCCGGCCTGGATCGACGCCGTCGAAGCCAGCCAGTTGCCCGGCCTCACAGGCTGCGCACTCCACCTGCTCCGAGACCTCGACGCCGTGACCGCCGGCCTCACCCTTCACTGGAGCTCCGGCGGTACGGAAGGCGCCGTTGACCGCATCAAGAAGATCAAAGGCAGCTCTACGGACGCGCCGGATTCGAACTACTCCGCAAGTCGATCCTGCTCCAATAACCCTCCGTTGTCGCTCGCCAAGATCTCAGAGCACTGCCTGTCTTGCCCCCGCTTCGACGTGGATCAAAAGTGCGTGGCGATCCCGAAGACGCGGCGGAGTTGCGCCATGTCCTGGCGGTCGCGTTCCGTCGGTTCGTACCCCTGATGGAAGTAGACCTGCTGTTCGGCGGACAAGCACGGGACGAGCGTTCCCCGGATGGTGCCCGTCAAGAAGCAGGACGAGGGATAGGCGAAGGGATGTTGCGGGTCAGGTGACGCCTGCACCGCAGAGCCGTCATCACTGAAGACCAGCGGATGAAGGTCGATCTCCCGGCCGTCCGGAGCCTTCACGACGAACCGGATGGGCCTCCAGTTCAGGCTCTCCACGAAACCTGCCGCTGAGAGGGCCGTCAGCACGGCGGCTTCCTGGTCTTGCCGGTGCATCAAGTCCAAGTCGCGATGGTCTCGGGTCTGCTCGCCGATCAGAGCGTCGATTCCCCATCCGCCACCGACCCAGACATCAGCCTCAGCTCGCTGTAACAGGGCCAGGACGAACAACACGTCATCAGCTGTCATCACCCGACGCAGGCTAGGAGCGTCAGCGTCAGGCAGCGAGTCAATTCTCTCGGAAGAAGCAGGGCATGTCCCGCGCAGGGGAGGCGCGCTACGTCTGCGACTCAGCGGCCTTCGGCCCTTGGCCGGGGCTCGGCAAGTTACTCTCCGCGACCGCTCCCCAAGATCTGTGCCAGAGCCGAGTTTCGGCGACGCCGGGGGGCTTGCGGGGAAAAGGGGTCCTCAGCGTCCGGTCCGCGGCCCTGCTCGGCCTTCGTCTGAGAATTCAGTCCCCGGTCACAGTTCACGTTCCAGCAGCGCGGCGACCTGCCGATACCGGCTGACCGGCACCAGATGGACACCGTCGAATGCGCCGCTGTCGCGGATGGCCAGGATCTGTTCGCATGCTGCTGCGACGCCGGCGTCGCGGTCGCGTTCCACGTCTGCGACCAACTGGCCGGGGATGTCGATGTCGGGGATTTTGGCTGCGAGGTTGCGGGCCATGCCGGCGCTGGCCAGTACCATCACCCCTGCATACACCGGCACGCTCAGCGAGACGCTGTCGCGCCAGCGCAGCAGACTCTCCAACGAGTAGCTGACCTGGGCGAAGACGAAGTCGGCAGCGCTCTTCCACCCGGGCAGCGGACGCAGCCCGGAGGTGACCCCGGCCCGGAAGGGGCCGCAGCCGCCGAATGCCGGGTCCTGCTCCGCTGCCCGCACCTGTTCGATCATGGCGCGGACGGTCAGCTCGCTGGTTCGGCCTCCCGCACTGGGTTTGTCGCCGTGGACGAACAGGAACCGCTCCACCCCATAAGCGGCGGCCGTCAACAGGTCGCGCTGGAAACCCAGCAAGTTACGATCCCGCGAGTTCAGACAGGCGATCGAGCGTGCGCCCATGGCCTGGACTTCGTGAGCCACCGCGACACTCGACACGGTCGCCCGGCCGATGTGGTTGTCGGGGATCAGGAACGAGTCGGCGATCGGGCTCAATACGCCGATCTGGTGACGTACGCGGGTCAGGTCGGGGCGAGTGGGCGGCTCGACCTCACAGATCAGCTCGAAACGACGATCAGCCATGCCCGGATCCTATCGACGCCTCGGTTGAGGCTCAGAGAGTTCGGGCCAGCGCGTGGGACGGGACCCTAGCGCCGCCAGGGACGTCATCATCCCAGGCTCGTCGGACGACGCGGACGGCACGGATCGGCTGCCTCCCGGACTGGAAAGGGCTCAGTGCCGAGGGAGATCTGATGTTCCCGCGGCTGATGGAGCGATGCGGCAGTCGTCGGCAACTGGCCGGACCAGGGGGCGATGTTGCCCTCAACGACTGGACGACGGGATCTTGGTCACCCAGCAGCCGACGAGCGCCGTCCGGCATCCGAGTCAGGAGATGGATGGCCTCTGCCGGGTCACCCGCGTGTCCCCTCCACATGGCGAGTTTGTCGAGCACGGTCAACCATGCGGCGTAGTCGCGGCCAAGACGGTCCTCAACGGCCGTCAGGAGCGCACTGCAGCCGTCGACGGCCGCGCCGGCGCGAGCCGGCTGTTGGTCGGGGTGGCGCTCCGCCTTGCTGGGAGCAGAACCAGGGGGGACCGTCACGTTCTCTAGACGTGTCGTATATAGGCTATGTAGAGTACGAGTATGGGGAGTCCGCGTATGACCCTGCAGACCCAACTGGTGCTGCGGGCTTTGCTGGAGGATCCCGCCAAGGAGCGCTACGGCCTTGAGCTGTGCGGGCTGGCGGGGCTGCCGTCGGGCACCATCTATCCGATCCTGGCGCGGCTGGAACAGGTCGGCTGGGTGGACAGTACCTGGGAGGACCCGGCCGTCCACGAGGAAGCCGGCCGGCCCCGCCGCCGCTTCTACCGGATCAGCGAGGACGGCGCCGAACAGGCCCGCCTGGCCCTCGCCCGTGCCTACCGCGCCCGTAGGCAGCCGCTGCCGGGCTGGGCGGCCGTGCACCCGGTCGGCGATGGGGGAGCGTCATGAAAGCCCGACTCCGGTTAGTGCTCGGGCTGAGCGTGCGCCATGGCAACAGGCCGTCCCTCGCAGGGCTGTTGGGCGTCGTGCGTGCACACCACCCCGATGCCGACCTCGCTCCCATCCCTGATCTTGCGTGGGTATCCCCGGCTTCAGCCGGGGAGGGAAACGCATCTCAGGACCGCTCTGACGCGCAGGTCACAGAGGACGTTTTTGCTGCTCGATGTACTGACGGATCACGGTGAGCGGTGCGCCGCCACAGGAGCCGGCGAAGTAGGAGCGGGACCAGAAGACGGAGCCCATCCCGATCCGGTTGATGCGGCCGGTGTACTCAGCCCGCAGATACCGGGAGCTCACGCCCTTGAGGCTATTGATCAGCTTCGACAGGGCAACCTTCGGCGGGTAGTGCACCAGTAGATGCACATGATCGGCTTCGCCGTTGAACTCCCGCAGTTCCACCTCGAAACTGCCGCAGACCTCACGCATGATCTCTTCACAACGCTTCAGCATGCCGTCGTCGAAGACGCCGCGCCGGTACTTCGTGACGAACACCAAGTGTGCATGCAGGTTGTAGGTGACGTGACGGCCAGTGCGGATATCGAGGTTTGGTTCCCAACGTGGTGGCATACGCCAAGCGTAGTAGGATCTTCGAAGCTGACCAGGGACGGGGTGAGCCGGATGATCCGTGCGTACAAGTTCCTCATGCGGCCCACCGTGGGCCAGGCGGGCGCGCTCGCCGAGATGCTGCGCGATCACTGCTCGCTCTACAACGGAGCGTTGCAGGAACGCCGCGACGCCTACCGACACGCCTCGAAGACCACCGTCCGGTACGGGCAGCAGTCCGCCCAGCTCAAGGACATCCGCGCTTTCGACCCGGAGCGTCACGGGCGTTGGTCGTTCTCGTCTCAGCAGGCCACCTTGCGCCGGTTGGACAAGGCGTTCACTGCGTTCTTCCGGCGGGTGATGGTAGGAGACGCGCCGGGCTATCCGCGTTTCAGGTCGGGCAAGCGGTTCGACACCGTGGACTTCCCCAAGGACGGCGACGGATGCCGTTGGGACTCCACCCCGCACGACCCCGTCACCCGCGTCCGGCTCCAGGGCATCGGGCACGTCAAGGTGCACCGGCACCGGCCCGTGATCGGCAAGGTCAAGACGATCAGCGTCAAGCGTGAAGGGCGCCGCTGGTACGTCGTCCTGACCGCCGAGCAGACCGTACCCGAGCCGCTTCCGGTGACCGGCAGTGTGGTCGGCGTCGACATGGGTATATCCAACTTCCTTGCCGACTCCAACGGCGAGTTCGTACCCAACCCCCGCCACGGCCGGAAGGCCTCCGCGAAGCTTGAAGCCGCACAGCAGTCCCTCAGTCGCTGCAAGCGAGGCTCGAAGCGCCGCCGCAAGGCCGTGGAGACCGTCGCCCGACTTCACCGCAAGGTGCGCCGTCAGCGTCTGGACCACGCGCACAAGACTGCGCTCGGTCTCGTGCGGGAACACGACTTCATCGCGCACGAAGACCTCAAGATCCGCAACATGGGCAAGACCCCCGCACCGAAGCCGGACCCTGAACAGCCGGGCAACTTCCTGCCCAACGGGGCCGGAGCGAAGACCGGGCTCAACCGCTCGATTTCTGATGCCGGATGGGGGGTGTTCCTCGCGATCCTGGCCGCCAAGGCGGAAGGAGCCGGACGGCAGGTGATGGCGGTGGACCCCCGCAACACCTCCCGGCGGTGCCCCGAATGCGGGCACACCGCCAAGGAGAACCGGCCCACGCAGGAGAAGTTCCACTGCGTCTCGTGCGGGCACAACGCGCACGCTGACACGGTGGGCGCCATCAATGTCCTACGGGCCGGGCTGGTCCGTCGCGAAGCCGCACTGGCATAGCGAGAAGCCCCCTCGTTCACGAGGGGGAGGAGTCACCGAGCTCGCCCACGACGAGGCGGCCGCCCGCTGGCACGCGGGACAGACCCGCCGCAGCGGTGACCCGTACCTGACTCACTGCCTTGCCGTCGCGTGCATCGTCGCCGGCGCCTGCATGCCGCCGCCCGTGGTCTGCGCCGCCCTGCTGCACGACATCATCGATGACACACCGTGTCCGCCGGGCCGTCTGGCTGAGCAATTCGGATCGGATGTCGCCCGGTTGGTGGCAGACGTCAGTACCGTCGATCTGCGTGCGATCCCCCCGCGCGGGCGGCTCCACCCGGACGCGGCACAGCCGGCCGCCCGGCCGCTGCATGACGAGGCGGTACTGGTCATCCGCCTGGCCGACCGACTCCACAACATGCGCACCATCGAATTCGTCGACCCGGCCAAGCAACACGGCAAAGCCCGCGAGACCATCGAACTCTTCGCACCCCTGGCCCGCGCGGCAGGCCTGGCCGACGTCAGCCGTGAACTGGACGACCTTTCCGCGGCCGTGCTCCAGCCGGCACCCGCCGCGTTCGCCGTCACCATCCGCGTGCTGTCCCTGCTCACCCTGCTGCTGCCCGGCACACAGCGAGCCCGATGGCGGCAGGAATGGCAGGCGGAACTGGCCGTTCTGCCCACCCGCCGCACCCGCACCTGTTTCACCTTCCGGGTGCTGCTCAGCACGCCCCGCCTGTCCCTGACCCTGCGCCGCCCTGCCTGCCAGGAACCACGATGAGGAGCTGGGCGGCCCGCATCGGCGGCCTGCTCGGGGCGGCGGCCGCCTTCGGGACAGCCCTTGTGGATGCAGGCCCACCCGCCTGGATGGCCACAGGACTCACGGCAAGCATGCTCGTCCTGCTCGTGCTCGTCCTGTTCCTCCCGAGCGAGACACCAGCCCGCCGCCTGGTCCAACTCATCCAGGCCTGGCGCAACCCCGCCAGTCCACGCCCAGGCCCATCCACCAGCGCGTCGTCTCCGCCTGCCCGGAACGGCAGCTCCTGACCTCGCCGGCAGGCAGCCCCCTGTGACTGGGCGCGTTGGTGGCATTGAACGTCTGCCAGCTTGGATTCGCTGGTCACGGGGCTGGTGTGTGTGGTGGGTTGTGTCCTCGTGCTGGTCGGGGGCGATTGTCTGGCGTCGAGATCGTCTGTCAGCGCGCGATCTCGATGTTGGTCAATGCGAGCAGGGCGCGCAGGAGCGTGGTGGCGTGACGGACGTGCAGGCGGAGCTTGGTGAGGATGCGCCAGTTCTTCAGGTGCGCGAAGGCGTGCTCGCAGGCCGCGCGGACAGACGCGATCAGCTTATTGACCTGCTTCCTCGCAGGAATGAGTGGCTTGGTGCGGGCGGCTTTGGAGCCGGTGATGACCACGGGGTTGTGTCTCCCGCTGTAGTCGCGGCGGTTGTCCGCTCCTGTGCGGCGCCGGGCGCGGATGAAGCTGCTGGCTCAACTTCTCTGCCTGCAGCTGCAGTTCGGCCTTGCGGGCCGTGATCAGTCCGTGAAGGTCCGGTTCTGTATCCCCGGCCACCTGACGCACCTCCCGCCCGGATCGTACGGACAGGTACTCCGTCGGGGAATCCGTGGATCTCTGATCACCTGAACGGCAGACGATGCGGGAGTTCAGTGCGGCGTTCGCCGGACTTGAGCAGTGGTTGGAGGACTGGGCGTACCGGAGGGTCAAACGTTCCTGATCAGCCCGGGCGGCGAGTACGACGTCCTGTTGAGACGTGGGCGGGCCGGCCCGGAGTATCTGCTCCGGGCCGGCCCGCCCACGCACTATCAGTGTGCGGCGGGGACGGGGTCGTGGGTTGGTGCGGGTGTCTCCTTCGGATCGGGTTGGGCTGTCACCGCGGAGGGAGCGGGGGCGGGGGCGTAGGGGATCTCTCCGCGCAGGACGGCCTTGGCGCGGTCCTCGTCCAGCTCGCCCTCCCAGCGGGCGACGGCCAGGGTGGCGACGCCGTTGCCGACCAGGCTGGTCAGGGCGCGGGCTTCGGACATGAACCGGTCGACGCCGAAGATCAGTGCCAGGGCGGCGGGTGGGACGTGCGGCACGGCGCTGAGGGTGGCGGCCAGGGCGATGAAGCCGGAGCCGGTGACGCCTGCGGCGCCCTTGGAGGTGAGCAGCATGACGGCGAGCATGGTCAGCTGCTGGGTGAGGCTGAGGTCGATGCCGAGGGCCTGGGCGAGGAAGACCGAGCCCATGGTCAGGTAGATGGCGGTGCCGTCGAGGTTGAAGGAGTACCCGGCGGGCAGCGTGATGCCGACGACCGGTTTCGAGGCGCCCGCGTGCTGGAGCTTGGCCATCATGCGCGGCAGGACGGGCTCGGTGGAGGAGGTGCCCAGGACGATCAGCAGTTCTTCCTTGATGTAGCGCAGGAAGGGCAGCAGCCGCAGTCCGTTCAGGCGCATCACGGTCCCGAGGACGACCAGGACGAAGAAGAGGGCGGTCAGCCAGAACGATCCGACCAGCAGGGCCAGGTGGCGCAGGGTGCCCAGGCCGTAGTTGCCGATGGTGAAGGCCATCGAGCCGAACGCGCCGATGGGGGCGAGCCGCATGATCCAGCGGATGAGCGTGAACAGGACCGTGGAGAACTTCTCGATGCCGCGGGCGATGCCCAGGCCGGCCTCCCCGCTGGCGTGCAGGCCGAAGCCGAACAGCACCGACACCAGCAGCACCGGCAGGATCTCGTTGCCGGTCAGGGCGCTGACCAGGGTGGCCGGGATGATGGCGAGGGCGAACTCGGCGAAGCCCTCGTGGGCCGTGGTCGCCTCCGGCGGCAGGCCCTTGGTGGACAGGGTGGCGAGGTCGACGTGCAGACCGCTGCCCGGCTTGACGACGTTGACGACGACCAGGCCGATCACCATGGCCACGGTGGTCAGCACCTCGAAGTAGACCAGAGCCTTCAGGCTCACGCGGCCGACCGCGCGGGCGTTGCCCATGGAGGCGATGCCGTGGACGACCGTGCAGAAGATGATCGGCGCGATGAACATCTTCACCAGCGCGATGAAGCCGTCGCCCAGCGGCTTGAGGTCAGCGCCGACCGACGGCCACAGCCCGCCCACGGCGGCGCCGAGGAGGACGGCGATCAGGCACTGGATGTACAGGTGGGACAGCATCCGGCGGATGCGGCCCGGTGGTGCGGTGACGGTACCCGGGGCGGCGTCGTTGCGGCTCATGCGGGGCGTCCTTCCAGGACGGGAACGAGGAGTTCGGCTCGGGCGATGCGCCGGGCGGCGCGGTGCAGCAGCACCGTGGGGGACGCGCCGTCCGGTGCGGGGACGGCTTGGGTGGTGATCACGCCGGCGGGGGTGCCCAGGCGCAGCGTGCCGTCGGCGGTCTGCCGGGCGACGCGGTGGGCGAGGGTGCCGGGGGTGGCGGCGGCCGTGGCCAGGGCCACGGCGGAGGTGAGGCCGATCGCCGGGTGCGGGGCGTGCATGGAGACCATGCGCACGGCCAGGTCGTACTCGTCCTGGTCGACGAGGATGCCCTGGGTGGTGCGATAGGGGGCAGGCCGGGCGATGATGCCCACTTTCGGCACCGCGTGGCTGACCGGATCGCCCTCGCGGGCCAGGCCCATGGCCAGCGCTGCCTGGCGGCGTAGCAGGGTCAGCGCGGGCACTGCGGCGGCGAACGCGGTGAGGGATTCCGTGCCGTCGAGGCCGAACGCCTTGGCCTCGAACAGCGCGGCCGGCGCGCCGGCGTCCACCAGGGACGCCTCGACGGGGCCGTCCGGGCCGGTCAGTTCGTCCAGCGCCCGGCCGGTCGGCAGAGCGTTGCCGGTCGTAGAGCCCGCCGGGTCCTGGAACCCGAGCAGGACCGGCACGCCCGGCGCCGCGGTGCCCGGCACCAGGGCCGTGCCCTGCTCCGGTGCCACGCCCGCCGGGGTGGGGATCGTGCCGGTGAGGCGGGCCCCGGTGTTGACGTTGAGCATGCGGACCGTGGTGGTGTCCGACGCGATCGGCACGAGAGCGTGGTGGACGGCGTACAGGGCCACGGCGGTGGCGCAGTTGCCGCAGTTGCTGGCCCACTCCACGCGCTCGTCGCCGATACCGACCTGTGCGAAGGCGTACTCGACATCCACACCGGGCTGGGACGACGCCTGTACGACGGCGGCCTTGGAGGTGGTGGAGGAAGCGCCGCCCACGCCGTCGATCTGGCGGGGGTCGGCGGCGTTGAAGGCGGCGAGCAGCAGGGCATCGACGTCCACGCCCGTGGCGACCACGTCGCGGTGGTCGAAGATCCAGCACTTGCTGGTTCCTCCGCGGATCATCTCGCCCTGCAGACGCAGCACAACTGACTCCTCACAGACGTGGAAGGGAAAGCCCGCCGACGGTCTCGCCGTGCGTGGTGTCCTCCACGGTGGGTTACAGCAGCGTGAAGTACAATCTCGGAAATCTGCATGGCTATTAAGCTCAAGTGAACGCTGGAGGTGGTGGCATGCTCGACGTCCGGCGCATCCTGTTGTTCACGGAGGTCGCCCGGCGCGGCTCGGTGACCGCGACCGCCCGTGCCCTCAACTACACCCCGTCAGCGGTATCGCAGCAGGTCAGCCGCCTGGAAGCGGAGGCAGGACAGCCCCTGCTGGAACGCCACGCCCGGGGCGTCACCCTCACCGACGCCGGACGGGCGCTGGCCGAACGAGGGCAACGGATCGAACGCGAACTGCAGGCCGCGGAAAACGAACTCGCCGACTACGCCGGCCTGCGCGCGGGCACCCTGCGCATCGGCACCTTCCCCACCGTCGGCGCTTCGCTCCTCCCACAGGCCGTGATCGCCTTCCGGGACGCCCACCCCGACGTACGGCTGACTGTCCGCAGCGCCCGCATCGCCGGACTCTGGACGATGCTGGAGAACCGGGAGGTCGAAATGTCGCTGATGTGGGACTACGACTGGAGCCGAATCGACCGGGAGGACATCGTCGTCACCCCACTCCTCGATGACCCGCCTGCCCTTCTCGTCAGCGACCACCATCCACTCGCCGGCCGTGACGCCGCCTCACTCGCCGACTTCGCAGACGACTCCTGGATCACCCGCGCCGACCATCACCCGGTGGCCGAGGCCCTGGTCCGCGGCTGCCGCGCCGTCGGCTTCGAGCCCCACATCGCCTACGAGGCCCACGACTACCAGGAGGCCCAGGCCATGGTCGCCGCCGGCATCGGCGTCGCCCTCGCCCCCACCCTGGCCCTGGAGGGCATCCGACCCGCCGTCAACGTCCTGCCCCTCCAGCCGCCGGCCCCCATCCGCCGCATCCTCCTGGTTCGCATGGCCGACCACTCGCTCACCCCCGCCGCCCTGGCCTTCGCCGGACTCCTCCGCGGCGCCGCTGCGGCCCGAACCCTCTGACACCGAACCACGCCCGCCGGTCATGGAACCGTCGCGCTCACCACGGGGAACCCAGGCCCCCGCACTTCGGTGTTGGACGTGGGCAACGGGCGGCGCCAAGCAACCCTGTCAGCGGATCCGGGGCAGCGCCTTGTCCGGGTGCGCGGCTTGCACGTACTTGACGGCGCTCGTGGGGTGGCCCACCTGAAGAACTGGCGCATCCTCACCAAGCTCCGCCTGCACGTCCGTCACGCCACTACGCTCCTGCGCGCCCTGCTCGTATTGACCAACATCGAGATCGCTACTGCCTGGGCCGCCGCACCCCCACCCTCCCGGACGAGCCCATCGACCAGACCGTGGGCTGGTGCGAGCTCCCGGTCGTCTTCCGGGACAGCCGCATGCTGCCGGCCCGGCCCCGGCCTGCAGGTGCCTCGATCACCCAGGCCGGGGGTTTGAGTGAGTGTCAGGTCCATCATGCCTGCTCGGGCGTGGTTTGCGGTAGGACCGAGCGCACGTCCGTTCAGGCTTGTCCGGAGTGATGGCCGGCCCGCAGACTCGTCGTCATCCACTCTCCGACGTCCGTGTCGGCATCCCCTGTGGGGTGTCGACGCGTTCGTCGTGCTGTCTCGTGGTGGGACGGGTGCCGGTGGGGGTGGGGGAACGGAGGGGGATCGATGGATCAGGACATGGTCATGCGGGCGAGGGTCGAGTTGCTCGGTGCCAACCGGCGGGTGGTACGCGGCGCCGAAGGGCTGCGGATCTACCGCCTGCTGACGCAGGTGGAGCCGGAGGTGTACGGGTCGAAGCTGGCGTACGTTCTGGTGGAGGCCAGCGCGTCGTGGTTGGTGCGGGAGCTGCCCGGGCAGCGGCTGGCGCTGTTGGACGAGGCGGTTGCGGTGGCGTCGGCCCTGGACGCTGCGAATCCCTACCGGGCCAGGGTGCTGGCGAAGGCGTTTGCTGCCCGGCGGGAACTCGAGGGCCGGCAGAGACGCGGGATGTGAGACAGGTGCCCGCGTGCCGCGGCGTCCCTGCGGGCTGTCATGACTCAGAGCCCACGGTCGGCAAGGAGGGCCGGCGTGGTGAGCGAGGCGTCCGCGACGCCGTCGGCGATCGGGCAGCGGGCCTCGAGGAACCCTCGGGAGTGCCGTGGGCGCTGGCGGCGCCGCCCGCACCGGATACGGGGAGATGACGGAGCCTGCCTCTCACCGTTGTGCCGGTGGGCCTTGCTGCTGCTCCGCTCGCTCGGCTTCGGGCGGGCGGAGCCGTAGGGACGGCACAGCCCGAGACAGGTCCCCGGTAGACGGCCCAGGTCGTCGGCGGGAGCGGCTCCAGCGTGCACGCGACGCCCTGCGGACTGCCGGTCTGAGGCCGACGACAGAGCGTGTTGCCGGACGCGCGGCGGTCCTGTAGCCGCGGTTCGACTCGGCGCCGTGCTGTGGGCTGCAGTTCGCGGGCGGTGCGTCAGACGTGCACGGATCCTGATCGGTCGCGTGCCTGCCCGCTGCGTACCCGGTAGACGCCGGGGCTGACTTCATCGGCTTGCTCTTGACCGACCGTAAGAAGCAACCGACCGAAGTCAGCGCGGCCCGAGGGCCCCTCAGGCCGCCATCAGCGCCGCCAGGGCGCGGTCCATCGCGGCGTTGAACTCTTCCGGCGTCAGCGGCAGCCGGGACTTGACGTCCCGACTCCATTGGTCGGCGAGGACCTCGGCGGAGCCCGCCTCGACACCGTCGAGCGCCGCGTCGGCCAGGTCCGACGGAGCGATCTTGTCCACCGGCCAGCCCGCCGCCATGTCGGTGTCGGCCAGGCCGAGGTGTACCGCTGTGACGAGCGTGCCCTGCTCGGCGAGCTCCAGACGGACGCCGTTGGTCATGGCCCAGGCGGCGGCCTTGGTCAGGTGGTAGGCATTGGCGCCCTTGCCCCCGAACCACGACATGGCGGAGAGGACGTTGACGATCGCGCCCCCGCCGTTCCTGGCGAGCGCCGGCGCGAACTCCCGGATCATTCCCAGGTGGCCGAACATGTTGGTCTCCAGCTCGTGCCGCACCGCGTCCAGCGAACCGGTCACCAGGTCGGTCCCCGTACTGATTCCCGCGTTGTTGATGAGCAGCGAGACGTCCGGGGCGGCCGCGGCGGCGGCCCTCACGGATGCGGGATCAGCGATGTCGAGGGGCAGTACCTCGACCCCGGGCAGGTCCACGGTCTCCGGTCGGCGGGCCGTCGCGTAGACCTTGTGGGCGCCCCGTTCGAGCAGGCGCTGGGCGAAGGCGCGGCCCAGGCCGCGGTTGGCTCCGGTGACAAGGGCGACGGAGTTGTTGATGTCCATGCCCGGTACGCTAAAACCTGACGCTGGCGTCAGAGGCAAGTGCTGGCCGTCAGGACCGGGGCGAAAGGAATCACCATGACCGTCACGGAGGCTGCGGCCGAGCGGCTGGTCCGCATCGGCGAGGTGGCACGGGGCGCCGGCGTCTCGGTACGCGCCGTGCGCTACTACGAGCAGCAGGGGCTGCTCATCGCGGAGCGCAGCCCGTCGGGCCAGCGCCTCTACCGGCAGGACACCGTTACCTTGGTGCGCTTCTTCCAGCAGATGTTCGCCGCCGGTCTGACCAGCCGAAGGATCGCGGAACTCCTTCCATGCTGGGACACCGGGCACACCGACGCCGAGCAACGAGCCATGCTGCGCGCCGAGCGCGACCGCATCCAGGCCAAGGTCGACGACCTGCAGGCCGCCCTGGAGCGCCTCGACGAGGTCATCGCTATCACGGACACGCACCCGTAGGCGCGGTCGGTCGGACGTCGCACCAGCGATCTACGACGGGGGTATTAGCCGGCGCGTTCGGCGAGCGCAATGGCCCGTTGCAGCGTCTGTCGAGCCTGGGCCAGTTCGTCCGCGCGCTGATCAAGACGGGCAAGCTGGGTGCGGAGGGTGTCCACTACTCCCGGGCACGGCCGCAGTGAACCGTCGGCGAGTGCGCAAGGCAGCACCTGCCGGATCACCTGGGTTGGTAGTCCCGCAGCCAACAGGGCGCGGACCTGCGCGACCGTCTGCTCGGCATCGTCGTCGTAGTCGCGGTACCCGTTGACCTGCCGCCTCGGGGTCAGCAGCCCGACGCGTTCGTAGTAGCGGAGCCGGCGCTCACTCGTGCCGGTCCGCCTCGCCAACTGCCCGATCAGCATCCGTACCCTTGTCTCTCCGGTGCACTTGACCTTCCCACGGTGTCAATGTTCAACACTGGGCGCGCGGCCGTACTTCCCCAGGTCGCTGCCATGACCAGGAGAGCCCCGTGATCATCGATGCGCACAGTCATGTCCACGACCCTCTACACAGCCAAGTTGCCCTGCTGGATGAAGCAGGCGTGGATCGCGCTGTGGTGTTCGCCACCCGGCCACATCCTGAACGGGCCAGCGACCTGGCCTCGTTGCGACGCGAGATGAACGTACTGGCCGGTGCGGTCGGTGGCCGCGCCAATGCCCTCGACGGTTACCAGACCGCGTGGCAGGAACTCGACGCCGCTCTCGCAGCACATCCTGACCGATTCATCGGCTTCCGTTCCGTCAGGCTCGATCTGCCCGCCGAGCAGATCGCCGTGGATGTCGAACGAGACGTCGTCGGCCGGGGCTTCCACGGCATCGGTGAGCTGACCCCACCCCCCGGCCAGGCCAGCCGGATCGAGCCGGTCCTGCGCGCAGCGGCCGATCACGGGCGGCTCCCGGTGGTCGTGCACGGAGCCGCACCGGCCACCGAGGGCGACCTGACCACCATGGTCGGCCTCGCGCTCCGCTATCCGACCGTTCCCCTGGTGATCAGCCAACTCGGCGGCCAGCACTGGCTGACCGCAATCGAGGCGGTACGGGACACCCCGAACATGTTCCTCGAGCTGTCCACAGCCAACATCATCTTCGCAGTCCGACTGGCGATCAACGAAGTACCCGACCGCACGCTCTTCGGCTCGGACGCCCCATACGGCGACCCGGTTCTCTCCCGCCTGACCGTCGAACGCGTCACTCGTCCGGGAACACTGCGCGACCGCGTACTCGGCGACACCCTCGCCGAGCTGCTTGGACTCTGAACAGCACCCACTCCTCACTGATAGAGCCCACCGTGACGCTCTGCGACCGGACCACACCAAGTGGATCAGAGCCAAGTCTCACGGCCGGATCCAGCGCCCCTCGACCCCCGGAGCATTGCCGCCCCAGCAGACGATCACCCGGTGTCGGACAGCAGAACTCCCGGCGGCGTGCCAGCGGGCCGCAGCCACCCGTGGGCTGCCGTCGCGCCCGACAGCACCGTTTTCCGGTAACCGCGCACCCCGGCTGACTCCAGGCACGCAGCAGCATGAGCGCCGGCCGCGTCACCGCCGACGCCACCGCCATGAGTGAGAGCGATGCTGAGAAAACCGAACAGCGCCAGCACACCGATCCTGACCTCGTCCATCCGTCCCATCCTTTCGACAAGGTCGGACAGAGCGGGCGCGCTCAGTCCGGCCACGTACAGGTGACGAACCGAGATCGCGCCGGTGCAGCGACTCAGGGCGGTGTCTCAGGTTGCAGGCCGGAGCCGAGCACAGGGTGTTCCTTCCTGCCTCAGCCAGCAGTTTTTGCGCGGCAGGTCCGACAGCAGCCCGAGCACCAACCGCCCGAATCGACGTCGGGGTTCGACCTGTGCGAACCGGCCCGCGATCCGGGCCGTCAGGCCCTCGAACGCCTCCTGCCAGCGGGCAGGGTCTACGCTGTGACCTGCGGCCACCGCATGATCTTCAGTCTTCACACACCGATGATCAACGGTGGCCGCACCCGTCTCCACAACGCGTCAGGGTCGCGCAGCGTCTGTCTGCCGTCATGTGTCTGGAGGACTTGTGCAACGTGGTGAAGTCTGGTGGGTCCAGTTCGACGAGCGGAGGTTGGTCGTACTGCTGTCGGGAGACGACACGTCCGGGATCCGGGTGATGCAGGTCGTCGCTCCGGCGGGCATCGACATCAGCGGTCTGGGTATCGAAGTGACGGTCGGCGCCGGTGAAGGACTGCCGTTCGAAGGCGTGCTGCGGCTCGCGTTCCCGCGTCCAGGCTTCACCCCGTGCACGTGGCTGACCACTGTGTCCCGGGACGACCTGATAGAGCGGGCGGCCGTCCTGTCCTCCGTGAAGCTCAGCGAGATTGACGACGCCCTCCGACTCGCTGAACAAGCGCAGGAGCGGACCCCGGCCACGACCGCGAAGCTCAGCGAGATGAGGGATGCCCTCCGTCTCGGTGAACTCGGGTAGACGGAGAAGGAGCCGACGCCCGGACGGCGTGGGCGATCTCGGGCGAGATGATCGACACTGGCCACCTGCTGCCTCGGCGCCCCTCACCACCGAGATCACGATCTACGGCTGGAGTACCGACCATCGGCGGCCGGGGGGAAGACACCCCGGAGCAGTCAATCAAGATGTGCTGGTACTCCAGCCGTAGACGTGATCTTCATAGTTGAAGGGCGGCCTGGCGTCGGTAGTGGCTGCGTCGGCCAGGGCTTGGTCGCGGCGTTCGTGGGCGGCCGTGACCGCGAGGAAGGCGTGGGAGAGCAGGGCCAGGGTGACCCAGCGGTGCCGGAGTCCCAGCGGCGGACCTGGTGCTCGTCCAGCCCGGCCAGGGTCTTCGAGTTCTGGAACGTCTCCTCCACCGTCGAGCGGTTTCCGGCGACCTTGACGATGGTGGACAGCGGCACCGGGCGGGGCGCATAGCAGCGGTAGTAGGCGAGTCCGCCGGTGCGACGGTTGCGGCGGATCAACAGGTGCTGATGGCGGCCAAGGCCGGGGCGGTGATGGCGATCTGGGCCCAGTCGTACCAGCGGTGCCCCTTCGCACCGCGTCCGGCGGACAGTTTCTGTCAGCCCGCTTGGGGTCTTCTTGGCCAGGTGGTCGGCGCGCTGTCCTCCGACCGGGGTGGGGACGCGGTGGGTGCTGGAGACCGCGAGCACGTAGCCGAGCTGCCGCCGCTCCAGGGCGGCGCGCAGGTGCGGGTTGTCGCCATAGACCTCGTCGCCGGCCGCCCATGCGGCCGCAACTCCCGTGTCCAGGGTGGCTCGATCATCTGTCGGGCGAGCTGCGCCTTGGTGGCGAAGCCGACGTCGTCGGGGACAGTGGCCTCTCCGCAGCGGTCCAGGTCGCTCGTCCAGGACTTGGGCAGGTAGAGCGCGCGATCGACAACGGCGTGTCCGTGGCGGGAGGCGTAGGTGAGGTAGACGGCGACCTGGCGTTCTCGATCCGCCCGGCGGTGCCGGTGTACTGGCGCTGGACGCCGACGGTGCGGGTGCCCTTCTTCAGATCGCCAGTCTCGTCCATCACCAGCACGGCCTGGTCGTCGGCCACGTGCTCCAGCACGAACGCCCGCAGGTCGTCCCGGACGAGGTCGGCGTCCCATTTGGCGCGGCCGCGCAGGTGCTGCAGGCCGTCGGGGTGGCGTCCCCGGCGTGCTCGGCGATCGTCCAGCAGTTCTTGCGCGGCAGGTCCGCCAACAATTCGGAGCACCAACTGCCTGGCGCGAAGCCGGGGGTTCGACCCGGCAGAATTGTCCCGCGATCCGCTCCATCAGGCCCTCGAACGTCGCCCGCCAGCGGCAGGCACTGCGCTCTGACCTGCGGCCACTGCTTCATCGTCAGTCCACACACCTCACGATGATCACCAGTGGCCGCAGCCGTCTCCGCACCAGGTCCCACCGACTCGATCACATTCCATGTGAGGATCGGGGTCTCTTGCGAAAGCCGCTGGTCGCCGACATCCGCTGGAGATCTCCTGAGCGCGGCGTCGGCACCATGTGATCATGCCGATATGGCATCCGGTCGGATCATCTTCCTCAACGGCACCTCCAGCTCAGGGAAGTCGAGCATCGCACGGGAGCTTCTAGACATCCTGGACGACGGCGTCTTCTTCCACCTGGCAGTCGACGCCTTCAACGCGATGCGCAGTAAGCGGGAGCTCGGGGCGGAGGAACTCGATGCCGCGCTACGGCGGACCAGGATGGGCTTCCACCGCTCGATTGCGGCCATGGCGGAGGCGGGCAACGACATCGTGGTCGACCATGTGCTGAGCGAGCCGTGGCGGCTGCTCGACTGCCTGACGGTGCTGCGGCCTGAGGACGTGCTGTTCGTCGGTGTCCGCTGCCCGTTGGACGAGCTGGCCCGCCGCGAACTGGCCCGGGGCGACCGCCCGCCTGGCCTCGCGGCGCACCAGTACGACCTGGTCCACGTCCACGGTGACTACGACCTGGAGTGCGACACCAGCTCGGCAAGCCCACGTGAATGCGCACTGCAGATCAAGGAGTTTCTCCCGCACCGCCCCAGCCCCACCGCCTTCACCCGCCTCCGCCGACGCCACCTGACTGACGGCCGGGAACCGCTGACGGGGTAAGGCATGCCGACTCGGCCGTTGGTTCACTCGTGGCCGGCGCCCGAGCACCGGGTGAAGATCCACATCTACGGCTGGAGTATTAAAGGTTGTTCCGCAAGTGGGAGCTGGTCCTAGGCTGAGCCGACCCCTTTCGTGACGATCTTGCGGAGGCTGACACCTCACTCATGGAGATATCCCTGCGCGAACTTCAGGACAGCGACCTGCCCGTCTTCTGGGAACAGTTGACGGACCCCGAACTGCAGCAGATGGCAGCCGTGACCAGGAAGTACCACTACGACCGCCGCCACTTCGACCAGCACTGGGCCAAAGTGCGGTCCGATCCGGCAGTCATCGTGCGAACCGTTGTCGCCGACGGCGTCGTAGTCGGGCATGCCGCAGTATTCGGTTCACCCTCCGAGCGTGAGGTCACCTATGTCGTCGGGCGAACTCACTGGGGTCGAGGCATCGCATCCAGGGCGCTCGCTGAGCTGATCAAGCTGGAGGGCAGCCGTCCACTGCACGCCGACGCCGCTGCTGACAACGCTGGATCCATTCGTGTACTGCAAAAGTGCGGCTTCGTCATAACCGGGCACAGCCGGTGCTTTGCCCGTGCTCGGGAGCACGAGATTGATCTCGTGCACATGACGCTGAGTTGAGCCAGACAGCCGACGCAGGCTGCTCAACTGGCCAACGCGAGGTTATGTTCCACGCGCGCTCGGGCCCGGCGGTGGACGGCGTTCTCCGCTTCCTGTTGCGGGCTGAGGTGCGTCTGACCTCGTCGTTTGCAGTGCGGGATGAGCAGTCCGGCGCCCTGGTAGCCGCCGTCGGCGATGACCGGGGCACCGCGGCAGGCCCGGTCGACGCCGGACTCCGTGAACGCCCGGCAGTCGTTGCGGCTGCCGGGCCACGCCAGGCCGATCGCCACCACCGGGCGACTGTTGGCATCAATCACGACCTGCAGGTTGGTCGAGTACCGATAGTTCTTGCTGGAGGCGGCCACGCTGCGGTCGCGGGTGGGCCAGAGTGCCGTCGACGATGTAGACCGTGTCCTTGCGCGGCCGGCGGCCCGGTGAGATGGCCAGCACGGGCGCCAGGTGATCGACGATGCGGTCGGCCGCCGACTTCGAGACCCCGAACAACGGCGCCACCTGCCGCGACGTGAGGTTTGCGCGCCAGTACGTCGCCACCAGCAACACCCTGTCCTTCAGCGACAGCCGCCAGGGACGACCGCGCCGCACATCACCGCCCCGACGCCGTACCAACGCCACCAGTCTGGCGAACTGCACCTCGGCCAGCCCGGAGAAAGTCTCGATCCACTTCGGATCATCCGCTGAGATCACCCCACCCAGCTCAGCCAACGCACCAACCGCCCCTACCAGTTACGGGGCAACCCCTGGGCCCTCAAGTGGTCCAATCACCGCGGTTGCAAGCCATCTACCTGCGACAATGCCGCATGTGGTGTGTGGGAGCCAGATGTGTACGGCGGCGGGAAGTCGATTCCGAATGGCGCCGACAAGGCGTTGAACGTGTCCGGGATCTGTGTTGCAGAATCCTTTACGAACTCAGAAGTGAAGTCGAGAACTTCGCGGAGCACCGAAGACGAAGCATCTTCTCCTTGATCTCTTCGCCGGACTCGGTGGTTTCGGTGAGGTCGGGGCGCCCGACTTCCGTCTCGAAGCTGCTCCGACTTCTCTGCACGAGATTGGAAGCAGTTCGACTTCTCCGCGGACTTCTTCATCAACCCATGTTTCTTCGGGTCTGAGCTCTGTGTGCTCTATGACGACACCGCTCCTGGTGCCGGCACCGCGTCTATGGCGTACAGGTATCCGTCCCGGGTGCCGACGTAGACCACGCCGTCCGCGACGACAGGGCTCTCCACCCGTCCGCCGGTCTGTACCTTCCAGCGGACCCGGCCGTTCTCCGCTCTCACTGCCCACAGATGACCGTCGTCGCTGCCGAAGTACACCGTTTCGTCCGCCACCGCCGGGGAGGAGCCGACGCAGCCGCCCGTGACGACGTGCCATCGGGTTTTGCCGGTGGTCGCGTCGAGTGCGTAGAGGCGGTGATCCTGGGAGCCGACGTACAGAGTGTTGCCGTGGATCGCGGGCGTGGTCGCGATGCTGCTGACGCTCTGGACGTCGGGCCACGCCTGCCATCGGTGCTCGCCGGTGGCGGCGTCGAGGGCGAACACGTCATGGCCGAGTCCGTCTGCCAGATAAAGGCTGCCGTCGTGCACGAGTGGGGTACGGGACTCAAGGGCGAAGGTGGACTGCTGCCAGCGGATCCTGCCGGTGGCCGGGTCGAAGGCCCGGATCGTGCCTCGCTCGTCGACCGCGTAGAGGGTGCCGTCGGCGAGCACGGGGGCGGAGTGGTTCCAGCCGGCGCGACGGTACTTCCTCCGCCAGCGGCGACGCCCGCTTGCCGCGTCGAGGGTACGGAGGTACCGGCTGCCGTTGACGAAGTGGACCAGGCCGCCGCCTACCGCGGGCGGGGTATAGGACCACCAGTCCATCCGGCGGCGCCAGCGGGTGCGGCCGTCGGCGGCGTCCAGGGCGAAGAACCGGTCCTGGCCCGCGACGTAGACGGTATCGTCGACCACGGCGGGCGCGCTCATGAACCCCGCGTCGGGCCGGGTCCACCGAACGGTGCCGTCAGCCGTGTCGATGGCCCACAGCCCGTTGCCGGCGACATAGACGGTCCCCTCGGCGACGCACGGCGCCGAGTAGACGCTTCCGACGTGCACCCGCCAGCGCACGGTTCCGGTTCCTGTGATGCCAGACCCCGCCGTGCCCGCCGACGGTCTCGGCACGCGCAGCCGTATCCCTTGCTCCGGGCGCCAGTTTCTGCGCCGGAGGCGCTTTCTGTTCGTCATTGCACGCCTTGTGTCCGACGTTTTTGGTCAGTAGAGGTCTTCCCTCGTCACGGGCTGACAAGTCGCACGCGTCCTCCCAGCCGCACGCACCGAAGATGACCAGGTTGCTTTCGGAGAGGCCGCCCCGAACGGCGGGTGCGGAGACGGTACTTGAACCGCAGTGCGCGATCATGGCAGCCGCCGCTTCTCATGCGATCTCACCGCCGACTCGGTTGCGGTGCCGGTCACCCTGGGCGGAGTCAACGTGCTGTGGGTGGTCACCCGGTGGCGCGACTGCCGTGCACGCAGGTCCGCCGGAGTGACCTGAAAGCGGTGCCGGTCCGGTCAGTCGTAGTGGAGGAAGCGGTGCCACAGCGTGTGCCACGGCTTCACCGGGGCGTGGCAGAGGTAGACGGCGCGTTGCTGTTCCTCGCCGTCGATGCGGTAGCCGCTGTCCAGCCGGCCTTCGATACGGCAGTCGGCGAACTGGGCGGACAGCCAGGCCCGGTCGTCGTAGCCGACGACGACGGCGGTACGGGCGGAGTCGGGCGGGGTGCCCAGGTTGCGCAGGGCGTTCTGGCCGCTGTAGAGCGCCTGCGAGGGAATGCCGTAGGCGGCGCCGTAACGGTCGAGGGCGCCGTACTCGCCGTAGTTGCCGGTGATGATGATCGCGCCCGGGCGGTAGACGGCGGCGATCTGGGAGACATAGCGTGGCCAGCCGATCTCGTCCCCGAGGCCCTGGTTGGCGTCGGCGAGACGCAGGCTCTGCTGGCTGTGGAGAGAGAGCACCGGCAGGGCGAACGCCACCGAGGTCGCCAGGTTGAGGCCGAGGAGCAGCGCGAACAGCACCCGGCTGTGCCGCCGCTCGGCCAGCGCTCGCGCCACCGGCACGGAACCCACGGCATGCAGGGTCAGCACCAGGCCCATGGCGTAGTAGGGCTGTGCGGCGACGGCGCAGAGCAGCACCAGCAGCAGCAGGTATCCGGCACCGAAGGCGCGCACGGGTCGCAGCACCGGATCGCGCAGCACCCGGAACAGGCCCGCCACGGCTATGTACGACAGGGGCGGGCCGACCGTCAGGAAGAGGAACGGGATGTTCAGCACGCCGCCCAGCGCGCCCTTGTCCGTGCGGAGTGCGCCGGCCATGGTCAGCACCGGGAAGTGGTGGGTGACCTGGTAGACGAGGTTCGGTACGCCGATCAGCACGGCCAGCCCCATCCCCGCCCACGGCCACCGCGAGAACAGCACCCGGCGCGGTCCGACCGCGAGCAGGCCGGCGGCCAGCGCGGCCAGGAGCAGCAGAACCAGCAGCTTGTTGTACAGACCCACGCCGACCACCGCGCCGACGGCGAGCCACCACCTCGGCCGGTCACGCAGCAGAGCCCGGAGGGCGAACAACGCGACGGCCAGCCACACGACCATGTCCAGCGATGTGGTCACGAACAGGTGACCGAAGGTCAGTACGAGCGTCCCCGAGGAGGCCGCGGCCGCCAGCGTCTGGGCGCCGGGCCCGCCGCCGGTCTCCCGGGCGACCAGCGCGCACAGGTACGCCACCGCGCCCGCCGCCAGGATCGCCGGGACCCGGAGCCCGCGTACGGTGTCCCCGAACAGGGCGATCGACGCGCGGGTGAGCAGCGGAGTGGCGGGCGGCTGGTCGACGTACCCCCACGCGGGATGGCGGCCCAGCACCCGGAAGTACAACTCGTCCCGGTGATAGCCGTATCGCGAGGCGGTCATCAGCAGCACCGCCATCACCGCGAATGCCACCACCCCGACCGGGAGCCGGGCGAACGCATGACGCTGCGGGCCGGTGTCCGTCACGGCGCGACCGTAGCCGCGCACCGCACGGGTACGGAAGCCGTATGGCGTAAGTGGTATGACGCAATGTCAATTGTTGCTCGGTGCCGCTCGGCCGGCGGGCTTGTTGCCTCGCGTGTCGCCGTCGTCGATGAAGCGGCGGTACCGGGGAGGGGCAGCGAGGTTGGGTAGGTGGGGTGTTCGTGACCGTCACGGCGGAGGCGGTGCGGTCGTCGGTGTGCCGGAGCCGCGTCCGCGCACCACGTGGTGAAGGGTCCGTCCAGGTTGCGGTGGAGCCCCGGGCCGACACGCTGGCCGTGCCGACCGTGCGCCGGTGAGGGTGCAGCCGTGCCAGCCCCGCCACGACGGCAGCCCCGGCCCCGAGCCTGTCCGCATCAACAGGAGGCACAAGCGGCTCTCGACCATGCCAGAAACGCCGAGGAGCCGCGGAACTGGAGGACTGCGTCGTCTCAGGAACGTGACAGCCAGCGCCGCCCTCCACCGGTGCGACGTCGGGCACGGGCGGCTGAATGGGCGTGGCGATGAGCCCTCGGACCAGTCATCGGTGCAGGCGTAGGCGGCGCCGGAGGGAGAAGCAGGGCCGCGCCGGCTTGCGCGGCCCCGCGCCCGCTGTGGGTGGCCGCCAGTCAGCGGTCCTGGGCTAGGGCGTACAGCTCGCCGAGCAGACTTCCCTCGGTCGCCACGAGATCATCAAAGGAACCCTGTTCCCGGACGGTGCCCTGGTCAAGGACGATGACCCGGTCCGCCATACGTACGTTGTCGAGCCGGTGTGTGACCACCACAGTGATCCGGTCCGGGGCCATCGCCCGCAGTTCACGAAAGATCTGGTGCTCGCCACGGGCATCCATCTCGCTGGTCGGCTCGTCCAGGACGAGCACGGCCGGCTGCCGGTACATCGCCCTCGCGCACGCCAGTCGCTGCCATTGGCCGCCGGACAGCTCGTGGCCGCCCCACACGGACCGGGCGAGCAGCGTCTCCAGCTGATCGGGCAGCTCACGCAGGGCCTTGGTCATGCCGACCCGCTCTGCCGCGTCCCAGATCTGCTCGTCGCCGTGCTCCCGGGGCTGGCCCAGGGTGATGTTCTCCCGGGCGGCGAGTGGCCAGTGCCCGTTCTTCTGCGGGACCAGGCCCACGTGCCGCCAAACCGTCTCCGCGTCGGCACCGGCCAGATCGGTGTCGTCCCACAGCACCGTGCCGTCGGTGGGCACGGTCAGCCCGGTGAGCATGCGGATCAGCGTTGACTTGCCGGCGCCGTTCTCCCCGACCAGGGCGACGACCTCGCCGCGGTTCAGCGTGAGGGTGATCGAGTGGACGGCCGCGGTCTCCTTGCCCGGATAGGTGTAGGAGGCGCTCTCCATCCGGATCTGCTGCGGGGCCCTGGCTTGGGCGGTGCCCCGGGTCGTGGTCATGGCACGGACCTCGTCGGTGAAGTCGTAGTAGTCGGAGAGGTAGAGGCCGTGGTGGAACATGACCGTGCTGTACCGGATGATCGAGTTCAGGGCGCGGCCGGCGCTCTGGGAGGCGACGACAGCGGTGCCGGCGATCGCCGTCGACATGGAGCCCGCGAGCACCAGCCCGGCGAGCGAGGCCCACATGCCGAGCGTGAACAGGCCGCCCAGCGAAGCGGCGAGCAGCGTGATCCGCAGGTAGGGCTTCGCCCCTTCCAGCTCGCGTCCTTCGACGCGGTCACACATCGCCCGGTACCAGAAATGCAGGTAGCCGCGCATCGTGTTGGCCCTCAGCTCGTCGGCGAGCTCGGCCGTCGTCAGCCACCAGCGCATCATCCCGCGGACATTGCGGGCGGAGATCGTCCGGTCGTGGACTCGGTAGTCGACCCGCGCGGTGATCACACCGCCCAGCCCCCGGGGGACGACGGACAGCAGCAGCACACCGAGCAGCAGCGGGTGCAGGGAGGTGAGCACCGCGGCCGCCGAGGCGAGCTGGACAAGCCCGTTGGTGAGGGTCTTGGCGTCGTCGGCGAGGTCGACGGCGCGCAGCGCGCCGATCTCCGCTGCCTGGCTCCGGTCGCCGAAGCCCTCCGCGTCGTACGCGGCGAGTTCGGCCCGCATGTGGAGATCGACGAGCTCCAGATCCACGGCTGAGGCGATCTTCGGATTCAGGCGCCGGGTCGCCCAGTCCGCGAGGATCCACATGGCTGCGCCCGTGGCCATCGCCACGACAGCGACGGTCAGCGCCGGCCACGCGCGGGCAAGGCCCGCACGGGGATCGGCGACCATGAGCTGCGGCAGGGCCTGAGCGACGGCGCCGAGCATCACGGCCGTGCCGATGCCGGACAGCAGCTGGCACCCGACGATCGTGAGGGCCATGCGCCGGTCGACCCGCCACGCCAGTCGGGCTGTCTGGGTCAGCGCGGCCGGGATGCGGCGGGCCATGTCCCACAAGGTGGCGTCGTCCATCGCCCGCCGGTGCTTGCGCCCGTTGTAGTCGAGCTCCGGCGGCGCGGACGGCTGCGGAACCCCCGGCCGGGCCGCGGGAACGGACACTGCCGCATCGGACGCATCCCCCTCGCCTGTTTCCGCCTGGGCCGTCTTCTCGTGTGGCGCCGTCACGCGAACACCTCCTCGAGGAGCCCGTGCAGGGTGCGCCGCCCGCGCGCGGTGATCTGGGGGTCGTCGAGCTTCGGCCCCCAGATCAGGCAGCTCACCGCGTCCAGCGCTGCCTGGCACCTCAGCGCGTGCTGCTCCTCGGGCATGAGGTCACGGCCGTAGCCCTGCAGGCACGCGGTCCGCAGATGGGGCCGATCTGTCCAGGTTCCGCAGGCCATCGGCACGAGGTCCTGCACCGCGGCCGCGAACCGGGGCCGCTCGAAGTCGATCCACCCGGCCTGTCCCAGGTCCTTCGACCACAGAAGGTTGCGTTCCCAGGCGTCGCCGTGGATGAAGGCGAGCGGCAGTGGAGGAAGGCCGCGAAGCTGATCGGCCAGCTCGCGCACCAGCTTCTGCCCCGCCGCACTCACCCGGTCCCCGGCCTCCCACAGGTGGGTGTCGGCGCCGTCCGCCACAGCCTGCAGCGGCTGCTCGGCCTCGGCACGCCGGGGGCCGGACAGGTCACCGGCTGTGTGGAGGCGGGCCAGCAGGGCGCCGGCTTGCCGGTGGGCGCGGATTTCCTCGGCGGGTGTCAGCGGCTGCTGCTTGAGTGGCCGTCCAGGGACCGAGGTCAGGACCAGGGCCAGGTGGTCCGCGTTGGAGGCGCGCAGCTGCGGCGTGCGGCCGGCGCCGAGGGCGGGGACCGCATGGCGCAGGGCGAGGTTGTGGACAGGGTTTGCCGTAGACCATTGACCACTTGCCGCACCGAGGCAAGGGCACTGCCGGTTCCGGGAAGCTCCCCGGCTCCACACCTACGCCACCGCCCTCAACCTGCTCGCCCTGAGGAACGCCGCGCTCACGGGACAGGATGCCGCAACGGCCAAGGTCCGCACGCTGCCTCACCCCTCGCCCCGCCTGCTGTGATCCAAGGTGATCGCGACCGCCTTATCGGATTCCCTGAGCTGACCGCCTCAGATCCGCTTCGCATACCGGGGTCGCGCTCCGAGGACTCCTTCCGCGGCACACGGTAGGCGGCGGCCATCTGGGGGCGGCCGGCGTTGTGGACGCAGACGCTCCCTGGTGGTGGTTCATCTGCCGACGAGCGCGCAGGAGCGTGTGCGGTCAGAGCCAGTCCCAGTGTTTGAAAGCGAAATACAGCATGAGAGAGGCAACGGCGATAACGGCGCTGGAGACGATGAACCCCCACTGGTGTGCGAAGCCGGGGTAGGGGAGGTTCTGGCCGTAGAAGCCGGTGATGGCCGTGGGCACGGCGATGATCGCGGCCCAACTCGTCACCTTCTTCATGACCAGGTTCATCGCGTTGGCCTGCACGGAAAGGTTGGTCTCCATCGCCGAGGCCACCAGGTCGCGCAGTGACTCCGTCCACTCACTGGCACGCAGCACGTGGTCGTACACATCGCGGTAGTACGGCAGCAGGGGGCCGTCGACGACCTTGAGGTCGGGGCGCATGAGGGCGTTGACGACCTCCCGCATGGGCAGCACGACGCGACGAAGCCGAACCAGTGATTTCCGCAGGGCGTGGGAACGGCGCTGAACGGTCTGGATCTGCCGACTGCTTTCGGCGAAAAGCAGATCGTCCAGTTCCTCGATACGCTCCTCGAGCTGTTGCACCGCGGCGAAGTGCCCGTCGACGACATGGTCGAGCAGTCCGTGCAACAGGAAGGCGACCCCGTGTGCCGCGAGAGCCGGGGTACGGTCCCAGCGGGCGACCACCTCGTCGAGGGCGAACTCGACGTCCTTGCAGACGGTGATCAGCGCCTGCGGCGTGAGGATGACCGCGAGCTCCCTCATCGTCAGTGCGGCGTCGTCCGGGTCGACGGCCACAGCGTAGACGCTGAGGAAGTGGTGGGTGCGGTAGCTGTCGAGTTTCGCCCGCTGTCCCTCGTGCAGCGCGTCCTCAAGAGCAAGCTCGTGGAGCCCGAGTTCCTCGCCGACCTCCGTGAACTCGGCGCGGGTCGGCCGACGCAGGTCCAGCCACACGGTCGAGGACGGATCCGCCAGGTGCCGGGAGATGTCCCGGACCGGGAAGTCCTCCTCGACCAGGATGCCGTCGCGGTACAGCCGAGTACGGGCCATGTCGCGCACCCTAACGGCACCAGTGGAACAAAGGCGGGCATCGCTACCGGACATCCACCCCCACGGGCGGCACGGCCTCGGCTGCCTTGAAATCGGCGCCTCCCAGCGGGAGGACACTACGGGCGCCGTACCTCCAGACGTCATTCCCTGGGCGTGTGGTGTTCCCGGCCCGTCCGAGGGGCTTTCGTGGGCCCCTGTGTGGCTGATGACTGCTGGAGTCGGCCGGGATCTGTTCGGTCTGGATGACGGTGCCGGTCCGCAGAGCCCTGGCCATCGCGGCACGGGCCGCGCCGGCGCCGCTCACCAGCGGCTCCGGACAGCGCCCTCTCGGGAAAATGCCTGGTCACATACACGTCTGGGGACCTCGCAACGGCGTAGAGTGAAAGCACCGGGAGTACTTCGCACACCGGCCGCCATGTCGGTGTCGTTTCTGGCGAGCAACAACACCGGGACGTCGAAGACCAGCCCCGGGGACAGGTCCGCGTCATGACTGCGACCATCGACCATGCGATCACCGAAGAGCGGCTGTCCTCAGCGCCGACCCGGCTGTCCCTGACCCCGCCGGCCTCGGCTCCAGGTCTCCTGGACGGTGCCTGGTGGCCCCGCTCCCGCGATCTCCTCCGGGAGATCCCCGGCCTGACGGACGCGCTGGACGCGCGCTGGGGCCGAATCACTCGCGTTATCGTGAACCCAGCCCACTGGCCCGTCATCCCGCACAAGGTGCCTGTCACCGGGCACATCGTGCACATCGGCTGGTTCGCCGCCGAGCAGGACCCGAACAAACTGATCCTCCTCTCCTACACGGTGGGCCGCCTGGACCTGCTGGTGATCCCACCGGAGACGGAGCCGACCGCCGCCGCCCGGCTGATGGCGGCAGCAGCCGTTCCGGGAAGCCTCTGCACCGCCAGCGGTCTGATGGCCGACGAGGCCATGAGCCGCAACGCGGCAGAGGTCCGGAGCCGGGAAGAGGAATGGGAGACCGACGGCGGAGCCGCTTCGGCGGCTGGGCTCTTGAGTTCCGACCCGAGGAGGTGAGGACGTGGAGACAGTCGTCATGATCGCCGTGCTCATCGTCGTGATCAGCGCGGGAATGTTCGTGATCCACCGGCTCAACGCTCAGCATGCCGAAAGGATCGGTGGTTTCCACTACAGCGACGCCCTACCGGGAATCGGTCGGCGGAACCGGAAGAGCCCGGGGGCGGCCGCCTCGAGTGGGCCCCCTGGCGGCGCCACACTCCGTGAGGACCAAGAGGGCACCATGAAGTCACCGGAACGGCCGCCGACCGGGCACGCGCAGGTCCGGATCCTCGCCGCGACCCCGGAGGCGGCTCGCCATGTCGCGGAGGTCCTCCGCCGTTGCTTCGACGCCACCGAACAGCGCAGCTACCCAGCGGGCGCCGACGGCGGAACATGTCTCCACCTCACGGTGGACACCACGCGCATGGCAGAGCCGGCGCGCTCCTGGCTGGTGACCAGCCGGTCCTCCTCGGGCGATCACACTTAGCCGGACGAAATCCGAGGCGAAGGCCCTCGACGGAGGCCAAGGAAGGTCAGACGTTGTGCGGAGGTGCCGGCACGAAAGGCAGGCAGCCATGGCGACACTCCAAGAGCGGAAGCACTACCGCGAGGCGATCATGCAGACTCTGTATGAGGCCATGGAAGGTAATCGCCTCCTCGGCACCACCGGGGTGAAGCTGTGCCACGATCTCGCCATGCCCGCGGAGGACCTGGCGGCGGCCTGCACGTACTTGGCGGTCGAAGGGCTGATCGAGGTCGACTGGGCACGCGGAAACACACCCGCGATGGTCACACTGACGCACAAGGGGATTCAGTTCATGGAGGCCCAGGAGGCGCGGGGCTGACGCGGCGCGGAGGTGCTGTGCGTGAATTTGGTTTCCTGCGTGGTGGGGGCCGTGACGAGGTGCTCGCGGCACGTCGAGGCGGGCTGCGGGCGGCGTACGGTGGAGGTACTGAGGGCGTCACGCACTCCAGCTGCCACGCTGAGGTCGTCCTCGGCTAGAGATCAACCCCGGGCCGTCCGAGCGGTCGGTGCGGAGACGGGTCGCGATCATGGGCGCCGCGGTCGAAGCAACTTTGCGCACGTTCACCATAGCCGCGCTCGCTCCGCGCGCCCTTGCTGGCCTGTGCCCCTGCCGAGGAGAGGCGTGATGGTCCTTTCCCGGCTGGACATCCACCGGCGGAACCGCGGGGAGCAGGCGCTCGTCACGCTCGCCGGTACGATCGGACCGGCAACGGTGCCGCTGCTGCGGGCCGCACTGGAGCAGTGTCTGCGCGACGGAGTCACCATCATCGACATCGACCTGACCACGGTCAACTCCTGCGACTCCAAGGGCCTGGACGTCTTCCTGGGGGCGTCCCACCGCGCCGGCCGGGTGCACGCCTCCCTGCAACTGCACCACCCGTGCGCACAGATCACCCGGCTCCTCTCCGCCACCGGATCCACTTTGCTCCTCGCGCCCCCCACGAGTCCCGCGCCACCGGGGCTGGTCGGCGACCTCATGCGTACCGGGACGCGGACGCCTGATGAACCCGCTCGTGGGCCGGATCAGCCGGCCCTCGAGGACGGGATCCGTCTGCGCCGGCTGACCCGTTGGCAGGTCGAGGGGGTGCGGGAGGACATCGCGGACCTGGCCATGGCGTCCGTCGCGGGCACCCCCGGTGAGGCGTTCCACGACCGTGGGGGCTTCGTGCACCGCCTGGCGGTCAGTGCCCACCGTCCCGGCTTCGCCCTGTTGGTCGCCGAGACGACGGTGCTGGTCGGTTGCTCCTTCGGATTTCCGGTGGGCCCTGACGGCCCCGGCCGCAGAGGGCTCGACCGAACGCTGCAGGAGAGCATCCAACGGCTCACCGCCTGCGCACGATTCGTCGTACTCACTCAGGTCGTCGCCCATCCGCACCTTCAGTACCGCGACATCGCCCGCCGCCTGCAGCAGCGCCTGCTCACCGACCGGCATGCAGCCATGGGAGTCGCCCTGCTCCATCCGTTCGACCAGGCCGGACAAGCCGCCCTCGAGTCCTGGGGCTGGCGGAACCTCGGAGAGATCGTCGGGCTGCCCGGCCCGGTCGCCCCGTGCGTGCTGATACTGCCCGTGGAAAGGCCGTCCCCGGCGAGCCGGTGATCAAGCACAGGGACGATGCGCCGGCAGCCGGGACGGCCGAGCCGCTTGCCACCTGCACGACGGTTGAGCGCCGCACCGTCTGCCGTGGCCGGAGTAGGCTGATGTGCACCGAGAGCTATTCGGCCGCGCGACCACGGCGGAGCCGTTCCCGGCGAGTGACAGACGCGGGCAGCCGCAGGCCGCCCGGGACGGGGATTGCACGATGGACGCTGTCAGCAAGCCCGCCGAGGGTACGTCACCAGGTGACGCACATAGCTATCGGATGCCTTTGCCCCGGCTGAGTGTCACGCCGGATGTCAGCCACGGCCCGCTGGACGGAGCGTGGTGGCCGCGCTGCGACGCGCTGGAACTGGAGTTGCCCGCGCTGGTCGGCTCATTGGACCCGGCTGTCGGAACCCTCATCCGCGTCACCGTGGACACCGCGTCCTGGCCCGATGCCCCGCAGACGGTGCTGGCGCCCGGCCACGTGATCGAGGTGTCCCTGACCGGCCTCGCCGCCGAAGCGCATGCCATCACCCTGGACTGCGGCACGGTGGGTCGCTGGGAGCTGCTGGTGATCCCACCCGACGAGCCGGCCGGAGCGGCCAGCCGGCTGCTGACCGCCGCCGCCGACCCCGAGAACCCGCTGTCGGCGCCGCGCATCCTGGCACTCGCCGAGAACGGCCTCGACGGAGAAGCCACATGGGAGTCGGAAGGAGGCCCTGGACTCAGGTGAGGGCCTGATGCCGTCGGGCCCAAGTGACCGGCCGGCCGCTTCGGTCGTCGACGTCCCCTGGTGGAGCGATGGCACGAGCAATCTCTTCGTCGTCCCACCCCGCCGCAACCGATACGTGCGGATCATGGCGGGTGAGCGGATGACGTCCGAACGGCGCGCGGACCGGTCCGAGAGCTTCGGGGAAGCGCTGCTGGGAGCGGTTCTCGATCGCGCGCACGAGCTGCCTCCCCATCTGATCGGGCCGTTTGTCGCCGACGTGGTGGAGAAGTTAGGGGGCTGCCGTCCGCAGGTGCTGCTGCAGGACTACGGCCAGCTGCTACTCGTGCCCCTGCCCGGTGAGGGCCTCCCGGACGGGGAACCACACATGATCGACGGCTCCGAGGCGGGCCGCTGTTTTCTCGACGCGGTCCCCGTCGAGCTGCCCGAGGAGGACGGCGTCCGGGTCCATATGCCGCTGCTGGACGGCGGCGACCAGGTGGGGGTCATGGCGGTGACACTGGACAGCGTCGATGACGACGACCGCCGCCTGCTGCACCGGATCTCCGGCCTGGTGGCCGACCTATTGGTGACCAAGCACGGCTATTCCGATTTGTTCTTCCGTGTCCGACGCGCTGAGGCGATGAGCGCCGCCGCGGGGATCCCGTGGTCCCTGCTGCCGCCGCTGGCGATGATCATGCCCAGGGTCGCCGTGGCCGGGATCCTGGAACCCGCCTATGACGTGGCCGGCGACAGCTTCGACTACGCCCTCAACGGCGACGTCCTCCACGTGGTCATGATCGATGCGATGGGCCACGGACTGGACGCGGCCACGAAGGCCACCGTGGCCATCGGCGCCTACCGCCACGCCCGCCGCCTCGGCATCGGACTGTCGGAGATCTACGACTTCATGGACCGCGCCGTGGCGGAGCAATTCGGTCCCGAGTACTTCGTCACCGCGCAGATGCTGCAGCTGGACACGACGATGCGGGTGCAGTGGGTCAATGCCGGGCACCCTCCCCGATCCTCGTCCGCGACCACCGCGTCGCGAAGCGCCTGGTCGCCCCGACGACCCTCCCGGTCGGCCTGGGCGGTTCACAGCCGCGGATCAGCGAACTGGTGCTGGAGCGCGGGGACCGCGTCCTCTGCTTCACCGATGGAGTGGTCGAGGAGCACAAGTCCGGCGGGGAGGAGTTCGGGGAGGACCAGCTGATCGACTGTGTGAACCATCTGGAGAGGACCGGCCGCGGGGTCCGGGCGGTGACCCGTTCCCTGTCCCACACGCTCAAGCGGGCGCGGGGCGGACACACCACGGATGACGCGACGCTGCTCATGGTGGAGTGGCGCGGCTGACCTCACCGCCTCGGTCGAGGTGCGGCGCATCAGTCCGACGGCTCCTGCGCGCGTCCGGTATCGATGAGGATCTGCTCAGCCTGGCTGATGTTGTCTGCCCGAACGGCCTGGGCCATCGCGAGGCGGGCGGCCTCGGGTGTCGCGCTCGGCGGGACCACCAGCAGCGAGAAGATGTCCCGGTCGTCCCGGGTGATCAGGACGGTGTCGTCACCCACGGGGAAGGAGTCGATGTGCACCACCCGGTCGTCGACGACGATCCGCGTCGGGAGCCCTGCCCAGGCCGCGGTGTCCAGCCCGACGCGGGTGACGGGGCCGAGGTGCCTGGTGAGGGCGCTCAGCAGCTCGGGCAGTTCGGCAGCGATGTCGCGCGACCGCGGCCACCACGCACCATCCAGCACACCTTCCCGCGACTCCGTCGTCTCCAGCCGGAGGAGCGCGCACCCCGGACGCACAGTCCGATGAACGCCGCTCGGCAGATGCAGGGAATCAAGGGGTGAATCAGAGCCGACCATGAGGACCACCCGTCTTCGGGAGCCGGTGCGAACACGGGACTGCCTCGCCTCTCCCACGCTACTCTTCCCGTGGCGATGGCTGCGGGAACGGGCACTGAATTCCGGCGAGGTCCGTAGGCCCCAGGCGCCCTCATGCCTATCCCACCGAGGCCGTACGCCCAGTCCGCGACGAGATCAAGAAGCGCGTCGAGGCAGCGATCCGTGCGCTGGCCGGGTGACTTCAGGGCAGCGTCGAAGACGGAGGGCGCGTGGTGGACCAGTAGGCCGGAGCATGGACCTTCCTCACGAACCACGCCCGCGTGCTGCTGGCCGTCGCACGCGACCGGGACCTGCGCCTGCGTGACATCGCCGCGGCCTGCCGCATCACCAAACGCACCGTCCAGAGTATCGTCACCGACCTCGAACAGGCCGGCTTCCTCAGCAGGGCCCGCGATGGAAGGCGCACGCACTACACCCTCCATCCGGACGGCACACTCCGCCCTCCAGCAGAAGCCCAGCTCCCCGTCCGGGGACTACTGGAGCTCGTCACCCATCAGGACAACGGGCGCTGACCGGTCCTTACGCCCGCCGGCGACGGGCGGGGACGGAAGGCCCTCCGCCCATCGGCAGGGCCACGACCGTTCTGACCACCGAGAGCGGCAGGACGCCCTCCCAACCAAGCAGACGCAGCCCGGTAACCGCGTCGCCGCACTACTTGCAGCCCGGCGACGGCGGTCTCAACCCACCCAGGGTCCTCGTCGCACGCCATGCCTCATCATCCACGCGCCCCGGTCGAGTCAACCCCGGACACTCCGTACCACCGGCCCCCTAGGTCGTCCGCCGCCCACAGGGAAGATTCAGCTGCCGAACGCACGGCACCCGCCCAGCGAGCTTCGCAGGGGCGGGTGCCGTGGGGTGTGGGCTCAGGCGGGGGTGATGTTCTCCGCCTGGGGGCCCTTCTGGCCCTGGGTGACGTCGAAGTTCACCTTCTGGCCTTCCTGGAGCTCACGGAAGCCGGAGCTGGCGATGTTGGAGTAGTGGGCGAAGACGTCGGGGCCGCCGCCGTCCTGCTCGATGAAGCCGAAGCCCTTTTCCGAGTTGAACCACTTGACGGTTCCGCTGGCCATTGTGCCCTCCAAGGGGACTCGAAGCCCGTTCCCGCACCGTGCGGGAACCGGAGGTGATCGCCCTGGTCCTCAGAGACTGTGAACAGCAGAATCGCTCGTGAGCGTGCGCACGGGCGAACCGGTACTTCGGAACCACGACAGCTGCCCCTGACGCTACACCGCCAGCCCCGCCCACCGCCGGAACGCCCAGGTGAGCAGGGACTCAAGTTCCTCATCAATCCCTGCCAGGAAGACACACACCCGCATGGCCGATCGCCCCGGTTCGCGCGCGACGTTCTCCCGTTGTGGGCCGACACGATCGACGGTGGCGCTGCGTACGCGACCACAGGAAGTGGACCAGAGCCCGTGTGCGGGAGTCGTTTCGAGGTGACGCCGGGAGTCACCTTCTGACCGAGTTCGCGAGTCGGCTTGTTTGGAAGTCACCGAGGGTCTTGCAGCGGGACGGTGAGATGTGCACCTGCCGCTGGGAGCCTTACGGGAACGCCACAGTCCAAGGGCGATCTCTATGCCGCGATCCGCTGTGACTACCGCGGCGGCATGTCGCAAGCGGGCTCGGCAGCGCAAACACAACGGCGTGCCGCCCTGTTGCATCATGAGATCGTGCGTGCTCAACTTTCGTACCAGCCCAAGGACGAGCGGCAGGCCTCGTCCCTCGCCGCCGCCCTGGCGCGTGCCGGCGCCGACGTCGTGCCCAGCGCGGACGCGGACGCCATCGTCCTGCTGTGGTCGTACGCCGCCGAGGCCGCCTGGGTCCCCGCCCGGACGGAACGCGAACGCGTCGTACCCGTCCGCCTCGACGACTGCCCCCTGCCGCCCCCGCTGGACCGACTGCCCCAAGTACGCCTGGCCGTCGGCGTGACGGACGCGGCGGCGGCCGCGATCGCGCGCCTCGCCTCGACTGCCCCGCTCTTCGACGAACAGGGGCCCGAACCCGAACGTCCCCTGGTCATCAGCGACTTCGGCCCCCTGGGCCAGTACGAGACATGCCCGCGCTGCGGCATCGGCAGCGACCGGCTGCGCCCCTACGTCACCGTCGACCACCGTGACGACCGCGCCCTGCGCCTCGTCATCTGCGGCGCATGCGGCTGGCAGGACCACGGCGACCTCTGACGAATCCGTTCCGACCCCACCCGAACCAGGCGACAAGGGAGCCCACATGGCCACGCGACAGCGGCGTGCGCACGAGGGAATACGCCCCTCCGCTCCCCTTCCGGCGGAACCGTACTCTGGCGGACACACATCAGCGCGGTGGCAACCGTTACCGCCGGGACCACCTACATAGCAGTCGAGTTGGGCGCAGACGCCTACGACGTTGAACAGGCGGTGCTGTACCGGCTGCGAAATGAGATGCGCATCCCTCTTCCTCGACGACGCCAGCCACATGCGCTACGGCGGGGCGACGGAGACCGCAGACGCTGACCTCATCTCTCCGTTGAAGCTGTGGGATCTGGTGGCTCAGGCATGGGACGAGATCGACTCCGAGGCGGCCTGAGCGGAGCCACCACCTCGGCTGAAGCGATGGCTGCCTTTGAAGAGGCCTGGTTGTAGCTCCCGGGCGTCCGGCCGGGCCGCTACTGGCGGTCAGCACTTGAAAGCCCCAGCTGGACGGGGGAGACCAGCCGGGGCCGTAAAGCGGTGACGTGCGGAGGGCGGTCGCCTCTCGGCGAAAGGCTCCATGGTGGCGAAGGGGCGGGCGATGCGGCGGGACATGGAGCGTCCGGTGCCGCGTACCCCGAGCGCGCTCGTCGCTCATCGTTCCTCCCCCGATCAGTCTTGAGATGAGCACGGCGACGGGCTGGCCGAGTCGCTCGGCCAGCGCCTGGGCGCCAGTGTGGAGATGACGGCGGTGCACGGTACCCGCGGAGAAGCCGGCAGGCTGTCGGCTTGACGGGCGTGGCCGGCCCGGCGTCTCTGCGGGAGTCGTGAGACAAACGGTCTGCACGCTGTACTGGTCGCGCGTGACCCGGTTGCATCGAAACCTGTTGCTCGTTGCGCCAACACCGCCTGAGCCGCGGCAGGGTGACAAACGTCACTCAAGATCAGGCAGTGCGCGGCCTGCTCGGACCGGCCGAACTCTTCGTGCGCACCCCCACCTCGCTTGCTGTCGCGTTGGAACTCCTCGGTACGGAGCCCCCTCGGTCGTGACCGTTCCGAGCGGTGCACGCGATACGGGGGATCGCGTGATCTGGCTACGAGGTGATCGAAGCATCTAGTGAGGTCTGAGAAGCGCCGCCCGCAGCAAGTGGGGTGAAGTGGGGAGTGCTCGCGCACCCAGTCTCCTTTGCCCTGAATTGCCCCCTGAAATCGGATAGTGGCCCTGCCGTGGCGGCAAAGTGGGTCGGTTTGACCTGTCGCCCAAGTGGGGTGAAGTGGGGGCCCAAGGTCTTGACGCACCCACCAGGGCGTCTCCGGGTTGTCACCCACCTCACCCGAAACCCGAAAGAGTGTTCCATTTGTCACGGGTGGCGGGTTAAGGTCGCGCCAACGGATCTTGCACAGATGTGGAGGTGCTGGCATGGATGACAGCACGACCCCTCGTCGGGGCCGGCCTCCGGGCCCGCGGACCGCCGAGGGAGAGCTGACGGTCCGCCAGGCGGCGATCGTCCGCTACATCACGGAGACGGTCGCCCGGCAGGGCTACCCGCCGTCGATGCGGGAGATCGGCCAGGCCGTCCGACTCGCCAGCACGTCCTCGGTCGCCCATCAACTGACGGCGTTGGAGCACAAGGGCGTCCTCTACCGCGACCCGCGCACCCCGCGCGCCTACCGGGTCCGGACCTCGTGGGCCCCCGAGCTGAGCGGCGGAGGCGACACGGCCGTCGAGGTCCCGCTCGTCGGGACGATCGCCGCCGGCGCCCCGCTCCTCGCCGAGGAGACGTTCGAGGACGTGTTCGTTCTGCCTCGGCAGATGGTCGGCGACGGCGAGGTCTTCGCCCTGACCGTCTCCGGCGATTCCATGATCGACGCGGCGATCTGCGACGGCGACATCGTCACCGTCAAACGCCAGGACAGCGCCGATCACGGCGACATAGTCGCCGCGCTCCTGGACGACGAGGCCACGGTGAAGGTGCTGCGCCGGCAGGACGGCCGGGTCTGGCTCATGCCACGCAACCCTGCCTACGCCCCGATCCCCGGCGATGACGCGCGGATCCTCGGCAAGGTCGTCGGCGTCCTGCGCGTGCTGTAGGAGTCCGGCATCGCTTGCAGCAACGGCACGCCAGATGCGAGCGGGCCGATACTGCGTGTACGCGGACGCCGCGCTCACCCTGCTGCGGGCCCGGCCTTCTAACGAAGTCACATCCCTTCCAGGGGCACTTCGCCTGCCGACTGCGCATAGACGGGGCTGGTGTGGGAACGTGGACTCAGGCGGGTCCGTCACTCCCCCCGTGGTGGCGGATCCGCCTCTCTACGTGACCGCGCCATTCAGAGGACGCCTTCTGGTCGTGTCCGCTCGACGACCGGCCCGTCCCCGGTGCCGGTGGGCATCTCGGTACGGGAGTTGATGGCGAGGGCGGCAGGGTAGAGAGGGTGACGGGTTGGTCGGGGCAGGCGGCCAGGCGTTCGGTGAGTGCGGTCCGTTCGGCGGGGCCGATGGTCAGCTGGTAGCGGGTTTTGTCGGCGATCCAGTGGGTGACGTACCTGCACCCGTAGGGGGCGTACGGGGGCAGCCAGTCGGTGGGGTCCTCGTCGGCCTTGGACCGGTTGGAGGCCGCGGAGACGGCGATGAGTGCGCGGGGGGCGTCGAGGTCGTTGGCGTAGGCCTCGCGTTCTTTGGCGGTCCAGGCGGAGGCGCCGGAGTCCCAGACCTCGGCGAGCGGGATCAGGTGGTCGACGTCCAGCTGTGGCGGGATAGCTGAATCGAGGGATGCATGTTCTTCGGGACGGGTTCATGTCCGAGAGCACGCCCCTGGCGGAGACGAGGAAGAGTCAAGACCTGTGGATGGGCGCATCAGGCGACTTGCTTGGTCGCGTCTGATGCCCGGCTGGCTTCTTCGGTTGGTCATTCAAGGAGGACGTGCTCGGCGGAACACCTAGACTCGGGCCATGAGTAGGACCGACCGCGCCAGCCGGGTTATCGCGGCACCACCGGCGACTGTCTACGGCGCTCTCCTCGACCGGGAGTCCCTCGAGGCCTGGCTGCCGCCGGAAGGCATGCGCGGGCGGGTCGAGCGGTGGGATCCCCGGCCTGGTGGCGGATTCCGGATGGTCCTCACCTACCTCGACCCCGTCGACAGCCCCGGCAAGACTTCAGATGCGACGGATGTCGTCGACGTCGGGTTTGCAGAGCTGGTGCCGCCGGAGCGCGTTGTGCAGAGGGCCGTGTTCGAGGCCGACGACCCCTCGTACGCCGGCTCCATGACGATGACCTGGCACCTCGCTGCCGCCGGTGACGGAACCGAGGTGACCGTCACAGCCACGGACGTGCCACCTGGCATCGAACAAGCGGTCCACGAGGCCGGGATCGCCTCCTCGCTGGCGAATCTTGCGTCGTACGTGGAAGCAGTCGACTGAGTCAGATTGGGCTGCGACCCCGGCCTGGCCACGTCGCCGCGAGGACTGTCGAACACTCACACCCGCCATCGCTGATCGCCGTTTCGCCCCCACTGCCGCCGCCCATCCGGGCCGCCATCTGCCGACCTAGTGCTGTGATCGCATAGCTTCGCCGGGGCCTCAGGTCTGGCGTTGTTCCGTGCGATGGGCCTGAGGTGCACACTCGTGGGATGGGGCGGCGTGTTGGTCCACGGGAGATAGTGCGGCGTGAGGGTATCGATCAGTTCGCTTTCTTGATCTTGGGGGGTTTCGTCGGGCCCGAGCCACTTGAGTCCGGCTTGGTTTACCGCCACCGCTCGGGGCTCCAGATCGAGATCTCTTACCTGGGACCGCGTGAACCGGAAGTGATCACGACGATTCGTGTGTCAGGGGACGGCGGCGCTCCGCGCTCAGCTTCGCTTGACTGCCTCTGGGTGGCCTTCGAGTGCGGGACGCTTCAGGATGTGCCCACGTCAGCTGTCAATGGGCGAACAGTGGCCAAGCGGTTGCGGCAGCAGGCGGAGGCTATGCGTCGGCTGCTTCCGACGCTGTTGACCTCGGAGATTGATGATGCGGTTCGTCGCTGTCAAGGGCGGTTGCTGCCCGAGGGATGAGGTGCGGTTCAGGCGGCCTGAGTGAACCTTCGCGGTCACAGCGCTAGTGGGCGCCAGGAGGCAGCAAATGCGACGCCCGCGCCCCGAGGATGCCGAAGACCTCCTCCTTCGCCAGGCTGCGCAGTTCCGCCAGGAAGGCGGGGTCGGCGTGACCCTCCCTGGCCCAGATTCCGGCGAGGGACTCGGCGCAGAGCTGGGCCAGGTCGCTGCGGAAGTCCCCCGCCCGGATCGCCCGGATCAGGGCCGCCTCGACAAACGGACCGGAGAGAAACTCCAGATCCGACGCCGCGTCCTCCCGCTCATCCTCACGCGCCGTGGAGTCTTCGAGGAGCCGTACGAGCGCAACCGCGCGCTCCTCGTCCGTCATCTCCGGATCGCTCCACACAGGGCCCGGCGACGGGATCGCCGACGGGTCCACACCCGCACTGCGGAGCTGCTCCTTCCCGAACAGCCTTGCCAGCCAGCTCCTCATCTAGAACAGATCCTCGATCCCGTCCGTGATACCCCTCGCTGATCCCGACACCGCCGAGCACGGTCCCGATCGGCCCGCCGAAGGAGCCGACCTCAACACCGTCGCCACATCGTAGATGCCGTACGGGACGGCCGCGGCGATCAGCAGCCTGCCGTCAACCTTGGCGGTCGACCCGGCCAGTTCGATAGCTCCGCTTGGAGACCACGGCCCGCCCAAGGGGATGTACGTGAGGTTCGCGCCCGGCTGCGGCAGCAAGTCGGTCTTCGCCCCCTTCACCCGGCGGACGTTCACGGTCAACGCACCAGCTATCGCATGGGGATCACTGCCGTCCCCGGCAGACTGGGGAGCTTGTGCATGGCTTGCTGCTGGTCGCCGATTGACATGATGGGCGCCGGCAAGATCTCAGGTGTCTCCAGGGGGCGACTATGACGTTCACGACCGCAGCGGATTCCGGAGCCGCCGATGGGGACGAGTGGTCCTATGCACCGACAGGTGGCGCTGGACCGCTCCGGTTCGGCATGACCGTCGACGAAGTGGTCGAGGCGGCTCAGGCTCTCGGCCAGACGAAGGTCAGTGATTGCGCTCGACACCACAAAGTCTTCTCGCCGACGTGGAAGATCGAAGTCCACCGTCAGGAGGCGGCTTCTTGTCTGCCGGCCGTCACGGCCTACGTGAGCCAAGCTGTGGGGCTGTTCTGTATCGCTGCAGATGCCGTGACCGGTCCTCAGGTCAAGTACGACGGAATCCCGCTGGTGGGGAGGGACCTGTCGGAACTGGAGAGCGACATGATCGCGTATGCCGAGGCAAAGGACGTGTACTTTCGCTACAACGTCGACGGTTGCGCAGGGCCGGATGATCCCGGGGTCGTCGTGTGCGGGCAACCCGTCGGGCAGGTCCTGCGGTCGCGTCCGTTGTTCATGGTGACGCGCGACGGGGCGAATACCGAATGGGACTCGATACCTTCTGAGGAGTACCGCCACGGTCAGTCACAGACCTGACGTGGTGTCTGACTCGTAACAAGGGGCCGCCGTCCCATCGCCGGCTGGGGCCACGCGAGACCGGAAACCGGGGCCACCTCAAACCGGAACACAGCCGCCCAGCACGACGACATGGGGCCACCTGGAGCCGGAAAAGTGGGGCCGATTCAGGCCGCTAACGCCCCCCTCGTGCCGATGGCGACGTCTCGAGTCCTGAGTAAGGCCTGCAGGTGGATGACTTTTTCGCAGAGGCCGGCTCAAGGCTCCTCTCTCGACCGGGCGTTGGCTGACGGCGGGAGCCGTTGCCGACCGCGCTGCGCGTGCTTCACCGGCGCGCTGGCTGCCCGACCCGGCACAGGCTGTGGCGCCGCTGCAGGGGTCGGTAGGGTTCGTGACTGACAGGGGTGCGGTCGTCGCCGACTGCGGTACAGGGGACGGGGGAGCCGGATGGCGGGTTCGGCCAGCGTGATAGAGGTCGGGCTGACAGTTGGCGGTACCGATGCAGAGTCACACCCGCCGGCGCTACGGGACTGGCTCTGGCAAAGGGTCGTTCATGAGAACCCTTGAGGTATGGGGTGGCCGCGGGCCGGACAGGGGTCGGGGTGACGCCGGCCACCCGGCCGCCCCATGCCGGGTTCTCCGGGGCCGTGGATGGGCGCGCGGTGGCCGACTGGGCGTCAGGAGGTGACGTCCACCAGGACTTTGCCGACCGCGCGGCTCTCGACCGCTCGGTGCGCGTCGGCGGTGCGGTCGAGGGGAAAGCGGATCAGTGGCAGGCCGTGCTTCTCGCCGACCGGCAGCGCGCCGTCGCGTACTGCGGCGGCGACGTCCTGGACGGCCGCGGTGCGTGCCTCCGGACCGGCCGTGTAGAGCACCAGGAACTGGAAGCGTGTGTTCAGCACCATGTTCTGCAGCACGTTCAGTTCGACTGGCTTGCCACCGTCGTTGGCGTACGTCGAGATCGTGCCGCGGGTTCGCAGCACGGCCAGGTCCAGTGCGAGGTTCGTACCCAGGGCCACCTCGGCGACGGTGTCGACGCCGTCCGGGGCGATCTTGCGGATCTCGGCGGCTGGGTCGCCCTCGCGGTAGCTGATCACGTGGTGGGCTCCGGCGGCGGCGGCCAGCCGGGCCTTCTCGGGGCTGCTGACCGTGCTGATCACGGTGGCGCCGGCCCATCGGGCGAGCTGGATCACCGCGTGCCCGACCGCTCCGGCCCCGCCCGCGGCGAGCACCACCTTCCCGTCGAGTGCCCCGGGCCGCAGCCGGCGCGGGCCGTCCTCGGCGACGGTGAGCGCGCGGTGCGCGGTCAGCGCGGGGACGCCGAGTGCGGCGCCGACGTCGAAGCCGGCCTCGTCCGGCAGCGGCACGGCCTGTTCGGCGGGCACGACGGTGAACTCGGCGGCGGTGCCGGTGGGCCGCCCGGCGGTGGCCATGAACAGCCAGACCCGCTGACCGACCCGGCTCTGGTCGACACCCTCACCGACGGCGTCGATCGTGCCGGCGCCGTCAAGGTGCGGGGTGACCTCGGAGAAGTGCTTGGGGTGGCCGGCGCCGGAGCGTGCCTGCCAGTCGGTCGGGTTGACCCCGGACACGGCGACCCGGACGCGAACCTCGCCGGGGCCGGGCTCGGACAGGTCGCGGTCGACCAACTGCAGAACGTCGGGGGCGCCGTTGTCGCGGTAGATGATGGCCTTCATGATCCGTCCTTGGAGCCTGGTACAGAGGCGGGTTTACCGGCGTGGCCTGGCGGTTCGTCAGGGTGTCCGGCGTGTGGTGTGGTCGCGAGCCGGGTCGCGCCGGTTTCGGTCAGCCGATGGGGACGTCGTTGGAGCGGGACTCGATGGCATCGAGGGTGGCGAGTGTCTCGGCGTCGAGGGTGATCTCGCTGACCGCGATGTTGGCCTCCAGGTGGGCGACGTTGGCGGTGCCGGGGATGAGCAGCACGTTCGGGGCGTGGTGCAGCAGCCAGGCGAGGCCGACCTGGGAGGGCGTGGCGCCCAGGGACTCGGCCACGGCGTGCACCGCCGGATCGTCGGTCGCTTTGGGCAGGCCGGGGAAGGCCCCGCCGAGCGGGAAGAACGGCACCCAGGCGATGCCCTCGGCTGCGCACAGCTGCAGCATGTCCTCGTCGTCACGGGAGACGAGACTGTAGGCGTTCTGCACGCAGACGACTCCGGCGGGCACGGCACGGCGCAGGCCGTCCAGGGTGACGCTGCTCAGGCCGATCGCGCCGATCTTGCCCTCGTCGCGCAGTGCGGTCATCACGGCGAGCTGGTCGTCGAGGTCGACGACCTGGTCGCCCTCGGGACGCAGCCCGGGGCCGGTGTCCAGGCGGCGGAGGTTGACGACCGCGAGCCGGTCGACGCCGAGGCTGCGCAGGTTGTCCTCGACGCTGGCGCGCAGCTGCTCGGGCCGCTGTGCCAGACGCAGCGGCAGATGCCCGCCGGGGTTGGGGTCAGCCCCCACCTTCGTGACGACCAGGACGTCGTCCTCGGGGCGCAGGGCCTCGCGGATCACGTCGTTGGCGAAACCGAAGCCGTAGAACTCGGCGGTGTCCACGTGGTCGACGCCCAGCTCGACCGCGCGGCGCAGCAGCGCGACGGCCTCGCCGCGGCGGTCGTGCAGGCGCTCGAGCTGCAATGCGCCGTAGCCGATCCGGAAAACGGTGCGGGCGGCGAACGAAGCGGTCGCGGTGCTCACGACGCTGTCTCCTCGGTCGGTGTTCGCAAGGCGGTGTAGAGCAGTTCGGCCTGGTAGAGCGCCATGACCCGGTCGGCGATCGGAGTGGCCCGCTCCCGGGCTTGGGGCGGCTCATGGTGCTCGACCTTGACGAGCCAGGCCGTGACGCAGTCGTGCAGCATCGCGCGCATCCGGTCAGTCATGTCGACGACGATGTTGCGGATGGCCGGGTCGGTGGTCGACTCACCCCAGGTCTGCACGCCGACCCGAGCCTCGGCCGGGTCGATCGCGGCGATCAGGCGCGAGAGCAGCTCGTCGGGGCCAGGTGGGGCGTCGGCCGCGGCGTACTCGCCGAGGACATCGGCGCGCTTGGCGAGCACCTCGCGGGCGGCGACCCGGACCAGGTCGGCCTTGTTGCGGTAGTGCGCATAGATCGAGCCGGCCGAGAGGCCCGACTCGGCGGTGATGTCGGCGATCGAGGTTCGCTCCAAGCCGTTGCGGCTGAAGCAGCGGACGGCGGCCTCGGCGATCTGAGTACGCCGGAGTTCCTTGCGCGCGTCGGTGAGCCGAGGCACCATACCTCCCACAAAAGGAATCGCTGTTCTGCTTATGAGGGAGGCTAGCAGAAGGACGGTTCTGTTTGTGGTGGGTGCGTGTCATGCGAGCAGGCCCGGTCATGACGAGCTGCTCGCGATGGATCTGTCAGACGGACCGCAGCCGGTCGGTGCGCGTTGGCTCGGACGTCGAACTTTCCGGAGCCCTTTCCGCCGACGGCGCCCCGCTCCGCCCCGTGCCTGCCCGTCGGGGTTGACTCAGGGCAGGCCGCACCTGCGCATCCTGCCCACTGGTGAGCGGAATCGCGCAAAACGGTCCGGTCCGGAGGCGTAGGTGGGGCTCCGGGCCGGACCGCTGTTCGCCGGTACGGGCCCGCGGCCACCCGTCCTCGCCGTCGTCCGTCTCGTCGTCGCTGTGCGGGTCGCGCAGCTGCCGCAGGCCCGGCGCCGGCGGCCGGGTGAAGGCGGAGCGGCTCAGGAAGTTGATGCGGTCGTACTGGAGCGGGGAGAGGCGGGTGAGCAGCTCGGCGGTGACCGGGAAGCCGTCGGCGGCCAGTTGCTCGACGGCGGCGTCGATGGAGAGGCTGTTGAACAGCACCACGGCGTTGAGCGCCAGGCCGAGAGCGCCGAACTGGTCCTCCATGCCCTCGCGGTAGCGCTGGCGCAGTTCGCCGCGCTGTCCGAAGAAGAGTATCCGGGCGAGGCGGTGGCGGGCCGCTGCGACGTTGAGCTGGGCGCCGATCATCCGCCGGTATCCCTCGTCGGAGACGAACTGGATCAGGTGCAGGGTCCTGAAGATCCGTCCGTAGTGGGCGAACGCGTCGCCCAGGCCGGTCGGTTTGCCGTCCCGGGAGAGCATGCGGATCAGGTCGTGGCCGCGGACCTCACCGAGGGTTATGGAAGGGGCCCCACAGCTGGGCCACGGTTCCTGTTGCCCAGGAAGAGGGGTGCCGCCGCTCCCCCGAAGCGGCGGCACCCTTCCATGCGAGGAGAACCGGCTCCCCTCCGGTGTTCTCCTCGCGGTCTGTTTGGCTGCGGTGTTCAGCCGGTGCGGGAGAGCCGTACGGTCTTGCGGAGTGTCTTGGAGAAGTGCATGTCCTGGTCGGCCGTGTCGAGGAGCTGTTCTGCCGTCATCCCGCTGCGGGCCCAGCCGCGCCCTACGCTGGCGGACAGCTGAACGGTGAGTCCACTGATCCGCACCGGGTGGGCGAGCACGGCCCGTACACGTGGTTCCAGTTCCTCGACCTGCTGGAACGTCCGTCCCACCGCCATGAGGACGAATTCGTCTCCGCCGACCCGGGCCACCAGGTCGCCGGGACGTGTCGTCAGCGTGGTCAGCCGCTGGACCACCTCCACCAGCACGGCGTCGCCCGCCTCGGGGCCGTGCGCGGCGTTGAGCTGGGTGAAGTCGTCAAGGCCGACCGACAGCACGGCCAGGGACACGGTGGCACCGTCCGCCCCGGTTGCGTACAGGCGGTTCAGTTCGGAGCGGAGAGCCGGCCCGGTCACGGCACCGGTGAGGTGGTCACGGGCCAGCCCGGGATGGCCGTCGGACCGGCCGGGGCGGCGCAGACCGAAGGTGATCAGCAGGCGGGCGGCAGCCGTGGCGTGTGTGCCGGGGCTGCGATGACGTGCCCCACCGTCGCCGGAGACCGGCGCCGCGGTCACCGACGTCGTCACGTAGGAGCCGTCACGGCGGGCGAGCCTGATCCGGCAGACGTCCCGGCTCAGGGACGCCCGCAGCCAGGTGGCGAGGTCGTCGGGGTGGACCAGGTCCTCCAGTGAGAACTCGCGCAGGGCGCGCGGTGCGCGATCCAGCAGCCGGCACAAGGAGTCGTTGACGTCGAGGAGACGGCTGGGTTGTCCGGGCGGCAGTTCTGCCAGGGCCATCGGCCAGGGCGCATGTGCCATCGCCCGGCGCGCCTGGGCTTCGCTGACCTGCAGTGTGTCGCTCTGCTGTTCCAGGCGGACCCGCGCCCGCTCGGCGGCGGCGCGCAGCCGCGCGGCCGTCAGAGCCAGTCCTGCCTCACGGGCGTACAGGGCGAGAGCCTCACGCTCCCAGGGGCCCGGCAGCAGGCCGCTGCGCGGCAAATCCACCGACAGCACGCCCATGAGGGTGCCGGTATCGGTGCGGACCTCGGCCAGAAGCCGGTCCTCGTAGTGCCAGGTACCCGGTGCCGGATCACCGCCCGATCCGGCCCGCCAGGCCGGTACCCCGTCCCCGTCGGCGGTCCAGCCGATCTGGTGCGAGATGAACACGACGTCTCCCCAGCGCTCGCCCATCGACAGCCGCGTGTCCCAGGCCGCCCTCGGTCCCACCCGGCCGGTCAGGAACGCTTCGGCGGTCTCGTCGCCGGCCACCGAAACGACGGCCAAATCCCCGTCGGGGCGCACCAGGTTGAAACAGGCCACCCCGTAGTCGAGGTCGCGGACGGCTCCGTCGGAGATCGCCTTGAGGGTGTGCGCCAGACTCTTGGCCTCATGAAGCCGGGCACAGCAGTCGCGCAGACGGGCCAGACGGGCGGCCGGCTCCTCCCAGCCACCGGCGGGGGAGCGTGCCGCGCCGACGACGTTGCTGGTGGCGCGTCGGCGCTGGAGGGCCTGCAACTCATAAGAGGCGTCGACGACCCCGGAGCGGGCCGCGACCGACAGCCATCGAGCAGCACGTTCCCAGTCCTGCCTGTCCGAGTACTCCATCCCGAGCGCGTAGGCATCGGCCCCGATCTCCGCCCGCCGGGTGTCCTCGTCGGCGCGCGCCTCGTCCGCGCCGTCACAGGCGCTCTGTTGCTCGGTCGCTGCCCGGAAGCCGGCAAGAAGCTCGGCATCACTGAACACCGGGCGGGGGGCGCCCAGTTGTGTGAGGAGTTCCTCGATCCGGGCCTCTGCGCGGCCGGCGGCGCCGGAGGGCGCGGTGGGGTCGTGCGTCATCGGGATGCCCCTTGGTCGAGTGAGGCGGGTGCTCCTGGGCCGGGCGAGGCAGGTGGCAGCGGGTCCAGGGCCAGGAGGTAGTCCTGGAGCTCGGGCATGGACCTCAGTTCGCGTACAGCCGCCGAGGTCAGCTTTTTCAGCCCGTCCACGCCGATGCCCATCAGCGCGGCCGCACTGCCCCGGTCCAGTCCGTCGATGTAGCGCAAGGTCACTGCCTGGCGCTGGCGCTCCGTCAGCCTGGCCAGTGCCATCTGAAGGTCGACACGGATATCCGCGCGGTCGCTCTCCGGCAGGTCGTCATCGCGACCCTGGTCGAGCCTCTCGTACAAGAACGCGTCCCCCGGCAGGTCTGCGGCGCGTCCGGCTTCTTCGTACCAGTCGGCAATCCGACGCCGGGCGATCACGAAGAGAGGCGCGACCTCGTCTGCGTATCCCTGCCAGGAGCGGCGGAAGTACGCCGCCCATACTTGCTGGCAGATGTCCGCCACGACTGTCTCGTCGCGGACCCGGCGGCCCACGTAGCCGGCCAGACGAGGGTGCTGGGCGCGGTAGAGGGCCAGCCTCGGGTCCTCCGTCACCGGATACCGCTCAGCTGACCTCGGTCCCGCTGCGCGGGCCATGCTTCCATGAGCCCGGTCTCCCCTCGCTCGGATGCCCTCACCCAACAGGTCCCCCGGCAGCCGCCAAACGGGTACCCGCGTCCCAACAGCCGTGGGGGAGAGGCGAGATCCCGTGCCGGGCGGAGAACCGATCGAGGGCGCCGTACCGTTCGGCCCGGACGCGTGAGCGGCTGGATGCAAGCGGCGTGTCTCCCGCTACGTCGCGCTCCTGGACCGCGCGAGGACCCGACCGGGCGGGCCGGCCGAGGGGTCAGGAATCAGGGGTGGAGGGTGGCGATGCGCGCCGAGACGATCTTTCCGCCGGGGCGGGTTTTGGCGTAGCCCCACTGGTTGGTCAGGGCTTCGACGATGACCAGTCCCCGGCCTGTCGGGCCCAGGTGCTCCGGTGTGCGGCATGAGGGGGGAGTGGGGCTGGAGTCGGTGACGGCGCAGACCACGGTGCCGCCGGTGTGGGCCATGCCGAGCCAGGCCTTGGCGTGTTTGCCGTGCTGGGGCAGCGCGTGCTGCGCGGCGTTGGTGGCGAGTTCGTTGACCACGTTCGTCAGGTCGTCGGCGCAGGCGCGCAGACCCCAGCCGGTGAGGGTCTCGCGGACGAAGTGGCGGACGCCCTGGACACTTTCGGCGTCCCGGCTGAATGCGTGGGCTGCGAAATCGGCCGTGCTGATACCCAGCGCAAGTCCCCAGTCCAATGGCCCGGAGTATGAAAAGTGAACCACTGACCTTCGCGTGGGAAGCGGCGTTGGAGCGCGAACCGGTCTTCACGGAGCTGCCGCAGCCTGTCGTTGTGGCCGGCGCCGGCCGCTGACGACGACGAGGCCACTGTTCGCCGACCGCGGCTTCGATCACGACGGGTAGGTAAGTACCAACGCCTGCTCGAGCACCGACCGGTACACCTGACGTCCTCGTATGGCGTGCCCGTGCAGCCGGTGGCGGCCCCGAATGTGGTCGCGGCCACCACCTTTCTGCCGCGCGGTCTCCGTTCCGGTGCTACCTGCTGGAGTCTTAATGACCGTGTCAAGTCTGGCGCGCGTGGCCCATGGCACCCGTCTGGGAGATCGCGTACGCGTGTGGGCGCTGACTAGGTAGGGCGGTGACCTGCGCGGTTGTGGGGTCCCCGGCGCCGTTCCCGCTGTTCCCCGATCGTAGGGATACGCTGGTTATGCCTCAGGTTCTTGCCACCAGTTCAGCGGCTCTCCATCCGGTCCGAAGACGTTGCTGAATCCCCATTCGAGCAGCCCGCTCTCACCTGCTGCCCACGCTTCCATGACAGCCTCGACCGCGGGGAACCCGGCAACGGCGGGCACCGTCACCACGATGAACCGCCGGTCGGCGGGTGCCTCCACCAGACCATCCAGGGGGCCGAAGGCGCCGATCAGGGACTCCAAGGACTCAGCAGCAAAGGGGGGCTCGCCGAATGCTTGGATGCAGAGGTTCGGGCCTCGCTGCTCGACCTGGAACAGACCATCGGCATCGATCTTCAGCAAGTCCCCTGCCGCGCAGCCCTCGACCATGCCAGGGCTTCCCAACAGTTCATAGCTGCCGGGACCGACGGCCCTGGCAGGAAGCGTCTCGAACACTGGCTTGCCGGAACTGGCGAAGCCGGCCCGGAGCGCCACATGGCAGCGATGGGAGTGCGTGGGGCTCTCGATGCTCATTCCAGCATGCTCGCAGAGGCTGTCCGAGGCCGCTGGAGTCTTATGGATCTTCCCCAGGGTCGGCTCATCCCGTAATGCAGGCAAGTGTGTTGTGGGCCGGAGGTGCCCGGAAGGCATCCCTGGTCAGGCCGCTGTGGTTGTCGCGTCCTGCGTTGGCCGCGCGGGGGTGAAGGGGCGATTGTCACGTAAGAGAGCCCACAGGACATCGACACGACGGCGGGCCAGAGCGATGACGGCGGGGATGTGCTTGTGGCCCTCGGCCCGCTTCTTGAGGTAGTAGGTGCGGTTGGGGCCGTCGCGGATGATGCTGGTCTGGGCGGACAGGTAGAAGACCCGTCGCAGGCGACGGCTGTAGCGCTTGGGCCGGTGCAGGTTGCCGGTGCGGCGTCCGGAGTCTTTGGCTACCGGGACCAGGCCGGCGGCGGAGGCGAGATGACCCGCATCGGGGTAGGCGGCCAGGTCGCCTGCGGCGACGAGGAACTCGGCGCCCAGGATCGGGCCCATGCCGGGCAGCGATTCAATGATGGCGGCCTGCGGGTGGGTGCGGAAGCTGTCGCGGATCTGCCGGTCGAGCTGCTTGAGCCGGTCGTCCAGGGCCAGCACCTGGTGGGCGAGGTCCGCGGTGATGCGTGCGGCTGTGTCCTGGCCGGGCAGGGTGATGTGCTGGGCATGTGCGGCAGTTAGGGCGGTGGCGGCCACCGTGTCGGGGTCGCGCACGCTTCGGGCGGCGAGCCAGCGTGCGAGGCGGGCTTGCCCGCAGCGGCGCAGGGCAGCAGGGGTCTGGTATCCGGTGAGCAGGACCAGGGCACCTTTGTGGTCGGCGTAGTCGAAAGCCGCTTCCAGAGCCGGGCTGATGCCGGTGAGTACGTCGTGGAGGCGGTTGAGCAGACGGACCCGGTCGGCAATCAGGTCCGAGCGGTGTGTGGTGAGCAGCGCCAGGTCCGCGGCGAGGCCAGTGCGTGCCTCGACAGGGGCGAAGCCACGCCGCAGACGGGCGGTGTCGGCGATGACGTAGGCGTCGCGCGCGTCGGTCTTGGCCTCGCCGCGGTAGGCGCCGGCCATGCGGTTGACGGTCCGGCCGGGCACGTAGACAACCCGTTGGCCGTGCGAAGCGAGCAGCGCAAGGAGCAGGGCGGAGGGCGTGCCGGTGATGTCCACCGCCCAGTGCACCTGGTCGGCTAGGCGGAGGACTTCGTCGAGGCCTGCCAGGAGCGCGGCCTCGTCGTTGCGGATCTTCTTGTTCCATACCGTTGTTCCGGTGCCGTCGACCGCGACCCACCAGTGGTGGGCCTTGCTGGCGTCGATACCGACCCATAAACGGGGCAACCGCGTGGTCATGAGCTTCTCCTCGGCTTCGGGTAGCGTGCCGGTTCGGTCCGAGGACACCCCGCCGTCAGCTCCGTAAACAGCGACCTTTCGCGCATCTCAATCAGCGGCCTGGGTGTCCCGAAGAGCGGGGCGGCCACTCCACCGGAGCCACCGGAGGCAAGCGACTTTAGAGCCACACCCCACTCTTCCGGACCGCCCAACAACTTACGGAGCGACTTTTGCAGCCCGTCAGGCACCAAACGTTCGACCGTCAACACGCAACCAACTACTGGCCTGGCCGAATGAGACAACCTCAAAGCCAGGACGTCATGGCACTCCTGCGGCTGCTGTCCGCGACCAGGACCTCAGGAGTACAGGGCAGCCGCCCCGTTCCACAGGGCACCGGGGTTAAGGCGCTCGGGGGCAGGGGCGCACCAGGCGGCCCTGCCTACCAGTTCACATGCCTCGCGACGTCGTAGTTCGCGATCCGCCCCGCCAGCTGTCGCGGATTGACTCCATGCGCATTCGTCCGGTCTGGGTCGGCGCCCGCTTCTCGCAGCACATCGAGCACGGCCGGATCACCCCGGTAGTTGAACACCGCCCGCCACAGCGGCGTGTTTCCCTGCACGTCCACGGCATCCACAACGGCGTGGCTGGCCAGCAGCTCGATGGCAATGTCAGCCCTCTGAGCCTGCGCGGCGAAGTGCAGCGGAGTCCACCCAGCCGAGTCACCAGCACATACGTCCGCCCCGGCGTCGATCGCAGCCCGAACAGCAGCCAGATCACCCGACGCCGCGGCATAGTGCAACGCTGACCGGCCCAGCCGGTCCACCCCACTGCCCTCACGCTCACTCATGACCAACATGATCCCCGAACACGCGAGCACCTCATCAAGCGGCGCCCTCCAGGAGAGACGCCCTCCCGACAGGGTTCTCCAGCCGCCACACGATCACCGAGACGCCCGCGACACCACGTGCATGAAGCCGACACCGTGTTCACAACGACCCCGGCGGCCGTTAGGCCGCCGGGGTCGTTTCATCCCGTCCCGTCGACAACCCCAACGTCGCATTGGTGCACATCTTCAGCTTCGCTCAACAACGAGGGCGGCGCGGGCGATGTCGCCGATCCGGCTCGGGCTGACCGTGACGTGCTGCAGAGCCCTCCATCGCTGCTTGAGGTCGGCGGCGGTGCGCTCACCGAGGGCCCGGACATGCCGTAGCAGCATGTTGAGCACGCGGGTGTCGGAGTGAAGTGCCTGTTCGGACTTGCCCTTTGGGCGGCGGACCGGGATTCGGATGCCGATGCCGGCTCCGATGTAGCCCTTGTCGGCCAGGGGTCGGCAGGCCATCGGCCGCAGCCTTGTACAGGGCGGGCAGGGCGTGGATGCGGGCGGCGGTGATGTCGGGGGTGGAACCGGGTTCAACGTCGGAGACCCACCGCGGGGTGCCGTCCGGGCCGGACACGAACTGGATGTTGCCGCCGAACGCCTTGTGTTTCTGACTGAACCACAGGTCGTTCCCGTTGTCCCGGACGCTGGCGAGGCGGTCGGACTCGATCAGCGTGCCGTCCAGGATCACGTGTGTCATGCCCTCGCGTCGGCAGCGGGCGAGGACTTCGTGCAGGCCGGGGGCCTGGTCGGAGAGGACGTCGATGCCTTCGTGCAGGTAGCGGTAGCCGGTGGCCTGGGAGACGCCCGCGTCGCGGGCCAGGCAGTGCACGCAGCCGCGCTCGCGGAACCAGCGCAGTACCAGCACCGCCTGCCGGAACGGCCCGAGCGCGCGAGAGCCCTTCGGTGTGCCGATCCGCCGCCGGTGGGCGGACAGCAGCCGGGCGAGGAACTCGACGGCGTGGCGTGGGACGTCGAGCGGTTGAAACCCGCTGCGTGCAGCGCATTGACGGCTGTGTTGTCGAAGTCTCCCCGCCACTCATACGTGATCGTCATGGCGCGCGCGTAGACCGCCGCCCTTGCCCGATCCTCCAACGCAGGCGAGATCAGAGGTGATGACCGCTGAGAAAACCTCACTGAGCATACGCGGTGCCGCTCGCCGCCCCGTTGTCGATCAAGCTCCGACTCGCGCCGGGCCCACCAACGTGGCGACAACTCTTCAAGCAACTCGCCGAGATGTGCGCGAGAGACCCCGGACAGGGCAGGACGGGAGCAGGCCGCACGAGCCCAGGTAAGCGTCACAACTCACCCAACCCGTGCGGCCCTTCTCACGGCACGGCGCGAGCGGGGCTGCGACGCAGGTATCAGGCCGGAACGGACCGGATCACAACCAACGAGCCCTCGTAAAAGGGCTGTTGCCGCAGGGCGCCGAATCGGGCGTCCCATGCTCCGCTGTCCAGGTCGCCCCGCAAATCCGCGGCGAATCGTTCGCGCAACTGCTCGTCGACGAAGCTCCACGCCGAGCACGCCTGTCGAGCACCGGGGTCGAGCAGCATCTCCGGTCGCGCGTAGTACGCCTCGTTGAAGCCGTCGGTGCAATCGACGGGTATCGGCACCCGGGTCACCGTCGTGTGTCCGCCGAGAGTCTCGGTCACATCCGCGATCACCGGATACCGGCGTGCCTCCGTGTCCAACACCTCGGGCGCGTACTCGTACAGCCAGAAGTCCCGAACGAGATCAGGGTCGCAGGTCAGCACGACGACGGGGCCGCGCGCTACTCGGCGCATCTCGCGCAGCCCTGCCTTGAAGTCGCTCCACTGGTGCACGCTGAAGGTGGTCATCGCCGCGTCGAAGACGTCGTCGCCGAACGGCAGGTTCTCGGCCATGGCATCGACAGCGGCCGACAGGTGTGCGGGGCGCTGGGCACGCATAGACGCCGACGGCTCAACCGCCGTCACCTCCAGCGTCGCCGACTCGTATGACCCCGCCCCGGCCCCGACATTGACCACCGTGCGCGCCCCACCCAGGGCAGCGGTGATCGCTTGCTCGATTCTTGCGTCCGGCTGCCGGTAGGTGGCGTACCCGCCGCCTACCGTGCCGTAGTCCGTATCCCCTGCGCTGCCGTCCGCCCCGCGTTCGCTCATGATCCAAACCTCCACGCTGTCAACACTTCCATCCCGGCCACCGCGTCCCGGGACGCCGACCGGAAACCCTCACTGAGCCTGTACCAGCAGCGCATCGGTGACCGTCCGTGGCGTTGTGGTGGGGAAGGCTCACCATGTTCCAGCATCAGCGCCGAGTCTCCGCGGCCACGAGTGACCTCCCCCAGCCAACTGCCATCACCGTCTTCGTGCGCAGGCCCTCCACTGATCAGCCGCCGGCCCGGTACCAGCACGTCCCGAAGTAAATTCCCCCGAAGTCGTTAAGTCAGGCTGGCACCGGCGCGGGCTGGATCCGCTTCGCGTCCCAGGCCAGCCACACACAGGCGGCCGCGAGCAGTACGCCGTGCGCGATCCGCAGCGCGGGCGGACCGAAGAACTGCGGCAGGAACAGCCCGAACCCGACCGCGAACAGGATCGCCGGCACCGTGCGCATCCGGGCTGCGACGAGGATCGCGCCCGCCGCCATGGTCAGCAGCCCGACCCCGAACATCGTCATCGCGAACGGGTTGTAGCGCACGTCCTCGGCCAGGTCGAGGACGTTCGACTGGTTGGCCATCGCATGCAGGCCGAAGTCCTCGGCGCCGTAGTACGGCAACGTCACGCCGGCGCCGATCCAGAACACGATCGCCGCCACGCGGTCGATCGGCAGCAGTGCAATCGCGACCAGGATGAACCCGATCATCGCGCACAGGTGCGCGACGATCCACGCGGTGGAGCCCATCGCGGCGGCGGCACCCGAGGTGGTGGACTCGTCCTCCCACGGGCGGAGGGCGGGGTAGAGCAGGAACAGTACGCCTGCGACGGACAGCGGGATCCTCATGATTCGTTCCTCAGGCTGGCGAGATACATCTGGATGAGCTGGTCGTAGGTGTCGTCGAGGTCTTCCGGCAGGCCGAAGCCGCCCGCGGATTCGATGGACGCGAAGCCGTGCACGAGCACCCGCAGGCGCCGGGTCGCGTGCACGGCCGCCGAGCCCTCGAGTCCATAGCCGCGCAGCGTGGCGTACATGACGCCGAAGAGCTTCGCGCCGGCCGCCTCCTGGATCGGGTCGTGCAGCGGGTCCATCGGCAGCGCGGCGTACCGCTTCGGGTGCGCGGCGACGTACGCACGGTAGGCGTGCATCAACCCAGTGACCGCCTCGTTGCCACCGGTGCCCAAGACGGTCGTCGTGAACCGGTCGGTCATATCCTCCAGCACCCGCACTCCGACGAGCGTCTTCAGTTCGCCGAGGCTCGCCACGTGCTTGTAGAGCGACGGCGTGGCGACCCCGCATGCGTGCGCCACGGCGGCGAGCGTGAGGCCGTCCGGCCCGTGCTCGTCCACGATGCCGAGCGCCACATCGACCACGGCGGCCAGCGTCAGCGACCTCCTAACAACCATAGCCCATAGGCTATTGCCATTAGCCAAGGACGTCAATCGGCACCGGAACCGGCGAGATTCAGACCGTGGCGTAGCCGCCGCGACGGTGGACCAGGGCCGGTACGTCGTCCGCGCCGAACTCCACGTGCGCGATCTCGAGCTGTATCTGCAGGCCCCACCGACTTCGGGCGGGTCCGGATCGACCAGGGGATGTGCAGGGCGGGATCGGACAGCACCGCGGCCATCTCCTCGACGTGCAGCGGCAGCAGGTCCAGCCGGCGGGTGCTGATGGTCCGGGCCGTCATGAGCCTGGGCCAAGCTGGAGCCGCGGACCATCCAGTCGGGCGGGAAGAACACCACCGGCCCTGTCGGTAAGGGGAATCCCTGGCTCAAGGGGGCTCTCGGCGAGGCCGCCATGTCCGCGGCTCGCAGGAACACATTCCTCGGGGCCCGCTACAAACGCATCGTCAAACGCCGCGGCCACAGACGGGCCCTGGTCGCCGTCGCCCGCTCGATCCTCGTCATCATCTGGCACCTGATCAACGACCCCGACACCCAGTTCCGCGACCTCGGTTCCGACTACCACCAACGGCTGATCGACCCCGGCCGCCGCACCCGCGACCTCGTCCGCCGGCTCAAGACCCTCGGCCACGACGTCACCCTCAGTCCCACAGCAGCCTGACCAGCACACTCCGCCAGTCCTGGCCAAAGAACGCGGCAGCCTGCCCTGGAACTGGGGAATTTTCCGTTCAGGCACTTACGGTCAGCCCGTGACGCCCGCAGTGCCGCCGCCCGAAGGGCACTGGCACGCCTACACGTACACCGGCCCCTGGAAACCGGAGGACCGTGCCGCCCGCGCCCCCGCGAGTCCGGCACCGCCCCTGCTCGTACGCGACCGGCTGCGCAAACCCCGCGCCCTGCTGGCCGCTACCTTCACCGAGCCCGGGGCGGCCCCTGCCTGGCTCGCCCGGGAAACGGCCGAAGCCCCGCCGCTGCCCACCGCGCTGCCGGCGGCGACAGTGCTGGCGTACGCCCGCGAGCGCCTGCCGGCCTATCCGTACGACCTGGTGACGCGCTATTACACGGCGAGCACGTACGTGTGCCGGGACCTCGTGTGGTGCGAAGGGGCGCCCGGCGCGTGCCCGGGCGCCCCGTGAACGACGTGAACGCGGAGTTGGGGCGCCCCCTGGAAGTCGGGCGCCCCAGCCGTGTGTGCTCCCCCGCAGCACGCGGGAGCCGGGCTCAGCCGCGCAGGCGCTGCCCGAGGTGGTCAGGCCGACCAGCCGCTCGCGCAGTTCAGCATGATCTAGCAAGGTACCCCGGCGCCTTTAGGGGCTTGGGAGGAATTGCTTCTCAAGATGGGGGTGACCCGTGCTGGAGGAGGGGTCCGCGCTGTTGGCCTCAGCCGGGACGCTTCTGGTTCTCGATGTACTCCTTGATCACGGCGAGCGGTGCGCCGCCGCAGGAGGCGGCGAAGT
>NZ_JBIAUL010000032.1:0-81304 GCF_042892755.1 Streptomyces sp. NPDC001714
CCGCGCACGGGTGTTGTTGGTCCGGCCTGGGGGCGCCGGCCGGGGCGGGGCGGGGGGGGGGGGGGGGGGGGGCCGGGGGGGGGGGGGGGGCGCCGGGGGGGGGGGGGGCCCGGGGCCCCCCCGCCCCCGCGGCCCGCCGTAGGCGGGCCGCCTTGATCAAGTAAAGAAACTCTGAACAGCTCCGGCGTCCTGGGCTGTCCTACTTCGCTTGATGCTTGACGCGTTGACGTCACTTGATGCTTGACGGTTCCGTCCTCGGCTTTGCTGTCCGTGAGGGCTTTCGCGGAGGGGGCCGGGGCCGGTGTTAGTGGAGCTGAGCGTGGTTGAGCAGCGCTATCACGCGGTCATGGAAGTGGCTGCTGGAGCATCGAAGACGGAGGTCGCGGCCCGGTATGGGGTCTCGCGTCAGTCGGTGCATGCCTGGGTGCGCCGGTATGAGGAGGGCGGCCTGGCGGGGCTGTCGGACCGGTCGCATCGGCCCAGATCGCATCCGTGGCAGATGCCGGCCGGGGTGGAGGCCGCAGTGCTGGAGCTGCGCAGGCTGCATCCGAAGTGGGGTCCGCGGCGGATCGCTCATGTGCTGGAGCGGTCCGGGACGGTAAGCCCGGTGCCGTCGCGGATGACGGTGTATCGGATCCTGGTCCGCCACGGGCTGGTGGAACCTGGGGCTCGGCGCTAGGGGTGCCGGGGCCCAGCCACCGCTGGGCCCCGGCCGCATCCGCGCGCCGTCCACGACGAGACCGCCCGGGCAATCGTCTGTTGCTGATGGTGGAGATGCCCGCCCCAGGCAGCCACTTGGGTCCGCGTCTGCGGCACCCTGTGAGTCTGTCGCAGAACCGCATATGAAAACCGCAGTTGTCCCCTCCGGGCCCTCCTCGATCTGCTCATTCATGAAGTGGATCTCCAACAAGAGCTTCATGCCGTTCGTCTGGTACCGCATCGCCCTCGGCATCGTGATCATCGCCCTGGTCTCGGCGGACGTACTGAGCCCGCACGCGGCGGAGTCGGCGAGCTAGGCGCTCCGCTGGAAGTGCCGCGATGTGCCGTCGGTGGACTGCGGCGCCGTCGTGGCCGGTCGCGCAGTTCCTCCCCCAGCGTTCGGCCGGGGGTACCCCCGGCGCCCCTGCGGGGCGCTGCCGAACCGCGGCGGACTCCGCCGGGCCTTCCTCAGGCGCTCCGTGGGAAACACCGTGCCGGCGCCCCGTCGGTCGGCTGCGGCAGCGCCGTGGCTGGTCGCGCCCACGCGGCGGAGCCGCACACGGATACGGCCCCGCGCCCCTTCGGACCGTTGTCAGCCGCTGCCGGCTGCCAGGGTGCCCTGGTGGTAGTACACGCGCCAGCCCGTCTCCGTGAGCCGCCACAGGGAGCTGCGCCAGGCCCGGCGGCCCTGGTTGTCCGCGAAGTACGTCAGGTGCACGATGCCCGGGGCCAGGACGGTCCCGGACATCTCGCTCACCTCGACCGGTGACTCCGGGGACACCGAGCCGCCGCTGGTCACCGTCAGGATCGACGTGGCGTCCCAGTGACGGCCGGACACCCCGACCTCGGTGAACTCCGGGTCGAGCAGCTCCAGGACGAGCTCCGGGCGGGCGCGCACCTCGGGGTCGAGGAGCCGCAGCTCCCCGTCGACGGCCGCCTGGACCGCCCGCCGGTTCTCGTCCACCGTCTGCTGGTTCTCGTCCGCCACACGCCGACCCTACGGACCCGCGGCCGCCGGGCCCAGCGAATATCCCGCTCGGGATCAGCCCAGCTTGAGCAGCAGCTCGGTGAGTTCGGCCGGCATGGTGATCATGCAGTCGTGGCCGGTGGGCAGTTCCCACACCCGCTCGGTCGCGGGGACCGGACGACGGACGATGCCCTCCGGGACGTTCGCCACGCAGTGGATGTGGGTCCGCGGGATCGTGCGCACGGCGGGATCGTCCAGCCGCACCGGCTGCTGCATGGTGCGCACCGACTGGTCGGAGAGCAGGCCACGCAGCCATGCCACGTCCGCCGCCTCGGTCACCCCGAACAGCCCGTAGGGCGGCGGCAGTTCGGGCAGCGGCGGGACCCGCCAGCCGCTGTCTGACGCGCGGGCCCGGTCGATCAGGGTCCGGGTCACGGGCTGGATGTCGGCCGCGGTCTCGCCGTGCTCCGGGACCATTGCGTCGAGATAGACCAAGTGCCCGACGCGTTCCGGGACTTCGTTGGCCGCGGACGAGACGACCAGCCCCGCGTAGCTGTGTCCGACGAGGACGACGTCGGTGAGGTCCTCGTCCCTGATCAGCCCGGCGACGTCGGCCACGTGGGTGTCGAGGCCGACGTCCGGGCCGAGCAGACCGGCCTTCTCGCCGTGACCGGTCAGGGAGGGTGCGTACACCCGGTGCCCCGCCGCCGCCAGCAGGGGAACCACCCGCTCCCAGCACTCCCCGCTGTGCCAGGCCCCGTGCACCAGCAGATACGTCGACATGATCGCGCTCCTCGGCTTGCTCGTCGCTGTCACCGACCACGCTTGCGGCCCGGCTCCGGACGGGGCAGAGCCCCGGTGATCCTGGGGGTGACAGGACCAGGCACGGGCACGGTGACGGCGCTACGGTGGCGGGATGACCGACGAACCGAACCTGCTGGGCGCGTATGTGCGTGCCCGCCGCGAGCTGGTCACGCCGGAGCAGGTCGGCATCCCCGTGCTGGGGGTACGGCGGGTGCCGGGCCTGCGCCGGGAGGAGGTCGCGATGCTGGCCGGCATCAGCGCCGACTACTACCTCCGCCTGGAACAGGGCCGCGACCGCAACCCCTCCGTGCAGGTCCTGGAGTCCCTCGCACGCGTACTGCGGCTGGACGAGGACGCGACCGCGTATCTGCTCAGCCTCGGCGCCGGCCGGCCCCGCCGGCGCCGGCGCCGCGCCCGGAAGGAGACCGTCCCGCCCGGCGTGGCCCAGCTCGTCACCGCCCTCCCGCTCCCCGCGCTGGTCGAGGGCCGCTACTTCGACGTCCTCGCCGTGAACGCCCTGGCGACCGCGCTGTCACCGCGCTTCTCGGTCGGCGCGAACCGGCTTCGGGACATCTTCCTCGACCCCGCCGAGCAGGCCCTCCACCCCGGCTGGGAGGAGGCCGGCGCCGGCATGGTCGCCGGCTTCCGCCGCTCCGTCGGGACCGACACGGACGACCCGCGCGTGATCGACCTCGTCGGCGAACTCTCCGTCGCCAGTCCGCACTTCAGCCGCCTGTGGGCCCGTCACGACGTGGCGGCCTGCGACGGCGCGGCCAAGGTCATCGACCACCCCCGGCTCGGCCGCCTGCGGCTGAACCGGGAGCGGCTGAACGTCAGCGGCGCGGCGGGGCAGACGCTCGTCGTCTACCACCCGGACCCGGAGAGCAGCAGCGCCGAGAAGCTCGCGCTGCTCGCCTCTGCGCTGCCGACGGCGTGAAGACGCGGGACGACGAGGAGCGACGAGGCGACGACGGCCGGGCGCCGCATCTCGGCCAACCCCCGACTTCCTTGGTTTTCCAGGGGTTTGGGGCCGCCGCACGGCTCCGGCAAGGGCGAAGTCCTGCACAGGGGCGCCCGGGCCGGTCCGTGTCCGAACCGGTCGCCTGGCAAATGCCAAGGCGTGGCCGCCCGCCCGCCGCATCGCCCGTGACCAACCCCATACGGTCTGCGTAGTGGCCCGGTAGCGCACGGTCAGTTCTTGCCCCTACGCTGTTTCCCATGTCCCCCGATTCCCGAACCCCTGGTTCCGTGCGGTCTGCTGCCGAGGTCAACGAGCACATCCGCGCGCTGTGGCTGCGTGCGGGCGGAACACTGTCGGCGCAGGAGCGGACGGAGTACGAGCTGCTGGTGGTCGAGTGGGCCGCGGCGATCCGCGAGCAGATCATCGAGGCGGCCTGACCGGCTGAGGGGTCAGCGGCCACCGGAGACGCGCAGCACCGTGCCGGTCGTGTAGGAGGCCTCGGGGGACAGCAGCCAGGCGATCGCGGCGGCGATCTCCTCGGGCCGGCCGGCGCGGCCCAACGGCGTGGTGTGACCGACCCGTTCGGCCCGGCCGGGGTCGCCCATCGCCGCGTGGATCTCCGTTTCGATCACGCCGGGCGCCACCGCGTTGACCCGCACGCCGTCGGGGCCGAGTTCCTTGGCGAGGCCCACGGTGAGGGCGTCGACGGCAGCCTTGGTCGCCGCGTAGTGGACGTATTCGCCGGGGCTGCCGAGGGTGGCCGCCGCCGAGGACACGTTCACGATCGCACCGCTCCCCCGGGCCGCCATCAACCGGGCCGCACGGCGCGAACACAGCAGCGTGCCCAGCAGGTTGACCTCGACCACCCGGCGGAGATCCGCGGCCTCCGCGTCGGCCAGCCGCCCGAACGGCCCGGTCACGGCGGCGTTGTTCACCAGCCCGGTGACGGCCCCCAGTTCCCGCTCCGCCGTGTCGAACAGTCCCTCCACGTCGGCCTCCACGGACGTGTCCACCCGGACGACGGCACAGCGCGCCCCGCCCTTCCGCACCCCCTCGGCGACCGCCTCGGCGGCGTCGCCGTCCCGGACGTAACCGATCACCACATCGTGCCCGTCGGCCCCGAGCCGCAGACAGGTCGCGGCGCCGATACCCCGGCTGCCACCGGTGACCACTGTGACGGGACGCGCCATCGAAAACCTCCTCGGACCGACCGGACGACGATCTTACGACCACGGAGGCGCGAGCACCGGCCCGCACCGGCTCTCAGCGGTGGGTGTCCGGACCGTCGGGACCGAGCGCTGCTCGGATCTGGCCGAGCCACTCCATGCCCAGCCGACGCCCGTTCCCGAACTGGTCGTCCGCGTCCCAGCGCCAGGCGGTCACCATCGCCGTCACGAGGATCCGGCACTCGCGCAGCAGGTCCTGATCGGCTCCCGGATACTGCGCGCCGACTTCTTCGGGCGCGTGGGCGAGGTCGAATTCGACGGGTCCGCGGCAACACGTCTCCAGGTCGACGAACAGCAGGCCGCTCTTGGTGGCGAGCACGTTGCCCGGGTGCGGCTCGCCGTGCAGCAGTTGTTCGGCGCCGCCCCCGCTCGCCGATGACCCGGTTACCGACCCGGGGCCACCCAGGGCTCCGGGACCGGCGCAGCGGTGGAGCCGACAGGGGCATCCGGCGTACCGGAGACGACCGGGTGATCCCCCCTTCGGGGAGCACGGTACCTAGTGCGCCACGCGGTGGCGGAGGTAGACGACTCCTGAGCCGAAGGTGCGGGTTTCGACGAGTTCGAGATCGACCCGGCGCTCGTGCTGCGGAAAGTACGGGATGCCGCCGCCGACCAGCACCGGGCAGAGCCTGACCCGGTACTCGTCGATCAGGTCCGAGGCGGCCGCCTCGGCGGCGAGAGCCGCTCCGCCGATCGCGATGTCCCCCTCCCCCGGCTCGGCCCGCAACCGCCGGATCTCCTCCACCAGGCCGCCGGAGGCCAGGCGGGCATTGCCCTGCACCGCCGCCAGCGTGGTGGAGAACACCACTTTGGGGAGCCGCTTCCAGATCGTGGCGAAAGCGAGCGTCGGGAAGTCGAGCGACGGATCCTGGTCGGCGGTCTCCCAGTACAGCATCGTCTCGTACAGCCGTCGCCCCAGCAGGTGGACGCCGGCCTCTCGCACCTCGTCGGTGGCGAAGCGGAAGACCTCCTCGTCGGGCGCCGTCCAGTCGAACCCGCCGTCCGGCCCGACGATGTAGCCGTCGAGCGAGACGCTCATCGAGTAGGTCACGTCGCGCATCAGGAGCCCTCCTCGGTACCGGGTTCGACAGTACGACCGCCGGACCGCGCAGGACTCGTCGCGGCTCGCGGGATTCTCCGATCCGGCCGGCCCGGATGGGATCGACCGCCGAGGCGCCGATGGCGGGGCGGTGGGCCCGGTGGACGGTGATCGTGGAGTTCGCAGGGCGGGCAGGGATACGGAACTCGGGTCCCTGTTCGACGAACTGACTGTTCATGGGGGCGGGGTCGGGGGCGGTCCGGTTCGAACATCACCGAATATCGTCCGTGCCCCTTGGCTCCGCCCGCCCCGTGCCCAACACTGAGCCGATGACGCAGCGTGTGGAGCTCGCGACCGTGATGGACCGGCTGGCCGTGGACGAGATGGTCACCGAGTACGCGGTGGCCGTCGACGACGGTGACTGGGCGGCGTACCGGAGGCTGTTCACGGCGGACGGGCGGGCCGACTACCGCTCCGCCGGCGGGATAGAGGGCGATGCCGGGCAGGTGGCCGGGTGGCTCGCGGAGAACCTGACCCTCTTCTCGATGCGGCAGCATCTGATCGTCAACCGCCGGGTGCGGTTCGGGATCCTGGAGCACGACACCGGCGACACCGCCCGTCTGCAGGCCGACTACGTCAACCCCATGCGCTTCGCCGGCGGCGACGGCACCTCCACCGCCCCGGACTTCGTGTGCGGCGGTCGCTACTCGTTCGCGCTGCTGCGCACCCGGGACGGCTGGCGGCTGCGTCAGGTGGTCGTCGAGGAGAGGTGGCGCAGACTCCCCGACCCGCGTGCGGTGGCCGTGTCCGACTGAGTCCGCGCCCTTGCCCCCTGTCGGAGGTCCCGCCCGGTCCCGCACACTGGAAGGACCGGCAGGCAGGAGGCGATGGATGAGGACCGTCGAGCGCTGGCTCACCTCCCCGTGGCGGCGTTCCTGCGTCGGTGCGCTGGCGGGCGCCTTGCCGGTGCCGGCCTTTCCGGCGCCGTCGCTGTGGTGGTTCGCGTACGTCGCGCTGGTGCCGTGGCTGTTGCTGGCGCGCTCGGCGCCGACCGGGCGGCGGGCGGCGTACGACGGCTGGTGCGGCGGGTTCGGGTTCATGGTCGCCGTGCACCACTGGCTGCTGCCGAGCCTGCACGTCTTCATCTTCCTGATCGCCGGTCTGCTGAGCGTGTTCTGGGCGCCCTGGGGCTGGGTGACGCGCCGGCTGCTGGGCGGGGTGCCCTCGCCGGGACGGGCCGCGGCCGCGGTGCTGGTGCTGCCCTCGGGCTGGCTGATGGTGGAGCTGGTGCGGTCCTGGCAGGGCCTCGGCGGGCCGTGGGGCATGCTGGGCGCGACCCAGTGGCAGGTGACGCCGGCGCTGCGGCTGGCCTCGGTCGGCGGGGTCTGGCTGCTGAGCTTCCTGGTGGTGGCCGTCAATGTCGCGGTCGCCGTGCTGATATCCGTGCGGGAGGCCCGGGTGCCCGCGGTGGCCTCGCTGGTGGCCACGGCCGCCGCGACCTCGGCCGCCTGGGTGTGGTCACCGCGCCCGGACGTCGACGGTCACGTCCGGATCGCGGTCGTCCAGCCCGGCATCGTCGACGGCACCGACAGCGGCGTCCGGCGCTTCGACAGGGAGGAGCAGCTGACCCGGCAGCTGGCCGGGCAGCATCCCGATCTGATCGTCTGGGGCGAGAGCAGTGTCGGGTACGACCTGGGGGACCGGCCCGATCTGGCGCGGCGGATCGCCGCCCTCTCGCGCGAGACCGGCGCGGACATCCTGGTCAACGTGGATGCCCGGCGCTCCGACCGGCCCGGCATCTACAAGAGCTCCATACTCGTCGGCGCCGACGGCCCGACCGGGGACCGGTACGACAAGATGCGGCTGGTTCCGTTCGGCGAGTACATACCGGCCCGCTCGCTGCTCGGCTGGGCCACGTCGGTCGGCAAGGCGGCCGGCGAGGACCGGCGGCGCGGCACCGAGCAGGTGGTGATGGACGTCGGCCACGGGCTGCGGATCGGCCCGATGATCTGCTTCGAGACCGCGTTCCCCGACATGAGCCGGCATCTCGCCCAGGACGGCGCGCAGGTGCTGATCGGCCAGACGTCGACCTCTTCCTTCCAGGACAGCTGGGCCCCCGAACAGCACGCCTCGCTGGCCGCGCTCCGGGCCGCCGAGACCGGCCGCACGATGGTCCACGCCACGCTGACCGGGGTGTCCGCCGTCTACGGCCCGGGCGGCGAGCGCATCGGCCCGTGGCTCGGCACCGACGCGAGCACCGCCCGGGTCTACGCGGTGCCGATCGCCCACGGGGTCACCCCGTTCGTGCGGTACGGCGACTGGCCGGTGGACGGCGCGCTGCTGGTGCTGGCCGCCTACTGCCTGGCCGAGGGGCTGCGGACGGTCAGGCTGCGCCGGAGCGCCGCCGAACCTCTCGTACCACCTGCTCGCACAGCTCATGAGTCGCCAGTGCGTCCCGGGCGCTGAGCACCTTCCCGGCGCGGACGGCGTCCAGGAAGGCGAGCACGGCCTGTTCGATGCCGCGCTGCCGGGCGACCGGCACCCAGTCGCCGCGCCGCCGGACCGTCGGCTGGCCCTTGTGGTCGATCACCTCGGCGAGGTTGAGGACCTGGCGCTTGGTGTCCTGTCCGGAGACCTCCAGGATCTCCTCCGCCGAGCCACTGAGCCTGTTCATCACGCCCAGCGCCGTGAAGCCGTCCCCGGCGAGCTGGAGCACGACGTGGTGCAGCAGGCCGCCGGCGACCCGGGCGCGCACGGTCACGTCCTCGACCGGGCCGGGGGCGAGGAAGCGCAGGGTGTCGACGACGTGGATGAAGTCGTCGAGGATCATCGTCCGGGGTTCCTCGGGCAGCCCGATGCGGTTCTTCTGCATCAGGATGAGCTCGCGCGGGTGGTCGGCGCACTGCACGTAGCCGGGGGCGTGGCGCCGGTTGAAGCCGACGGTCAGCGACACGTTCCGCGCCTCGGCGAGCGTGACAAGGCGCGCGGAGTCTTCGAGCCGGTAGGCGAGGGGCTTGTCGACGTACGTCGGTACGCCCGCCTCCAGCAGCCGTGTGACGATCTCGGGGTGGGCGACCGTGGCCGCGTGGACGAAGGCGGCGTCGAGGTCCTGCGCGAGGAGGTCGTCGAGGGTGGCGTGCCGGCGGTCCTCGGGCAGGTGGAGGCTGTCGGCGATCCGGCCGAGGGTGGCGGGGGTGCGGGTCTGGAGGTGGAGTTCGAGCCCCGGCTGCACGGCCAGCACCGGCAGGTACGCCTTCTGTGCGATGTCGCCGAGTCCGATGCAGCCGACCTTCACTGACGCTCCCCAAGTGGTTGCCCACGGTTGCCCGCGCGGGTCTGAAGGGAAGCATACGGGCCGATAATCCGTGGTGGGATCGGCCGGGGTGGGCCAGGATGCCGGGCATGACGACCGAACGCCGTATGCCCGCCGTGGACGCCGACGAACGCACCATGCTGGAGGGCTGGCTGGAGTTCCACCGGCAGACCCTCGCGGTGAAGTGCGAGGGCCTGACCGACGCCCAGCTCCGGACCGCCTCCGTGGAGCCGTCCCCGCTGTCCCTGATGGGGCTGGTACGGCACATGGCCGACGTGGAGCGGTCCTGGTACCGCAGGGTCCTCCTCGGCGAGGAGACACCGCCGCTCCACTGGAGCGACGAGGACCCGGACGCCGAGTTCCACCTCACCGAGGCGGACACCTGGCAGGAGGCGTACGCGGTCTGGCAGGCCGAGATCGAGGCCGCCCGGCAGGCCGCGGCCGGCTTCGGTCTGGACGATCTCTCCAAGGGCCTCCACCGCCGCACCGGGCAGCAGATCAGCCTGCGCTGGATCCACACCCACATGATCGAGGAGTACGCCCGGCACAACGGTCACGCCGACCTGATCCGGGAGCGGATCGACGGCGCGACCGGCGACTGACGTCAGCCTGGCGCCCGCCCGCCCCTCGTACGGGGAACGAGATCACCCGTGCGGGGCACCAAAGTCTTGTCGACGGTGTCAACCCTCGCGCCGACCCAGCAGAGTTGCGCGGGTGCATCGAACGACGACCACCGCAGCCCTCCTGGTCACCGTGACCGTCTCGGCCCTCTCCGGCTGTGTAACGGTCCAGCGCCCGGCGGTGCCCGGCCCGCCTCCGGGTGCGGCACCCTCGCTGCCGTCGGTGCCCCGCCCGGACGGCAGTGCCGAGCCGAGGGTGGTGCAGGCGCCGGTCAAGGAGGCCCTGGAGATGGTCGGACCGCCCCGCCCGACCCACCGGGCCGCACCGGCCGCCTCGCACGCCCCCGCGCCTTCTCCCCCGGCCGGCCACCGCACCCCGGCGGCCCCGCGCGCCGCCACCCCGCACCCCCGTGCCCCGCACCGGTCCCACACCCCGCAGGCAGAGCTCCCCGGCCTCCCCCGCTCCGTCCCGAAGGCCCCGGACGTGTGCGCCCTCGGCAAGCAGTACGGCGGCTGGCGCGCGGACAGCCCGGAGGCAAGGATCTGCGAGCAGACGTACGGGCGTTGAGGTGCCGACGCGGCCCTATTTCGGCCGCTGCCGTGGTGGGCCCCAGGAGTCGGAGCCCGGGTCGCCGTCGTCGTCGAGCCGTAGCTCCAGGCGGCTGATCGCGGCCCGGACCCCGTCGCCGTACCCGTCGTCGCCGAGTGCGGCGGCCGCGCCGCGGGCCCGGTGCAGGTGGCTGCGGGCGGCCTCGCTACGGCCGAGCTTCACGTAGTCGGCGGCGAGGTTCAGATGCAGGGAGGGGTAGAAGCCGCGCAGCCCCACGGCTCCCTCCGCCTCGTCCGCCGCCGACAACGCCCTCAGATCCCAGGCGAGTTCGTCGGACGGGTCGTCCTGGGTGTCGGCCAGGTAGTGGGCCAGGGTGCAGCGGTGCAGCGGCTCGCCGTGCTCACCGATCTCCGTCCACAGGTCGAGCAGGCGCCGGCGGGCCTCCTCACGGTCCCCGGCGTGGTGCAGCATCACGACCTGCCCGATCCGCGTGAGCACGGCATCGGGTGCCGTACGCTCCTGTCGCTCCGCCACCGGGCCCTCCGGGCTGTAAGCCGTTGTGTGCTGCCGACGCTAGACGGCGCCGCCGGGTTTGATCGGCAGGCGGCGCCGTTGGACCGCGGGCCGGTGGTCGGCTGCGCGCCGGTGAGGGCTTGTCGCGCAGTTCCCCCCAGCCTTCGGCCGGGGGTGCCCCCGCGCCCCTGACGGGGCGCGTGTCCCCGGTCGGCTGGGAGGCGCCCTCTTCTTCGCTCAGCCCAGGTCCGGGATCCGCCAGTCGATCGGCTCGTGGCCCTGGGCCGCCACCGCCTCGTTGATGTGGGTGAAGGGGCGGGAGCCGAAGAACTTCTTCGCGGAGAGCGGGGACGGGTGCGCGCCCTGGATCACCACGTGCCGGGTCTCGTCGATCAGCCGGGCCTTCTTCTGCGCGTAGCCGCCCCAGAGGACGAAGACCGCCGGGTCGGGCCGCTCGGCGACCGCACGGATCACCGCGTCCGTGAACTTCTCCCAGCCCTTGTTCTTGTGCGAGTTGGCCTCACCGGCGCGGACCGTGAGGACCGCGTTGAGCAGCAGCACGCCCTGCCGGGCCCACGGCATCAGGTAGCCGTTGTCCGGCACGGACTCCCAGCCCAGCTCCTCCCGCATCTCCTTGTAGATGTTCCGCAGGGACGGCGGGATCCGCACGCCGGGCCGGACGGAGAAGCACAGCCCGTGGCCCTGGCCCTCGCCGTGGTACGGGTCCTGCCCGAGGACGAACACCTTGACCTGGTCGAACGGCGTCGCGTCCAGCGCGGCGAAGACCTCCTCGCGCGGCGGGTAGACGGGGCCCTTCGCCCGCTCCTCCTCGACGAACTCGGTCAGCTCCTTGAAGTAGGGCTGCTCCAGCTCGTCGCCCAGAACCCCGCGCCAGGACTCGGGCAGCATGGCGATGTCGGTCACGTCAACGTCCTCACGAATTGCGGTCACTTGCAGATCCTGCTGATGCCGAAAAACCTACAGGCGACCACTGACAACCGGTGCCGGACGGCGGTATCACCAGCTGGTCTTGCGGTGCAGCTCCCACATCATCATGATCGTCGACGGATCGAGCGCCTTTTCGCCGCCGGAGATGTCGTCACTGGCCGCGACGTACTGGCGCCCCTGCCACAGCGGTATCAGCCGGGCGTCGTTGACGAGGATCTGCTGAGCCTCCTCGAAGTCCTTGACGACCTCGCCGCGGTCGCTCTCGCTGCGGGAGTGCGGCAGCAGCTTGCCGGTGATCACGGGGGACGGGTAGGGCGTGCCGAGGGCGTTCTGCTCGCCGACGAAGGGGGCGATGAAGTTGTCGGCGTCGGGGAAGTCCGGGAACCAGCCGCGGCCGAACACCGGGTACTCGCCCTTCTGGTAGCCGACGACGTAGGTCTTCCAGGGGCGGCTCCTGAGGGTGATCGTGAACAGCCCGGAGTCCTCCAGCTGCTGCTTGAGCTCCTGGAACATCTGGCCGGTCTCGGAGCCGTAGCGGTCGGTGGTGTACCAGAAGGTGAGCGGGACGCGCTGGGTGATGCCCGCGTCGGCGAGGATCTTGCGGGCCTTGGAGGTGCTGGGGTCGCCGTAGTCGTCGAAGAAGCCGGTGGTGTGGCCGGTCAGGCCCGCCGGGACCATGGAGTACAGCGGGTCGACGGTGTCCTTGTAGACGGTGTGGGCGATGGTGGCGCGGTCGACGAGCTGGGCGACGGCCTTGCGCACGGAGGGCAGCCTGGCCCACGGGTCCTTGGGGTTGAACACCAGGTAGCTGATGTCGGTGCCGGTGCCGTCGATCAGCTGCAGGTCGGTGGTGCGGTGCGCCTCCAGGGCGACGATGTCGGAGGCGGCGAGACCGCGGTAGGTGACGTCGATGTCCCCGGACCGCAGGGCCTTGACCATGGTGGCCGAGTCCTGGAAGTAGCGGATGGTCACCGCGTCGTTCTGCCGGTCGGCGAAGCCCCGGTAGTCGTCGTTGCGGACCAGTTCGGCCCGCTTGCCCTCGTCGTAGGACTTGAGGGTGTACGGCCCGGAGCCGTGCACGGAGTCGTCCTTGCGCAGCGAGTGGGCGGGGTAGTCGTCGGGATCGACGATCGACATCGCCGGGGTGGCGAGCACGAAGGGGAAGGTGGCGTCCGCCTTCTTGAGGTGGAAGACCACCTCGCGGTCGCCGGTCGCCTGCACCCGGTCGAGGCTGCCGAGCAGTCCGGCCGGGCCGCTGGGCGCGTTGATGCTCCGGATCCGGTCGATGGAGTACTTGACGGCCTGGGCGTCGAGCTTGTCGCCGTCGGCGAACTTCAGGCCGGAGCGCAGTTCGCAGCGGTAGGTGCGGTCGCCGGAGTCCGTGAAGGCGCAGTTCTCCGCGGCATCCGGCTGGGGGGTGGTGGCGCCGTCGGGGTAGGCGAGGAGTGTCTGGTAGATGTTCCGGAACAGCTCCCAGGAGCCGTCCCACGATCCCGCCGGGTCAAGGGTGCTGGGGGCGCTGGTCGTACCGACGACGATCGGCCCGCTGTTGCCCGCGCTGCTGCCGGAGAGCACCCCACACCCGGCCACCAGGGAGATGGACGCGACCGTGGCGACTCTTCGCAGACCTCGGTTCCGGTTGAACACGCGCACGCTCCTCGATCCGCCGTACCAGGGGTCGGCGGCAGACCATACCGCAGCGTTGCGCGCGTTGAAGCACCCCGGAAACACGGGCGTTGATCGAATGTGCTATGACGACGTTGTCATGCAGCTGTGCGGATCTTGTGCGTCCGCCCGGGCGCCGTCTTCCTCACAGATGCGGCAAATGTCTGTGACGAAAACGACGCCCGACGGCCCGTCAGGCCATGCCGGCGTTCAGGAATATGCCGCCGTCGACGACGAGCGTCTGGCCGGTGATCCAGTCGGACTGCTCCGAGGTGAGGAACGCGGCGGCGCCGCCGATGTCGGAGGGCACGCCGAGCCGCTTGAGCGGGTAGCCCGCGGCGGCCTCCGCCTCCCGGCCCTCGTAGAGCGCTTCCGCGAACTTGGTCTTGACGACCGCGGGGGCGATCGCGTTGACCCGGACGCCGGGGGCGAACTCGTGCGCCAGCTGCTGGGTCAGGTTGATCATCGCGGCCTTGCTGATGCCGTACGCGCCGATGAACGGCGAGGCCGACAGACCGGCGACGGAGGCGATGTTGACGATGGCGCCGCCGTTGTCCTTCTGCCAGGCGTGCCAGGTCTTCTGGGCGAAGCCGAGGGCGGAGACCACGTTGGTCTCGAACACCTTGCGGGCCACGTCCAGGTCGACGTCGGCGATCGGGCCGAACACCGGGTTGGTTCCGGCGTTGTTGACCAGGTAGTCGACGCGGCCGAAGGCCGCCATGGTGCGCTCCACGACCTCGCTCTGGTGGGCCAGGTCGTGCGCCTTGCCGGCGATGCCGATGACGCGTTCGGAGCCGAGGCTCTCGACGGCTTCCTTGAGCGCGTCCTCGTTGCGGCCGGTGATGGCCACGCGGTCGCCGCGGGCGATCAGCGCCTCGGCGATGCCGTAGCCGATGCCGCGACTCGCGCCGGTGATGACGGCGACCTTGCCGGACAGCTCGGGCAGTTCAGTCATGTCAGTGTTCCCCAGGTTCCCCGGTGGTCTTCTAGTCGAGCGGTCCGCCGGCCACGTACAGCACCTGGCCGGAGACGAAGCCGGCGGCCTCGTTCGTGAAGAAGGCGATGGCGTTGGCGATGTCCTCGGGCTCGCCGACGCGCTGCACGGGGATCTGGGTGGCCGCGGCGGCCTTGAACTCCTCGAAGCCCATCTTGACGCGCTCGGCGGTGGCCTTGGTCATCTCGGTGGCGATGAAGCCGGGGGCGACGGCGTTGGCGGTGATGCCGAACTTGCCGAGCTCGATGGCGAGGGTCTTGGTGAAGCCCTGCAGACCGGCCTTGGCCGCGGAGTAGTTGGCCTGACCGCGGTTGCCGAGCGCCGAGGAGGAGGACAGGTTGACCACCCGGCCCCAGCCCGCCTCGACCATGTGCTGCTGCACGGCCTTGGTCATCAGGAAGGAGCCGCGCAGGTGCACGTTGAGTACCGTGTCCCAGTCCGACGCGGACATCTTGAACAGCAGGTTGTCGCGGAGTACGCCGGCGTTGTTGACCAGGATGGTCGGGGCGCCCAGCTCCTCGACGACCCGGGCGATCGCGGCGGCGACCTGGGCCTCGTCGGAGACGTCGGCGCCGACCGCGATCGCCTTGCCGCCGGCGGCGGTGATCTTCTCGACGGTGTCCTTGCAGGCGGCCTCGTCGAGGTCGATCACGGCGACCGCGCGACCCTCGGCGGCCAGTCGTACGGCGGTGGCGGCGCCGATGCCGCGCGCGGCACCGGTGACGACGGCCACCCGCTGCTCAGTGCTGGACATTGCTGTTTCTCCTCGCCCTTGAGAACACCTGATCGAGAATCCGGCCGAATGGTGAGCGACCGCTTAGTACCTTCGACAGACGTGACGCTAGAAGCCCTGGCACGCGGTGTCAACGTCACTCCGCGCAGTGTGATCCATTACCTCACCAGGAGGTCCAGCAATCGCTCCGTCTCGGCGACCGGGTCGCGGGTGAGCCCGGTGTGCACGGGACCCGGCTGTACGACGGTGGACCGGGGCGCGACCAGCCAGCGGAAGCGCCGCCCCGGATCGTCGCCGGCCGCGTGCCCCGCCGCCGCACCGCCCGTGCAGACCCCCTCCACCGCCCCGAGCGCGGCCCGCACCCCGGCCACGTCCGCGTCCGGGTCCAGGGCCAGCAGCCGGGCCTCGTCGAGATGGGTGCGGGCACCGACGTAGCCCTTGGCCCGGCAGTACACGAGCACACCGGCGTTGATGCACTCGCCGCGCTCGACGCGGGGTACGACGCGCAGCAGGGCGTACTCGAAGACGTCCCGGTCGCCGCCCTGGCCGGTCCGGGTGATGTGGCGCTCGGTCACATGTCCGGCCACGTTGATGTGGGTCTCGCTCACTTGGCCCCCTCGATGCCGGTGATGCGCTCGTGGATGACGGCGGCCCGGGCGAGCAGCGGCCGCGCGTAGGTGCGCCGCAGGTCGTCGGGGGTGTCGAAGCCGGGCTCGGCGGCGAGCCAGACGTCCGGGATCTCGGCGGTGACCTCGGCGAGCAGGTCCTCGGTGACCCGGGGCGCCAACTCGGCGGCGGCCGCCCGGACGTCGGGGCCGAACCCGCTCAGCGCGTGCTCGGAGGCGTCGTACGGGCGGGCGGCGGACGCCTCGGCCGACGGCCAGTTGTGCTGCCAGATCATGGTGGCGCCGTGGTCGATGAGCCACAGGTCGCCCTGGTGGACCAGCAGGTTGGGGTTGCGCCAGGAGCGGTCGACGTTGTTGACCAGTGCGTCGAACCAGACGATCCGCCCGGCCTCCTCGGGGCTCACCGCGAAGGCGAGCGGGTCGAAGCCGAGGGCGCCGGACAGGAAGCCCATGCCGAGGTTGGTGCCGCCACTGCCCCGCAGCAGGTCCTGCACCTGCTGCTCGGGTTCGCCGAGCCCGAGCACCGCATCCAGTTCGACGGTGACCAGCCGGGGCATCCGGAACCCGAGCCGGCGCGCGAGTTCACCGCAGACGACCTCGGCGACCAGCGTCTTGCGGCCCTGCCCCGCGCCCGTGAACTTCAGGACATACATCCCGAAGTCGTCGGCCTCGACGAGCCCCGGCAGCGAGCCGCCCTCGCGCAGGGGGGTGACGTAGCGGGTCGCGGTGACTTCTCGCAGCATTTTCCCAGGCCATCCAGCTTCTCAACCGTGCAGTCGACGACCGGGGCTGACCAGGGCAAGGCGGGCGTGCCCTCCCCGGCAGCCCGTCGGCGTCGGTGCGCCCCTTGCTTCCGGCCTCCGGCATGAAGTGAGCATAGTAACCAAGCGTGACAGCGGGCGAAGAACGCTCCGGCCACCTACGGGAGTCGCCGCGAGGCAGGTGCCGACTCCGTCGACGGCTCAGCGCCCGGCCGGGACCGGCTCACCCCGGTCGGCCGAGCGCCTTTCTCCTTGCCCGCCGGGAGGCGACCGACCCGGCGGCGGCAGGCTTCCGGTCCGGGCCGCGACGCCGCACCCCCGGGGCTGCGCCGCGAGGAGCCGGCACAGCTGGCCGGGCTGAGCGTCACCCGGTACCCGTGGCTCGAACAAGGCCGCGATCCTGAAACTGGCGGACGTCCATGACGAGAAGCTTTCCCTCACGGTCTTCCCGCCTGCCCGGGAGAACGGCTCCGAGTGCCCTGCCGGCCGGCCAGGTCACGGTGCCCTTCCGCCCGGTGTGACGGTGCCGCGGCGGACCTGCCCGCTACGGCGCAGGTCAAGACCGACAGCGAACCGACAGCGCTGTTTTACCGAAGCCTCATGTCCAGGTGGTCACTATCTGGATGCCGTCTGAACAGGTGGTGCCCGAAGACCGTACCCCTGGACGGATCAACGAGAAGCTCCGCGGAAGGGAACCCCTCACATGACCAGCGCACCGCTCAACCCCTCGGCCAACCCGGCGCGCCGCACCGTGATGGTGGCGGCCGGAGCGGCAGGGCTCGCCGCCGCGCTGACCGCCTGCGGGTCGTCGGACGACGACTCCTCGAGCTCGACCACCACGAACGGCAACGCGGGGGGTGGCTCCACCACCCAGGACAGCAACGGCTCGGCCGGCGGCACCGCGCTCGCCAAGACCACGGACATCCCCGAGGGCGGCGGCACGATCTACAAGGACAAGGCCGTGGTCGTCACCCAGCCGACGTCGGGCACGTACAAGGCGTTCTCGACGAAGTGCCCGCACGCCGGCTGCGCGGTGACCAGCATCGCCAACGGCGAGATCGTCTGCCCCTGTCACGGCAGCAAGTTCGCCATAGCCGACGGCAGCGTGAAGCAGGGCCCGGCGACCACGGGTCTGACGGCGGCCAACATCACGGTCTCCGGCGACCAGATCTCGCTGGCCTGATCCTCAGGACCGCCGACGCGGTTGTTTGAGGCAGCCGAGCACCTCGTCCGTGGTCGCGACCGTGGCGACCAACGCGAGGGTGTTGCGGACCATCGCGGGGGTGTACTCGGAGGGCACTCCCGCGATGGCATCGGCCGGGACGACGGCCGTGTAGCCCCGGTTGACCGCGTCGAACACCGCATTGGGAACGGCCACGTTCGCCGAGACACCGGTGACGATCAGGGTGCGGCAGCCGAGGTTGCGCAGCAGCGGGTCGACGTCGGTGCCCTGGATCGGCGACAGGCCGTGCAGCCGTCGTACGACGAGGTCCTCCTCCGAGACCTCGATGGGGGGCGCGACGCGGACCGCCGTGGTGCCGGAGAGCTGCCGGACGGGCAGCCGTTCGGCGGCACGGAACAGGCGGGCGTTGTGGTTGGCGCCCCGGCCGTCCGGGCGGCGTTCGGCGATCGCGTGGATCACCTGCACACCGGTGTCGTGCGCCGCGGCGACAAGGCGGGCGATGTTGTTGAGCGCCCCCGACGTCCGAGCCTCACGGGCGAGTTCGGGCAGCGCGCTGTCCGGGCCCACCACGCCCTGCTGGCACTCGACGGTGAGCAGCACGGTGCTCACCGGGTCGAGGAGTTCCGCGAGCCGTTCGTACGACGACGGCATGACGCCCCCTTCCGCCTTGGTGCGGGGCGGGTGACACTAACCGCCATCGCGCGGGAACGGAAGAAGAGAAGAGGGGGCCGCATGACCGTCACTCAGCGCCGGGGCCGGAAGATCATGATGACGCCCGGTGAGCTGGACGAGTTCCTCACCACACAGCGCACCTGCCGGGTCGCGACCGTCTCGGCGTCCGGCGCCCCGCACGTCAGCGCCCTGTGGTTCGCCTGGGACGGCACGTCCCTGTGGCTCTACTCGGTGGTGCGCAGCCAGCGCTGGAAGGACCTCAGCCGCGACCCGCGGGTGGCGGTCGTGGTCGACTCCGGTGAGGAGTACGACCAGTTGCGCGGCGTCGAGCTGAGAGGGACGGTCGAGTTCGTGGGCGAGGTCCCGCGCACCGGCGAACTGGTGGCCGAACTCGACTACATCGAGACGGTGTTCGCCCGCAAGAACTTCGGCCTGGACGAGATGCCGCACGACGGCCGGCACGCCTGGGCCCGGCTCACCCCGACGAAGATCGCCTCCTGGGACTTCCGCAAGCTGGGCACGGCGTAGGGGCGTTCAGGAGTCACGCGGCAGGCAGCAGGCTCAGGCGATCGCCTCGGCCGCGCCGCGCAGCGCCTGCACCGCCGCCCGGATCGAAGGGCGGCGGTCGGCGTCGGCCCGCCAGACGACGTACACATGGCGGCGCACCCGCTGCTTCAGCGGCACCATGACCACGCCCTCCGGCACCGGGTGGCGGCCCAGCAGCGGGGCGATGCAGACGCCCAACCCGGCGGCGACCAGGTTGAGTTGGGTGTGCGTTTCGGCCGCCCGGTGCCCGACGACGGGCTCGATGCCGCGCGAGCGCAGCGTGAACATCAGCCATTCGTGGCAGAACTCGCCCTTGCCCCAGGTGATCCACTCGTCCTCGGCGAACTCGCCCAGGTCCACCTCCTCGCGGTCGGCGAGCCGGTGCCCCACCGGCAGTGCCACCTCGGCGGGGTCGTCCAGCAGAGGTGCCTTGACCAGGCCGTCGGGCAGGGGCATCGGCTTGTTGTACCAGTCCAGGACGACGGCGAGGTCGAGGTCGCCGCGGACGACTCCGGCGATGCCGTTCTCCGGTTCCAGTTCACTGGAGCGGACGCGCAGCGCGGGGTGCCGGGCGCGCAGGGCGGCCAGTGCGGTCGGGAACAGGCCGCGGGCGGCCGTCGGGAACGCGGACAGCCGGAGTTCGCCGACGACCTGGCCCCGGTGTGCCTCCAGGTCGGACTGGGCCAGCTCGACCTGGGAGAGGATCCGGCCCGCGTGCTCGGCGAGCAGCCGCCCGGCGTCGGTGAGCCGGATGCCCCGGCCGTTCTTCGCGAGGAGCTGCTGGTCCACCTCGCGCTCCAGCTTGCCCATCTGCTGCGACACGGCCGACGTCGTGACGTGCAGGGCCTCGGCGGCGGCGCTGACCGAGCCGTGCCGGGCGAGGGCGTCGAGGGTGCGCAGGCGCTCCAGATTCAACATGTAAGCGATTCTAAGAGGTACCGGGTGAGAAATCTCGATTGTGCTACGAGGTTGCCTCCCGCATCGTGAAGGGCATGAGCCCTGGCGACGACCGGCGCGCAGCTGTTGCCGGCGACGGTGCAACTGGCCGTGGTGACACCGTTGTTCACGTCCTTCCCGACGCGCTTCGCACTGGTTCCGTTGCTGGCGATCGCGGCACTGGGCGCGCTGGGGACGGGGCTGGCGGTACTCGTCCAGTACGGGCTGGTGCCGGAGGTGGGGCCGACCACCGCGCAGATGGTCCCGTACTTCATCCCGGTCATCGCCGCCGCGGCGGGGGTCGCGGTGCTGGGCGAGTCGCTGCGGTGGAGCACGCCGGTGGGGACGGTGATCGTCCTCGCGGGAGCGGCCCTCACCCAAGTACGGCAGCGCCCCGCAGGGGGCGCTGGGGGCACCCCCGGCCGAAGGCTGGGGGAGGAACCGCGCGGCCGGCCCCCACCGGCCCGCGGTGAACGAACGGCATGGCCGGTGGAGCGCTCAGGCCTGGACGCGCCCCCTCGCCGGTGTCACCGCCCTCGCCACCGCCGCCGCCAGCGGACCGGCCTCCTCGGGTGTCAGCGTCGAGACGGTGACGCGGATGCCCGGTGGGGTCGCGAGGCGATAGCGGGCGCCCGGGGCGACCGCCCACCCTTCGTGCAGCAGCCGGGACACCGCGCCCGTCTCGTCCGGGACCGGGACCCAGACGTTCATGCCGCTGCGGCCGTGCGCCTCGACGCCGTGGTCCGCGAGCGCGTCGACGAGGAGGTCGCGGCGGGCCCGGTACGCCGCCGCCACCTCCGGGCCGTTCACCGCGCCGTCGGTCCACATCCGGACCACCGTGCGCTGCAGCAGGCGGCTCACCCAGCCCGGGCCCAGACGCTGGCGCCCCCGCACCCGGTCGACCGTCACCTCGTCGCCGGTCAGGGTGGCCAGGCGCAGGTCGGGGCCGTAGGCCTTGGCGACCGAGCGGACGAAGGCCCAGTGCAGGGTGACGCCCGCCAGGGGGTGCAGGGGGAGGTCGACGATGCCGTGGCCGTGGTCGTCCTCGATCAGCAGGGTGTGCGGGTGGGCGCGCAGGACGGCCCGCAGGGCACGCGCGCGTGCGGCGCTCACCGCGGCGCCGGTGGGGTTGTGCGCCCGGGCCGTGACGATCAGGGCGCGGGCCCCGGACTCCAGGGCCCGGCGCAGGGCGTCGGCACGCGGCCCCTCGTCGTCGACGGCCACCGGGACGGTGCGCAGCCCCAGCGCGGGGATCAGATCGAGGGTGCGGCCCCAGCCGGGGTCCTCGACGGCGACCGGGTCGCCGGGCTTGAGGTGCGCCAGCAGGACGCGTTCGGCGGCGTCCAGGGAGCCCGAGGTGACGGTGAGCGGCCCGTCGGGCACGCCGTCGGCGGCCAGCTCGGCGCGCGCCATCCGCTCCAGCTCCGGCTCGACGGGGTCGGCGCCGTAGAGGACCGGGTCGCGGTCGCACTCGGCCGCCACCGCCGCCAGGACCGGCGCGAGGGCGGGCAGCAGCGCGGGGTCGGGGTTGCCGGAGGACAGGTCGCGCACCCCGGCCGGGACGTCGGGGAGCTGGTCCCGTCCGGTGGTGGCCGGCTTCGGCCGGACCCGGCTGCCCCGCCGGCCGTCGGTCTCGATGACCCCGCGCTCGCGCAGGGTGCGGTACGCGGCCGCGACCGTGTTGGGATTCACCCCGAGGGTGCTCGCCAACTCCCGCATCGGGGGCAGGAGTTGCCCCGGCTCCAGCTCCCCGGAAGCCACCGCGCGCTCGACGCTGGCCGCAATCTCCGCTGCGCCGCGTCCTTCGATCGGATATTCTCCTAGCACAAAGCAGATTATGCACTAGTGCAATGGAGATGCGCAATGGAGACCGCCGCGCAGGGGACCGTACCGGCCCAGCCCGCCGCCTACGCCAAGACCGACCGCACCGTTCCCACCCGGTCCGCCGAGCGGGCGTCGTACGACAGGGAACTGGTGCACGCGATCCTCGACGAGGGCTACCTCTGCCACCTCGGCTTCGTGCGCGACGGCGCGCCGGTGGTGCTGCCGACGCTGTACGGCCGGGTCGGCGAGGTGCTGTACCTGCACGGCTCGACGGGCTCGCGTCCGCTGCGGATGACCGGCCAGGCCGACCCCGGCCTCGCGGTGTGCGTGACGGTCACCCATGTCGACGGCCTCGTGCTGGCCCGCTCGGCCTTCCACCACTCGGTCAACTACCGCTCCGTGGTGGTGCACGGCATCGCCCACCAGGTCACCGACCCCGAGGAGAAGCGCCGCGCCCTGGACGCCCTGGTCGACCACGTGGTGCCGGGCCGGGCCGCCGACTCCCGCCCCGCCGACAAGAAGGAACTGGCCGCGACCGCGGTGATCCGCCTCGACCTGAACGAGGTCTCCGCCAAGACCCGCACGGGCGGCGCGAACGACGAGCCGGAGGACATGGACCTCCCGCACTGGGCCGGCGTGCTGCCGCTGCGCAAGGGGTACGACGCTCCGGTCGCGAACGGCGACCTGTCGGCGGACGTTCCGGTGCCGCCGTACCTGAAGACCCGCTGACGCGTGACGCCCGCTCCGGGGGCGCGGGGCCACCCCCGACCGGCGGCCGACGACGCTCAGACAGCCGGCTCCCGCACCACACCCTCACCACGCGCCAAGGGCTCGGCGGAGCCCTTGGCAGGCGTGGACGACTGCGCGATGAACGCGCCCAGCAGGACCACGGCTCCCCCCACCAGCTGCGGCGCCGACAGCCTCTCCCCCAGCAGCACCCACGCCAGCACGGTCGCCACCACCGCCTCCAGGCAGGCCACCACCCCCGCCACCTGCGGAGACAACCGCCGTACCGACACCACACCCGTGACGTACGCGACGACCGTCGCGACCAGCACGATCCACCCCAGCAGGACCACCGCCGGCACGGCCGTCCCGTTCATCCGCGCGGAGCCGCCCAGCACCGACCAGTCCATCTCCCACGGCCGGGCCACCACGGTGAGCAGGCCCGCCCCGACCAGCAGTCCGTAGGCGATCACCCCCAGCGGATCCGCCCCCTCGCCCCCACCGTGGTCGGCGAGCACGAAGTACCCCACCTGGCAGCATGCCGCCCCCAGTGCCAGCACCAGGCCCAGCGCGTCGAACCGCAGCCCCGCCCACACCTCCACCACGCAGGCGAGGCCGCCCGCCGCGAGGACGACACCGAGCGCGGCGGCGCGGGTGACCGGCCGCCGCTGCACGAACCGGACCCAGCCGAGCACCAGCGCGGGAGCGAGGTACTCCACGAGCAGCGCCACACCCACCGGTATCCGGGAGATGGCGGCGAAGTAGCAGGCCTGGACGCCGGCCACGGCGAGCAGGCCGAACCCGGCGAGCAGCGCCGGCCTGCGGCGCGTCAGGTCACGGTGGCGGACGGCGAGCGGCAGCATCACCAGGGCCGCGCCCGCCACCCGCAGCCACACCACGTCCAGCGGCGCCAGCCCGGCCTCGATCAGGGGCTTGGCCGCGACGCCGGAGCCGCCGAAGGCGAGCGCCGACCCGAGGGCGAGGGAGAGCCCGAGGCCCTTTCCATGGCTGCTGTCAGTGGTGCGCACCGGCACATGATGCCAGGGGGCGACATGAGCGTCACCCCCTATGACACCTGTCTCAACGGCTGGACGTGCGGTGTTCCGCCTCGGCGTCCCGGACCACGTCGGCCGCCCCGGCCGCGCCGACCGCCCCGTCCCCGTCTATCCGCACGGCCAGTTCACGGACGGCCACCCCGGCTCGCTCCAGCACCTCCACGGCCCGGGACTCCGGGTCGAGGACCAGGCCCGCGAGCAGGTCGATGCCGTCGCAGTGGGCCGCGCCACGACGCCGGGCGCGGCTGCGGGCGTACTCCAGGGCGGCCGCGGCCACCGGCGACCAGGCGCCGTCGCCCTTGCCCTCGGCTCGTTCCGCCGTGCGCGGAAGGGCCGGCAGCGCGCCGGAGTCCTCGATCCCGCTCTGCCAGCGCAGGCCGTAACCGATGCTGCGCTGCACGAGGTAGCCCAGCAGACGGGCGAGTTGCGGGGCGTCACCGATGGCGGCGCGCACCTCGGGGTCGTACTCGATCAGCGAGTGCAGCAGATGGGCGGTGTCGACCTGGCGGTCCCCGTCCCGCACGGCCCGGCGGCGGGCACCGGCGACCACCGCTGCCGGCCCGGCACCGAGCCCGGCATCGTCTTCCGCGTGGATACTGCCCCGGTCCTGGGCGGGCTGGCGGGGAATACGGGGTTGCACACCCCTTACCTCATCAATCCCAGGGACCTGAGTCATCGGCGGGGGGAAGCATTTCCGCGTCCCACGCAGAGTGGACGGGGATGGCCGGAATCTCCTCCTTACGGATGAGATCAGGCTGATTCCGGCCACCGGGGCGCGCGCCGCCTTGCCGCGCGCCCCGCACGCAACCGTCGCGCACCCGCCGTACGTCTTCCACCGACGTGGAGAGCGGGTCCTGTTGCTGGCTGGTCGCCCTGCCCGCGGTCGACGGCAGGCAGTACGTGTACCGGGTCCACGCCCCGGCGGACGCGCTGCTCGCGGACCTGTTCTGGGACGCCTGGCACTGCCACGACGAGAGCGCGTTCCCGCGCGCCTGGGACCTGTTCGACGCGGCGCTGATACGGCGGGTCGGCCGAACGGCCCGGGGCGGAACCGGCACCGAGGGGGCCGCCCCGGATCCGCACATTTCCTGACGGTTCATCAGTATTGAATGTTCGAGGCCCTGCGGCTACGTTCCGCGACACCGTAGCCCGACACGAAGGGGTGGCCCGATGGCCGAAGTCAGCGCGGAGGCACGCATCCAGGCACCGGCCGAGAAGGTGTGGGCACAGCTCACCGACTGGCCGGCGTACGGCGAGTGGAACGCGACGCACACCAACTTTCCCAAGGGCGGCCCCGAGACCCTGGCGGTGGGCGGGACCTTCCAGGAGAACATGAAGCTGATGGGCTTCCCTGCGGAGGTCGAGTGGACCATCGAGGAACTGGAGCCGGCGCGGGTGCTGGCGATCCGCGGCAAGGGCCCGATGGCGGTGACCGTGGCCACGCGCTACACGCTGACGCCGGACGGGGACGCGACGGGGGTACGGATCGACGGCGAGTTCACGGGCGCGGCCGTGTCGCTGATGGCGGGCAAGCTCAAGGACTCGGCGACGGCCGCCCTCAACGAGTCGCTGCGCAAGCTGGGCGGCCTGGTGGCCTGAGCCGCCCGGCCCGGCGGCACGGGCCGCCGGAGACGGCAGGGCAGACACGACCGGGCGCCCCGCGGATCACTCCGCGGGGCGCCCGGTCTCACCTCACGCCGAGGGTCAGTCCTCGTCCGCGAGGATGAGGTACAGCTTCTTGCGGGTCTCGTTGATGACGGCCAGCGCCTTCTCGCGCTGCTCCTTGCTGCCGGTCTTCCAGACCTGCCCGAAGGCCTCCATCAGACCGAAGCCGGCCTGACGGATCTCGTTGAGGGCCTCGAAGTCGACCCCGCGGGAAGCCTCTTCCCAGGGGGCGTCGGGGCCCTCGTCCGCGGCCGTACGGCCGCTGTCCGTGAGGGAGAACAGCTTCTTGCCGCCCTCGCTCTCGCTGGCGATCAGGCCCTCGTCCTCCAGCAGCTGCAGGGTGGGGTAGACCGAGCCGGGGCTGGGCTTCCACGCGCCGCCGCTACGTTCGGCGATCTCCTGGATCATCTCGTAACCGTGCATCGGGCGGTCCTTCAGCAGGGCCAGGATCGAGGCCCGTACGTCACCGCGCCGCGCCCTCCCCCTGGGACCACCGCGTCCTCGCGGCCCCCAGTGCCCCGGTCCGAAACCGGGGCCGCCGGGACCGAAGCCGGGGCCTCCCGGGCCGAAGGGCCCGAACGCCGCACGCCGGCCGTCACGTCCACCGAAGCCGCCCCGCCCGTGCGGGTGAGGGCCGCCCTGACCATGTCCACGCTCGAATCCGTGGGAACGCATAGCAATCACTCCATCCATCGTTGATCTGTCGCGTATCTTTCGCGATGCCTCGACGATATATCGGAAGCGTTCGCATGACAAGCCCCGACTCGAGCGATCGGCGGGCCGACGAATGACTCGAAGATCTCGCCGACCGGCTCGCCGGCCCGCATCGCCCATCGGCGGCCGGAACGGGCACGTTGCATGACCATGCGTCCTCATGCATAATCTTCCTATGTCCAAGGTCCTCACCTCCCTTCCCGCCGGCGAGCGCGTCGGCATCGCCTTCTCCGGCGGGCTCGACACCTCGGTCGCCGTCGCGTGGATGCGCGACAAGGGCGCCGTCCCGTGCACCTACACCGCCGACATCGGTCAGTACGACGAGCCCGACATCGCCTCGGTGCCCGGTCGTGCGCACACCTACGGCGCCGAGATCGCGCGCCTGGTCGACTGCCGGGCCGCGCTGGTCGAGGAGGGCCTCGCCGCGCTCACCTGCGGTGCGTTCCACATCCGCTCGGGCGGGCGGGCGTACTTCAACACCACGCCGCTCGGCCGTGCCGTCACCGGCACGCTGCTGGTGCGGGCCATGCTGGAGGACGACGTCCAGATCTGGGGCGACGGGTCGACCTTCAAGGGCAACGACATCGAGCGGTTCTACCGGTACGGCCTGCTCGCCAACCCGCACCTGCGGATCTACAAGCCCTGGCTGGACGCGGACTTCGTGACCGAGCTCGGCGGCCGCAAGGAGATGTCCGAGTGGCTGGTGGCCCACGGGCTCCCGTACCGGGACAGCACCGAGAAGGCGTACTCCACCGACGCCAACATCTGGGGCGCCACGCACGAGGCGAAGACCCTGGAGCACCTGGACAACGGCATCGAGACCGTCGAGCCGATCATGGGCGTGCGGTTCTGGGACCCCGAGGTCGAGATCCTCCCCGAGGACGTCACGATCGGCTTCGACCAGGGCCGCCCCGTCACCATCAACGGCAAGGACTTCGAGACCGCCGTCGAGCTGGTCATGGAGGCCAACGCGATCGGCGGCCGGCACGGGCTCGGCATGTCCGACCAGATCGAGAACCGGATCATCGAGGCCAAGAGCCGGGGCATCTACGAGGCGCCGGGCATGGCGCTGCTGCACGCCGCGTACGAGCGGCTGGTCAACGCGATCCACAACGAGGACACGGTCGCGCAGTACCACAACGAGGGACGGCGGCTGGGCCGGCTCATGTACGAGGGCCGGTGGCTGGACCCGCAGGCGCTGATGATCCGCGAGTCGCTGCAGCGGTGGGTCGGCGCGGCCGTCACCGGTGAGGTGACGCTGCGGCTGCGGCGCGGCGAGGACTACTCGATCCTCGACACGACGGGGCCGGCGTTCAGCTACCACCCCGACAAGCTGTCGATGGAGCGCACCGAGGACGCGGCGTTCGGCCCGGTGGACCGGATCGGTCAGCTGACCATGCGCAACCTCGACATCGCCGACTCCCGCGCGAAGCTGGAGCAGTACGCGGGGCTGGGGCTGATCGGCTCCTCCAACCCGGCGATCGGCGCGGCGCAGGCGGCGGCGACCGGGCTGATCGGCAGCATGCCGGAAGGCGGCGCCGAGGCGATCGCGTCCCGCGGGGAGGCTGCGCCGGACGCGGACGAGCTGCTGGACCGGGCGGCGATGGAACTCGGCACGGACTGAGCGTTCCGCTCAGGAGGGCCGACTCGGTGACGGGTCGGCCCTTTCTCCTTGCCGAGGGGCGCTTGGGCGTCAGCGCCGCGGGACGACCCGTCGTGGTCGGGTGCGGCGCCGCCGTGCGTTCTCGCGCAGTTCCCCGCGCCCCTGAGGGGCGCGCCCGCCGTCGTGGTCGGGTGCGGCACCGTCGTGGTTGCTCGCGCAGTTCCCCGCACCCCCGAGGGCGCGCCCGCCGTCGTGAACCGGTGCGGCACCGTCGTGGTTGCTCGCGCAGTTCCCCGCACCCCCGAGGGGCGCGCCCGCCGTCGTGGTCGGGTGCGGCACCGCCGTGGTTGCTCGCGCAGTTCCCCGCACCCCCGAGGGCGCGCCCGCCGTCGTGGTCGGGTGCGGCACCGCCGTGGTTGCTCGCGCAGTTCCCCGCACCCCCGAGGGGCGCGCCCGCCGTCGTGAACCGGTGCGGCGCCGGTGAGCGACACCCCGGTCCCCCGTTGGCTGCACCTGGTGGAAATCGGGCCAGGGCTCCGGGATTGGCCTTGGTCGGCCGTGGTGTGGACGCCCTAGCGTCTGGGGCATGCGGATTCGAATCGTCGATGCCTTTGCCGAGCGGGCGTTCTCCGGGAACCCGGCCGGGGTCGTGCTGCTTGATTCCTTTCCTGACGACGCGTGGATGCAGAACGTCGCCATGGAGGTGAACCACGCCGAGACCGCGTTCGCGCACCCGCTGCCCGAGGGCGGGGACGCGGACTGGGCGTTGCGGTGGTTCACGCCCGTCACGGAGGTCGCGATGTGCGGGCATGCCACCCTGGCCACCGCACATGTGCTGCACACCACGGGAGCGCACGTGGGGCCCGTGCGGTTCGCCAGCCGGAGCGGGGTGCTGGTCGCGACGCCGGGCGGGGACGGGGCGGTCACCCTCGACTTTCCCACCGCCCCGCTCACCCGGGTCGAGGTGCCCGACGGGGTCGCAGGCGCGCTCGGCGCCGAACCCGTCGCCTGCTTCGACACCGGGCCGAACATCGGCGACCTGCTCCTCGAACTCGCCGACGAGAAGACCGTGCTCGGCCTCTCCCCCGACCACAAGGCCCTCGCCGCCTACTCCACGCGCGGGATCATCGCCACCGCCCGCGCCGAGGACCCGGCCAAGGGATACGACTACGTCTCCCGCTGCTTCTTCCCGAACGTCGGGATCGACGAGGACCCGGTGACCGGGAGTGCCCACACCGCTCTCGCGCCGCACTGGGCCGGGCGGCTCGGCAGGGACGATCTGACGGGGCTGCAGGCCTCCCGGCGTACCGGGCTCGTCCGGACGTCGCTGCGCGGTGACCGCACCCTGCTGACCGGGCGTGCGATCACCGTCATCGACGGTGAGCTGCTCACGCCGTAGGCAGCCAGCCCACCTTGCCGGCGAGCAGCGCGTAGCCGACGAACGCACCGATGTCGAGGAGGCTGTGCGCCACCACCAGGGGGCCCACCCGGCCCCACCGCCGGTACAGGTAGACGAACACCACGCCCATCACCATGTTGCCGACGAAGCCACCGATCCCCTGGTAGAGGTGGTACGAGCCGCGCAGGACGGAACTGGCGACCAGCGCCGTCCCGGCGGTCCAGCCCAACTGGTAGAGGCGGCGCAGCAGATAGCCGACGACGATGACCTCTTCGAGGATCGCGTTCTGCATCGCGGAGAGGATCAGCACGGGGTACTTCCACCACACGTCGGGCAGCGCCTCCGGGACCACCGTGAGGTTGAAGCCGAGGCCGCGTGCGGCCAGGTAGAAGGCGATCCCGGCGCTGCCGATCACCGAGGCGATCGCCGCGCCGCGCCCGAGGTCGGGCCAGGGGCGGGTGCGGTCGAAGCCGAGCGTGCGCAGGCTCGCGCCCTCGCGCAGGAGGAGGTGGGCGACGAGGAGCACGGGGACGAGCGCCGTCGCGATGCCGAAGAGCTGCCAGGCCAGGTCCAGCCAGGGGCGGCCGGGCGCGGCCGACGCGTTGAGGGTCGCCGCCTGGTCCTTGAGGCCGCCGGGTTTGGTGACCGATCCGATGAAGCTGATCAGGGCGGACACTCCGCTCGCACCGAGCGAAAGCCCCAGAACGAGCAGCGTCTCGTCCCTGAACATCCGCTGCGAGGGCCGCTCCGGTGGATAAGCACCGGCCACCTGATCCGCCTCCACCTGCACTCCTGCCTCCAGTCGAGCAAACCCTCCCCACGGTCGTCTTCACCACGGGACATCACAGCTTGCCCGATCAACCCGGAGCGGACGCAGCCGACCCCCGCCGCAGCGCCCTGTAAGGGACGCCAGGCTGTGTCGGAGGTGCGGCTCCGCCGCGTGGGCGCGGCCAGCCCCCGATGGCGCGGCACCCGGCAACGCACCGCACCCCCACGGCGCGGCACCCCGCAACGCACCGCACCCCCACGGGGCGCCCCCGTCGGCCTCACCCCAGCGGCACCGGCTCCAGTAACCCCACCGGCCAGGTGTGCACCGGATCCCCGTCGTTCATCAGCTCCGCATAGCGCCGCGTCATCGCCGCCAGCGCCGCATCCCTCGGCAGCCCCTGCTCCAGTGCCCGGTGGAACGTCGCCGACTGCCAGGACGCCCCGTTGACCCGCCTGCGGCACCGCTCCTCGATCACGCCGAGGTAGAGGTCCCGGTCGGCGGGCTCCACCCCCCACGCGGCCAGCCCCGCGTGCGCCAGCGGCAACAGCTCGTCGCGGACCAGGGTGACCGCGTCCACCTCCGCCGTACCGCCGCCGTACCGCGCCCGGCGCGGCCAGACCAGACGCGCGTCGATGCCGTGGCGGCACGCGGCGTCGAAGTTCGCCTCGGCCGCGGCGAACGGCAGCCGTGTCCACACCGGACGGGACTCCTCCGCGAGGGCGCGGACCAGACCGTAGTAGAACGCCGCGTTGGCGACGACGTCGGTGACGGTGGGCCCGGCCGGCAGCACACGGTTCTCGACGCGCAGATGGGGGACGCCGTCGGCGATGCCGTAGACCGGCCGGTTCCAGCGGTACACCGTGCCGTTGTGCAGGACGAGTTCCGCGAGCTTCGGCACCCCGCCCGCGTCGAGGACGGCCAGCGGGTCCTCCTCGTCGCAGATCGGGAGGAGGGCCGGGAAGAAGCGCAGGTTCTCCTCGAAGAGCTCGTACGCCGAGCTGATCCAGCGTTCGCCGAACCAGGTGCGCGGCCGGACGCCCTGTGCCTGGAGTTCCGGCGGGCGGGTGTCGGTGGCCTGGAGGAACAGCGGGGGGCGGGACTCCCGCCACAGTTCGCGGCCGAACAGGAAGGGGGAGTTCGCGCCCACGGCGATCTGCGCGGCGACCGCCGCCTGCGCCGCGTTCCACACGTCGGCGAAGCGGGCCGGGGTGACCTGGAGGTGCAGCTGCACGGAGGTGCAGGCGGCCTCCGGGACGATCGACTTGGACGTGCACACGAGGTGTTCGACGCCCTCGATGTCGAGCAGGAAGTCCTCGCCGCGGGCGGCCACGATCTGGTCGTTGAGCAGGGTGTAGCGGTCCACCTCGGAGAGGTTCGCGGAGACCAGGTCGTCCCGCTCCAGGGTGGGCAGGATGCCGGTCATCACGATCCCGGCGTCCACCTCGCCCGCCTTGCGGTCGGCATACGCCAGCGAGGTGCGGAGTTCCTCCGCGAGCCGGTCGAAAACCCGGCCTTCGAGCCGGTGTGGAGCTATGTTCACTTCCAGATTGAACATGGCGAGTTCTGTTTGGAAATCACGGCTCGCGATACGTTCCAGAACCTGTCCGTTCAACATTCTCGGCATGCCGTCGGCGCCGGCCAGATTCAATTCGATCTCGACGCCCATGAGGTTCTTGGGGCGGTCGAACCGCTTCTCCACCAGCAGCCGCTCCAGCCCCGTCAGGCAGTCCTGGAGCTTTTCGCGGTAGTGCCGGCGATCGGACAGGTCGAACCGGCCCGCCACGACCTTCTCCCCCATCGAAGCGTCCCTCCTCGAATGGGCGGGCCGGGCTTCCGGCCGCCGGTGTCCCGAGTCCAGGTGGGATGATGCCCAGCGGAAGCGATCGATAACGTCGCGCGCTCCACCTCCACCCGCTACTCTGTTGGAATGTGTCCCGCGGCACATTCACGAGGCATGACGCCGCATGCAACTTCGGGTTCCCCGTTCCCCTCGTGAAAAACGCCGACGACATCCGGCCGACCGCGACAGCCTCGTAATCCGAGGTCAGCGGCGTTCCGACGGGCTGGGAATCGGGAGGATTCCGCACGAATCAACGGCCGAATTGCGCCTTGTTCTCTTCTCAGAGACATCCCGGTGAAACACCACCTGAACAGGCGTCGTATAAACTCCGCGAACAAGGCAGAAGGCTGGCGCCCGCGGTCTGGTTCCTGCCGCCTGAGCGACGTGCGGCAGGCAACGCCCGCACCTCTCGTCACCGAACCGGGCCCCCGCCTCTCTGACTTCCTGTGAGCTGACAGCGCCGTCCGCCCCTGCCCTCGCGCCGCCGCGCCTGTCGAATGAGAGGCGACCCACCATGCCGCTGCAAGTCCCTCCCGCCCCCGCGCCCGCACTGCGTTCCGTCCTCACCGCCCTCGGTTCCCCCACCGCGGTCCGCGAGGCCCGGACCCCCTCCCTGCGCACCGCCCAGGGACCCGCGACCCCCGAACTCCCCCTTCCCGTGCACGTACTGGACCGGATCACCCCGGAGGGCGTGTCCGCCACCCGGCTGGCCGGCTGGCGCTTCCTGATCCGCTGCGGCGACCGGGCGGTGGCCGCGGCCGACACGATGCTCACCCCGGACGGCTGGGCCTTCTCGCACTTCTTCGAGGGCCCCTACATCACCTCCACCGAGCGCGCCCTGCACCAGGCCGAAGCCCTGCAACAGACGTACCAGCCGCGCCTGTTGTCCCTTCCGGGCCTCTACATGCTCACCCTGTGGCTGCACGGCGACTGCGCGGCGGACGGCGCCGAGGGGCACCCGGCCGCCACCGACCTGCTCGTGCCGCTGGCACCCGCCCCGCCCGGCATCGCGGCGCACCGGCCGCACCTGGTCGCCGAACTCCTCCCGGTGCTGACCCACCGGATCACCCCGGCACCCCTGCTCATCACGCCCGCCTGAACCCGTCACCGCCGTACCCCGCCGCTCCCGGACGAGTGGCGGGGTACGGGCGTTTTCTTTTTCGTTCCGCTCGTACGAGCAATTCGCCGCTCCTAAGAGCCGTAATAGCCCTCACCCCGCACGGGCCCACCGTCCGGACTAGCCCCATCCGGCCATACGAAACCATCCGAATTGGCAACCCGGTCGAGATGAACCGTCCGCGCGGGTGACGCGTCTCCAACCTGTGAGAAGCGGTGCAGCGAAATCCCTGCGGAGCAACGCCAGGAAGGCAACACTGGTTTCCGACCGACTCATCACCACGGGGGACGACATGACCACGACCGAGCGAGAGACCCTATCCATGTGCCAGCACCAGCCGCCGTGTCCGACAGCCGAATCCGCCGACCGGGAGTCCGCCCGCCTCATGGCGCACCACCCGGAGCAGGGGTGGAGCCTGCTGTGCAACGGCGTTCTGCTCTTCGAGGACACCGGTGAGCTCCTGCCCGACGGCCAGATCATCGCGCCGCACCGCCCGCTCGGCGCCGGCCGCGTGGTGACCGCCGCCTGAGAGACCCAGCGCACCACCCCGGGCGGCCCCGCCGCTCCGCCCGGTGACCAGCAGGGGCCGGACGCACACACACGGTGCGCACCGGCCCCGACGTGCGTTCAGGGCCGGTTACCCTCTGTGGCCGAGCGCTGTGCGTAGCGCGAAGTAGGCCGGTTTGGGAGTGAGTTGCTCGTCCCAGGGCAGGGCCGCGCCCTCGCCCGGGAAGAACGCGGGGATCCACGAATACTTGTCCGTGTAGTCCCAGACGGTGATGCCCACGCACCTGCGCACCGCGAGACACGCCTTGGTCAGATCGGCGTACCAGGTCGCCTGCTCGGCCAGTTTCTCGTCGGTGGCCGGCAACTGCATCCGCACGTCCACCTCGGTGAGCGCGGTGTCCAGGCCGAGGCGGGAGAAGCGCCGGAGGTTGTCCTCCAGGGTGGTCGGATAGCCGTACTGGAGGGCGAGGTGGGCCTGGAAACCGATGCCGTCCAGCGGGACGCCCTCGGCCTTCAGCTCCTGGGCGAGGGCGTAGTAGGCGTCGCTCTTCGCGCCGAGGCCCTCGATGTTGTAGTCGTTCAGGTAGAGCCTGGCGTGCGGGTCGGCCTGGTGGGCCCAGCGCAGCGCGTCCGCGATGTAGCCGGGGCCGAGCGTCTTGTACCAGAGGGTCTCGCGGTAGCTGCCGTCCTCGTTGAAGGCCTCGTTGACGACGTCCCAGGAGTAGACCCTGCCCCGGTAGTGCCGTACCTCGGTCTGGATGTGCTTCTTCAGGACCGCCCGCAGCTCGGCGGCCGTCCACTCGCGTGAGGTGAGCCAGTCGGGCAGCTGGCTGTGCCAGACCAGGGTGTGGGCGCGGACCTGCTGGTGGTTCCGGCGGGCGAGGTTCACGATCTGGTCGCCGTTGGTCCAGTCGAAGACGCCCTGCTGGGGCTCGGTGGCGTACCACTTCATGCCGTTGCCGGGCGTGATCATGTCGAACTCACTGCCGAGCAGCTTCGTGTAGGCGGTGTCGGTGAGTTCCGGGTTGTCGGTGGCGCTGCCGAAGTAGCGGCCGTGGCGCTGGGCCAGTTCGGCGAGGGTGGGCTGCCGGTCGTGGGCCTGGGCGGCGGGGCCGGTGGCGACTCCGGCCGCCACGAGTACGGCCGCGAGGGCACCGGCGAGTCTGAGACGTGTGCGGGACATCGTGCGACTCCAATCAATCAGGGATCAGCCCTTGGTGGCGCCGGCGGTGAGGCCGCCGACGAGCTGGCGCTCGGCGACCGAGTAGAAGGCCAGGGCGGGAACCATGGCGAGGACCAGGTAGGCGAAGACCCGGGCGGTGTCGGTGGAGTACTGGCCCTGGAACTGCTGCACACCGATGGGGATGGTCCACCAGGTGGAGTCGGTGAAGACCAGCAGCGGCAGGAAGAAGTTGTTCCAGCTGGTGACGACCGCGAGCACGGAGACCGTGCCGAGCGCCGGCCGGGCCATGGGCAGCAGGATCCGCCAGAAGAAACCGAACGGCCCACAGCCGTCGAGGGTGGCCGCCTCCTCCAGTTCGCCGGGGATCTCCCGGAAGAAACCGCGCAGGATGATGATGGTCATCGGCAGCCCGAACGCGGCCTGCGGCAGGATCACGCCGAGCGGGTTGTCCAGCAGGTTCATCGAGCGCAGCAGCAGGAAGAGGGGCAGGGCGGCCACCGCGAAGGGGAACATCAGGCCCATCGTGAACACGGTGAACAGGACCTCCCGCCCGCGGAACGCGAACCGCGCGAAGGAGAAGGCCGCCAGCGCCGACACCGCGACCACGAGCACGGTGGTGGCGATCGCGATCAGCGTGCTGTTGCCGATCAGCCGCCAGAACGCGCCGGAGCCGAGGATGCCGGTGTAGTTGGAGGTGATCCAGGACTCGGGCAGCCCGACCGGGTTGCGGGACAGCTCGCTGGTCGTCTTGAACCCGGAGAGCAGGGCGTACAGCAGGGGTACCACCATCACCGCGCCGACCACGACGAGGATCACGTGCAGGGGCAGGTTCCGTACGGCTGTCCGGCGGCTGCTGCTCATGCGCCGTCTCCCCTCATGTTCGTGGTGGCGCCCGCCAGGTCGCGGCGGAGCACGAACCGCTGGTAGGCGAGGCCGAAGACGAGGCTGACGGCGAACATGGCGACGCTGATCGCGCTGGCGTAGCCGACCTGGTAGCGCTTGAAGCCGTACTGGAACATGGTCACGGCCATGGTCTCCGAGTGGTGGTCGGGGCCGCCCGCGGTGACCACCCACACCAGGTCGAAGAGCTGGATGGAGCCGATCACCGACAGGAAGACGCTGATCCGCAGGGTGGGCGCGAGCAGCGGCAGGGTGACGTGCCGGAAGCGCTGCCAGGGCGAGGCGCCGTCGACGGTCGCGGCCTCGGTCAGCTCGGCCGGGATGGACTGGAGTCCGGCCAGGTAGAGCATCATGTGGAAGCCGAAGTACTTCCAGGTCATGACCAGGAAGAGGGTGGCCATGACGGTGGAGGGCTCGGAGAACCACTTCCCGCCGAGCGCGCCGAGGCCGATGTCGCTCAGGATGTGGTCGGCGAGCCCCTCGTCGGGCGCGAAGATCATGCCGAACAACACGCCGGTGATCGCCTCGGAGAGCACGTACGGGGCGAAGAACAGCATCCGGTAGACGGCCCGGCCGCGGATCCGCTGGTTGAGCAGGACCGCCATGGCGAGCGCGAACGGCAGTTGCAGCGCCAGCGAGAGGACGACCAGGAGCAGGCAGCGCCACAGGTCGCCGAGGAAGACGTCGTCCTGGAAGAGCCGGGTGAAGTTGTCGGTGCCGATGTAGTCGGAGGGCATGCCGAAGCCGCCCCAGCGGAAGAACGCGGCGTACAGCGCGAACAGGATCGGCAGCAGGACGAGGACGCCGAACAGTGCCAGGGCGGGCAGCTGGAAGCCCATCGCGGTGAGCCAGTGCAGCAGCCGGCGCCGGGAGCGGGCCCGGCTTGAGGTCGGCAGCGGCTGCGGCGCGGCGTCCGGTCCCGACCGCGTGCCGGGCAGGTAGGTCGAGGTCATCGGGCGGCCTACTGCTCTTCCTTCGCGGTCTTGGTGATCGCCTGGGTGACCTGTTCCGGCGACTTGGAGCCGGCGATCAGCCCGGCCACGCTGTCGTTGATCTGCTGGCCGACGGCGGGCGCGTACGCCTGGTCGAGGTAGAGCTGGAATCCGGTGGCGGCCTTCAACTGCGCCTGTACCGCCTTGGTGTTGGGGTCGCTCAGCGCCTTCTCAGCGCCGGGGACCACCGGGAGGGTATTGGTCTTCTCGACGAGCACCAGGTCGGTGGTCTCGGAGGCGAAGAACTTCAGGAAGTCGACGGCTTCCTTCGGAGCACCCTTGCGCAGGGCATGCCCGCCGCCACCGCCGAAGACCTCGGTGATGGCACCCTTGCCGCCGTCGACCGCGGGGAACGGGAAGAAGCCGAGGTCCGAGCCGAGGCCCTTGCCCGCGTCCGCCTCCACCACCGGGGCCCACTGGCCCATCAGCTCCATGGCCGCCTTGCCGTTGCCGACGGCGGCCGCCTGGCCGGTGGGCGCCGAGTAGGCCGCGCCGAGGAAGCCCTTCTGGAACGGCTGGAGATCGACGAGGTCCTTCAGGTGCTGTCCGGCCTCGACGAACCCGGTGCCGGTGAAGTCCTTGTCCTCGTCCGCCTTCTGGAGGGCGTCGAGACCGGCCGTGCGCATCGCCAGGTACGCCCAGTAGTACATACCTGTCCAGCTCTCCTTGCCCGCGAGGGCGAGCGGGGTGATGCCGGCGGCCTTGAGCTTCCGCACGGCGTCGAGGAATCCGCTCCACGTGGTGGGAGGTTCGCTGATCCCCGCCTTCTTGAAGTGCGCCTTGTTGTACCAGAAGCCGATCATGCCGATGTCGAACGGAATGCCGTACAGCTTCTGGTCGATGAGGTACGGCTGCTTGGCGACCGACAGCATCCCGTCCGCCCAGGGCTTGGTGCCGTCGGTGAGGTCCTCGACGAGGCCGGCGTCGACCTGCTGCTTGAGGACCCCGCCGCCCCAGGTGTGGAAGATGTCCGGGAGTTTGCCGGAGGCTATGAGCGCCGTCATCTTGGATTTGTAGGCGTCGTTCTCCAACTGCACGATCTTCAGCTTCACGTGCGGGTTCTGAGCCTCGAACTTCCTGGCCAGGCCCGCCCAGACGTTCTTGGTCGGCTGGGTGGTGGAGATGTTCCACCACTCGACCGTGACCTTCCCCGACGACGAGGACCCGCCGTCGCCCGAGCCGCAGCCGCTGAGGGCGGTCATGCCCAGACCGGCTGCCGCGGTGGCCGCCAGGAATCCGCGCCGGGACAGTGCCGGGTCGCCCATGATGCGCTCCTTGGGGTACGGGACGACCGACGCCGTCCTGGTTCGGTGGTGCTCTGGGGCCGCGGTTTTCGAAACATTCGGCGTTTCCACCGAACGTTCCGAACGGGGACTCTAGAAAGGCGGATCAGGAGCGTCAAGGTGTCGCGCATCAGCTCATCGGCACGTATTCGAACCAGTCGAAGGCGGCCCGCCCCTCCGTGACGTACATGCCGATGACCCGGCCGGTGAACCCGCCCGCCACCTCGGTGGAGAGATAACGGCCGTCGAGTTCGGCCAGCCGAACGACACCGTCGGACGTTTCGATCGAAAGGGTCACGGCGTCGGGCCCGGCGGGGCGGACCCCGGTCGCGCCCCCGTCCTCCCCGGGCGCGGTGCCGGTGGGCGGCGGAACCGGGGCCGTACGGACCTCGATCACCAGGGTCAACGGCCCCGGCGGCACCGCGCGTTCGGCGATCCGTTGCCGCACCGGCCCGATCCGGACGAGCGCGCTCGCGACTCCCCCGCTCACCTCCAGGTCGTAGTGGTGGGCCTCGTCGATGCGGACCGACAGGCCCGCGCGTCCCGGCCCCGGTTCGAGCAGGGCGGCGGCCCGGCAGTCGGCGTGCTGCTGGCGCCGGCCGACGAAGGTGTGCCCGGCGCGGTCGAGGCTGTCCCCGGTGGCCGTGAGCGTCAGCCGGCCGGGGCGCTCGGTCAGCGACCAGGATCCGTCCGGCCGGCTGCGCGGGGAGATCCAGTGCGGCGCGAGGCCGGGGGCCGTGAAGTCGTCCCGTGCGGGCGGCTGTTCGACCGGGTGCCAGGCGGCCGGAGCCTCGTGCCGCTTCCGTACCCGCCCCATGCGGGGCCAGCCGTCCACCCACTCCACCGGGGCCAGGAAGGTCTCCCGGCCGAGCACGTGGAACTCGGGGAACCAGCCGCGCGGCCGGGTGCCGAGCAGCACCGCCCACCAACTGCCGTCGGCCGCCTGGACGAGGTCCGCGTGCCCGGTGCTCTGGATCGGCTCCCGGGTGCCCCGATGGGAGACCAGCGGATTGCCGGGCGCCGCTTCCCAGGGCCCGCGCGGCGAGCGGGCGCGGGCCACGGACACCCCGTGCCCGAGGGCGGTGCCGCCCTCGGCGACCAGCAGGTACCACCACTCCCCGACCCGGTACAGGTGCGGTGCCTCCGGGTCCCGCAGCCCCGTCCCGGACCACGCCGGCAGCGGCCCCTCCAGCACCTTCCCGCTCCGGGTGTCGATCCTGGCCACCGCGACCCCGGCCACGGCACACCAGCAGTCGCCGTTCTCGTCCCAGGCGAGGTCGGGGTCGATGCCGGGGACGTCGATCCACACCGGGTCGGACCAGGGCCCCTCGGGCCGCGCGGCGGTGACGAGGAAGTTGCCGCCGGCACTGACGTTGGTGGTGACGACGTGGAAGAGTCCGTCGTGGTGCCGGATCGTCGGGGCGTACACGCCGCCCGAGGCCGGGGTGCCGTCGGGCAGGGTCAACTGCCCGGGCCGGTCGAGGACGTTGCCGAGCTGGCGCCAGTGCACCAGGTCCCGGCTGTGGAAGAGCGGGACGCCGGGGAAGTACTCGAAGCTGGAGCAGACGAGGTAGTAGTCCGCCCCGACCCGGCACACGCTCGGGTCGGGGTGGAAGCCGGGGATGACCGGGTTGCCGTAGGTGCGCATGTGCGCGTCCCGCATGTGTGTGCCCCTCCCAAGCCGCGCCGAAACTTTCGGCGAGGTCGGCGAACATTACGGAGCGCACTGTAGGAGCCCGCCCAGGGCCCGACAAGGCGGCGGTCAGAGCTTCAACCGGTACGGCAGCATGCACACCACGACGTCGGTGCGGGCCCGCAGGACGGTGGCGAGGAGCAGGCCGCGCTGGTTCTGCAGTATCTCGTAGCGCCGGTGCCGGGGTTCCACCTCGGGGATGAGCACGGCCACTTGGCGACCGTCCGCCGCCGCCCGCTGCACGTAGTCGACGACCGGCTGCACCAGCGAGCGGTGCGGGCTGTCGATGATGTCGAGGCGCACGCCCGGGTTCCAGCGCGCCCAGGCCTCCTCCAGCGCCCGTGACCTGTCCGGGTCGCCGTGCACCGCGACCGCGACCACCTCGTCGCCGAGGGCGAGGGCGGCGCCGAGGGCGTGCCGGGCGAGCTTGCTGACCTCGCCGATCGGCACGATCACCAGACTCGCGGTGCGCCGGGCCGGCGGTTCCGGGATGCGGCCGAGGCCCAGTTCCTCGCCCACCTCGGTGTAGTAGCGCTGGATGCGGGCGAACAGCAGCATCATCAGCGGTACGGCGATCACGACCACCCAGGCGCCGGAGAGGAACTTGGTGAACAGCAGGATGACCCCGGCCAGGGTGGTGAGCACGGCACCGGTGCCGTTGATGAGTGCGCGGCGCTTCCAGCCGGCCGGGCGCTGGGTCGCCCAGTGCCGGACCAGGCCGGTCTGGCTGAGGGTGAAGCCGATGAAGACGCCGATGGCGAAGAGCGGGAGCAGGCGGTGGGTGTCGGCGTCCGTGGCGAGCAGCAGCAGCGCGGCGAGCAGGGCGAGGGCGACCACGCCGTAGCGGTAGACCGGGCGTTCGGCACGCAGGCCGAAGAGGTGGGGCAGCCGGTGGTCGCGGGCGAGCAGGCTCATCAGCACCGGCAGTCCGCCGAAGCTGGTGTTGGCGGCGAGCCCGAGGACGAGGGTGACGACGAGGTTGGTGGCGTAGTAGGGCCAGCCGGTGCCGTAGGCGCCCGCGGTGAGCTGGGCGAGGACCGTCACCCCGCCGCGCGGGGCCACATGGTCGCGGTGGATCAGGACGGCCAGCCCGATCAGCATGATCCCGAGGAGCGCACCGAGCATCAGTTCGGTGCGCTGGGCGCGCCTGACGCTGGGGGTGCGGAAGGTCGGTACGGCGTTGGCGATGGCCTCCACACCGGTCAGGGCCGAGCAGCCGGACGAGAACGCCTTGAGGATCACCAGCGCGCTCAGTGCCTCGGTCGCGTGCACGGGCCGGTCGGTGCCGACGACGGCGACCGGGTGCCCACGCAGCAGGCCGAGCAGGACGACACCGAGGATCGCGACGATGAACAGGAGCGTGGGCAGCATCAGCACCCGGGCGCTCTCGGTGACACCGCGCAGGTTGACGGCCGTCAGCAGGGCCAGGCCGAGCAGGCAGACGAGCAGCTTGTCGTGGGCGAGGGCCGGGAAGGCGGAGACGAGCGCGTCGGCGCCGGCGGCGAGGCTGACCGCGACGGTGAGCACGTAGTCGACGACCAGGCTGGCGGCGGCCAGCAGGCTCGCGGTGGCACCGAGGTCGGACTTGGCGACGGCGTAGGCACCGCCGCCGTCCGGGTGAACGGCGATGACCTGCCCGTACGACACGACGAGCGCCGCGAGCAGGAAGGTGATCGCGAGGGTGATGGGCAGGGTGGCGGTGAGCGCCCCGGTGCCGGCGACCACCAGGGCCAGCACGATCGCCTCGGGGCCGTACGCCACCGAGCTGAGCGCGTCCAGGGACAGCGCGGCCAGCCCTTCCAGGCTGGTCAGGCGGTGCTTGTCGCCCTCCCCCGGGCGCAGCGGGACCCTCGGTCTCAGCTCACGGCGTGCCAGGCCATACGCCATCGGTACCTCATCACGGCCGGTGGGACGGTCGGCAACAGTGTCCTCTGTGCCATGTCCGCGCGCCCGTGGGATTGCCCGGGCGGGCGGCCGGCGTGAGTGGCGACCTCGGCGAGCGGGACCCCGCCGACGGCGAGGTCGCCGGGCCGGGGCTCGGTGGTGGAGGCGGGCCACACCGACAGATCGGCGGGCGTGGTGGTGAGGACGGGTTCGTGCAGGGTGGTCATCGACCGCTCCCCTCTCAGACTCGGACGAATCAGGCGGTTCACACGGCTCAGGCGGTGCGGACGATCCGCAGGGACACGGCGGCGGGCGGGAGCGGCGCCACCGGCGCGGGGGCCGGGGCCGACAACTGCGGGTCTACCGTGACGGTGGTGACGCCGAGCGGTGCGGCCAGGGCGCGCAGCGCGGGTTCGGCGAGCCGGATCCAGGCCTGGTCGGGGCCGAGGGTGGCGGCGAGTCCGCGGGCCGACGTGAAACCGACGGCGGTGCGCTCGCCGAGCGGGGTGCGGAAGAGCAGGGCCACGCATCCCGCGGGTCCCGGCCGGACCGGTACGAACAGGGGTCCGGCCGGGGAGCGATCGGAAGGCTCCGGGTCGTCACCGCACAAGAGTTCTGGCATGGCATGCCTCCTGGCACGGGAAGAAGCTGGTGCCCCCGGAGGCGGGGAGGCCGGCCGGGGCTTGCCCAAGACGCTATGCCCGCTTCCGGCACCTCTCCGATGCCTCGTGACGGGACGCTGACGGTGATCGCGGTGACGTTGACGGGACGCTGACGGAGCACCCTTCGGTGCTGGTGGCAGCCGTCACAACGGCCGGCACAGTGGCCCTGACAGCACCCGTCAGAGGCGTGCCAAGAAGTGCCCCGGCCCCTGGCCATCACCCGTTCGACGCAGTGTCATGGAACCGGATCGGGGTACCCGTCCGGCCTGGGAACGCCCCGGGACACCTACGGAAGAACGGTGGAGTCATGTCCGGTTACGACGCCTGCGCGCCCGCTCGGGTCGTGGTCGGCGTGAGCGGTTCGCTGGGCAGCGTCACGGCCCTGTCCCGGGCCGCCACGGAGGCCCGGCGCCGGGATGCCGAACTGTGGCCGGTGCTCGTCTGGGAGCCACCGGGCGGCGAGTTGGCGACGCGGCGCTCGCCGGCCTCGATGCTGATGGTCGAGGAGTGGCAGCGAATGGCCCGGCAGCGGCTGCGCGACGTGCTGGAAGAGGTCTTCGGCGACGCCGGGCCCGGCACCCCGCTGCACGGACTCGTGATACGCGGCACCCCCGGGCGGTCCCTGGTGGAAGTGGCGGACCGGGAGGAGGACGTGCTGGTCGTCGGCGCGGGCCGACGCGGCTGGCATCGGGCCTTCTCGGGCCGGGTGGCCCGCTACTGCCTGTCCCACGCGCACTGCCCGGTCCTGGCCGTGCCGCCCTCCCCGCTGGAGGAGACGCTGGCCTCCGCGCACCGCCGCAACAGCTGGCATCTGCCGCTGGACTCACGGCAGTTGTCGTAGCACCGAGCCCGGTGGCGGTCGCCGCGCTACGACGTCACGGCCGCCGGCAGGTCAGGCCGCCCCGGTCTGCGGCCCGGTGCGGTCGGCAGGGTCAGCACCATGGTGAGGCCGCCGCCGGGGGTGTCCTCGGCGGTCAGCGTGCCGCCCATCGCCTCGGCGAAGCCCCGGGCCACGGCGAGGCCGAGCCCCACCCCCGCCCCGCGCGGTGAGTCGCCGTAGCGCTGGAACGGTTCGAAGATGCGCTCCTTGGCCTCGTCCGGGACACCGGGGCCGCGGTCCACGACGCGCACCTCCACCCGCTCGGCCAGGGAACTGGCCTTCACCAGCACGGGAGTTGCCGCGGAGCTGTACTTGACGGCGTTCTCGACCACGTTGGCGACGACCCGCTCGAGCAGCCCCTTGTCGACGTGGACCATGGGCAGCGTCTCCGGGATGTCCAGCTCGACGCTGTCCTCGGGGACCCCACCGAGCGCCATCGGCACCACCTCGTCCAGGTCGGCCTCGCGGACGATGGGCGTGACCGTGCCGGTCTGCAGGCGGGACATGTCGAGGAGGTTGCCGACGAGGTGGTCGAGCCGGTCGGCGCCCGCCTCTATGGCCTCCAGGAGCTCCGCCCGGTCCTGCTCGGACCACTCGACGTCGTCCGAACGCAGCGACGACACCGAGGCCTTTATGCCGGCCAGCGGGGTGCGCAGGTCGTGGCTGACGGCGGCCAGCAGGGCCGTGCGGATGCGGTTGCCCTCCGCCAGCTCCTTGGCCTGGTCCGCCTCCTGCTGGAGCCGCTGCCGGTCGAGCACGACGGCGGCCTGGGCGGCGAACGCGGCCAGCACCCGCCGGTCGGAGGCCGGCAGCACCCGGCCTGACAGGGCGAGGGTCATGTGGTCGCCGACCGGCACGTCGACGTCCGCCCGCTCAGGCGACTGGCAGGGCTGCGGTCCGACGCTGCCGGCGCACGTCCAGGGCGCCACGTCGTCCGCCCGCTCCAGGAGCGCCACCGACTCCATGCCGAAGGTCTCCCGCACCCGTTCCAGGAGCGCCTCCAGGCTGGTCTCGCCGCGCAGCACGCTCCCCGCGAGGAAGGACAGGATCTCCGACTCGGCACGCAGCCGGGTCGCCTGCTGGGTGCGCCGGGCCGCCAGGTCCACCACCGAGGCCACCGACACCGCGACCCCGACGAAGATCGCGATGGCGACGATGTTCTTCGGGTCGGCGATGGTGAGGGTGTGGACGGGCGGGGTGAAGAACCAGTTGAGCAGCAGGGAGCCGACCACCGCCGAGGTCAGCGCCGGGAGCAGGCCGCCGAGCAGGGCCGCGGCGACCGTCAGGGCGAGGAACAGCAGCATGTCGTTGGCCAGGCCCACCTCCGGTGCGGCGGAGGTCAGCAGCCAGGTGAGCAGGATCGGGCCGAGGACACCGGTCAGCCAGCCCCAGATGAGCCGGGACCGGCCGAGCCGTGCCGAACGGCCCAGCGGGAGCCGCCCCTTGCCGGCCTCGTCGTGGGTGATGAGGTGGACGTCGAGGTCGGGTCCGGAGTCCCGGGCGACCGTGGCGCCGACGCCAGGGCCGAAGACGTACTGCCAGCTGCGGCGCCGGGAGACGCCGAGGACGATCTGGGTGGCGTTGACCCCGCGTGCGAAGTCGAGCAGCGCGGCCGGGACGTCGTCGCCCACGACGTGGTGGTAGGTGCCGCCGAGGTCCTCGACGAGGGTGCGCTGGACGGCGAGTTCCTTCGGGGAGGCGGAGTTGAGGCCGTCGCTGCGGGAGATGTAGACGGCGAGCACCTCGCCGCCCGCGCCCTTCTCGGCCAGCCGCGCCGCCCGCCGGATGAGGGTCCGTCCCTCCGGGCCGCCGGTCAGGCCGACCACGATCCGCTCCCGTGAACCCCAGATCTTCGAGACGCGGTGCTCGCTGCGGTACTCGTTCAGGTACTCGTCGACCCGGTCCGCGACCCAGAGCAGGGCGAGTTCGCGCAGGGCGGTGAGGTTGCCCGGCCGGAAGTAGTTGGAGAGGGCCGCGTCGACCTTGTCCGGCAGGTAGATGTTGCCGTGCGCCATGCGGCGGCGCAGGGCCTGCGGCGACATGTCGACCAGCTCGATCTGGTCGGCCCGCCGTACCACCTCGTCGGGCACGGTCTCCTGCTGCCGTACCCCGGTGATGGACTCCACGACATCGCCCAGCGACTCCAGATGCTGGATGTTCACCGTCGAGACGACGTCGATCCCGGCCGCCAGCAACTCCTCCACGTCCTGCCAGCGCTTGGCGTTGCGGGAGCCCGGGATGTTGGTGTGCGGGAGTTCGTCGACGAGGGCGACCTGGGGGCGGCGGGCCAGGACGGCGTCGACGTCCATCTCCGTGAACACCGCGCCCCGGTACTCCAGTTCCCTGCGCGGGATCTCCTCCAGGCCGTGCAGCATCACCTCGGTGCGCGGGCGGTCGTGGTGCTCGACGAACGCGACGACGCAGTCGGTGCCGCGCTCGATCCGGCGGTGGGCCTCGGAGAGCATGGCGTAGGTCTTGCCCACGCCGGGTGCCGCGCCGAGGTAGATCCGAAGCCTGCCGCGTGCCATGTCATCCTTCGAAGCGGTAGCCCATGCCGGGCTCGGTGATCAGGTACCGGGGGTGCGAGGGGTCCGCCTCGAGTTTGCGGCGGAGCTGGGCCATGTAGACCCGCAGGTAGTTGGTCTTGTTGCTCTGCGACACGCCCCACACCTCGCGCAGCAGGTACTTCTGTGTGACGAGCCGGCCGGGGTTGGTGACCAGTATCTCCAGCAGATGCCACTCGGTGGGGGTGAGCCGTACGTCGTGGCCCGCCCGCACCGCCTTCTTGGCGAGCAGGTCGATGGTGAAGTCGGCCGTCTCCACCAGGGTGGTCTCGGGGGCGAGCGGTGTGTCCTCGGTGCGGCGGACCGCGGCCCGCAGCCGGGCGAGGAGTTCGTCCATGCTGAACGGTTTGGTGATGTAGTCGTCGGCGCCCGCGTCCAGCGCGGCGACCTTCTCGTCGGAGGCCTGCCGCGCGGACAGCACCAGGATCGGTACGCGGGTCCAGCCACGCAGCGCCTTGATGACGTCGACCCCGTCCATGTCGGGCAGTCCGAGGTCGAGCATCACCACGTCCGGCTGACGCGCGGCCGCCAGCCGGAGGGCCGTGGCGCCGTCGGGCGCCGCGTCCACTCCGTACTGGCGTGCCTGCATGTTGATCACGAGTGCCCGTACGAGCTGGGGGTCGTCTTCCACGACCAGCACTCGGGTCATCGGTTCCCTCAACTGCCCTTGGTCAGGTCCTTCAGTGCGATGTTGAGTTCGAGGACGTTCACCCGGGGCTCGCCGATGAAGCCGAGGGTGCGGCCCGTGGTGTGGTCCTCGACCAGCTTCTCCACCTGGGTGGCGGACAGGCCGTTCTTCTCGGCGACCCGGTGGACCTGGAGCTCGGCATAGGCCGGGGAGATGTCCGGGTCCAGGCCGGAGCCCGAGGAGGTGACGGCGTCTGGGGGAACGTCCGACGGCTTGACGGTGTAGCCGGGCACCGAATTGTCCTTCACCACCGCGGCCTTGGCGTCCTTCACCTGCTGGATCAGCACCTTGTTGTCGGCGGCGAGGTTGGTCGCGCCCGAAAGGATCAACTTGTACCGGGTGTTGATGCTGTTGCTGCCGAGTCCGTTGGCCGGGCGTCCCTGGAACCACTGCAGGGCGGCGTCCGGGGTCTGCTGGCCCTTCTTCAGCGGCAGGTTGTACGACTGCCCGATCAGGGACGAGCCGACGACCTTGCCGTCCGAGTTGATCTCGGAGCCGTTCGCCTTGTCGTGGAACGCGGCCTGGGCGATGCCGGTGACGACCAGCGGGTAGACGACGCCCGTCACCAGGGTCAGCACCAGGAGGGCCCGCAGGCCCGCCCAGAGCAACCGGGCGGTGTTGGTTACGGAGTTGTTCATGGTCATCAACCGATTCCGGGGATGAGAGAGATGAGCAGGTCGATGATCTTGATGCCGATGAAGGGCGCGATCAGACCGCCGAGGCCGTAGATCCCGAGGTTGCGGCGGAGCATCCTGTCCGCGCTCACCGGCCGGTACTGCACGCCCTTCAGGGAGAGCGGCACCAGCGCGATGATGATCAGCGCGTTGAAGACGACCGCGGACAGGATCGCGGAGCTGGGCGAGGACAGGTGCATGATGTTGAGCTTGTCCAGGCCCGGGTAGACCACGGCGAACATGGCCGGGATGATCGCGAAGTACTTCGCGACGTCGTTGGCGATGGAGAACGTGGTCAGCGCACCGCGCGTGATCAGCAACTGCTTGCCGATCTCGACGATCTCGATGAGCTTGGTCGGGTTGGAGTCGAGGTCGACCATGTTGCCGGCCTCCTTGGCGGCCGACGTACCGGTGTTCATCGCCACGCCGACGTCCGCCTGGGCCAGCGCGGGGGCGTCGTTGGTGCCGTCACCGGTCATCGCGACCAGCTTGCCGCCGGCCTGCTCCCGCTTGATGAGGGCCATCTTGTCCTCGGGGGTGGCCTCGGCGAGGAAGTCGTCGACGCCCGCCTCCTCGGCGATCGCCCGCGCGGTCAGCGGGTTGTCACCCGTGATCATGACGGTCTTGATGCCCATGCGGCGCAGTTCCTCGAACCGCTCGCGCATGCCCTCCTTGACGACGTCCTTGAGGTGGATGACGCCCAGGACCCGGGCGCCCTCGGCGTCGTCGACCGCGACGAGCAGCGGGGTCCCGCCGGACTCGGAGATGGCGCCCGCGAGGGTGTCCGCGTCCTCGGCGACGGTGCCGCCCTGCTCACGGACCCAGGCGATGACCGAACCGGCCGCGCCCTTGCGGATCTTCCGGCCGTCCACGTCCACACCGGACATGCGGGTCTGGGCGGTGAAGGCGATCCACTCGGCGTGCGCCAGCTCGCCCTGGTGCCGCTCGCGCAGCCCGTACTTCTCCTTGGCGAGGACGACGACGGAGCGGCCCTCGGGGGTCTCGTCGGCCAGCGACGACAGCTGGGCGGCGTCGGCCACCTCGGGCTCGGTGACCCCGCGGACGGGCACGAACTCGGAGGCCTGCCGGTTGCCGAGGGTGATGGTGCCGGTCTTGTCGAGCAGCAGGGTGGAGACGTCGCCGGCGGCCTCGACCGCGCGTCCGGACATGGCGAGCACGTTGCGCTGCACCAGCCGGTCCATGCCGGCGATGCCGATCGCGGAGAGCAGCGCGCCGATGGTGGTCGGGATGAGGCAGACCAGGAGGGCGACCAGCACGACCATCGTCAGGTGGGTGCCCGCGTAGTCCGCGAACGGCGGCAGGGTGGCGACGGCCAGCAGGAAGACGATGGTCAGCGAGGCGAGCAGGATGTTCAGCGCGATCTCGTTCGGCGTCTTCTGCCGGGCCGCGCCCTCCACGAGGCTGATCATCCGGTCGATGAAGGTCTCGCCCGGCTTCGTCGTGATCTTGATGACGATCCGGTCGGACAGCACCTTCGTACCGCCGGTCACGGCGCTGCGGTCACCGCCGGACTCGCGGATGACCGGGGCCGACTCACCGGTGATCGCCGACTCGTCGACGGAGGCGACGCCCTCGATGACGTCACCGTCACCGGGGATGATGTCGCCGGCCTCGCAGACGACCAGGTCACCGATCCTCAGCTCGGTGCCGGGCACCCGCTCCTCGGTGGAGCCGGTCAGCCGCCGGGCGACGGTGTCGGTCTTGGCCTTGCGCAGGGTGTCGGCCTGGGCCTTGCCGCGGCCCTCGGCGACCGCCTCCGCGAGGTTGGCGAAGATCACGGTGAGCCACAGCCAGGCGCTGATGGTCCAGCCGAACCAGTCGCCCGGGTCCTTGAAGGAGAAGACGGTGGTCAGGATCGAGCCGACCCACACCACGAACATCACGGGCGACTTGACCATCACCCGCGGGTCGAGCTTGCGGCAGGCCTCGGGGAGGGACCTGAACAGCTGCTTGGGGTCGAACAGGCCCGCGCCGACACGTCCTTCGGCGGGCTTGTGCCCGGTGGGCGCGTCCTGGTGGGGCGCAAGGGTGGGAGTGGACATGCTGTCCTCGTGGGCTTCCGTTCGGGTGGTCACGACGCCAGCCCCTCGGCGAGCGGCCCCAGCGCCAGGGCCGGGAAGTAGGTCAGACCGGTGATGATCAGGATCGCGCCGACGAGCAGGCCGGTGAAGAGCGGCTTCTCGGTGCGCAGGGTGCCGGCCGTGGCCGGGACGGGCTTCTGCTCGGCGAGCGAGCCGGCCAGCGCCAGCACGAACACCATGGGCAGGAAGCGGCCGAACAGCATCGCGAGTCCGGTCATGGTGTTGTACCAGTCGGTGTTCGCGTTCAGGCCGGCGAAGGCCGAGCCGTTGTTGTTGGCCGCCGAGGTGAAGGCGTACAGCACCTCGGAGAATCCGTGCGCACCCGGGTTGAGCATGGAGTGCGGCGGGGTCGGCAGGGCCATGGAGGCCGCGGTGAAGACGAGCGCGAGCGCCGGGGTGATCAGGATGTAGATCGCCGACAGCTTGATCTCGCGGGCACCGATCTTCTTGCCCAGGTACTCGGGCGTACGGCCGACCATCAGGCCGGCGATGAACACCGCGATGATCGCCATGATCAGGATGCCGTAGAGGCCGGAGCCGGTGCCGCCGGGCGCGATCTCGCCCAGCATCATGCTGAGCATGGTGATACCGCCGCCGAGCCCAGTGAACGAAGAGTGGAAGGAGTCCACCGCACCGGTCGAGGTGAGCGTGGTCGACACCGCGAAGATCGACGAGCCGCCGATCCCGAAGCGGACCTCCTTGCCCTCGTAGGCACCGCCCGCGAGCTGGAGCGCCGGGCCGTGGTGCGCGAACTCGGTCCACATCATCAGGGCCACGAAGCCCAGCCAGATGGTGAACATCGTGGCGAGGATCGCATAGCCCTGCTTCACCGAGCCGACCATCACACCGAAGGTGCGGGTCAGCGCGAACGGGATCAGCAGGATCAGGAAGATCTCGAAGAGGTTGGTGAAGGGCGTCGGGTTCTCGAAGGGGTGGGCGGAGTTGGCGTTGAAGTAACCGCCGCCGTTGGTGCCCAGCTCCTTGATGGCCTCCTGGGAGGCCACGGCCCCGCCGTTCCACTGCTGCGAACCGCCCATGAACTGCCCGACCTCATGGATGCCGGAGAAGTTCTGGATGACCCCGCAGGCGACCAGGATGACGGCGGAGATCGCGGCGAACGGGACCAGGATCCGGATCGTGCCGCGTACCAGGTCGGCCCAGAAGTTGCCGATCTCACCGGTGCGCATGGGGGTCCCCCCGCTCGAGCGAAGCCGAGAGTGGGGGAGCGCGAACCCGCGGACCAGCGCCACGGCGACGGCGATGCCGACGGCGGCGGAGACGAAGTTCTGCACGGCCAGACCGGCGGTCTGCACGACGTGCCCCATGGTCTGCTCGCCGTAGTACGACTGCCAGTTCGTGTTGGTCACGAAGGAGACGGCCGTGTTGAACGACTGCGCCGGGTTGACCGAGGAGAAGCCGAGCGAGCCGGGCAGGATGCCCTGGAGCCGCTGGAGGAGATAGAGGAAGAGGACGCCGATCAAGGAGAAGGCGAGGACCCCGCGCAGATAGGCGGGCCAGCGCATCTCGGTGTCGGGGTTGGCGCCGATCCCCTTGTAGATCCACTTCTCGACCCGCCAGTGCCGGTCGGAGGTGTAGACCTTGGCCATGTAGTTGCCGAAGGGGATGTAGCACAGCGCCAGCGCGCCTATGAGCGCGACGAGCTGGAGCACGGCGGCGGTTACGGGACCCATGGGTGTCTCAGAACCTCTCCGGGAAGATCAGGGCGAGGACGAGATAGCCCAGCAGGGCGACGGCCACGACGAGGCCGACGATGTTCTCGGCGGTCACAGCTTCGTCACCCCCTTGGCGACGAGGGCCACCAGCGCGAAACCCGCGAGCACGGTGACGACGAAGGCCAGATCGGCCATCGTGAACTCCTGGATGAGGTTCGGAACGGACGTGGACGGTTAGAGCAAACCGCCTCGATGGCCGGATACGACCGCCGTTGACGGCTCCCTTACGGCCATGAACGCGCCATTGACGGGACTCTTACGAGGGGACGATCGCGCAGGTCGGAAAGCGGGCAAGGGGTCAGAACAGGCGGAACCGCAGCCGGCAGATCACCGCGTCGGTCTCCCGGCGCACGGCATGCGCGACGACGGCACCGCGCTGGTTCTGCAGCAGCCGCTGCCAGAGCCGCTCCGGCTCGGTCTCCGGGATCAGCACGGTCACCTGGGTGGCCGGCTCGGCCGCGGTCACCTCACGGACGTAGGCGGCGATGGGACGGCCCAGGGTGCGCCGCTCGCAGCTCAGCCGGACCAGCGGCACCCCGGGGTCCCACTCGGCCCAGGCGCGCTCCAGGGCGTGCAGCTGGGCCCGGTCCTCCGGGCCGGGATGGCAGACGGTGACGGCACGCACCTCGTCGCCGAGGGAGGCGGCCGCGGAGAGCGCCTGGGAGGTGAGCCGGGACAGCGACGACACCGGCACGATCACCACCGACCGCTCCCGGTGCGGAGGCTCCGGGATCCGCCCGAGCCCGAGCCGCTCCCCGATCCGCCCGTAGGCACGGTGCACGGCGACGAAGGCGCCGACCAGCAACGGCAGCATGACCACGACCAGCCAGGCGCCCGCGGAGAACTTGCTCGCGGTGACGACGACGGTGGCGACCCCCGTCAGGACCGCCCCGAACCCGTTGAGCAGCGCCTTCCCCCGCCAGCCGGTCCCCCGCTGCAGCCGCCAGTGCCTCACCATCCCCACCTGGGCGACGGTGAAGCCGACGAAGACACCGATGGCGAACATCGGCACCAGCGTGTCGGTGTCGCCGCCGGAGAACACCAGCAGTGCGGCCGAGACCACGGCCAGGGCGAGCACACCGTGCCGGTGCACCTGCCGGTCGGCCTTCAGCGCGAACACGTGCGGCAGGTAGTTGTCCCGGGCGAGCAGCTTCAGCAGCACCGGCAGCCCGCCGAAGCTGGTGTTCGCGGACAACGCCAGCAGGATCATCGTGGCGAACTGGATGACGTAGAAGCCCCAGGTGTGGCCGAGCGAGGCGTCGGCCAGCTGGGCCAGGACGGTCACGCCCTGCACCGGCTGCAGATGGAACCGGGAGATCAGCACCGAGAGCCCGATCAGCATCGCACCCAGCACCGCGCCCAGGGCCACCTCGGCGTGCTGGGCCCGCTTGACACGGGGCACCCGGAAGGAGGGCACCGCGTTGGCGATGGCCTCGACGCCGGTGAGGGCGGCACACCCGGAGGCGAAAGCCTTCAGCAGGAGCAGGGCGCCCACGCTGGAGGCGTTGTCGGCGAGCACCGAGGCATGTCCGGCGGCGGTGACCGTACTGGCCGGCGCGGACCGGAAGAGCCCGACCACGATCACCACGAAGACCGACCCGACGAACGCGACCGTCGGCACGATGAAGGCCTTCGCCGACTCCACGATGCCCCGCAGGTTCACCCCGGTGACCAGCACCAGCACGGCCAGGCACAGCACCAGCCGGTGCGGGTACAGCGCCGGGAAGGCGGAGGTGAGGGCGGCGACCCCGGCGGTGACGGCGACGGCGACGTTCAGCACGTAGTCGAGCACCAGGGAGGCGGCGGCGACCAGGCTGGTCCGCGCCCCGAGGTGCGTCCGGGCCACGGCATAGGACCCTCCCCCGTCCGGAAAGGCCGCGATGACCTGCCGGTACGAGGCGACGAGCACCGCCAGCAGGGCCGCGATGGCGAGCGTGACGGGCAGCGTGAAGCCGAGCCCGTGCGCACCGGCGGCCGCCAGCACCAGCACGATGGCCTCCGGCCCGTACGCCACCGACGCCATCGCGTCCAGCGACAGCGCGGCCAGGCCGGTGACGGCGGTGAGGCGATGCCGTTCCCCGGCATCGGACGGCTCCTCACCGGCGGGCACGGCCCCCGGTTCGGCGGTCAGTACGGACATGGGAGGGTGCTCCTCGACGAACGGGACATACGTCTCGCGCACGGAGTACCGCGCGCGACGCGACCAGGTTCCGTCCCGCCCCGGCCAGCTCCGACAATCCCTTGCGCGTTCTTCGCGCGGGAGGCCTCGACCTTGACGCGCCCTTGACGGCAACGCCCCTGAAAGGGGCGCTGGGGGTACCCCCGGCCGAAGGCTGGGGGAGGAACTGCGCGACAAGCCCCCACCGGCCCGCAGCGACCCACAACCGTCAGAGTCCCATCAAGGACATACCCCACCTACTGACGCCACTGCCTGCCGCTCCCTACCTTCACCCCATGCAGCTCGGCGAAGAAGCCTGCCCCTCCGAGGACCACCGCTGGTCCAAAGACGTCTACGCATCGGCCCGTTGCGCAGGCGCCCTCCTCGCCCTGCTCCTCCTGATCGACTGGGGATCAGGGACGCTCACCTGGTGGCGCGGCACCCTCTGGACCACCCTCGCCCTGCTGCTCTTCGGCGTCCTCTGCCCCGCCAGGGTCCGCGCCGGCGACGGCTGGCTCACCTCACGCCGGCTGCTGCGCACCCGCAGGGTCCGCACCGACCGCCTGGTCTCGGTCCGTCGCCTGGACGGCGTCTCCCCCCGGCTGCTGCTCCGGGACGCCTTCGGCGAGCGGCTGGAGATCGACCCCCAGGTGCTCGTCGACAACCCCGACCTGTGGCTGCGCGTAGCCGCGGGCGCCCGCAAGGCCGCCGCGGCCGGCACCCTGCTCTGCGGCTCGACCGCCCTGTGCCGCCTCGGCGAACAGGTCGAGCGCGAGAACGCGCTGGGCGTCTTCAGGGCGTCGGGCCTGGAGTAGCCCCCACCCCGGTCATCAGCACGTCGAGCCCCCGCCGCGTGGTGGCCATCACCACCCGGTCGCCCGCCTCCAGCACCCGCCCCTGCGCCGGCCGCCAGTCGAAGGCCGGCTCTCCCGGGGCGGCCCCGCCGGCCGGCCCCACCGCCAGTACCCGCCACTCCCGCCGCCGGAACGCCTGGTGCACCGAGCGGCCTTCCAGCTCCGGGTGCCCGGCCACGTCCACGCAGGTGAACAGCAGCGACCCCCGCTCCACGGGCATCACCCCCAGCACGTGACGCCCCATCATCGCGGCGGCGAACGACGGCGCGGCCAGCGCCGAAACGCTTCTGCTCCGGGTGAGCGCGTCCGGGTAGGACGCGCGCAGCGTGCGCTGGACGGTCGCGGCGAAGGCGTCGTCGTACAGCCGAGTGACCACCCGTACCTCTGGGTTGGCCTCCCGGACGGCCATGACGATGTCGAGGTTCTGGCCGTCGTCGCGGGTGAGGACGAGCAGGGAGCCGCACTGCCGGACCCGGGCGAGTTCGAGGACGCCCGGGGCGGTCGCGTCCTCCAGGACCAGCGGGACGCCGAGTTCCCGGGCGAGCGGGACGCCCCGGGCACGTGGGTCCCGCTCGATGGCCACGACCTGGTGGCCTGTGGTGCGCAGCCGGTCCAGCACCCGGGTGCCGACCATCCCGAGGCCGACCAGGACGATGTGGCCGGTGACGTCCTCGTCGGGCGGATGGTTCACGGAGGCGGTGCGGAACGCCTCGGTGGCGTTCATGGTCGCGGCGACCACGAGCGGCAGCACCGCCAGTCCGACGAAGCCGGCGAGGAGCTGGAGTATGCGGCGGGCGGGCGACTCCTCGGTCGCCGGATCCCCCATCGTGAAGATGTCCAGCAGGGGCAGGTAGAAGTTCTTCCACCAGGGACGCTCGTCCGCGAAGAGCGCGGTGGCGGTGGACAGCGCGACCACCACCGCGGCCAACGAGCCGTAGACCGCCGCCAGTTGCCGGGAGCGGAAGACCCGCCAGGGCAGATGGGCGAACCGGGCCCGCAGCCAGCGCACCGGCCGGAACCGCCAGGGGCGGCGGACCGGTTCGGCCGTGTCGAGGTGGACGACCTCCTCCAGCATCAGCCGCCCGTGGGTGAACTGCCGGTGGTACGCCGTCCGGTCGTCCGGCAGCAGCAGGGTGCCGTCCTCGCCGGCCGTCTCGGCGCTGTCCTGGCTGGCCGGGTCGTCCTCGTGCGCGCCGGACAGCACGGCGAGGGTGGCGAGGTCGGTGGCGTGCGTCGGGGTGCCCGCGGGCCGTACGACACCGCGGAAGACCTTGCCCTCGACCTGGAGGGTGTGCCCGTGCCCCACGGCGGCCGCCGCGACCAGTTCCGGTACGGCGGTGTCGGCGTCGGAGAGCACGGTGGTGGAGGCGTCCGACGCGGGGGCGTCGCACAGGCCCGCCGCCCGGTCGAGGAGCCGTTCCAGATGGCTGCCGCGCTCCCGGTTGAACATCCGCACGACCAGCCGTACGGAGGGGTTGACCGCGCGGGCGACCAGGGCCGCGGTGACGTTGACCTGGTCGTCGCGGTAGGTCAGGGCGAGCGCGGCGGCCCGTGCCACGCCGGCCGCGCGCAAAGTGGCCTCGTCCGGTCGTGCCGAGATGTGCAGGTGGACGGCGGACGTCGGATCCCTGTGCAGGGCGGCGACCCGGGCGCCGTGCTCGTCGTCGGCGGACGGCAGGACCACCGTGACGACCTCGCCGCACACGGCGTCCAGTTCGAGGGCGAGCCGGTGCGCGAGTCCGTCGTCGCCACAGATCACCATGTGGCCGGTTCTCTCGCCGGATGCCGCTGGTACGAGCACGGTTGACGTCACATCAGCCTGAACGGCACCGGCCACGAAGGCAGTTCCGGCCGGCCCCCGCGACTCCGTTCAAATGTCCGTCAAGAGCATGTCAACAACGGTCCGCCCCGGCCCGTGTCCACGGGTGTGTGCCGCTCATGTGGCACCGCCCGCGTGCTGCGGTGTCCGGAAGGGCTGGACCCGGTCGGCCAGGGGCAGCGAAACCACCATGGTCAGTCCGCCGCCCGGGGTGTCCTCCGGGGTCAGGGTGCCCTCCATCGCCTCGGTGAGCCCGCGGGCGAGGGCGAGGCCGAGGCCGAGGCCGGTGGTGTTGTCGGTGTCGCCGAGCCGCTGGAAGGGCTCGAAGAGACGGTCGCGGCCGCCAGCGGGCAGGCCTGGGCCCCGGTCGATGATCCGGACTTCGGCACGCCCTGCCAGCGCGCTCGCCGTCACCAGCACGGGTGTGCCGGGCGGGCTGTAGCGGGCCGCGTTGCCGACCAGGTTGGCGATCACTCGCTCCAGCAGCGGCGGGTCGGCCAGCAGCGGCGGCATGTCCTCCAGCTCGCCGTGCACCTCGGCCGTCGGGGTGTCCGCGAGGGCCGTCGGAAGCACCTCCTCCAGGACCGTGGCCCGCAGGTTGAGGGTGAGGACGCCGGCCTCCAGGCGGCTCAGGTCGAGGAGGTTGTCGACCAGTCGGCTCAGCCGGGCCATGGACTCCTCGGCGGTGGCGAGGAGTTCGTCGCGGTCCTCCGGGGTGAACTCCACCTCGCGGCTGCGCAGCGAGGTGACCGCCGCCCAGCCGGCCGCGAGCGGGGTGCGCAGGTCGTGGCCGACGGCCCGCAGCAGCGCGGTGCGCATCCGGTCGGCGGCGCGCACCGGTTCGACCTCGGCGGCGGCCTGGGCGAGCCGGGCCCGCTCGACCGCCGAGCCGACGTGTGCGGCGAACGCGGCGAGCACCCGCCGCTCGGACGAGGAGGGTGTACGGCCGCGCAGGACCAGGTAGTTGCCGGGGCCCGCGGACACGACGGTGGCGTCGGCGCCGTCCGGCGGTTCGTCGACGAGCTCGGCGGAGTCCATGCCGAAGGTCTCACGGGTGCGTTCCAGGAGCGCCGGGATGGTCTGGCCGCCGCGCACGATGCTGCCGGCCAGCGAGGACATGGTCTCCGCCTCGGCGGTGGCCCGGGCCGCGCGTCTGGACAGCCGCAGCGAGCGGTCGACGACCGCGGCGACGACGGCGGCCACGACCGCGAACACCCCGAGTGCCAGCAGGGCGTTGGGGTCGTCGAGGGTGAACTGGCCGATGGGCGGGATGAACCAGTAGTTCAGCAGCAGGGAAGCGGTGACCGAGGCGATCACGGCGGAGGTCACCCCGCCTATGCAGGCCACTCCGACCACCGCGAGCAGGAAGAGCAGGGCCTCGCTGGTCAGGTTGACGGTGCCGCGCACCTGGGCGAGGGCGGCGGTCAGCAGGACCGGGAGCACCAGCCCCGCGACCGGTCCGGCGATCAGGCGGCCGGTGGACAGGGTGCGGCGGCGGGAGGGCAGCAGGGTGCCGCGGCCCGCCCGCTCGTGGGTGACCCGGTGGACGTCGATGTCGCCGGAGAGCGCGGTGACGGTCTCCCCGGTGCCCGGTCCGGTGAGGAAGCGCTCCAGGCGGCCCCGGCGGCTGGTGCCGAGGACCAGCTGGGTGGCGTTCTCGGCGCGGGCGAAGTCCACCAGGGCGGTGGCCACGTCGTCGCCGACCACCGAGTGGTAGCTGCCGCCGAGGTCCTCGACCAGCCGGCGCTGCCGGGCCAGCGAGGCGTGCGAGACGCCGGCGGCCAGGCTGTCGCTGCGGGCCACGTGCACCGCGAGCAGGGCGCCGCCCGCCACGGGGGTCCCCCCGATCGACCGAAGCCGAGAGTGGGGGAGGTCGGCGATGCGCGCGGCCCGCCGGACCAGCGTGTCGCCCTCCGGGCCGCCGGTCAGCGCGACCACCACCCGCTCGCGGGTCTCCCACACCCCGCCGGTGGCGTGCTCGGCGCGGTACGACCGGAGCTCCTCGTCGACCCGCTCGGCGACCCAGAGCAGGGCCAGCCGGCGCAGCGCGGTGAGGTTGCCGGGGCGGAAGTAGTTGGCGAGGGCCGCGTCGATCTTCTCGGGCGCGTAGATGTTGCCGTGCGCCATCCGGCGGCGCAGGCCCTCGGGCGGGATGTCCACGACCTCGATCTGCTCGGCCCGCCGGACGATCTCGTCGGGCACGGTCTCGTGCTGCGGCACCCCGGTGATCTTCTCGACCACGTCCTTGAGTGATTCGAGGTGCTGGATGTTGACGGCGGTGATCACGTCGATGCCGGCCGCGAGCAGGCCCTCGACGTCCTGCCAGCGCTTGGGGTGCCGGCCGCCGCTGGGGATGTTGGTGTGCGCGAACTCGTCGACGATCACGAGCTTCGGGCGCCGCGCCAGCACGGCGCCGACGTCCATCTCCTCGAACTCGCCGCCCCGGTATCCGCAGCGCAGCCGTGCCACGACCTCCAGGCCGTCGATCATGGCCTCGGTCAGGGGGCGCCCGTGGCACTCCGCGTACCCCACCACCACGTCCGCGCCCCGGGACGCGCGGCGCCGGGCCTCGTCGAGCATGCGGTAGGTCTTGCCGACCCCTGGGGCGGCCCCGAGGTAGACCTTCAGTCGTCCGCGCGGTACGTCGTTCATCACCTCGAAGAGAAGCGCGCCGCGAGGCCGCGGGTCCGGCCTCTTGACGCGTCTCTGGCGCCGCTGACGAGGACGTTGACACTGTCTTGACGGCCCTTGGCCGGATAGGGTGAAGGCGGTGTGCCGGGAAGTCTGGTCGGCCGGGAGTCACGGTGGCTCCTGTCGGGCCCGTCCCTGGAGACGGGCCCTGGGCCCCAGGGGGACGGCATGCGCGGCGTGGGTACGGTTCTCGCACTCGTGGTACTGGCCACGGTGGTGGCGACCTTTGCCCGCCGATGGCGGATTCCCGCTCCCTCCCTCCTCGTCGTCGCCGGTCTCGCCGTGGCCCTGCTGCCGGGCACCCCGACGATCCAGATCAGCCCGGAGGTCATCGGCCTCGTCGTCCTCCCGCCGCTGCTCTACGCCAGCGCCGAGGAACTCTCCTGGCGCGAGCTGCGGGCGGTGTGGAAGCCGGTGAGCGTGCTCGCGGTCGGCCTGGTGCTGGCCTCGGCCGCGGCCGTCGGGGCGGTCGCCTCCCTGGTCACCCCGCTGTCCTGGCAGATGGCGCTGGTGCTCGGCGCGATCCTGGCCAGCACCGACCCGGTCGCGGTGACCGCGCTCGGCCGCCGGCTCGCCCTGCCGCCGAAGGTGCAGATGCTGGTCCAGGCCGAGAGCCTCTTCAACGACGCGACCTCCCTGGTCCTCTACCGGGTCGCGGTGAGCGTGGCGGTGGCCTCGGCGGCGGCGAACTGGGGGACGGCGGGCGGCGAGTTCCTGCTGCTCGCGGGCGGCGGCACGCTGATCGGCGCACTGGTCGCCGCCGTCGTCACGGTGATACGGAGGCGCACCGAGGACCCGGTCCTGGAGACGGTGATCTCCCTGGTCACGCCGTACGCGGCGTACGTCCTCGCGGAGGCGGCGCACACCTCCGGGGTCACGTCGGTGGTGGTGGCGGGCGTGGTCCTGGGCGGCCGCGGCGACCGACTCACCAACGCCCGGATCAGGCTCCAGCTGCACGCCGTCTACGGAACGGTGGTGTTCCTGCTGGAGAGCGTGGTCTTCAGCCTGATAGGGCTCGCGCTGCCCGCCCAGGTGCGGGCGCTGTCCGACGGCGACCGGGCCTGGCCGCTGTACGCGCTGGCGGTGGCCGGCACGCTGATCGCGGTACGGCTGCTGTGGCTGGCGCCACTGTCGGCGGTCGTGCAGCGCAAGGGCGGCATACAGCGGCCGAACTGGCGGGTGCCGGTGGTGCTGACCTGGGCCGGCACCCGGGGTGTGGTGCCGCTGGCGGCCGCGCTGTCGATCCCGGTGGCGGCGAAGGACGGCTCGACGCTGACCGAACGGCCGCTGGTCCTCGTCCTCACCACCTCGGTCGTGGTCGTCACCCTGGTCGTCCAGGGCTTCACCCTGGCCCCGGTGGTGCGCCGCTCGGGCATCGCCCTGGAGCCCGACCACACCGAGCGTGAGGAGGCCGCGGCCCGCTGCCGGCTGGCCGACGCGGGGATCCGGCGCCTGGAGGAGCTGTCCGAGCTGGAGGCCGTACCGGACGTGGTCCTGGACCGGCTCCGGCGTGGCCTCAACGCCCGCCTCGACGACGCCCGCGACCGGCTGACCGACAGCACCGCCGAGTCGGCCGACCTGGTCTACCGGCAGCTGCGCCGCCACCTGATAGCGGTGGAGGCGGCGGAGCTGCGTCGGTTGTACGACGAGCACACGATCAGCGACACGACCCGGAGACGGCTCCAGCGGTCCCTGGACCTGGAGGAGGCGAGGCTGGCGGACGCGTAACGCTACGCCGGGGGACCGCTGGGCAGGGCTCCGTGGCGGGTTCGACGGGACCGGCCCCACGGGCGCCGCACACGTGGTCCGGCTCCGCGACGCGGCCCGCGGCAAGCAGTCCGGTGGCGCGTGAGCGGCTGAGCGCCTGAGGGTGCGCGGGAGGGACGTCGTACAGGACCCCGTGCGGAATAACGCTCGGTGTCCGGAACCCGGCACCCGCCCGCCGTCCCCCGTACAGCCCAACGTCTCCCCGCGGCCTCCGGGCCCCCCTTTCTTGATGCTCGACCACCGCCTGTCAGGGCATTCTTAACGCAAGCTTGACGCCCAGCTCCCTCCGATCCGTGGGCCCACGCGTCACTCTCTGCATACGCTGGTGCCGCCGTCCGCGTGATGGCCGGAATCGAACTGCGCCGCACCACACCGCGCCGGACACCAGGAGCCGACCCCATGGCCACGACCGAGCACCCCCCTCCCAGTCGCCTGCGCGCCTGGATGCTGGAGGGGCTGTCCGACATGGGCAAGAGCGGCGGCCACACCGGCCCTCACGCACAGCCCGAACCCGCTCACCAGGGCCAGCGCTGGTGGCGGGTGATGTGCCTGACCGGTGTCGACTACTTCTCCACCCTCGGCTACCAGCCGGGCATCGCCGCCCTGGCCGCCGGCCTGCTGTCGCCGATCGCGACCATCGTGCTCGTCATAGTCACCCTGGCCGGCGCCCTGCCGGTCTACCGCCGCGTCGCCGAGGAGAGCCCGCACGGCGAGGGCTCCATCGCCATGCTGGAGCGGCTGCTCTCCTTCTGGCAGGGCAAGCTCTTCGTACTGACCCTGCTCGGCTTCGCCGCCACCGACTTCCTGATCACCATCACCCTGTCGGCCGCCGACGCCTCCACCCACCTGGTGGAGAACCCGCATCTGACCGACGCCCTGCAGGGCAAGCAGATGATCATCACGCTGTTCCTGGTGGCCCTGCTCGGCGCGGTCTTCCTCAAGGGCTTCCTGGAGGCGATCGGCGTCGCGGTCGCCCTGGTCGGCATCTACCTCGCGCTCAACGTCGTCGTCGTGATCGTCGGCTTCTACCACGTCATCACCGCCGAACACGTGGTCACCGACTGGACCAGCGCCCTCACCGCGGAACACGGCAACGTCTTCGTCATGATCGGCGTGGCCCTGATCGTCTTCCCGAAACTCGCCCTCGGCCTGTCCGGTTTCGAGACCGGTGTCGCCGTCATGCCGCACGTCAAGGGCGACCCGGGCGACACCGAGCAGCAGCCCACCGGCCGGATCCGGGACACCAAGAAGCTGCTCACCACGGCCGCCCTGATCATGAGCTGCTTCCTGATCGCGACCAGCTTCATCACCACACTGCTCATCCCCGAGCAGGCGTTCAAGTCGGGCGGCGACGCCAACGGCCGTGCGCTCGCCTACCTGGCGCACGAGTACCTCGGCAACGCCTTCGGCACGGTCTACGACGTCTCGACCATCGCCATCCTGTGGTTCGCCGGCGCCTCCGCGATGGCCGGCCTGCTCAACCTGATGCCCCGCTACCTGCCCCGCTACGGCATGGCCCCGCACTGGGCCCGTGCCGTGCGCCCGATGGTCATCGTCTTCACCCTGATCGCCTTCCTGGTGACCTGGATCTTCGACGCCGACGTCGACGCGCAGGGCGGCGCCTACGCCACCGGCGTGCTGGTGCTGATCAGCTCCGCCGCGGTCGCGGTGACCATCGCCGCCCGCAAGGCCGGGCAGCGCAAGTGGACCATCGGCTTCGGGATCATCTCCGCGGTCTTCCTCTACACCACCGTCGTGAACGTCATCGAGCGGCCCGACGGTGTGAAGATCGGTGCCTGCTTCATCGTCGGCATCATCCTCGTCTCGCTGCTCTCCCGCCTCGCCCGCGCCTTCGAGCTGCGCGTGACGAGCGTGACCCTCGACGACATGGCGGAACGATTCATCCGCGATATGGCCAGCCGCAAGATGCGGTTCATCGCCAACGAGCCGGACCGGCGCGACAAGGCCGAGTACCGCGACAAGATCGAACAGATCCGTGCCGACAACGACATGCCCGAGCAGGAGGACTTCGTCTTCGTCGAGGTGACGGTCACCGACCCCTCCGAGTTCGAGGCGGGCCTGACCGTCCGCGGCGAGGTCCTGCACAACCGCTACCGCGTGCTGACCCTGGAGTCGGCCTCCATCCCCAACGCCCTGGCCGCGCTGCTGCTGCACGTCCGGGACGAGACCGGCTGCATCCCGCACATCTACTTCGAGTGGACCGAGGGCAGCCCGTTCGCCAACTTCCTGCGCTTCTTCCTCTTCGGCCAGGGCGAGGTCGCCCCGGTCACCCGCGAGGTGCTGCGCGAGGCGGAGCCGGACCGCTCCCGCCGGCCGCGCGTCCACACGGGCTGAGGGGCGGGCACAAAGCGCGGGACAGGGGGCGCGGGACAAGGGGTGCGGGACAAGGGCGTAAGAATCCCGTCAAGAACCGCTCCGTCCGCATAAGAACCCTGTCAGCGCTCGCCCCCGAGCCTCCACCGGCCCCTACCGTCGGCCTCATGGAGGACAGAAGACGCAGCGGCCGGGCGACCGGTGACCGCACCTGGCGCGGCAGCGCACACCTGGCCGTCGGCTCTGCCCTCGGCTTCGGCGGGCTGACGTTCCTGGTGGACTGGGACGCCGGCACCCTCACCCCGGCCCGCGCCCTGCTCTGGATGACCCTGTCGGCCGCGATCCTGGTCATGCTGCTGCCGGCCCGCGTCACGGCGGGCCCCGGCTGGCTGGCCGTGCACGGCCCGTTCCGCCGCCGTACCGTCCGCACCGACTCCCTCGTCTACGTCGGCCAGTACGGGGACGTCGCCGCGCACCTGGTCCTGCGCGACTCCCACGGCAACCGGCTGGAGCTCGACCCGGGCGTCCTGCACGCCAACCCCCTGCTCTGGCACGAACTGGACACCGGCGTCCGCCGCTCGCTGGAGCGCGGCACCCTGCGCCGGGGCACCGAGGTGCTGGCGCGGCTCGGCCACGAGATCGACGACACGAACGCACGCGCGGTTCTCGAGGCGTCCGGCCTCACCTGACCGGACACCCCACGTCCTCGTACCCCGCCACCCGGCCCTATGGTGACCGCATGCCCTCCTACACGATCGGCCAGGCGGCACGGCTGCTCGGCGTCAGCCCGGACACCGCCCGCCGCTGGGCCGACGCGGGCCGGATGGCCACCCATCGGGACGAGGGCGGCCGGCGGCTCATCGACGGTACGGACCTCGCCGCGTTCTCCGTCGAACTGGCCAAGGCCGGCACCGGCGAGGAGGACGCCTCCTACACCTCGGTCCGCAACGCCTTCCCCGGCATCGTCACCGCGATCAAGCTCGGCGACGTCGCCGCCCAGGTCGAGATCCAGGCCGGACCGCACCGGCTGGTCTCCCTCCTGACCCGGGAGGCGGTCGAGGAACTCGGCCTGGAGGTCGGCATGGAGGCCACCGCGCGGGTGAAGTCGACTAACGTGCACATCGACCGCGTCTGACGCTCGGCCGCTCAGCCGCACAGCAGCGCGGCGCTGCACGCGTGGACCCCGGCACCGGGGAGATCCGCACCCTGCGCAGCGTGCACGCCGCCGACGCGGGCAAGGTGATGAACCCGATGCAGTGCCGCGGTCAGGTGGAGGGCGGGGTGGCGCAGGCGCTCGGCGCGACCCTCTTCGAGAACGTACGGCTGGACGCGACGGGCGTACGGTTCACGGAGCTGCCGCTGACGCGCGACCGGGTGTGGCGGGCACTGGATGCCAGCCGCCGTACGCGCCGTCCACCCGTATCTCCCTGATGCCGCTGATGTGCCGGGCCCCGCAACGGTCCTGCGGCAGGACGAGTTGCGGACCCGCCCGGTCGAGCGGGGTGTCGTCGATGCCGACGCCGAGCAGCACCGGGGCGTGGGCGAAATCGGGGTCGATCTCGGCCCAGGAGAGCAGCGCGTGGTGCCCGTCGGCGCCGGAGACGGCGATCAGGAAGCGCAGCCGGTCCTTGCGCCGGCCGGGGTCGAATCCGGGTTGGGCGTCGGTGAGGACGTCGTACAGCCGCGGGCCGGTGAAGCCGTGGTGCTGGACACCGCTGGTGACGCACTCGAAGCTGACCCGCACCCGGTGCTGGGGCCAGCGACGGAGGTCGGCCACGGTCAGCCGGGCCGGTCGTGCGAGGTCTCCGGTGAGGACGAGTTCGGCGAGCGTCATGTGCGGCCACCTCCCGGATGACGGTACCCGCAGCGCGTCACCGTACAAACGCACATGCCAGCCCCAATCCGAAAGTATGCAGCTCATGCGATGTGACAGAAGACTTACGGCTGGCAATTGCGGCAGTATCATCACCACGCGGACTGATAGACAGGTCGCGGCAGGGCGCGACAGATTGTTCAGAGAATTCAGAGGAGTTCACTCGTGATGACCCGTTCCGTGCGCCGGACCCGGCGGACGCTCCAGGTGGCCGGTGCCTCGGTCGCCGCCCTGCTGGCCCTGAGCGCCTGTTCCTCCTCCGACGACGACTCGTCCGCGACGACGAAGTCGGACACGTCGTCGGCGACGCCCAAGCTGTCGGGCTCGATCACCGTGTTCGCAGCGGCCTCGCTCCAGGAGAGCTTCACGACCCTGAAGGCCGACTTCGAGAAGGCCCACCCGGGCACCACGGTCAACTTCAGCTTCGGCGGCAGTGACAGCCTCGCCGCGCAGATCACCAGCGGTGCGCCGGCCGACGTCTTCGCCGCCGCGAGCCCCAAGACCATGGCGATCGTGACGGACAAGAAGGACACCGCCACCACCCCGGCCACCTTCGTCCGCAACCAGCTGGAGATCGCCACCCTGCCGGGCAACCCCGACAGGATCTCCTCCCTGAAGGATCTCACCAAGTCCTCGCTGAAGGTCGTGCTGTGCGACAAGACGGTGCCGTGCGGTGCCGCCGCGCAGAAGGCCCTGGACGCCGGCAAGCTGAAGCTCACCCCGGTCTCCTACGAGGAGGACGTGAAGTCCGCCCTCAACAAGGTGGTGCTGAAGGAGGCCGACGCGGCGGTCGTCTACAGGACCGACGTGAAGGCCGCCGGCAGCAAGGTCGAGGGCGTGGAGTTCCCCGAGTCCGCCAACGCGATCAACGACTACCCGATCGCCCTCCTCAAGAACGCCCAGAACCCGACGGTGGCCAAGGCGTTCATCGCCCTGGTGCACTCGGCCGAGGGCCAGCAGGTGCTGAACGACGCCGGGTTCCTCAAGCCGTGACGAAAGCCGACGAGTCCGGCGTCGTGGCCGGCACCCTCACGGGCGGTCCGCGGCGCCGGCGCGTTCGGTCAGCCGTGCCGCTACCGCTCCTCCTCCCCGGAGCGGTAGCTCTGGTCTTCCTGCTCCTGCCGCTGGTCGCCCTGCTGGTGCGGGCCCCCTGGAGCAGCATGCCGTCCCTGCTGACCAGCACGGAGGTGTGGCAGGCACTCCAGCTCTCCCTGGTCTGCGCCACGGCGGCGACGGCCGTCAGCCTGGTCCTGGGCGTCCCCCTGGCCTGGCTGCTGGCCCGCACGGAGTTCCCCGGCCGGGGTCTGGTCCGCGCACTGGTCACCCTCCCCCTCGTCCTCCCCCCGGTGGTCGGCGGTGTGGCGCTGCTGCTCGCCCTCGGCCGCAACGGGGTGGTCGGCCAGTGGCTGGACGCCTGGTTCGGCGTCACCCTCCCCTTCACCACGGCGGGCGTGGTGGTCGCCGAGTCCTTCGTCGCCATGCCCTTCCTGGTGATCAGCGTCGAGGGCACGCTGCGCGCCGCCGACCCCCGCTACGAGGAGGCGGCCACCACCCTGGGCGCCTCCCGCTTCACCGCGTTCCGCCGGGTCACGCTCCCGCTCATCGCCCCCGGCATCGCGGCCGGCGCGGTCCTGGCCTGGGCCCGCGCGCTCGGCGAGTTCGGAGCGACGATCACCTTCGCCGGCAACTTCCCCGGCCGCACCCAGACCATGCCGCTCGCCGTCTACCTCGCCCTGCAGAACGACCCCGACGCGGCCATCGCGCTCAGCCTCGTGCTGCTGGCGGTGTCGATCGCGGTGCTGGCGGCGCTGCGGGATCGTTGGATGACGGCCTCATGAGGACGACCGGCTGGACGACGCCCCGATGACCGACTCACCTCCCACAGCAGCAGACGACGCACTGCCACCCCACGGACCATCAAGGTCCGCCGAGAACCCGCAGCCTGCCGACGAACGCCCGCATCCCCACCGCCCCCTCGCGGCCGCCGACAGCGCGCAGCCTCCCCACGGCCCACCCGCGGCCGCCGACGGCGCTCAGCCCCCACCGGGGCCACCCGCACCCGACACTGATAGCTGCACGGGTGGTGCGGGTGGGAACCCCAATCCGGCCGAAGGCCGGGTACCAACCACCCACCCGCACTCGGCGACGCACGGCCTCCACGCCCACCTCGTCGTCACCCGCTCCACCTTCCACCTGGACATCACCCTCACAGCCGCCCCCGGCGAGGTCGTCGCCCTCCTCGGCCCCAACGGCGCGGGCAAAACCACCGCCCTCCGCGCCCTCGCCGGCCTGACCCCCCTCACCACCGGCCACCTCCACCTCGACGGCACGGAGTTGAATCGCACGCCCCCCGAATCCCGCCCGGTGGGCGTCGTCTTCCAGGACTACCTCCTCTTCCCCCACCTCACGGCCCTCGACAACGTCGCCTTCGGCCCCCGCTGCCAAGGCATGGCGAAGGCCGAGGCCCGTACCCAGGCGGCCGCCTGGCTGGACCGTATGGGCCTCGCCGAACACGCCGGCGTCAAACCCCGCCGCCTCTCCGGCGGCCAGGCCCAGCGCGTCGCGCTGGCCCGCGCCCTGGCCACCCGCCCCCGCCTGCTGCTCCTTGACGAACCCCTCGCCGCCCTCGACGCCCGCACCCGCCTGGAGGTACGGTCCCAACTCCGCCGCCACCTGGCCGAGTTCGAGGCGGTCGCGGTCCTGGTCACACACGATCCGCTGGACGCCATGGTGCTGGCCGACCGCCTGATCGTCATCGAGGACGGCCGGGTCGTCCAGGAGGGCACGCCCGCCGACATCGCCCGCCACCCCCGCACCGACTACATCGCCCACCTGGTCGGCCTCAACCTCTACCGGGGCCGGGCCGAGGGCCACACGGTCCAGCTCGCCGCGGGCCCCGCGATCACCACCACCGAAGTCCTCGCCGGTGACGTCTTCGTCGCGTTCCCGCCGAGCGCCGTCACCCTCTTCCGGGACCGTCCCACGGGCGCCAGCGCCCGCAACCTCTGGCGCTGCGAGGTCGCCGGCCTGGAGACCCACGGCGACCAGATCCGCGCCGACCTGACCGGCGAACTCGCCCTCGCCGCCGACCTCACCACGGTCGCCGCCGCAGAGCTGGACCTGCACCCGGGCGCCACGGTCTGGGCGACGGTGAAGGCGACCCAGACACACGCCTACCCGGCGTGAAAGCAGGAGGCCCCGCCGAAGCGGGGCCTCCCTCACACCCTGTGCATCAGTCCTCGTACGCGTCCAGCGGCGGGCAGGAGCACACCAGGTTCCGGTCGCCGAAGGCCTGGTCGATCCGGCGCACCGGCGGCCAGTACTTGTCGGCGGCGGACACCCCGGCGGGGAAGACGGCCTCCTCCCGGCCGTACGCGTGCTTCCACTCGCCGCCCAGCGCGCCGGCGGTGTGCGGAGCGCCGCGCAGCGGGTTGTCGTCGGCGGGCCACTCCCCCGCCCCGACCTTGTCGATCTCCGCCCGGATGGCGATCATCGCCTCGCAGAACCGGTCCAGCTCGCCGAGGTCCTCGGACTCGGTCGGCTCGATCATCAGCGTGCCGGCCACCGGGAAGGACATCGTCGGCGCGTGGAACCCGTAGTCGATGAGCCGCTTGGCGACGTCGTCGACGCTCACTCCGGTCGCCTTGGTCAGCGGCCGCAGGTCGATGATGCACTCGTGCGCGACCAGCCCACCGGGCCCGGTGTAGAGCACGGGGAAGTGCGGCTCCAGCCGCTTCGCGACGTAGTTGGCGCTGAGCACGGCCACCTGCGTGGCCCGCTTCAGCCCCTCGCCGCCCATGAGCCGGACGTACGCCCACGAGATCGGCAGGATCCCCGCGGACCCCCACGGCGCGGCCGAGATGGGCCCCACGCCCGTCTCCGGCCCGGCGGCGGGCTGCAGCGGGTGGTTCGGCAGGTACGGCGCCAGGTGGGCCCGTACGGCAACCGGACCGACACCCGGACCGCCGCCGCCGTGCGGGATGCAGAAGGTCTTGTGCAGGTTGAGGTGGGAGACGTCGCCGCCGAAGTGCCCCGGCTTGGCGACCCCGACCAGGGCGTTGAGGTTGGCACCGTCGACGTACACCTGGCCGCCGGCCTCGTGCACCTGCGCGCAGATGTCGGCGACGTGCTCCTCGAAGACCCCGTGCGTGGACGGGTAGGTGATCATCAGCACGGCGAGCTCGTCACGGTGCTGCTCGATCTTCGCCCGCAGGTCGGCGACGTCGATCTCGCCGTCCTCGGCGGTCTTCACGACGACGACCTTCATGCCCGCCATCACGGCACTCGCGGCATTGGTCCCATGGGCGGACGACGGGATCAGGCACACGGTCCGCTGCGCGTCGCCGTTGGCGCGGTGGTACGCGCGTACGGCGAGCAGCCCGGCGAGCTCGCCCTGCGATCCGGCGTTGGGCTGCAGCGACACCTTGTCGTACCCGGTGACCTCGGCGAGCCGCTCCTCCAGCTCCCGGATCAGGGTCAGGTAGCCCTGCGCCTGCTCGGCGGGCGCGAACGGGTGCAGCTGGCCGAACTCGGGCCAGGTGACCGGCTCCATCTCGGTGGTCGCGTTGAGCTTCATGGTGCAGGAGCCCAGCGGGATCATGCCGCGGTCCAGCGCGTAGTCCCGGTCGGCGAGCCTGCGCAGGTAGCGGAGCATCGCGGTCTCGGAGCGATGCTGCTGGAAGACGGGGTGGGTGAGGTAGCCGTCGGCGCGCAGCAGCGCCTCGGGCAGCGTGTCCTCGGTGACGGCGTCCAGTTCCTCGACGTCGCCCTCGACGCCGAAGGCCGTCCACACGGCGCTCAGCTGGGCGCGGGTGGTGGTCTCGTCGCAGGCCATGGAGACGTGGTCGGCGTCGACGAGCCGCAGGTTGACACCGCCCTGGCGGGCGGCGGCGACGATCTCGGCGGCCTTGCCGGGCACGCGCGCGGTGAGGGTGTCGAAGTAGGCGGCGTGGACGATCTCGACCCCGCCGGCCGTGAGGCCCGCGGCGAGGATCGTGGCGTAGCGGTGCGTGCGCTGCGCGATGGTCTTGAGGCCCTCGGGCCCGTGGTAGACGGCGTACATGCCGGCCATCACGGCGAGCAGCACCTGCGCGGTGCAGATGTTGCTGGTGGCCTTCTCCCGCCGGATGTGCTGCTCACGGGTCTGCAGCGCCAGCCGGTACGCCTTGTTCCCGTCCGCGTCCACGGAGACGCCCACGAGCCGCCCGGGCAGGCTGCGCGCGAACTTCTCGCGCACCGCCATGTAGCCGGCGTGCGGCCCGCCGAAGCCCATCGGCACACCGAACCGCTGGGTGGTGCCGACGGCGATGTCCGCCCCGAGCTCCCCGGGCGAGGTCAGCAGGGTCAGTGCGAGCAGATCTGCGGCGACGGTGACGAGCGCGCCGGCTTCGTGCGCCTGCTCGACGACGGCCTTGACGTCGCGTACGGCACCGGAGGCGCCCGGGTACTGGATCAGCACGCCGTTGATCTCACGCCCGGCGAGGTCCGCCGGAATACCGTCGGCGAGATCGGCGACCACGACCTCCACGCCCGTCGGCTCGGCCCGGGTCTGGATCACGGCGATGGTCTGCGGCAGCGCGTCCGCGTCGACGACGAAGACGCCCTTCTTGTTCTTGCCCATGCGCAGCGACAGGGCCATGGCCTCGGCGGCGGCCGTGCCCTCGTCGAGCAGCGAGGCACCGGAGGTGGGCAGCCCGGTGAGGTCGGCGACCACGGTCTGGAAGTTCAGCAGCGCTTCCAGCCGGCCCTGGGAGATCTCCGGCTGGTACGGCGTGTAGGCCGTGTACCAGGCGGGATTCTCCATCACGTTGCGCAGGATGACGGGCGGCGTGAAGGTCCCGTAGTACCCCAGGCCGATCATCGAGTCGAGCACCTGGTTCCGGTCGGCCAGCGACCGCAGCTCGGCCAGCACCTCGGCCTCGGTCCGGGCGCCGGGCAGCTCGAGCCGGTCGGCGTTCTTGATCACGTCCGGCACGGCGGCGGCGGTCAGCTCGTCCAGCGAGCCGTAGCCGACCTGGGCGAGCATCTTGGCCCGAGCCTCGTGGTCGGGGCCGATATGGCGCTGCTCGAAGGGAATACCCTGCTCGAGATCGGAGAGCGGAATGCGCTGGGCGGTCATTGCGGAGGCCTCCTGGTCTGACGCGACCTTCGAGGGGTACCCCGGCACGGGTACCCCGACGGCCTCCCCCTCTGTCATCTGACCTGAGAGCTTCGCCAGTGCGCCCTTGCGGACCACCGGCTTTCACCGTCGGTGAGAGCGGACGCCGTCGACGTCCGCCCTGCTTTCCAGAGTGACCTCGTCCGTGCGGTACGTGAGCCTGAGAGATTCCGGGGAGGATTTGCTCCTTCGGCGCCTCCGGTTGCCCGAAGGACTCTCCCGCACGGGGTCAGCAGCCGACTGCCAGCCTACCAGCGAGGGCAACGCACGGGCCTTCGAGTGGCCGCCTCCTTGAATGTGCTCTTTTGTAGTGCTTACGGATGAGTTGCGACCAAGTGGAGGGCCCGTGCAGACCGACATCGATCCGCGCAACCTGATCGGCCGCAAGGCGTTCGACCGCAACGGCACGAAGATCGGCACGATCGACGAGGTGTACCTCGACGACGCGACGGGCGTGCCGGAGTGGGCGGCCATACGCACCGGCCTGTTCTCCCGGGACGCCTTCGTCCCCCTGGAGCCCAGCGAACTGGTCGAGGGCACCCTGCAGGTCCCCTTCGACCGCGCCCTGATCAAAGACGCCCCCGACTTCGGCGTGGGCCGCCACCTCTCCCCGGAACAGGAACTCCAGCTCTACCACCACTACGGCCTGGACACGACCGCCGCACCGCGGGCCCATCCGGACCACGACTTCGGCAAACTGGCGGGAACCGAGGACGCGGGGGCGTGAGGCCGACGCCGGGTGCGGTCGTGGTTCGGCTGCGGGCGGGTGGGGGCTGGTGGTCGCGCAGTCCCTCCCCCAGTCTTCGGCCGGGGGTACCCCCAGCGCCCGTGACGGGACGCGGCTGGGCAGCGCCCCACATCGCCCCGGGCAGCGTCGCAGCTACTCGGCCGCGGGCAGGCGTGCCTCCCCCAGTACCTCAAGGGCCTGGGAGGTGCCCCCAGGCGGCACGGGTGGGCGATGGGGGTCCCCCCGCGCGAGCGAAGCCGAGCGTGGGGGAGGCACCCGGCCAGCGCCGGTAAGCGTCCCCACCCCGACCCCCACCCCGACCCCAGCCCCAGCCCCAGCCCACGGTCACGTGCGCACCCCGTCCACCGAAATCCCCGGCACCAGCGGCAACGGATCAGCCGGCTCCAGCTCAGGGTCGTCGACCCGAAACGTCCGCACTCTCCCGGGCCCCGCCGCCCCCGGCGTCTCGAACCGCACCGTCACCCGCCCCAGCCCACTCCCCTGCACCCATCCGTGTCCGTACTCGGCGTGCCGCACATCGTGCCCCGCGGGCCACCGCCGCTCGGCGACCGCCTCCTGCTCGGCGACCGGCTCCGCGACGTCCTCCTCCGCCGAAGACTCGGCCGCCCCCTCCGCCCCCGCCGCCGCCTGCGCGAACAGGTCCTCCTGCGTGTAGTCGGCCAGCCCCGAGACCCCCACCCCCAGCAGTCGCACACCCCCGGTCGTGTCCACCGAGTCCAGCAACCGCGCGGCCGCCTCCCGCACCACCGCCGGGTCGTCGGTCGGCCCTCTGAGCGTCTCGGACCGGGTGAGCGTCGAGAAGTCGTACCGCCGCACCTTCAGCACGATGGTCCGCCCCGACAGTCCGGCCCCGCGCAGCCGCCGCACGCACCGGTCGGCCAGCCGCTGCACCTCGAGGCCCACCCGCAGCCGGTCGTGGATGTCCACGTCGTAGGTGTCCTCGACCGACACCGACTTCGTCTCCCGCTCGGCGACCACGGGCCGCTCGTCGTGCGCGAGCGCCATCGCGTACAGCGCGTGCCCGTGAGCCTTGCCGAGCAGCCGTACCAGCTCGTCCTCCCCCGCCTCGGCGATCTCGGCGACCGTGGTGATCCCGGCCCGCCGCAGATGGTCCCCCGTCGCCGGCCCCACCCCCGGCAGGGTCCGCACCGTCATCGGCCCCAGCATCGCCCGCTCCGTACCCGGCTCGATCAGCACCAGCCCGTCCGGCTTGGCCTGCTCGGAGGCGATCTTCGCGAGCATCTTTGAGGCGGCGAGCCCGACGGACCCGGAGAGCCCCGTGACGGCCCGTATGTCCGCGCGCAGCCTCTCCCCCACCAGCCGCGCCGACGCCGCGTCCCAGGCCACCTCACCGGCCTCCAGATCCACGAACGCCTCGTCCAGGCTGAGCGGCTCCACCAGCGGCGAGAGCCCCCGCAGCAGCCCCATCACCTGCTCACTGATCGACCGGTACAGCCCGAAGCGCGGCACCAGATACGCGGCGTTCGGCGCCAGCCGCCGTGCCTGCCCCATCGGCATCGCGGAGTGCACCCCGAACACGCGGGCCTCGTACGACGCGGTGGCCACCACACCGCGCGGTCCGAGCCCGCCCACGACCACCGCCTTCCCGCGCAGGCTCGGCTTGGACGCCTGCTCCACCGAGGCGAAGAAGGCATCCATGTCGAGATGCAGGATCGTGGGCGCGTCTCTCACATCTCCGATGCTGCACCACACCACTGACAATGCCCCGGCACGGACCCGTGCCGGGGCATCGGAAGAAGTCCAGGGGCCCTCGGGCCAGGCTTTCAGACCGCCCGGTTGCGCCGCCGGGCCAGTTCGTCGGCGGGGTTGTGGCCGACGAGCGTCTCCCCGGTGTCGACCCGCTCGCCGTGCAGCTGGGAGAGCGCGCTCTCCACGTCCCGCCACACCACGCCGACCGCGATCCCGAAGATGCCCTGACCGCCCTGGAGCAGGGCGTGGACCTCGTCGGGCGAGGTGCACTCGTAGACCGTGGCGCCGTCACTCATCAGGGTCATGCGCTCCAGGTCACGGAAACCGCGTTCCCTCAGATGCTGGACGGCGGTGCGGATGTTCTGGAGAGAGACCCCGGTGTCCAGGAACCGCTTGACGATCTTCAGGACGACGACGTCCCGGAAGCTGTACAGACGCTGGGTGCCCGACCCGTAGGCGGGCCGCACGCTGGGCTCGACCAGGCCGGTGCGGGCCCAGTAGTCGAGCTGCCGGTAGGTGATGCCGGCCGCCGCACAGGCCGTGGGCCCGCGGTAGCCGATCTCCTCGGTGGCCATGGACGCCGCCCCTCCGCCGCTCGGCACTGCGGTCGGCCGCTGCGGAGCGTGACCGGCAGTGCTGCTGTGAAGCGGGGACGGACCGCTCTCCCCGAAACCGCGTCCGGGGGCACCCCCAGCCAAACCGTCGCCGCTGCTTCTCACGCCGACCTCCGTCCTTGACCTGCCTTCTCGACGGTAGGCAGTCACCAGGGGTGCGTCAACGATCGCCACACTCGGCACGCCGAGTGATAATCACCCTAGGAGTGGTTTCCCGTGCCCCACCGCGGGGAAAGGCTAGCCGAATGCTCTGGCAGGAAGCCGTAGGACGCTCTCAATGGCCGCTGGCAATTGCCCATGAGTTTCGGCCGTGACCAGCTGCAAACCGGCCCATCACCGACCTTCCGGTGGGTGACGGGCCGCTCTGGTCCCTCACTGGCTGCTGGTGCCGAAGTCCTCGGGCGAGATCTGGTCGAGGAACTCGCGGAACTTCTCCACCTCGTCCTCCTGCTCGTCCGGGATCGCGATGCCCGCGTCGTCCAGCACCGTGTCACTGCCGTAGATCGGCGTTCCGGTGCGCAGCGCCAGCGCTATGGCGTCGGACGGACGGGCGCTCACCTCGACCCCGCTGGCGAAGACCAGCTCCGCGTAGAAGACGCCCTCACGCAGGTCCGTGATGCGCACTTCGGTGAGCTCCTGGCCGACGGCTTCCAGCACGTCCTTGAACAGGTCGTGGGTCAGCGGCCTGGCAGGCGCCATGCCCTGCTGGGCGAACGCGATCGCCGTCGCCTCCCCCGGCCCGATCCAGATGGGGAGGTAACGGTCGCCTCCCACTTCGCGCAGGAGCACGATCGGTTGGTTGGAGGGCATTTCCACCCGGACACCTACGACATCGAGCTCGTTCACACAGCAACCCTAGGCCGTGCCCGGGACGTTTGGGTAGTCGGGCCGGGAACGCGCGCCCGATCCGGCCTCGGCGCGGGTCCTGTCGTGGTACTCACGGCAGCCGTACCCCGAGCGCGGTCTGCACCAGCGCGGAGTGCAGCTTCACCGTGAGCGCGGCCAGCTCCTTCGTACGGGCCTCCGCATGGGCCCTGGTCTGCGGGTTGCGGTGCCGCTTGAGCGGCGCCACCACCTGGTCCACCAGGCCGGCCTCCCGGTCGGCGGCGGCCTTCATCACCCGCAGATGGCGCGGCTCGATCCCGAACCGGCCCAGCTCGGCCACGAGCGAGGCCACGGTGACCGTCTCGGCGTCGTACACGCCGTCCTCCAGCGGAGCGATCAGTCCGTACGACTCCCACTCGGCGAGGCAGTTCTCGTCGATGTCGGCGGCCGCGAGCAGCTCGTCCCGGCCGATCCGCGCCACCGTGGGCGCCTCGGGAGCCGTCGGCACCGCCTCGCCGTCCCGCTGCCGCCCCAGCACGGGCAGCTGTACCGCCTCGCCGCGCTCCATGGCGTCCAGGTACTCCCGGATGACCTTGAGCGGCAGATAGTGGTCCCGCTGCATCCGCAGGACGTGGCCGAGGCGCTCCACGTCCGCGGCACTGAACTTCCGATACCCGGAAGGGGTACGGCGCGGCTCGATGAGCCCCTCCGATTCCAGGAAACGGATCTTGGAGATGGTGACTTCGGGGAACTCGTCGCGCAGCACGTTCAGCACCGTGCCGATGCTCATCAGCCCGGGTTCCGTGGCGGCGGTGCCGTGACCGGTACCGCCGCTCGGTGTGTGCAGCATGGACCTTCTTCCCTGGAGTCCTCCAGGCGAGCTCCGGAGGGTCAGATGCCCTGCCGGCTCGCGTAGAAGACCAGCCGGTACTTGCCGATCTGGACCTCGTCACCGTTCGACAGAGCGACCTGGTCGATGCGCTCCCGGTTGACGTACGTGCCGTTGAGGCTGCCGACGTCGGCCACCGTGAACGAACCGTCCGGCTGGCGGCGGAACTCCACGTGCCGACGCGAGACCGTCACGTCGTCCAGGAAGATGTCGCTCTGCGGGTGACGGCCGGCCGTGGTCAGGTCGCTGTCCAGCAGGAACCGGCTGCCCGAGTTGGGGCCTCGACGGACGACCAGCAGCGCGGAGCCGAGCGGCAGCGCGTCGACCGCCGCCTGCGCCTCGGGAGAGAGCGACGGCATCTGGGTCTGGCCGGTGACCTCGGCGTCGTAGGCCTCTAGACCGGAGATCGAGATCGTGGACGTCGTCTCCGACGCACGCTCGGGGACGGCGCCCGCGCGCAGCGGGGCTCCGCAGTTGGAACAGAAGCGGGCGTTCTCCGCGTTGCGGTTACCGCACCTCGTACAAACCAGGGCCGACATGGACGGATCCTCCTGCCGCGGCTGCCCCGCCGGGGCGTTGGACGCGTACGGGCCGGAGGCGAACCCTCCACCCGCACCTGAGGTTGACGGTTGCCCGAAACCTATGCCGCCGGACTGGGACGGGTCAACTGACGGCGCGCCCTGACCTCCCGAAATGTCACCCCCCGGACCAGCCACCTGGTCCCGGAACAGCGGGCGCTGGCCCTCCGCGTCGGGCTGCGCCCGATGGCGAGCGGTCGCGTTGTCGCTACCCTCTCGCGCGCTCTTGCCGAACAACTTCGCAAACAACTTCACGGGCGATTCCCCTTGACCGAAACAGACCCGCCCGTGGGGCAGGACGAACCCTGACTGAATAAACCGGCCGACCCGGACAACCACACAACGTCCGTATCCACCAGACAGTTTCCACCACGCACCGGTTCCCCGGTGCGCCGACCCCCCGCATCCTCATGCCCTCGCCGGATGTCCGCCATGCACCGCCGGTTCACTGTGAGGACGACCGAGCGTAGTCAGGCTGCTTGGCCGGTCGCAAGGCATCCACGACGATCTTGGTGGATCGCTCGACGGTCACAGTCGCCTGTTCCTTCTCGAGGGTCTGCACCACGCCTCCGGGGATGTTGAGGGCCGGTTCGAGGTCCTGCGGCTTGCCGATCACCTTGAAAACGAAGGGCTGGGTGATCTTGTTCCCGTCGACGCTCACGCTCTTCCCGGAGTCGGTGAGGTAGGTGCCGGCGATCACCCGGACCCCGTTGACCTGGATCGCCTCCGCACCGGCCGCGCGCAGCTCCTGGATCGCGTCGAGCAGCATGTCCGCCTGCACCGTCCCCTTCGGATCGTCGACCGTCATCGTGATGCCAGGGCCCTGAGCCGCCACGGTGCCCGCGAGAATACCGAGTTGCCGCTCCTTCTCGGCCGTCTGCTTGCGGGCCTCCGCCGCCTGGTCGGAGCTGCTCTGCAACTCCTGGCGCTGCTTCTCGAGTCCTGTCTTCTCGTCCTCAAGACGCTGAGTACGGTCGTCCAGTTCATCGAGGATGCGGACAAGATCTTCCTGCCGGGCCCCGCGCAACGCGCTGTCGCTGTCGCTGTTCGACGCCACCTGCACGGCGAGCCCGAATCCGAGCCCGAACAGCAGCACGGCGACGATCAGTTGGGCCCTGCTCACGCGTGGCGGCCACAGCCCCTGCACCAGCCTCTCGCGGCCGGTCACCTTGGCCTCCGGCTCCGGCGCGACGGCGGACTCGGCGTCCGGCCCCGCGGCGGGCACCTCGGCCGGGAGTTCCCTGCGCAGCCGGTGCTCCGGCTCCTTCTCGTGCTCGCCCATGCCGCTCACGCCCGGAAGACGTGCCGCCGGATCGCCGCGGCGTTGGAGAAGATACGGATACCGAGGACCACCACGACCCCCGTGGACAGCTGCGAACCCACACCCAGCTTGTCGCCGAGGAAGACGATCAGCGCGGCCACCACCACGTTGGACAGGAACGACACCACGAAGACCTTGTCGTCGAAGATCCCGTCCAGCATGGCCCGCAGACCGCCGAAGACGGCGTCGAGCGCCGCGACGACGGCGATCGGCAGATACGGCTCGACGACCGCCGGAACCTCAGGCCGGACCAACAGTCCGGCCACGACGCCCACGACGAGGCCAAGTACGGCGATCACGATGTGCCCTTCTCAGTCTTCTCGGTGTACGGCTGCGCCGTACGTACGATCACGCTGGGCGCGGCGGGCAACCGGACGTCACTCTCCGTGGAGATCGTCGCCCGGATGTCGAAGTTCTCCTCCAGCGCATGCAGGTACAGCCCGTCGGGGCTGTCCTGGAACCTGGAGCCGAGCCTCTCCCCGTCCCCCACCGCCAGCACCGTGTACGGCGGCACCAGCGGCCTGTTGTCGACAAGTATCGCGTCCCCCGCGGCCCTGATCGCGGACAGGGCCGTCAGCCGCTGCCCGTTGATCGAGACCGCCTCGGCGCCCGAAGCCCACAGCCCGTTGACGACGCGCTGCATGTCATGGTCCCGCACCCGGCCGGTGTCGGAGAAACCGGAGGTCTCCCGGGGATTGTCGGCGTCGCCGCCCGACGAGGCCTCCTTGGCGTCGTTCACCACCAGCTTCACGCCGGGGCCGTGCACGGCGGTGGCGCCCGACAGGAGATCCACCAGGTCCGCCTGCCCGCTGCCGCCGCTCTCCTTCAGAGCGGCGCGCTGACGGGCGCTGACGTCGTCCCGCAGCTTGTCGACATCGGTCTCCAGCTTGTCCGCGGCCGCCGTCTCCCGGTCGATCCGGTCGATGAGCTCCTGGCGCTCCTTGGCCACCACGGGGGCCGTCACACGCGCCTGCGCCGCCCCCACGGTCACCACGAGGGCCGCCAGCACCAGACCGCCGGCGAGGCCCAGCCTGGCCCGAAGGGTCTTCGGCATGCCGCCGTCCTCCCCCTGGGCCCGCTTCCGCGCGGCCGCCTCGGCATACCCGTCGTCGAGGCTGTGGTCCATGACGTTGGTGATCAACGACATGGAGGCGTCCGGGCGCGACGGCCGGGAGACGCTGCTCCGAACGGGGGGTTGCTGCGGCATGCCGCACATCGTCGCACGTCGCGACCAGTACCTCCGAACGGCCCCACCGGCGTGCCGGACCGGCCCCCGTGGGGACACGTGTCCGGCACGCACGCGTGCAGCGGTTTTTACCGTCCGGCGCTGTCCACCGTCGCCGACCACTCGTCCAACAGAGCCTGCGCGGACGCGTCGTCGGGCCCTTCGGCCCACAGATGGGTGACCGCCTCGGCCGGGTCGGGCAGCACCATCACCCAGCGCCCGTCGGTCTCCACGACCCGCACCCCGTCGGTCGTGTCGACGAACCGGTCACCGGCCGCCTCGACGACACGCCGCATGACCAGCCCCTTGACAGCCCACGGGGTGGCCAGGTCCCGCTTGAGGACGTGCGCCTTCGGGATCCGGGCGTCGATCTGGCTCAGCGTGAGCTGCGTCCGCGCCACCAGACCGATCAGCCGTACGAACGCGGCCGTACCGTCGTAGACACTGCTGAACTCCGGAACGATGAACCCGCCCTTGCCGTCACCGCCGAAGATGGTTCCTTCCTCGCGCCCCACACGCGTGAGGTCGTCGGGAGAGGTGGTCGTCCACTCGACCTGGGTGCCGTGGTACGCCGCCACCTGCTCGGCGATCCGGGTCGTGGTGACCGGGAGCGCCACACGGCCGCTGCGCCGCTCGGCGGCGACCAGGTCGAGCATCACCAGGAGCGCACGGTCGTCCTCGATGATGCGGCCCTTCTCGTCCACCAGGGACAGCCGCTCACCGACCGGGTCGAACCGCACACCGAACGCGGCCCCGGACGACGCCACGATCTCACCGAGCCGCACCAGCCCGGCCCGCCGCTGGTCGGCGGTCTCCGTGGGCCTCGCCTCGTTCAGGCCGGGGTTGATGGTCAACGAGTCCACACCGAGCTTGCCTAGCAGGCTCGGCAGCACGAGCCCGGCGCTGCCGTTGGAGGCGTCCACGACGACCTTGAGGCCGGATTCGGCGACCCCGGTCGTGTCGACGTTCCGCAGCAGCGACCCGGTGTACGAGTCGAAGACGCTGGCCGGGAAATAGAGGTCACCGATCTCACCGGGGAACGCGCGCCGGTACTCCTGCCGCGCGAAGATCCGGTCCAGCTTGCGCTGGCTGGCCTGGGACAGGTCGGCGCCCTGCCCGTCGAAGAACATGATGTCGACAGAGTCCGGCACCCCGGGCGAGGTCCGGATCATGATGCCGCCGGCACTGCCCCGCCCGGTCTGCTGCCGCGCCACGGGCAACGGCACGTTCTCCAGGTCGCGTACGTCGATGGCACTGGCCTGGAGCGCGGAGATCACCGCCCGCTTGAGCGCACGGGCACCACGGGAGTGGTCACGGGCCGTCGTGACGGTGGACCCCTTCTTCAGGGTGGTGGCATACGCGCCGGCCAGCCGTACGGCCAGTTCCGGCGTGATCTCGACGTTCAGGATCCCGGACACGCCCCTGGCGCCGAACAGGTGAGCCTGTCCCCGGGACTCCCAGATCACCGAGGTGTTGACGAAGGCACCGGCCTCGATGGTCTTGAAGGGATAGACCCGGACATTGCCCTGAACGATCGATTCTTCACCGATCAGGCACTCGTCACCGATGACCGCCCCGTCCTCGATCCGCGCGGCCCGCATGATGTCGGTGTTCTTCCCGACCACACAGCCCCGCAGATTGCTGTGCTGCCCGACGTACACGTTGTCGTGGACGACGGCTCGGTGCAGGAAGGCGCCGCTTTTCACAACGACGTTGGATCCGACGACGGTGTGCTCCCGGAGTTCCGCGCCGGCCTCGACCTTGGCGTAGTCACCGATGTACAACGGCCCACGCAGATCGGCATCCGCATGCACCTCGGCACCCTCGGCGACCCATACGCCCGGGGATATCTCGAAGCCGTCGATGTCGACGTCGACCTTCCCCTCAAGGACGTCGGCCTGCGCCTTCACGTACGACTCGTGGGTGCCCACGTCCTCCCAGTAGCCCTCGGCGACATAGCCGTAGACCGGCTTGCCTTCCTTCATCAGCTGCGGGAAGACATCGCCGGACCAGTCGACGGGAACGTCGGCCTCGACATAGTCGAAAACCTCGGGCTCCATGACATAGATGCCCGTGTTCACCGTGTCGGAGAAGACCTGACCCCAGGTCGGCTTCTCAAGGAAGCGCTCGACCTTGCCCTCTTCGTCGACGATGGTGATGCCGAATTCCAGCGGATTGGGCACACGCGTCAGACAGACCGTGACGAGTGCGCCCTTTGCCTTGTGGAAGTTGATCAGTTCGGTGAGGTCGAAGTCGGTCAGCGCATCGCCGGAGATGACGAGGAAAGCATCGTCCTTCAACGCCTCTTCGGCGTTCTTGACGCTTCCGGCGGTACCGAGTGGCTTCTCCTCGTTGGCATAAGTGAGCTCCATACCGAGCTCCTCGCCGTCCCCGAAGTAGTTCTTGACCAGCGATGCCAGGAACTGCACAGTGACGACGGTCTCGGTGAGCCCATGCCTTTTGAGCAGCCGTAGCACATGCTCCATGATCGGTCGGTTGACGACCGGAAGGAGTGGCTTGGGCATGCTGGAGGTCATGGGGCGAAGGCGTGTGCCTTCACCACCGGCCATCACGACGGCCTTCATGTCGGAAGCGTCCTCCTCTAAGAGATGACGGTCTAGCCGACTTCACCCGTCCAGATTGTCCCGCACTTTTCCGCCGCGGGCCATCGAGAGCAATCGAGGGGCGACTACGTCCGGACAATCGCCGGGCTCAGTCGGCTGTGGCGTCCGCGCGGACGAGGCGGCGGACTTGCACCATGTAGAGCACTCCTGCCCACCAATAGAGCGTTGTACCCCATCCTGCGAACGCCCATCCGAAAATAGCAGCGAGTGACGAGATCCAGCCGCTTCCGTCACTGAGGAGCAGGAGCGGGAACGCGTACATCAGATTGAAGGTCGCGGCCTTGCCCAGGAAGTTCACCTGGGGCGGCGGATAGCCGTGCCGGCGGAGGATGCCCACCATCACCAGCAGAACCAGCTCACGCAGCAGCAGCACGGCCGTCAGCCAGAGCGGCAGGATCTCGCGCCAGGTGAGCCCCAGCAGTGTCGACAGGACGTAGAGCCGGTCCGCGGCCGGGTCCAGCAGCCGGCCGAGGCTGCTGATCTGGTTCCAGCGCCGGGCGAGCTTGCCGTCCAGGTAGTCGCTGACGCCGCTGAAGAGCAGCACCAGCAGGGCCCAGCCGTCACTCTTGGGCCCGCCGAACTCGGGCCTGAGGATCAACCACAGGAAGACGGGTACGCCGACCAGACGCGCCATGCTGAGGATGTTCGGGATGGTGAGGACGCGATCCGTCTGGACACGCGTCTCCTGGACCTCCACCCGGGGGCCTCCTGTGGTGGGAAACGAGCCAACTTTGCCCCCTGACCCTACCTCAACGCAAAAAAGCTCTGGCTCTTGGGCTTGTCGCCCAAGAGCCAGAGCTCTAAAAGGAGTTCGGCGGTGTCCTACTCTCCCACAGGGTCCCCCCTGCAGTACCATCGGCGCTGTGAGGCTTAGCTTCCGGGTTCGGAATGTAACCGGGCGTTT
>NZ_JBIAUL010000033.1:0-79649 GCF_042892755.1 Streptomyces sp. NPDC001714
CGCCCGCCTGGTCTGTGAAGAGGGCACACCGTCGTGACCCCGGGCGAGCGGCTCCTCCGGCACTTCGGCTGAACCAGAGAAGCCTGGGCCGGGCCAGTCCCCAGGGGAACGCTGCTGACCCGTCTTGCTCACCAAGTCCCCCACTCCACCACGCGCACACCTTCACCCGCGGACCGGACCAGCCTTTTCTCCTGCGCATGCCGGTGCGGGGTGCCGTCGGCGACTGAGGGTGCTCACCGCGGGCCGGCCCCGAGGTGCGTGGCCTCGCCCGCGGGGACCGGGTCGTCGTCCCGTTCAACATCTCCTGCGGTACCTGTTTCATGTGCTCCCAGGGCCTTCAGTCGCAGTGCGAGACCACACAGGTGCACGCGTACGGCTCCGGCGCCGCCCTGTTCGGCTGCACCAGGCTCTTGGCGGCACATGCGGCCGGCGAACCCTCCTTCGTCTGGGGCCTGTTGTACGGACAGGAGCAAGCCGAGGCCGACAGGCGCGAACGGGAGCTGCCGACGGTGTGGGCCGACGCTTCGCGCCGCGATCCCCGCAAGAGGCTCGACCAGGCCCGCTAGCGGCTGTCGTCGAACGGCACGACCACATCAGCAGGGATGCGCACGGATCTTGCTGGTCGGGCCGTCTCGCGGCGCCCTAAGCTCTTTCGTAACGCCGCATCCCCGTGACGAATGACTGGAGCCGCCCATGAGCGGACGGAACTGTCAGGTCTGCGCCGCCCCGCTGCCGGATCGCGGCCGTGGCCGGACTTCCGTCTACTGCTCGGCGGCCTGCCGCCAACGCGCCTACCGCCGCCGACGCACCGAGAGCGACCGGCCGGCGGCCGACGTCCTCGCGGACATCGAGCGGCGGGTGAAGACCCTGGCCCTGGAGCCTCCCCATGCTTTCCGCTCGGACGCCGAGGCCCTCGCCGCGGCGGTACGCAAGCTGCGGCGGCTGGCCCATGACGTCACGCAGGTCGCCGTGACGAAAACCGCGGAACGGCCGCCGGACCCCGACGGTGAGGTCGACTTCGCCGCACTCGTCGAACCCCACCGCGCATGGCTGCACCTGCACTGCTACCGCATGGTCGGCTCCTACGACGACGCCGAGGACCTGGTGCAGGAAACCCTGCTCAAAGCCTGGCGCGACCGATCCGGTTTCGAGGGCCGTGCGGCGCCCCGGACATGGTTGTACCGGATCGCCACCAACGCCTGCATCGACCACCTGCGCCGCACCGGCCGCCGTCCCCGGCGGTACGAGCCGGTCCCCGGCATCGAGTCCGGCAGCGGCGAGCCCCCTGACCGTCTGCCCTGGTTGCAGCCCTATCCGGACCGGCTGCTCGACGAGCTGCCGGGCGACGACGAGCAGCCAGAGACCGCCGCTGAGGCGCGGGAGACCATGGAACTGGTCTTCCTCGCCGCGCTCCAGCACCTCCCGCCCCGGCAGCGCGCGGTGTTGATCTTCCGTGACGTGCTGGGCCGCCCCGTGGAGGAGACGGCGACGCTGATGGACATGAGCGTCGCGGCGTCCAACAGCGCCCTGCAGCGCGCCCGGCAGACGCTTCGCGAGCGGTTGCCTCGACGGCGGACGGACTGGGCGGCCGGGCGACACGCTCAGCAGGAGCACGACATCGTGCGCCGCTACATGGTCGCGGCCGAACGCGCGGACGTGTCGATGATGGCCGACCTGCTCAGCGTCGACGTGGTGGTGACCATGCCGCCCAATCCGGTGTGGTTCGCCGGCCGGGACGCGCTGCTCCAGCAGCTCGGACGGGTATTCGACCCGGCCTCGCCGGGGTACTTCGGCCGCTGGCGGCACCTGCTGGTCCGGGCGAACCGGCAGCCGGCCGTCGCCGGGTACGTGCAACGGCCGGGGACCTCCGTGTACCGGGCGCAGATGGTCGACGTGCTGCGCATCGAGGCCGGACGCATCGCGGAGATCACCACGTTCGAGGCCCAGCTGGTCACCGCGTTCGGGCTGCCGCTCAGGCTGCCGGTCGAACACGCCGCCGACGGGCACCGATGACAGATCGCCCCGGCCGACGTCCAACTCTCTGCAGACGTCACCGATTCGGGAAACCAGGAGAGATCATGACGCAGAAGATCCAGGTCGAGCGCACCTACGCCGCCGCACCGGAGAAGATCTGGGAGCTGTGGACCACCGCGGCCGGCATCGAGGCCTGGTGGGCGCCGGAGGGGTTCACCGTGCACGTCGACACCCTGGACCTGCGCGTCGGCGGCACCTTGACCTACACGATGACCGCGACCGGCCCCGAGCAGGTCGCGTTCATGGAGAGCGCGGGCCTGCCGCTGAGCTCGACCTCGCACAAGACCTTCACCGAAGTCGAGCCCACCCGGCGTCTGGCCTACACCACACTCGCCGACTTCATCCCCGGCGTCGAGCCGTACGAGTTCCTCACCGAAGTCGAGCTGCGTCCGAGCGTCGACGGTGGTACGCACGTGACCATGACGGCGGACACCATGCACGACGAGGAATGGACCGGGCGGCTGGCCGCCGGGCGGGCGAACGAGATGGACAACCTCGCCAAGGTGACCGGGTCGTAACCGACAGTTTCCGAAGGCCGTTCGGACTCGTCGGGGGCGAGGGTGCCGCCGACGAGTCCGAGCAGGCGCCCTGTGCCCGACGCGCCGGAGTTCACCGCCATGTCCTGGAGCGGTCATCGGAGTCGGCCGCACAGCGCAGCATCCGGAAAGCCAGCAGGACGGTGACGGGCCACAGTGCGGCAAGGCACCACAGGGCGGCCACGTCGGAGGTGAGGATCGCTATCACGAGCAGAAGCAGTGAGGCACAGGTCAGTACGGCGACGGACATGGGCAACCACGCGGGCCGTGGGTCCCGGTGGCGCATCCGCCGGACGAGACGCCGGTCCTGGAGAAGTCCCGCCTCGATACCCCACAGGGCGAGGCGCTCGTGCGGCGACAGCACGACGCCGTCGGGGTCGTTTCGGCTTTCCACGGTGAGTACCTCATTCGTCCGGTGCCGGGCACGGGACCGCTCCGCTCCGGCCGATGCGGGAGTCCTGAGTGCTGATGGCCGGACGGGTTCCCCGCAACGGCTGACCGACGCCCTCCGGTGGCCGACTCGGCGTCCTGGTACGGCTTTCCCGGGTTCGAACCCGCCGGCTTCGCGGAGAAGGACGCGGACACGCTGGGCATCATCGACCGGCCGGGCCGGGGGTGGGGGTCAGGGCAGGTGCCGCTCCACGGCGGTGCGGTGGCGTTCGTTGTAGGCACGCGCGGCCCGGTCGTTCAGCGCGCTGCCCACGGAGCGCAGGCGTTCCCCGAGCGTGCGTGGGGCCGCCGGTTCGATGTCGATGCCCGGACGCAGTTCCGGCTCGCCTTCCGCGGTCGGCAGCAGCGCGGTCGCCGCGTGGCTGAGCCGCGCGGTGAGCGCCGGGGCGAGGCCGTGGGCCTTGTCGGCGGCGCGGGCGGCGGGGGTGAGGACGAGGCGGAGGCGGCGGCGCTGGACGGCCGTGACGATACGGTCGGCTGCGCGGCGCGCGTCCATCGACATCAGCGGAGTGCCCGCGAGAGCGGAGAACCAGGCGAACTCGCGTCGCCGGTCACCGCCGAACACGGCGTGCAGATGTGAGCCGGTGCGCATCAGGCCCGGATGTACCGCGGTCACGGACACGCCGTCGCGGGCCGACTCCGCGTACAGCCCTTCGGCCAGGGCCCCTACGGCGGCTTTGGCGCACGAGTAGGGCAGCAGATGCGGCACGGCGAGCAGACCGCCCACCGAGCCGATCAGTGCCAGCCTTCCGCCGGCCCGGCTCTCGCGCAGGTAGGGGAGTGCTTCGAGACTGGTGTTCAGGGCGCCGTGGAAGACCGTGCCCATCGCGTCGTCGAATCCGGCCGCGCCGACGGTCTCCGCCGGTGCGACCTGGATGATGCCCGCGTTGGCGATGACCACGTCCACGCTCCCACAGGCCTCAGCTGTCCGGTGGAGGAGATCGGCGACGGCCCGCTTGTCCCGCACGTCGGTCACGGCGGTGCGCACGGAGCCCCCGGGATGCCGCTGCCGCAGCAGCCCGCCGGCCCGCTCCAGTTCGGCGGCGTCTCGCGCTGCGAGCGTGACATGGCAGCCGCGGCCCATCAACTCGTCGGCGATCAGGAGACCGAGACCGCGGGAGCCACCGGTGACCACGGCGGACAGGCCGTGCAGGGATTCGGACGACCGGAACGGCGGTGGTGTCGGCATGGACGTACCTCCCTGTCCTCCGAGCCCGGGTACCCGTCCTCCGGACGGACAGCCCGGTACCCGCCGACATCTCCCCTGTCACCGACGGAGGGCTTCGGCGCGGACGCGGGCGCAGCTGCGGCTGATGAGGCGGGAGACGTGCATCTGGGAGATGCCGAGCTTGTCGGCGATCCGGCTCTGGGTCATGTCCTCGAAGAACCGCATGTAGAGGATGGCCCGCTCCCGTTCGGGCAGCCGGCGCAGCCCTTCCTTGGCGGCCTCCCGGTCGACGACGACGTCGTAGGAGCCGTCGGGGTCGCCGAGGGTGTCGGCGAGGCTGTAGCCGTCCTCGCCCATGGAGAGTTCGGCGTCCAGGGACAGGGTGCTGAAGCTCTCCAGGGCCTCCAGGCGGGCGCGGACGGTTTTTCAGAGAGTCCGGAATTCGGGTCCGGACATGTCTGAACGGTCTTGTCAGGGGTTGCCGCAGCGCAGAGCGGCGCCGGCACTGGAGGGTGCCGGCAGCCGGGGTGAATTCCCGCTGGGCAGGCGCCTCCAGTCCGAAGCACTGGACTCCGCCTGCCCGTGATCGTGGGTCGCAAACGGCAAGTCCGGCCGGTCCGCAGTGCACAAGCCGTCCGCGCTGAACGATGACGCAGGTCGAAGTGGCGTGGCCCGGTGGACGCCGAGCAGCGGGTGCAGCACGGCGAGTCCGCGGAGGTGATCCAGGAGGCGTCCCGGACATTCGCAGAACGCGCTCTCGGGCGGTGAGACGAGGATCCTGACGCGTCACGGCGCTTGCCCGCGCAGCGCCGTGGCTCCCTCGTGCCAGGCGGAGAGGACCCTGGCCGCCAGGCGGTCCTCCAGAAACCCGGTGGCGCGGATCCCGAAGACCACGTCGGTGTCCAGGTCCGGCTCGCTGTCCAGGAGTCCGCCGACCACGTCGTGGCGTACGACCTGTTCGTGTACGGCGTCCGCCTCGACGTGCTCGGTGTAGAACCGCACGGCCGCGGGGCCCGCGCCGGTCCGGCGCATCGCCTCGGCCAGGCGGCGCGAGGCCGGGGACGAGGTCACCTCGACGGCGGCGAAGTGCCCGACGAGCGCGGCCCGCAGCGACCGGTGCAGACCGAGCAGGGACATCAGGTTGACGGTGGCGAGCGCCTCGGCCGGTGCGGCGTCCACGTACCTGCCGTACCTCGTGTCCAGTCCGAGGTCCGCCATGAGGGCGGCGAAGAGCTCCGCGTGGATCTCGTCGGCACGGCCGGCGCCGAACTCGTCGTACTCGACGGCGACCATGGCCGCCTTGGCGCGCCCGCGCAGCCGGGGGATGACCCAGGCGTGCGGGTCGGCCTCCTTGAGGTGGTAGAGCGAGCGCAGCGCGGCGTACTCCCGCACGTGCCGCAGGGTGCCCTCGGCCTGGAGGAAGTGCGACACGCTGTCCCCGGGGTCCGCGGCCGGCTCGACCTGGAGTTCGTCGAGGACCCGTACGGCGGTGCCGGCGCCGTCCACGGGCACGTCGGTGCGGAGCGTGGACAGGAAGCGGTCCTCCAGCGCGGCGCGGACGGCCAGCAGTCCGCTGTCCCACTCCAGGTCGTCGGGGACGCCCTCGAAGCCCTGGTAGTGCAGTTCGTAGAGGACGTAGAGGGCGAGTTGGAGATCGTCGCCGTACGGGGAGCAGTGCGCAGGGGACGGTGTGCTCGCGGGATCCGCGCCGCGCAGGGCGGCCGTCACGGCGGCCGAGAGCGGGCCGCGCGGCTCTGGCAGTGGCGGGGAGACGCTGCGGCCTGTCATGGGGCCCCGCCGCCTTCGCCGGCCCGCTTGCCGCGGCAGCGGTGACTGGTGTCGCACCAGGGGAAGGTCCGGCTGCGGCGGCAGGTGCAGACGGCCACCATGAAGCGCTTCGACTCCGTCACCTCGCCGTCCTCGCCCACCACCTCGACCGGGCCTTCGACGAGGAGGGGCCCGTCGCGCTGGACGCGGATGCGGCGCGGGCGGTCAGATGGGTTCGGCACGGATCACCACCAGTTCCTCGGTCGTGCCGTCGGCTGTCAGCCCGCGTTCGCGCAGCCAGTCGAGGCGGGAGCGCAGGACCTGCCCGAAGGGCAGCCAGGTCCGGTCGACGACCCGCGCGCGCAGCCCGGCCGCGGTCAGGCGGGTGAGCGTGGCCCCGGTGCCGCACAGGTGCGAGTGGACGATCAGCAGCGTTCCGGTGGGCCGCAGGACCCTCGGCGCGGCGTCGCAGATACGGTCGAGCAGCAGGCGGCCGTCCGTGCCGGCGTCCCAGGCCCGGGCGGCACCCCGGGGCGCCGCGCCGCCCGGAGCGGGCACGTAGGGCGGATTGGCGATCACCAGGTCGAAGCGGCGGCCGCCGGGCACCGCCGTCGTCAGGTCGCCGTGGCGCACCCGCAGGCGCTGCCCGTTCAGCAGCGCGTTGATCCAGGTGACGGCGACGGCCCACCAGGAGATGTCGACCGCGGTGACCCGGCCGCCGAGCCGGGCCGCCTCCACCGCGAGCATGCCGCTTCCGGTGCCCAGGTCCAGGACGTCCGTGTCCCGGGTGATCCGCTCGCGGCACAGCGCCCGCCGCAGGAGCCCGGTGTCGGTCTGCGGGGTGTACACGCCCCGGGGGGCCCAGCAGCGCAGCGGCCGGGTGACGGCGCGGGCGTCGGTGAGGGAGCCGGCAACCATGTGTCCTCCTCAACCGGGCAGCCGTGCCCAGGGCCGGTCCTCGCCCTCACCGGCGTCGGCGACCACGGCGGCCGGCGCGTCCGTGTCGGAGGGGCCAAGGGACTTCGTGAGCGTGGTGTGGTGGATGACGAGGGCTTGCACAAGAGACTCCGATGCCGAGGAGACCGCCGGGCACAGGGGGTGCCGCAGGTGTCAGTGATGCGTCCGCCGCCGGGTTTCCGCCGTCGTGGCCCGGAAACCCCAGAGCGCCTCATAACGGGACAAGGGCAGCGACCGGACCGCGGGACTCCGGGACCGACCGGCCAGGACGCGGGCACCGGAACGCCTCACCGGGTACAGCCGGACGATCACCTCGCGGCCGGTGTCGACGGCCCGCTCCGGCAGCCTGCGCCCAGCGGAGCACGGCCGGGGAGGCTCACCGGCATGCCACGTCAGCCCAGCCCTCGCCTCCTCGCCGTGGCATTCGCCGCCGGGTCCCGGGTACTCGGCCGCTGCGCGCCGGGTCCGGCCGCACCCGGAACCAGTGACAGCTGGGCGGGACGGTCCCGGGCCCAGGCATGACCAGCGAGACGAAAGGCGGAGAGACCATGGGGCACGGCGGAGACGCGATCGCGGAACTGATGACCGACCACCGGGAGGTCGAGGAGATGTTCGCCCGGATCCAGGGGATGCCGCTGGGCGGGCAGGAACTCCGTGACGCCGTGGACGAGGTCACCATCGAACTCGTACGGCACTCGATCGCAGAGGAGGAGTACCTGTATCCGGCGGTGCGCGAGCACATCGAGGGCGGCGACCGGATCGCGGACAAGGAGATCGCGGACCACGGCCGGGTGGAGAAGCTCCTCAAGCAACTGGAGAAGACGGACACCGGCGACCCGAAGATGAGCCCGCTGCTGCAGCAGCTCATGGACGAGGTCTCCGCCCATGTCCAGGACGAGGAGGAGAGCCTCTTCCCGATGCTGCGCCAGGCGAGCTCCGCCGACGCTCTGAACAAGCTCGGGGACAAGATCCGCCGGGCCAAGTCCATGGCCCCGACCCGCCCGCACCCTTCCGCCCCGAGCACACCGCCCGCCAACAAGCTGCTGGCGCCGGGCGCCGGGCTGGTGGACCGGGCCCGCGACCTCATCACCGGCCGCGGCAAGTCCTGACCCCAGCAGGGACCGGCACCCGGCCGGGCGGTGCCCGCCCCGGCCGGGTCGGGAACCCGGGCGGCCGGCCTGGTGTGACACGGCTCATTCCCTCTTCCGGTCCGGCTGCCTACGCTGATAGGTCACGAGCGGGGCAGCGCGGCTCCGCACCACAGCTCGCGGGACCGATCTGCCGGACACAGGCGAGCACGCTCCCCGAGGGACCGACCGCCGTGACCGACGACCTGACACCAGTCATAGCCGCCTCCACCCGCTGGCTCCTGGCCGCCTACCCCGCCCCCGGCGGCGCGCTCAGCCGGGCGCTGGCCGAGGCACAGGCCCGGCAGGCGGTCACGCTCGCCGCCACTTTGCGCTACCCCACCACCCTCGACGTGCAACTGCTCCACCTGCTCGCCCCCAGCGGATCCCACCGATTGGACTGGCTCACCGGAGGCGAGCCACAGCCCGACGGCACCGGCGACACCGCCTGGCGGACCTGGGTCGACGAAACCGTCGTCAGCTGGGCGGCGTGCCTCCTGGCCGACCCCGCCCTGGCCGCCGACGCCGCCCGCCGGGCCGCCGCCACGAGCGCCGTGAGCGGGCACCCCGCCGCCGGCGGTCTTCGCCGGCTGACCGATCCCGGGAACCGGGACACCGAGGCCGCGCCTCTGCTGCGCCACCCCGACCTGCTGGAGCACATCGCCGGCCTCCACCGGCCCCAGCTCCTGGAACTGCTCAGCGTCGACACCGCGGGACTGCCCTGATCGATTCCTTGCCCGGCGCCCTGTGCCCGGCCTCAGGGCAGACCGCCGGCCGCCACCTGGGTGCGGACGCCTGCCGGGGTGTGGGAGGCGGGGATGCCCGCTCCACCGGCGCGCAGCCGTTCGGCGAGCGTGCCCTGCGGCACCAGCTCGACCTGCAGTTCGCGGGAGAGGTACTGGCGGGCGAACCCCTTGTTCTCACCGACGTAGGAGCCCGTGACGCGGGCGATCCGGCCCGCCGCCGGCAGGACGCCCAGGCCCCGCCCGTCCACCCCGCAGTTGTTGGACACGACCTCCGGGCCGGTCGCCCCCTGGGCGTGCAGAGCCTGGATGAGCACGTCGGGGACACCGCTGAGGCCGAAGCCGCCGACGGCCGGCGACGCGCCGTCGGGGATGTCGGCGACGGCCGCGGCGGCGTTCGCGCCGGCCTTGTCGATGGGAGGAGAGGGCCTTTCTACTGGTGCGAGTCGCGTACGGCGTCCGAGATGGGCTTGGCGCCGCCGTGCGCGGTGAGGCCGCCGTCGACCGGAATATCGGCTCCGGTGATGAAGGAGGAGTCGGCGGAGAGCAGGAACACCACGAGCGGGGTGACGTCGCCGACGGTTCCGGTGCGGCCGAGCGGGGTCGCGAGGAGGTTCGCCTCGCGGAACGCGGGGGCCGCGGAGGCGGTCATGTCCGTCTCGATGAAGCCGGGGTGGATGGTGTTCACGCGGATGCCGCGCGGGCCGAGTTCCATGGCCGCCGTCCTCGACAGGCCGCGCAGGGCCCACTTGCTCGTCGTGTACGCCACGGGGTAGTGGGCCGTCAGGGCCGCGGTGGAGCCGACGTTCACGATCGACGCGCCCGGGCGCATCAGCGGAAGCAGATGCTGGATGCCGAGGAGCGGTCCGGTGACGTTCACGGCGTGGACACGGGCCAGGTCCTCGGGCCGCACGTCGTCGACGCGGGCCCGCCAGGTGACGCCGGCGTTGTTGACCAGGCCGTGCACCTGGCCGTACGACTCGCCCAGTTCACGGGCGAGTTCGGCCCAGTCCTCCGCGCGGGTGACGTCGAGGCGACGGCACCCCGCTGCCTCCGTCACGTCGGTGGCGATCACGCGCGCGCCCTCACGGGTCAACGCCTCGGCCTCCGCGGCGCCCTGCCCGCCGGCCGCACCCGTCACGACGACCACCTTGCCGAGCAGGCGCTTCGGGCGCGGGTCGCTCACGGCCGTTCCCGGGTGCGGCGTCGCGCGGACGGAACCGGCACCGGATCGGGACCGGCCACCACGGTGTTGGACACGCTGCCGAGGCCCTCCACCGTGAGCGTGACCGTGTCGCCGGGCCCGAGCGGCGGAGGGTCCTGCCTGCCCCGGACGCCCCACAGCTCGGCGAGACAGCCGCCGTTGCCGCAGGTGCCCGAGCCGAGGACGTCCCCGGGGCGGACCCAGGTGCCGCGGGAGGCGTAGGCGACCATCTCCTCGAAGGTCCAGCTCATGTTGGACAGCAGGTCCTCGCCGACCACCTCGCCGTTCACGGCGGCCGTGAGCCCCAGGCGCAGGAAGCCGTCCTCGTCGCGGTACTTCTCCAGCTCGTCGGCGGTGACGAGGTACGGGCCGAGGGTGGTGGCCGTGTCCTTGCCCTTGCACGGGCCCAGACCCACGCGCATCTCGGCGGACTGGAGGTCGCGGGCGGACCAGTCGTTGAGGACGGTGTACCCGGCGATGTGCTCCCGGGCCTGCTCGGGGGTGAGGTCGCGGCCCTCCTTGCCGATCACGGCGGCGACCTCCAGCTCGAAGTCGAGCACGGACGAACCCGGCGGCGCGGGGATGTCGTCATGAGGGCCGAACACCGCGTAGGGGTTGGTGAAGTAGAAGGTCGGTGCCGCATACCACTGCTCCGGCACCCCGGCGGCTCCGTCCACGGACCGCCGTACGCCCTCGACGTGTTCCTCGAAGGTCACGAAGTCCCGCACGGTGGGCGGCTGGAGAGGCGGCAGCAGCCGTACCTCGGAGACATGGGGACCGGCCGGCACGTCGAGCATCGCGGATCCGGCGTCGAGCAGCTCCGGCAGGCCGCCGCCCCCGGCGAGCAGGCCGGTCAGTGAGGAGACGCCGGGCAGGGGGTAGAGGGTGCCGTCCTCTGCGACGACGGCCACCCGGCGTCGGTCGCGGTGTTCGTACGTGGCGAAACGCATGAAGGGGTCCTGTCGGGAGAGCGGGACCGGGGACGCGGCGGGGAGTCAGGGCATGACAGGGCTGCCGCGCCCCCGGTGCTTCAGGGGTGCGGGCCGGTCAGACCGGCGGGGCGACGAACACCCCGCGGTCGACGTCGTTGAAGGACTCCTTGGCGACCAGTTCGTTCATCGGATTGGCCGTGCCCCACTGGTCGGTGACCTCCGGCCGGGAGAAGTCGTAGACGTGCGGGTGCCAGGTGTCCTCGTCGAGAAGCTCCAACTCGGTCGTGTACTCGACCGTGTTGCCGTGCGGGTCGAGGAAGTAGGTGAAGGTGTTGTCGCCCGCCATGTGGCGTCCCGGGCCCCAGACCTTCTTGAAGCCGGCCCGGATCACCCGGCCGGAGCCGCGCATGTACTCGTCGATGCCGCGCATCTCGAAGGAGACGTGGTGCAGCGAGGTGTGCGGGCCCTTGGCGAGGGCCATGGAGTGGTGCTGGTTGCTGATCCGCATGAAGTGCATGACGTCACCGACGTGCGGCGAGCTGAGCGTGTCCGAGTGGCGGAAGCCGAGGTGGGTCTCGTACCAGGCGCGGGTCGCGTCCAGGTCGGGGGAGTTGAGGACGACGTGGGAGAGCTTGACCGGGATCGACTCCTTCTCCTCGATCCTGCGGTGGCGGCGTACGTCCACGTCCGCGGAGACCTCGATGGTGCGGCCGTCCACGTCGAAGAAGCGGAAGCCGTAACCACCGCCGGGCGTGTCCACCTTGCCCGGCTGTGAGATCAACCGGACGCCGCCGGAGAGAAGTTGCTCGGCGAGCGTGTCCACGTCCGGTGCCGAAGCGGCGCCGTAGGAGACCAGGTCGAGCCGCTTCTCGTCGGCCTTGCGCAGCCGGATGACGTAGTTCTCGGGCGAGCCCTCGGCGGCCAGGAAGGAGATCCCGGAGTCCTCGGCGACCTTGGTCAGGCCCCAGACCCCGGCGTAGAAGTCGAGTTGCTTGTCGTAGTCGGGCACGGCGAGGTCGACGTGCCTGAGGTGGGTGAGCAGACGGTTGCCCATGGGGGTCCTCCTAGAAGAGGCCGAGCAGCGCGGCGGCGTTCGCCCCGCGTACGGCGTGGAAGTCGGGGTCGGACAGGCCCGCGGCACGCAGGGCGCCGAGCGGATCGTCGGTGCCCATGTCGAAGGGGAAGTCGGAGCCGAGCAGCACCCGGTCGGCGCCCACGACCCTGATCAACTCCCGCAGGACGGCCGGGTCGTGGACGAGGGAGTCGAAGTGGAGCTGCCGCAGATAGCTGCTGGGTTCGCGCGCGCACGCCCGGGCGTCGGGGCGCACCCGCCAGGCGTGGTCGGAGCGGCCGAGGTGGGTGGGGAGATAGCCGCCCCCGTGCGCGGCTATCAGCCTCAGCCCGGGGTGCCGGTCCAGGACACCCGAGAAGATCAGATGAGAGAGCGCGATCGCGTTCTCCGTCGGCTGGCCGACGGTGTTGGAGAGGTACCAGCGGTCCAGCCGCTCGTCGAGCGTGCAGCCGAAGGGGTGCAGGAAGAGGAGCGCGCCCGTCTCCTCGGCCCGCACCCACAGCGGCTCGTACGCGGGGTCCGACAGCTCGCGGCCGGGCGCGTGCGAGGAGATCTCCACGCCCCGCAGACCCTGCTCCAGCGCGTGGTCGAGCAAGTCCGCCGCGAGGGCGGGGTGCTGGAGGGGCACCAGGCCCAGGCCGTACAGGCGCTCGGGGGCCTTGGCGCAGTGGGCGGCCGTGACCTCGTCGGCCAACCGGCAGATGCGCGCGGCCAGTTCGGGATCCGCCCAGTAGTGGTAGTGCGAGGGGGAGGGGCTGACCAGCTGGACGTCCACGCCCTGCTCGTCCATGGCCGCCAGACGCGCGGCCGTGTCCGTCAGCCTCGGCACGCGCGCGCCGACCATCGGGCCGTTCACCTCGAGGGCGGCCGGTCCGTTGCGGCGGGCGTCCAGGGCGCGGGCCTCGGCGAGACCGGGCCGGCCGGCCACGGCCTCCTCGACCTCCGGGACCAGGACATGAGCGTGGACGTCGATCGTGGGGGTCGACTTGTACTCGGTCACGGGCGTTCCTTCAGCGCGGTCAGGGTGCGGTGCATCAGGCCGGGTACGTCCGCGTCGCGCACCCCGTCGAGCAGCCACTGGGCGAGCTGCACCGAGGCGTCGACGACCATGCGCACACGGGGCAGCCGACGGGCGTGGTAGGCCGTGAGGAGGAGGTCGTCCCAGTCGCCGGGGCCGGCCAGCAGTTCGGCGAGGACCAGGGCGTCCTCCAGGGACATCGCGGCGCCCTGGGCGAAGGTGGGCGGGCAGCAGTGGGCGGCGTCGCCGACCAGCACGACGCGGCCGCGGTGCCAGGGGCCCTCCACCAGGTGCCGGTCGAAGCAGGCGTAGTTGACGGCCTTCGGGTCGGTGAACGCGGCCCGCAGCTGCGGCCATGCGCCGCCGTAGGCTTCGCTGAGCCTGCGCATCTCGTCGGCATACGAGCCGGGGTCGAGCGAGGCCCGGTCGCGGGCGGGTTCGACGAGATACGTGTAGACCGTGTCCTCGCTGGTCGGGCAGTACCCGGCGATGAAGCACGGGCCCCCGTAGATCATCTCGGTGCGGGTGATCCCGGCCGGACGGGGCGCGGGGGCACGCCAGATGCCCATCCCGGTGGGGGTGGGCTCGTCCGTGATGCCGATCATCCGGCGGGTGGTGGAGTGCAGGCCGTCGGCGCCGACCACCAGGTCGTAGCGGCGGCTCGTCCCGTCCGAGAAGGTGACGTCCACCCGGTCTTCTCGCTGGTCGAAAGCGGTGGCCGTGGTGCCGAGGCGGATGCCGGCGCCCGAGGCCCGGACCTGCTCGATGAGGAGCTGCTGGAGGCGGGGGCGCTGCATGCCGATGTGGGCGGGCAGGTCGTCGCCGCCGGTGCGCAGCTCCTCGTGGGCGGCCAGGACGGTGCCGTCGGGGGTGAGGATGGCTACGCCGTCGGCGGTGTACCCGTCCTTCTCGACGGCGTCGAGGACGCCGACCTCGCGCAGGACGCGCAGGGCGTTGCCCTGGAGGGTGATGCCGGAGCCGAGTGAGGCTTTCCAGTCCGGGCTGGCCTCGACCAGGTCGACGGCGATCCCGGCCCGGCGCAGCAGCACGGTCAGAGCGTTTCCGGAGGTACCGCCGCCTATCACGAGGACGATGGGGGTCCCGCCGGTCGAGCCACGTCGAGAGCGGGGAAGGGCGGGGGTGGCTGTCATCTCGGGTACCTCCCGGGATCGGGCCGCGCGGCTTCGGGCGGCGGGGATGCGGCTCTCGCCCGCCGAGGGGGCGGGCCAGGGGGTGCGGCTCTCGCCTGCCGAGGGGGCGGGCCAGGGGGTGCGGCTCTCGCCTGCCGAGGGGGCGGGCCAGGGGGTGCGGCTCTTGCCCGCCGGGGGGGCGGGCCAGGGGGTGCGGCTCTTGCCCGCCGGGGGGGCGGGCCAGGGGGTGCGGCTCTTGCCCGCCGGGGGGGCGGGCCAGGGGATGCGGCTCTCGCCCGCCGAGGGGGCGGGCCAGGGGAGTGCGGGCCGGATGCGCCGCCGCTGTCCGGGGAGAACGGCGCATCCGGCGGCTGTGCGGGGCCGGTGCGGGACTACTTGACGGCGACGGGGCTGACGGGGGAGCCGACGGCTCCGGTGATGGGGAGGGGCGCGGCGGTGAGCCAGAACTCGTACACACCGTCGGCCGCGCAGTCCGCGGCGAGCGTGTCGAGGTCCCACATCTCGCCGATCAGCAGGCCGATGTTGGGGATGGCCACCTGGTGCAGCGGCTGGAAGGCGTGCTCGAACTCGTTGGGCCGTACCTCGAAGCCCCAGGTGTCGGTGGCGATCGCGGCGATCTCGGTGCGGTGCAGCCAGCCGGCCGTGCTGAAGGACAGTCCGGGCGCGGGCCCGCCGGCGTAGTCGCCCCAGCCGTCCCGCTTGGCGCGCGCGAGGTGTCCGGTGCGGACAAGGACGATGTCACCGCGGCCGACGCGCACGCCGTGGGCCTCTGCGGTCGCGGTCAGGTGCGCCTCGGTGACGGCGAAGCCGTCCGGCAACTCGCCGTCGCCGCCCATGACTTGGGCGACATCCAGCAGGACCCCGCGGCCGGCGACATACGGTGCCATGTGCTCGATGCCGGTGACGAGGTCGCCGTCGGAGGTGACCGTGGTCGCCGCGTCACGGCCGTTCCACGCCTTGCCGTGGTCGAAGATGTGGCCGAGCCCGTCCCACTGGGTCGAGCACTGCAGCGGCATCGCGATCACGTCGTCGGCGCCGCCGATGCCGTGCGGGAAGCCCTGGTTGCCGAGGGCGGCGTCGGTGCCGGTGTCCAGCATGGTGTGCACCGGGTTGGTGCGTCGCCGCCAGCCCTTCTGCGGTCCGTCCATGTCGAACCGCTGGGAGAGCGAGAAGCTCACACCCCGCCGGACCAGCGCGGCGCCCTCGCGCCGCTTGGCCGGGTCGAGGAAGTTCAGGGTGCCGAGCACGTCGTCCGCGCCCCAACGCCCCCAGTTGGAGTACGCCTTGGCGGCCTCGGCGATCGCGCCCTCGGGGTCGTCGCGGTTCACACGGACTCCTGGACGCATCGGGTGCGCTGCACACCCAGGCCGGTGATGGAACCCTCCATGACGTCGCCGTCCCGTAGCAGCCGCCCCCAGTGGATGCCGTTGCCGGCCGGGCTGCCGGTCAGCACCAGGTCGCCGGGCAGGAGTTGTGCGGTCTGCGAGATGTACGACACCAGCCGGGCGACGCCGAAGAGCATGTCCTTGGTCGACTCGTCCTGCATGGTGTCGCCATTGAGCTTCAGCGTGACCCGCAGATCGCCCGGGTCGGCGATCGACTCGGCCGGTACGATCCACGGCCCGAGCGGCGTGAACCCGGGCGCGTTCTTGCAGCGCAGCCAGTCGGTGCCGATGGCCTTCATGTCCCGGCGGAACACGGTGGCCCGGTCGGTGAGGTCATTGGCGATCGTGTACCCGGCGACGTACTCCAGGGCCTCCTCGACGGACACCCGATGCGCCCGCCTGCCGATGACCGCCGCCAACTCCAGCTCCCAGTCCGGCTGTTCGGCCCAGGCGGGGAGGACGACATCGTCGTAGGGCCCGGCGATCGTGGTCGGCAGCCCGATGAACACGTACGGCAGGTCCTCGGCCGCCCGGCGGTCCATGACGGCGGCGATCTCCGCCCGCGCCTCCTCGACCGTGCGCGGGTCGTCGGGGGAGCGGTGGGCGACCTCCAGATCGATCACGTGCTGCCGGTAGTTGGCGCCGGACTGGAAGATCTGCCGCGGCTCGACCGGCGCGTGCACCCGCAGGCTGTCCAGGGGGTGCCGGTCGGGGCCGGGGGCGTCCGCCAGAGCGTGCAGGACGGGCCGGAACTCCTCCCACCGGTCCAGTACGGCCCGTACGTCGGCCGGGGCCCCGTCCAGTACTCCGCTCAGGTCGAGCACCCGGTCCGCGGCCACGAGGCCGGGGAAGAGGGGCCCCTTCGGAGTGGAGAACGTGCCGAGCGCGAACGGGCCGGCAGGTTGCCCGACTGTTGCCATGAGATTTCCTCCCGGTGAGTTGCGGTCTACTGTGGCCCTCGTCGACCGATCACGGAAATAGATCCTGTGGATACGGCGAATCCATCCGATGGATATCTCTGACCTGCCAGGCGGTACCCGGTGAACCTGTCCCGACTCGACCTCAATCTGGTCCTCGCCCTGCGCGCGCTGCTGGAGGAGCGCAACGTCACGCGGGCGGGGGAACGCGTGGGGCTGAGCCAGCCCGCGATGAGCGCCGCCCTGGCACGGCTGCGCCGCCACTTCGACGACGAACTGCTCGCCCGCACCGGCAACGCCTACGAACTGACCCCGCTCGGCGTTGCCCTGCGCGACCGCAGCGCGACCGCGTGCGACCTGCTGGAACGGGTCTTCTCCAGCCAGGCCGACTTCGACCCGGCCGCCGAGACCCGCGAGTTCACGCTGCTCGCCTCCGACTACGGCGCGGCCGTCTTCGGCGCCCCGCTGTCCCGCGCCCTCCACCGCGAGGCCCCCGGCATCCGCCTCACGTTCCGGCACACGTTGCCGGCGGTCGAGGAGAACACCGCGACCGTGCTGAGCACCATCGACGGACTGCTCCTGCCGCACGGCATCATCGACGGCTTCCCCGCGGTGGACCTGCACCAGGACCGCTGGCTGTGCATGGTCGCCGACGACAACCCGGAGGTGGGCGGCGATCTCACCCTCGACCACCTCTCGCATCTGCCCTGGGCGGTCTACCAGCGCCCCTACGACGCCCCCGCGGCCCGCCAGCTGAGCATGCTCGGCATCAGCCCCCGGGTGGAGGTCTCCGTACCGACCTTCCAGCTGCTGCCCCACATGGTCGAGGGCACGCGGCGGGTGGCGATGATCCAGGAACGGCTGGCACGGAGGGCGGTGCGCTCGGCGGCGGTGCGGGTCCTGCCGTGTCCCTTCGAGGCCGTACCGGTGCAGGAGGCCATGTGGTGGCATCCGGTGCACACCCAGGACGCGGCTCACATCTGGTTGCGGCAGAAGGCGGCGGAGGTGGGGGCGTCGCTCACGGCGAAGTGACACCCCACCGACCCGCGTCACGCCAGTTGTTCCGGCAACGGCCGTGGGCCGACCGCCTCTCCCCGCCGCCGGGCGACCGCCCACAACCCGCCGGCGACCAGGGCGGCGGCCAGCCCCAGCACTCCCACCGCCCCCGCGAGACTCCCCACCGCGGCCTCTCCCGCGAGCAGCACCAGCGGGCACACGAACTCGCCGCCGAAGAAGGCCGCCGTCCACAGTCCGGTGCCGCGGCCGCGGTCCTCGAAGGCGAGTCGGGACATGGCGCTGGTCAGCAGAGCGGGCAGCAGCATCCCCGTGCCGACGCAGTTGACGACGGCCCCGGCGACCAGCAGCGGTGCGTCGCCCGCCAGGAACATCAGCGCGAAGCCCAGCGCGCACACCGCCAGGACCGCGGGCAGCATCGGCTCCGGCGAGCGCTTCAGGCGGGCGAAGGCGACCGCACCGCCCACCGTCGCCGCGCTGGCGACGGCCGTGGCCAGTCCGATCACCCCGGAGTTCTTCACCCCCAGGTCGTCGAGCAGGTACGACATCTCGACCGGGACCGTGTAGAAGACCATGGCCCCGAAGAAGGTCAGGGCGCAGATCCCGCCCAACTGCCGCCAGGGGAACGTGCGTCGGGCCCCGCCGGTCGGCGTCCCGACCGCCGCCGCGCGGGGTGCCGGGCTCGGCAGCGCCGTCGCCATCAGCGGGGCCAGCACCAGACTCACGGCGTACACGAAGAACGGCACGCGCCAGCCGGCCGATCCGGCCGCGCCGCCGAGCACGAAGAAGGCCGTGGCCGACGCGGACGCGCACATGGTCTGCAGGGCGAGGTACTTCACCCGCCGCTGCCCCGAGTAGTAGTCACCGATCAGCGTGGTGCAGCACGTCATGATCGCGGCCTCGGCCACCCCGACCAGGGCGCGGCTGGCGATGATCGCGCCGAGCGAGTCCAGCCAGAGCGGGGCCGTGCCGAACACGGCGTACAGCAGGGTCGCCGCGACCAGCAGCCGCTTGCGGCCGAGCCGGTCCACGATCACCCCGGCGAAGGGGGCCAGCACGGCGAGTGCCAGGGCCGGCACGGTCAGCGCGAGCGGCACCAGCGCCTTGGCCCCCGGCACGGAGGCGAAGTGGTCCTGCATCTTCGGCAGGACGGGGGCGATCAGGACCGCCCCGAGGATCGGCAGACAGCTGCCCGCCATCAGCAGGGTCACCCGCAGCAGATGGGCGGGGCCGGAGACGGCCAGGGGCGGCGGGGCGGTCTCGTCGGCCGCGGCGGCGGACGGCGGTGGAACGGAACCGGGCATCACGACTCCAGGAACGGTGAGCGGAGCGGGCATGCCTGGGGGCGCGACGGGCGCACGGCATGCTGGGGACGGCCGCACGACAGCGGCTGTCCGGACAGCGGCGTGCGGGTACGCATGACTATGGGCGGTCCGCCGACCGCCCGCCATCCTCCGCGCGATCCGAATCCCGTATAGCCGGGCATCCACGCAATGGATGGCATCGCGTGCCAGAGGGCACCGCAGCCACCGCGGCTCGACCTGCGCCGTCCGCCAGGCCCGCTCGACCGCACCGGCGGCACCGGTCGCCCGGCGCCGGGGGCCGTCTCAGCCGACGTCGGCCGAAGTCGTCAGCACGCCGAACGCGGCCGCCACGGGAGACAGGCTTCTGCCTCTCAGGAAGGCAACCGTCCTCGGCGGCGGCCGCCGAGGCTCCCGGATACTGTCGCCGCCGCCGTCGGGATGCGGCGTCGGGGCGGGTGCAGGGTGGTGGCCAGGGCCATGACCGGGGAGCCGACGATCACGCCGATGGCCTTCCGTGCGCGGTGTGCGGCCGGGGGCGGGACGGGGGGCCGGTGTGGCGGCGGTCAGGGCTTGAGGAGGGCCTTGATCGCGCGGCGCTCGTCCATCGCCTTGTAGCCCTCGGCTACCTGGTCCAGGGGGAGGGTGAGGTCGAAGACCTTGCCGGGGCTGATGCGGCCGGACAGGACGCGGTCGATGAGGTCGGGGAGATAGCGGCGGACGGGGGCGGGGCCGCCGCGCAGGCCGACCTGGGAGAAGAACAGTTCCTGGCCGTCGACGGCGACCTCGTGCGGGACGCCGACGAAGCCGACGTTGCCGCCGGGACGGGCCGAGTGCAGCGCCTGCCGCATGGACTCGGCGGTGCCGACGCACTCCAGGACGCTGTCGGCGCCGATGCCGCCGGTCAGTTCCTTGATCCGGGCGACGCCGTCCTCGCCGCGCTCGCTGACGATGTCGGTCGCGCCGAACTCGGCGGCCAGCTTCTGCCGGGACTCGTGGCGGCTCATCGCGATGATCCGCTCGGCACCGAGCTCCCTGGCGGCGATGACCCCGCACAGGCCGACCGCGCCGTCCCCGACCACGACGGCCGTCGAGCCGGGCCTGACCTCGGCGGCGAGGGCGGCGTACCAGCCGGTGCCCATCACATCGGAGACGGCGAGCAGGCTGGGCACGAGGTCGCCCGAGGGGTGCTCGTCGGTGGCGACCAGGGTGCCGTGGGCGTTGGGGATGCGGACGTAGTCGGCCTGGCAGGTGCTCATGAACTCCCGGTGCAGACAGCTGGACTGCCAGCCGTTACGGCAGTTCGCGCAGGTGTTGTCCGAGGTGGCGAAGGAGCCGACCACGAACTGCCCCGGCTTGACGTGGGTGACCTCGGCGCCGACCTCCTCGACGATGCCGACGTACTCGTGTCCCATCGGGTGCGGGTCGCCGATGGGCTCCAGACCGCGGTACGGCCACAGGTCCGAGCCGCACACGCAGGTGGCCACCGTGCGGATGACCGCGTCGGTGGGACGGCTGATCCTCGGGTCGTCCAGGGTCTCGAAGCGCACGTCGCCGGGGGCGTGGATGACTGCTCCGCGCATGATCGTGTTTCCTTCACTGCGGGGGTGGGGATGCCGCGGCCGATCTCGGCACGGCTGCTCACGATCGAGGCTCACACGGGTGGGCAGGCGCGAAAAGCGGAGAAATCCATCCGGGGAGAGGAACATCCTGGGAAGAAATCCTCCCCCCTTCCGCTCCTGCGATCGGTGCCATGCTGGGCGGCATGACCAGCAATGTCCCCCTCAACGAGCTGGGAGAATTCCTCAGGAAGCGTCGCTCGGAGCTGAGCCCCCGCGCGGTCGGACTGCCCGAGACCGGCAAGCCCCGCCGGGTGGCCGGGCTGCGCCGCGAGGAGGTCGCCCAGCTGGCCGCCATCAGCACCGACTACTACACCCGCCTCGAACAGGGCCGCATGCAGGCGTCCGCACCCGTGCTCGACATCCTCGCCCGGGTGCTCCACCTGGACGACGACGAACGCGGCTACCTCTTCCAGCTCGCCGGCAAGACCAGCACCCGCACCCGGCGGCGCGGCCGGCAGAAGGTCCAGCCGCAGCTGCAGCGGGTGCTGGACGACCTGACCGCGACCCCGGCCATCGTGCAGGGCCGCCGCGGGGACATCCTGGCGTGGAACGCCCTGGCCGCCGCGCTGGTCACCGACTTCTCCCAGCTCCCGGAGAAGCACCGCAACTACCCCCGGATCCAGTTCACCGACCCGGCCATGCGCACCCTCTACGCCGACTGGGAGAACTCCGCGAAGATCTCCGTGGCGCAGCTGCGCATGGAGGCCGCCAAGTACCCCGAGGATCCCCGCCTGATCGAGCTGGTCGGTGAACTGTCCCTGCGGGACAAGCAGTTCGCCCAGTGGTGGGGCGACCACCGGGTCGCGGGCCGCACGGTGGGCACCAAGATCATCAACCACCCGGTCGTCGGCGAGCTCGTCCTGGACTGGGACACGTTGACCGCGAACACCGACCCGGACCAGCACCTCACGGTCTGGACCGCGGCCCCCGGCTCCGCGACTCACGACCGCCTGCGCATCCTCGCCTCCTGGGCCGCCGAACAGCACCTGCCGGCGTCACAGCCGCTGAGCTGACGGCGCCGGGGGCACCAAGGGCGCGGCCCGATGCTCCGACCTGCACAGAGAACAAGGAATCGACTATGGAACTGCTGCCGAAGCCACCCACGATGAAGCTGCCCGGGACGTGGTTCACCGGGGACGCCTGGGCGGACGTGATCTACCGCGGTACGGAGCCGTCCCGGGTCCGTGCCAACGCGGTGCGCTTCGCGCCCGGTGCCCGCACCGCCTGGCACTCCCACGGTCTGGGCCAGACCCTGTACATCGTCGAGGGCATCGCCCTGATCCAGTCCCGCGGCGGCGACATCCTCGAAGCACACCCCGGCGACGTGGTCTGGACCCCGCCGGGTGAGGAGCACTGGCACGGCGCCGACCCCGACCACTTCATGGTCCACATCGCGCTGTGGGAGACCGACGAGGTCGACTGGCTCGACCACGTCACCGAGGCCGAGTACGCCGGCCCCCGCCGCGGCAGCCGCATCACTCGCGGCGCCTGACCTGCCCCCGCACCCGGGCGGGGCACCGCCGGAGGCCAGCCGAAGTGCGCCTCGACCTCATCGCGCGGACGTATCCGACGACGCGGCCGTGCCGGCCACCAGTGCCACTTGGGGATGCGCCCCGCTTCCGTCGGCCGCCGTCGTAAGGAGGACTCCCAGGCAGAACGCCCTACGGCGTGGTGGCGCTGCCGGACGCCGCCAGGTTCTGGTCGGCGGCCCAGGAGGCCAGGAGCCGCAGTCCGTCGTGGGACGGGGAGTCCGGCGGGGCGGTCCAGACGATGATGTGCTGGTCGGGGTCGGTGGTGCAGGCCAGGGTGTGCCAGTCGAGGGTGAGGTCACCGACGACGGGATGGCGCAGCCGCTTGGTGCCCGCCGTCCGCAGGGCGACGTCGTGGGCTGCCCACCACTGCCGGAACCGGGTGTCACGCGCCGAGAGTCCGTCGACCAGGGCGGTGAGCCGCGGGTCGTCCGGGTAACGGGCGTTCTCCATGCGCAGCTGTGCGACGGCCAGCCGGGTGACCTCGTCCCAGTCCGCGTACAGGCGGTGCATGGCGGGGTCGGTGATCAGCAGCCGGACGTAGAGCCGCTCCGGCTCCGGGATCTGTCCGAAGTCGGCGAACAGAGCGGCTGCCAGCCGGTTCCAGCCCACCACCTCGGTACGGCGGCCGATCACGAACGCGGGCGTGGTGGTGAGATCGTCGAGCATGCGCTGCAGTTGAGGACTCACCTGCTGCCGCTCGCTGCCGCGGGGCGGCAGGCTCCTTCCCGCGAGGTCGAAGAGATAGGCGCGCTGGTCCTCGTTCAGACGGAGTACCCGCGCGAGTTCGGCCAGCAGCGGGGCCGACGGCTGGAGGCGGCCCTGCTCGACGCGCGTGTAGTAGTCGGTGCTGACGACGGCCAGCACGGCGACCTCCTCGCGGCGCAGGCCCGGTACCCGCCGCTGCTGACCGGTCTCGGGAAAGCCCAGCTCGGCGGGGTTGAGCTCGGCACGGCGAGCCTTGAGGAATTCCCCGAGCTGGTTCAGATGCGGGTCCCTGCTCATGCCTGACAGCGTGGCACGGAATCGCGGGCCGTGAGGGGGGAGAGTTTTCTCCCTGGACAAATCCCGGGAACGCCCTCCGGTGGTCCGGGGACACCCACGCTTGCGGTGGATGCGGCCCAGGGCCCGTGGCGAGCAACAGATCGTAAGCGTCGCTTCTGCAAAGCTGGACGCCTCTGGAGGCGTCTGAGGCGATGCCTGGTGATGACAGGGTTTGTGTGGTCTCCCGGAACGGCTACAACGCCGCCGAACGGATTCGATCGGTGTCTGCACCGTGGACGCTCGCCTGTGGCATGCGGCGGTCCGAGACGCGGCCCGAGGAAACCAATCGACCACCAGCACCGCCCGCTCGATCGAGGCTGCGCTGAAGTCTGGCTGTCACGTTTGTGCCGTGCGATCCGACTTCTTGTACGAGAGGGCGCGGAACGGCCGTGCCGGAACAGGACAGGACGAGGAAGCGGACATGCGGATCGTCATCTTCGGTGCGAACGGCGGCACCGGCCGCCAACTCGCCCAGCAGGCACTCGAGGTCGGCCACGAGGTCGTTGCGGTGACGCGCAACCCCGGCAGCTTTCCCATCGCGGCCACGCGCTTGACGGTTGCCCGAGCGGACGTGCACGACCGGGCAGCGACTGCGCGGGTTGTCGAGGGCAGCGAGGTGGTGCTCTCCACCTTGGGGGTGCAATTCAGCCGGAAGCCGGTCACGATCTACAGCGACGGGATCGCGTCCATCGCCGATGCCATGACGACCCACGGGCTCAAGCGGTTGGTGGTGGTGAGCTCGGCGGGCACTGAGCCGACTCGGCACGCCGACGGCGGGTTCCTGTTGAACCGGGTGATGCAGCCCATGGTCACCCGGACGATCGGCAAGACGACGTACGCCGACATGCGCCGCATGGAGGCCTTCTTGCGCCGGTCCAGCCTGGACTGGACGGTCATGCGTCCTGGCGGCCTGTTCGACGCGGAGCAGTCCAGTGACTACGAGCTGGCGGAGAACCGCTCCGAGCGAGTGTTCACCAGCCGTGCCGACCTGGCCGCGTCGATGCTGGCCCAGGTCACCAGCCGGGTGTGGATCGGCAAGTTCGTCGCGGTCAACACCACCAAGGGTGCTCCCACCGTGCTGCAGATGATCCGCCGCGAAGCGTTCGGCAGCCACTGACCACGACCGGCACAGACAACCATCGGCAGGAGACACTGATGAGGAACCACCACCCCGGAGTCACCGAAACCAGCACCGCGGCGTGGGAACGTCGCGCAGCCCTGGCCGGCCCGGTCGACTTCACGATGATGTACGTCGCGCACGACGCCTTCAACCGCGACCTGGACCGGCTGCTGGACGCCGTCGCGGACGGACGCGGCCACTCCCCTGCGGTCGTCGCGACCTGGCAGCTGTTCAGCAAGCAGCTACACACCCACCACGCTGCCGAGGACACCGTGCTGTGGCCGCGACTGCGGGCGGCGGTCGCCGATCCTGACGAGCAGCGCATCCTGGACGACATGGAAGCCGAGCACGCCTCGCTCGACCCACGCGTCGAGCAGATCAACGCCGCCATCGCCGATCAGAACACCAAGGCGCTCGAACGAGAACTGTCGGTCCTGGCCAAGGGCCTGTCGGCGCACATGATCCACGAGGAGTCCCAGGCGCTGCCGCTGCTCGAGCGCCGGCTGGGCCAGGCCGGCTGGGATGCCTTCAGCAAGGAGATCCGTGACCAGCAGGGCGGGATCAAGGGCGCCGCGGAGTACCTTCCGTGGGTGCTCGACGGCGCCACCGAGCAGCTGAAGACCCAGGTCCTCAGGCTCCTGCCTGCGCCCGCACGCGTCGTCTACCGCAGGGTTTGGGTGCCCAAGTACCGCAAGGCCGCGCGGCTGTGAGGGACGATACCGACCGCGATGCGACGGGGCCACAGGGCAGCCAGGAGCAGACGGGCATGAATGATCTGGATTGGTTCGCAGAGCAGTTCGCGGCCCACCGCCCGCGACTGCAGGCGGTGGCCTACCGGATGCTGGGCTCGCTCACCGAGGCCGACGACGCCCTCCAGGAGGCGTGGATCCGTACCACCCGCTCGCAGAGCAGCAGCATCGACAACATCAGCGCGTGGCTGGTGACCCTTGTCGGCCGGGTGTGCATCGACATGCTGCGCAGCCATCAGTCCCGGCGCGAGGACCTGGTCGGCACTTGGCTGCCCGAGCCGGTTGTCAGCACCGAGGAGACCCACGATCCCGAACAAGCCAGCCTGCTCGCCGACTCCGTCGGCCTTGCGCTACTCGTCGTGCTCGAGAGCCTGGAACCGGCCGAACGACTCGCATTCGTCCTGCACGACATGTTCCGCGTCCCCTTCGACGAGATCGCCCCGATCGTGGACAGAACTCCCGTCGCCGCCCGCCAGCTCGCCAGCCGGGCCCGCCGCCGGCTACGCGGAACGGTGACGATGCCCGACGCCGACCTGCCCACCCAACGGCGGGTCGTCGACGCGTTCCTCGCCGCGTCCCGAGCCGGCGACTTCGAAGCCCTGATCACCCTCCTCGACCCCGACGTCGTCTTCCGCGTCGACACCGGCCCCCGCCCCTGGCTCGGCCCCGCCCTCCTCGTCGGCGCCCGTGACGTTGCCGAGCACGCCACCACGTTCGGACCGCGGTTCGCGACCCTGTGCCAGCCGGCGCTGGTCAACGGCGCCGCCGGCATCATCGCCACCGGCCGCGCCGGCGTCCTCGCCGTAGTCGGCATCACTGTCATCGACGAGCACATCGCCGAGATCGACATCGTCCTCGACCCCGACAAGCTCTCCGGGCTCACCATCGACAACTGACTTGCCCAGTGAACGGTCCACAGGTCTCCGGTCAGCAGCCTCGGTTCGGCGACTTCGTCCAGCACAGCGCGGTCGTGCGCTGCCGCTGCGGCGACCTCCCGTACGTCGGCCGCGTCCAGGCCGACGCCGTCCAGGTCGGCGGCGATCTCCACCAGCGACGTGATCACCGCCTCGCCGGGACCGTAGTACGGGCCGCACACGTCGTGCGGGGGTGCCGGCGGACAGTGGCGTGCGCGGGGTGCTTCCATCCCGTCTGCCGTCGCCCCGGGCAGAGCCGAGCAGACGCGGCTCATGGCGTCCAGGTCGTTCGTACAGTGGCGCGCTCCACCTGGACGCCATGGACCACGCCCGCTCCACGGTGTGTGGGCCGACGGCAGACGGGACGGGAGCTGGGGAAGGTGGTGGGTTGAGGTGACCTGTGATGTGGCGAGGAGTTCTGTCGACAGGAGGTCCGCACCCTGATCGAGGCCCGTGCCGACTAGTCGCCGGGGACGGTGACGCATGGATCGTGCACGCATCCGCCCGGCGGCAGGGCATGGATCACCCAGTGGATCCCGAACGCCACGGCCGCCGCGGCCGCCAGGAAGACCAGGACATGGGCCGCTCTGGCCCACCAGGCGTCCCACAATCTGACAGTCACCGCCAGCACGCCGACGACCAGCAACGAGAGGCTCACGGCGGCTATGACGAGACCTGCTGTGAACAGCTGATACATGGTTGCGTCCAAGGAAGTCGTGTACGGATTCGACCGGTTCATCACCGGCCGACGGGCGACCCGCGGCCATCCGCTCACCGCCGCCCAGAAGGAAGCGAACCGGCTGGACAGCCGCGCGCGAGCGGCGAACGAGCACGGCTTCGCCGGCCCGGAGAACTGGCGATTGCTCACCGAAGTCCGCATGAACGCGCGGCACGCGACCACGCTGCTGCGGGCTCTCCTCGTACTGGCGAACGCCGAGGCCCACCGCCGCCAGACGATCACCCGCTACCGATCACGCCCACGACCAGCGCAAGCATCCCAGCCTCAACCCACGCCAGTCCCGTGACCTGCAACTTCAAGATGACGCAGGCTCACTGGAACCACGCCTCGGAGATGGAAACCCTTGCTCAATGCCACGCGGGCCGATCGTTCGGCGGTCGGACGGAGGGGCTTGTCCCTGCTCTACGCGTGCATCGCGGTGGTGAAGTACCACAGCAGGCAGGCGGCCATGGCGAGCGTGATCGGCACGCCGACGAACAGGCGGATCAGCAGGATCAGGGTCCTGACCCACGGTTGTCCCGGTCCCATGGCGAAGTCGGGTCTGGCTGGGTCGTAGGAGATCGCTATGTTGTCGGGCGCCGAGCGTGCGCCGCTGCGACGGACTTCGTGAGTGGTGCCGGCGGTGTCGGTGAACTCGTACACCACGATCCCGGGGGTGTTGTCGTCATCCCCGGGCACGTAGTCCGCGTATGTGGCGATGGTTGTCACGCCGTACCGGTGCAGCAGCCACCAGGTCACCGTGGCGCGCCACGTGCTGCGGGCTACCGCACAGCCGAACACAACTCCCGCGAAGGTGGCGGCCCACAACGTGGCGAGGTGCCCGTCTCCCGCCTGCGCGGGGAGCAGCAGGCCGAGGGCGAAGAGAGAGGTGAGCGCGGAGCAGGCCCACCACTCGTCCGTGGACAGGAATGGTCTGCGGGGTGTTCTGGGCATGGAGGGGCGTTCCTGCGCCTTCACCAGGGCCGCGCCGTCGATGCGTCTTTCGGCCTCGTCCCGTTGCGGGATGGCGGCGTTGACGGCGTTGGCGAAGGCTTCCACGTCTTCGATGCTGCGGGAGCTGATCGCGCAGACCGTTGCGGCCCGCCGGGTTTCGGCTGCTTCCCACCGGCCGTAGCGGCGGGAGTGTCGATCTCTGCGGGGTCGACGGAATCCATCGGCGCACACCCAGTCCTTTGAGGAGGCAGTAGTGATGACGGCGGTGCGGGGGTACGTGTGGGGCCGTACGGAGGGGAGTCGCGAGCGGCAGGGGCTCATCCCGGCCGAACGGCCCCGACGACAAGGGCGGTTGCGGCGTCCGCGCAGCCCCAGGCGAGGGTGACGCCGGCGCCCCCGTGGCCGTAGTTGTGCACCAGCCGGCGTATCCGGCCGGGCGGGCGCGGGTCGGCCTCCAGGCGAACTCCGCTGTCGCGAAAGGGGCGTAGGCCCACCTGGTGGCCCAGGACCGGGGCGCCTGCCAGTTCCGGCAGCAGTTCGGTGCAGCGGCGCAGGATCGCGGCGGCGGTGGCTGGTGACGGGGTGGTGTCCCACTCGCCGAGCTCGAAGGTGCCGCCGAGGACGACGTCCGTGCTGCGGGGGTGGACGTAGGTGTAGCCGTCGGCGTTGTCCTCGTCGCGCACGGATGTGTGCAGCCCGGGGTTGGCGACGAGGACCAACTGTCCTCGCGCCGGCCGTACTTCGGTGTCGTCGCAGAGGGCTCGGGTGGCCAGGCCGGATGCGTTCACCACCACGGGCGCCCATACGCCTGCCTGTTCCAGGGCGTCGATACGGCGGTGGATCAGCGCGCCGCCCGCCGCGGAGAAGGTCTGCTGGAGCCAGGGCAGGTAGTGGGACATCTCCACGGCCGGGACGGTGAACGCCCAGCCGCCGGTGAACGGCGCCCGTACCTCGTCGCTGCGCAGGGTGCGGAGGTCGGGAAGGGCGGAGGCCCACCAAGGGATGTCGTGGATCGGGCGGCGCAGCAGCATCCGGGTGGGGCGCATCACCACGCCGGGCACCCCGTCCGCCGCCTGGCGGGCGAACTCGTCGTGGGTGTGGGTGGCCCACTCCAGCACGCGCGGTTCGAACCGGGTGCGGGTCGGGTACCACACGGCCGCGGCGACGGAGGACGTCGTCTCGGCGGGCCGCTCGGCCGTGACGACGGCGACGCGGGAACCGGCCTGCTGCAGGCGCAGTGCGGTGGTGAGCCCGATGACCCCGGCGCCGACGACGACCGCGTCGAACCTGTCGCCCATGTCTCCCCCTCGATCGCCGAACCGTGTGGTGCCACTGTCGGCGGGGAGCTGACGGCCTGTCCAAGACCAGTCACGTTCAATGCAATAAGCCGCGCTTATAGTTGGCGGATGGACTTGCGGCGGCTGCGCTACTTCCTCGTGCTGGCCGAGGAGTTGAACTTCACGCGGGCCGCGCACCGGCTGCACATCGCCCAGCCCGCCCTGAGCCAGCAGATCAGGGCGCTGGAACGGGACATCGGCGCCGCGTTGCTCGAACGGGGCAGCCGGGGCTGCAGGTTGACCGCGGTCGGCGAGGTCGTGGCCCGCGAGGCCGACGAACTGCTCGCCCACGCGGCCGCGGCGCAGGAACGAATCCGTGCGGCCGTCGGCGGACGGCAGGGGCAGTTGCGCCTGGCCCTGACCCGCTCCGCCCGCGGCGGCCCCGTCGACGCCCTCCTCGCCGCGTTCCGCACCCTCCATCCGGACGTGGATCTCGTCGTGCGGACGGGGTGGACCGCGCACAACATCACCGAACTGCTGGCCGGCAGGCTGGATGCCGCCTTCGTACGGCCACCGCTGGACGGCAAGGGCCTGGAGTGCCGGCACATCGCCCGCGAGGAACTCCTCGTGGCCGTCCCCGCAGAGCATCCCCTCGCCCGCGAACGAAGGGTCACCCGCGGGCACATCGCCGCCGAACCGGTGATCCTCTGGCCGCGCGAGAACGCCCCCGGAATGCACGACCTGATCACCCGACAGCTGTGGCCCGACGGGGGGCCGCGCATCGTGCGGGAAGAACCCGACGACGAGCAACTCCTCCTCAGCGTCGCCTCGGGCACCGGCATCGCCCCGGTGCCCGAGGGGCGTGCCCGTGCGCTGCGCATACCAGGGGTGCGACTCAAGCGCGTGGCCGCGCCCATGCCCACCGTGGACCTCGCCCTGGCCCACCGGTCGGCAAGCGCCGCGCCGGCACTGCGGGGGCTCCTCAGCCTCGTCGGCACCCTGCCCCCGCCGTCGGCCGACTGATGCCGGGTACAGTCCGATCGGCAGGTTCATGACCCGGCGCGGACAAACGTCTCTCGCGGGAGCGGACCTACGAACAACTGAACCCGTCGTCCTCGAACAGGACATCGAGCCGGTCCCGGATGAACATCGCCGGGGTGCCCTTCGGGCACGCCGCCCGCGCTGTCCGCACCGTCCTCACCGGAATCCGCTGGAAACTCCTCGGCCGTAACGACACTGCCCCCGCACCCCAAAACCCGAGGCCATGCCGCACTCCTCCAGCGAACCGTCCGACGGACCCACCGTCAGCGCCCCGGACAACATCTCCAACAGAGTCACGGCGTGAGCCTGAGCCTCTACCGAGTCGCCCGCGAACTGCAGTTACTTCTCGCGGTCTGGACCGGCGCCTGTCCCACCTGTCACCGCGACATGCCGGAACCGATACTGACCTGACCAAGCCCGGCTAAGCGCGGCGGCGGGGGAGGCGTTGCCCGGGAGTGCCCGGTCCGGCATCCCGAGCGCACCCGGTTCACTCTGGGACCGACCGCCGTGCACGCACGGACACGGGCCGTCCGCCGTACCGCTCTACCGTCGGTGGCCGGTAGCCGTACGGAGTGAGGCGGACATGAACGAGCAGGTGGACGTGGTCGTCGTCGGCCTGGGGCCGGGTGGGGAGTACCTGGCGGGCACCCTCGCCGAGGCGGGGCTCGACGTGGTCGGCGTCGAGGCGGAGCTGGTCGGGGGCGAGTGCCCGTACTGGGGGTGTGTGCCCAGCAAGATGATGATCCGGGCCGGGAATACCCTCGCCGAGGCCCGGCGTGTACCCGCCCTGGCCGGGCAGGCCGAGGTGGCCCCGGACTGGGGCCGGGTCGCCGGGCGTATCCGGGACGAGGCCACCGACGACTGGAACGACACCGCCGCGGCCGACCGGCTGGCCGCCAAGGGCGGCCGCCTGGTCCGCGGCCGGGGCCGTCTCACCGGCCCGCGCCAGGTGACGGTCGACGGACGGGTGTTGGAGGCCCGCCGGGGTGTCGTCCTGGCGACCGGCAGCCGCCCCCGCATACCCCCGGTGCCCGGTCTCGCAGCCGCGCCCTACTGGACCAACCGCGACGCCATGTCCGCGAAGGAGCTCCCGGCGTCGATGCTGGTGCTCGGCGGCGGTGCCATCGGGGTCGAAGTCGCCCAGGTCTTCGCCCGGTTCACCTGCCGGGTCACCGTGGTCGAGGGGCAGGCGCGACTGCTGGCCCAGGAGGAACCGGAGGCGGGTCAACTCGCCACCGAGGCCCTGCGCGCCGACGGAGTGACCGTCCTGACCGGGGCTCGGGTCAGCCAAGTCGCCCACGACGGTGCCGAGTTCACCGTGTGGCTCGAGGGCGAGGCCGAGCCCCTCCGTGCCGAGCGGTTGCTCGTGGCCACCGGACGGTACAGTGACCTCGCCGAGCTGGGCGTCGAGGCGGCCGGGCTCGACCCGACCGCGCGGGCCGTCCCCACCGACGGGCAGATGCGGGCGGCGGACGGGCTGTGGGCGGTCGGCGACGTCACCGGCCGAGGGGCCTTCACCCATGTGTCCATGTACCAGGCGCAGATCGCCGTCCGCGACATCCTCGGCCACCCCGGCCCCGAAGCCGACTACCGGGCGCTGCCCCGGGTCACCTTCACAGACCCCGAGATCGCGGCCGTGGGGCTGACCGAGCGGCAGGCCCGCGACCGGGGGCTGCGGGTGCGGACCGCCGTACTGCCGAACGCCTCCTCGACCCGTGGCTGGATCCACGGGCCGGGAGGCGAGGGTTTCCTCAAGCTGGTCGAGGACGCCGACCGGGGTGTCCTGGTCGGGGCGACCTCGGCGGGACCGGCGGGCGGCGAGCTGCTCTACGGGCTGAACGTCGCCGTCCACGCCGAGGTCCCGGTCGAGCGGCTGCGGCACATGATCTACACGTACCCGACCTTTCACCGCGCGATGGAGGCGGCCCTGGCGGCTCTACGCTGAGCGCTTCGTGTTGTTCCTGTGTTCGGTGAGCCAGTACAGCAGGCCCAGCACCGGCAGGGCGGCCCCGAACAGGCTGACGGCGCTCCAGCCGCCGGACCGGTAGGCGATCGAGGCGAGCTGGGAGCCGAGGGCGCCGCCGATGAAGAAGATCGCGATGAAGGCGCTGTTGAGGCGGGCCCGGGCGAGGGGATCGAGTTGGTAGACGGTGTGCTGGCCGAGGATCAGGCTGGTCTGGACGGCCATGTCGAGGGCGACGGCCGCGAGTCCGATCAGGACGACGCTGTGCTGACCGAAGCCGGCGATGGCGAAGGCCAGTGCGGCGACGGCGAACGCGGCACCGGTCATCCGCCGGGTCAGCCCGCGGTCGGCCCAGTGCCCGGCCAGCGGTGCCACGGCCGCACCGGCGGCGCCGACCAGTGCGAACACCCCGACGCCGATGGCGGAGTAGTGGAAGCGGGGGCCGGTCAGGACGTATGAGACGGTGGTCCAGAAGGCGCTGAAGGCACCGAACATCGCCGCCTGGTAGAGGCCGCGGCGCACCAGCGCGGGGTGCGTGCGCACCAGCGCCGCGGTGGAGCGCAGCACGTGGTGGTACGGCACGGAGGTGGTCGGTGGGTGCTTGGGGAGGGCCAGTCGCAGGGCCAGGCCCAGCAGGGCCATCAGGACGGCTGAGCCGAGGTAGACGATCCGCCAGCCGGCGAGGCTGGAGACCAGGCTGCTGAGTGTGCGGGACAGCAGGATGCCGGTGAGCAGACCGCTCATGACCCGGCCCACCACCCGGCCGCGGGCGTGGTCGGGGGCCAGGCTCGCGGCGAAGGGGACGAGGATCTGTGCGACCACGGAGGTGGCCCCGCTGATCAGCGAGGCGATCAGCAGCATCGGGAATCCGGTGGCCAGGCCGGCCGCGACCAGGGCGAGCGTGGTGATGGTCAGCAGGGCGGTGATCAGGCTCCGTTTCTCCAGCCGGTCGCCGAGCGGGACCAGGAAGACCATGCCGATCACGTAGCCGACCTGGGTGAGCGTGATCAGCAGACCTGCGGTGGCCTCGCTGATGTGGAAGACACCGCGCAGCTCGGACAGCAGGGGCTGGGCGTAGTACAGGTTCGCGACCGTCATGCCTGAGGCGACGGCGAACAGCGCGATCAGCCAGCCCGGCACCCCGGGGGCAGCCTCGGCGGCTGCCTTCCGGCGCGGGGCGCGGACTTCGGACGACGACGACGGGGACACGGACACGGACACGGGGACCTTCCTCACAGGAGGCGTTGCTCTCGTCACGCATCAGCGCTTCGCCGCCCGCCATGCTTCCCTCTCCACGGCGATGGTTCGGGATGTCAGTCATCTCGGCAGGAGATGGCCATCGCCTACCCCACCCCTCCCATGAAAAGGAATCCGATGAACCGGCTCACCACCACCCCTGTCGTCGTGCACAACGAGGCCCGCAGCCGCTACGAGATCCTGGTCGGCGGCGAACGCGCCGGCCTGACCGCCTACCGCGACCGCGGTGACCAGCGGGTCTTCTACCACACCGAGGTCGACGAGGCCTTCGCCGGCCAGGGCCTGGCCGGCCAGCTGGTCCGGGAGGCGCTCACCCACGCCCGCGCCGCAGGCAAGCGCGTCGTACCCGTGTGCCGGTACGTGGCCAAGTTCCTGCAGAGACACGAGGGGTTCGCCGACCTGGCCGACCCGGTGACCCCCGACGTCCTGCAGTGGCTCCGCACCGAACTGGACTGAGCCCGGAATGCGCTGCCGGAAGCGATCCGGTGCGCTGATGGTCAAGTCCGGTTCGCCCCGGGCCGTTACCGTGACCGGCGGCACGGCGGCCCCCGCCGTGCCGCCGGAGGCGAAGGAGTGGCATGGCCAGGCAGACCATCGCGGAACAGTACGTCGACCTGATGGCGCGCGCCGGCGTGCGCCGTATTTACGGAGTGGTCGGGGACAGCCTGAACCCGGTCGTCGACGCGGTCAGACGGCATGACGCGGTGGACTGGGTCCAGGTCCGCCACGAGGAGGTCGCGGCGTTCGCGGCCGGCGCGGAGGCCCAGCTCACCGGCCGCCTCGCCGCCTGCGCCGGCTCCTGCGGCCCGGGAAACCTGCACTTGATCAACGGCCTGTACGACGCCCACCGCTCAATGGCGCCGGTGCTGGCGCTGGCCGCTCAGATACCCAGCGGGCAGATCGGCACCGGCTACTTCCAGGAGACCCACCCCGACCGCCTGTTCGCCGAGTGCAGCCACTACTCGGAGCTGATCTCCTCGCCGCACCAGATGCCGCGCGTGGTGCAGACGGCGATCCAGCACGCCGTCGGCCGCCGCGGTGTCTCGGTCGTCGCCCTCTCCGGTGACACCGCCGCCGAGGACACCCCGGACGCGGCCCCCGAACTCACCCTGCCGCTGGACCTGCCCGCCATCCGCCCGGGCGACCGGGAACTCGCCCGCCTCACCGAACTCGTGGACGCCGCCGAGCGCGTGATGGTGTTCTGCGGCCGGGGCGTCGCCGGCGCCCACGCCGAGGTGATGGCCTTCGCCGAGAAGGTCAAGGCGCCGGTCGGGCACGCGCTGCGCGGCAAGGAGCACATCCAGTACGACAACCCGTACGACGTCGGCATGAGCGGACTGCTCGGCTACGGCGCCGCGTACGAGGCCATGCACGAGTCCGACCTGCTGCTGCTCCTCGGCACGGACTTCCCGTACACCGAGTTCCTGCCCCGCCATGTGCGCACGGTCCAGGTCGACGTCCAGCCCGAGCGGCTCGGCCGCCGCACCCAGCTCGACCTCGCCGTGTGGGGTGACGTGGGCGAGACCCTGCGATGCCTGACGCCCGCCGTGCGGGAGAAGCAGTCGCGCCGGTTCCTCGACCGCATGCTGGAGCGGCACGCGCACGCACTCGAGGGCGCCGTGAACGCCTACACGCGCAACGTCGAGAAGCAGACCCCGATCCACCCCGAGTACGTGGCCGCGGTACTGGACGAAGAGGCCGCAGACGACGCCGTGTTCACCGTGGACACCGGCATGTGCTGTGTGTGGGCGGCGCGTTATCTGACGCCGAACGGCCGCCGGCGCATCCTCGGCTCGTTCGTGCACGGCTCGATGGCCAACGCGCTGCCGCAGGCGATCGGCGCCCAGTTCCTGGACCGCGGCCGGCAGGTCGTCTCGCTCTCCGGCGACGGCGGATTCTCCATGCTCATGGGCGACTTCCTCACCCTCGTCCAGTACGGCCTGCCGGTGAAGGTCGTCGTCTTCAACAACTCCTCGCTCGGCATGGTCGACCTGGAGATGATGGTCGACGGCCTGCCCCCGCACGCCACCTCCTACCCGCACACCGACTACGCGGCCATCGCCACCGCGGCCGGAGCACGGGGCATCCGGGTCGAGAAGCCCGCCGACGTGCGCGGCGCGCTGCGCGAGGCCTTCGCCCATGACGGACCCGCGCTGGTCGACGTCGTCACCGACCCCGCCGCCCTGGCCGTCCCGCCGAAGATCACCGCCGAGCAGATCAGCGGCTTCGCGCTCTCCGCGAGCCGGACGGTGCTGAGCGGCGGCGTCGGACGCATGGTTCATCTGGCCAGGGCCAACCTGCGCAACGTTCCCCGCCCTTGAGGGGCACGCCTCGGCGCGCGAGGGGTACGGTCCGGACACCCGTAACTCTGAGTAACTATCCGGGGGGCGTACGGTCGGGAGGGGGAAGGAACTCCAGCGGGGCGGGGCGTGGTGTGCTGCAGGAACCGAGGGTGCGGTTCGAGGTTCTGGGAACGATGCAGGCCTGGCGAGGAGAACCACGAGCTGGATCTGGGAGGCCCTCAGGAAAGGGCCTTCCTGGCCCTGCTGTTGCCGAGGGCGGGCCATCCGGTCCCCGTGAGCGAGATCGTTGACGCCTTGTGCGGCCGAACCCGCCGCGCAGCGCGGACAATGTGATCCGCCGCCATGCCGGGGCGCTGCGCCGACTGCTCGAACCGGGCCTGCCCGCGCGCGACGGGCCGCTGGCTGCTACGCGACGTGAATTGGACGACACTCGTCCCGCGCACGCCGGTCGGCGGCCACGCGGCCAACGGCTTCGTCGTGGCGGCGGAGCAGCGCGTCACGTATCTGCGTCTCAACCAGCGCCCCGACGGCGGCATCGCCCCTCTGCGGGTGTACGGCGATGTGGTGCCCGACCCCGAATGGCACCAGGCGCTGGGCACCTTCGACGTCGTCGCTCTGGAGAACGGCGGCCGGGTCGAGGACGCCTCCGGCCTCCTTGACTCGCCGGCCGCCGACACCATCCGGCCGGGCCGGTACCGCAATATGGACGACGGTCGGGAGACCCGGCGCCGCCACGACCGGGACCATGACTGGATCTGCTACCGGCTTGCGGCGGAGGCGTGGATCCGGGCGATCGAGATCGGCACCGCGTATCTGAAGGGGAACGCGGCGGGCTGGGCGTCGGGGTCGGTCAGCGGGGACGCCGGGACCGCCGGGGACGCCGAGTGGCGCGAGATCCTGCCGCGCACCTGCCTTCAGCCCGACACCGACGTTCCCCGCCCTTGAGAGTCAGACCTTGAGGCTCAGGGCCGTACCGCCGGTCCGCCCGAGGTGTCGAATGCATGGGTCACCTCGGGCGCGGTGCCCGGGGTGAGCAGCGCGCGAGCCTCCTCCTCGAACCGGCGGTCGGTCGCCGTGAGCCGCACGTGGTGCTGGGCCTGGTGCTCAGCCCAGGAGGAGACCAGGTAGTTCTCGACGAAGCGCTCGGGGTCGTGGCCGTCCTGGTAGAGGCCCCAGGACAGGGCCCCGGTACGGCGCCGGGAACGGGCCACCCGATGCATCCGGTCCGTGAACTCGGCCTGCCGCTGCGCCGGGACCCGGTAGACGACGGAGACCAGGACCGGGCCGTCGGCCTCCCCGGGCTCGAACACCAGGGGCGGCGCCGGCCAGTGGTCGGACGGCGCGGGGTTGATGCCCGCGGCGTCCCGCAGCGGCCACCGCTGGACGCTGGCCGCGCTCAGCAGCATCGCGCCGCCCGCGAGCAGCAGGCAGGCGCTCAGCCCGAGCCAGTCGGCCACCGCACCCCACAGGGGCGCCGCCAGTGCCTGTCCGCCCTGGAAGACCAGCAGGTACACGGCGAGTCCACGGGCCCTGACCCAGCCGGGCAACCGGGTCTGCACGGCCGCGTTGAGCGTGGACAGTACGGCGATCCAGGCCACGCCCGCGGGCAGCAGGGCGAGCGCCACCAGCCACGGCACATGCACCGTGGCCAGCACCGCGAGCACCGCGGCGAACACCAGGGCGCCGACCGCGAGGGTGCCGTTCGCGCCGAGCAGCCGACGGGCGCGGGGGAGCAGGAACGCCCCGCCCACCGCACCGGTCCCGACCGCGCCGAGGAGCAGTCCGTAGCCGCCCGAGCCGAGCCCTAGGGAACGGCTCGCGGTCAGCGGTAGCAGGGCCCACAGGGCGGCGCCCCCGGGGATGAACAGGAGCGTGCGCAACAGGATCCGGCGGACACCGGGCGCGTTCCAGACGTAGCGGCGGCCGGCGTACAGGGCGGCCAGCAACCCCTCGTTCCCGGCGGGCGGGACGGCGGCCGCGGCGGGGCGCCGCCACAGCAGCAGGACGGCCGCGATGCCCAGGTAGGACGCCGCGTTGAAGGCGAAGACCCAGCCCACACCGGCCGCCGCGACCACCGCGCCGCCCAGTGCCGGTCCGACGGCACGGGCCAGGTTCATGTTCACCGCGCCCAGCGCCGCCGCCTGGCCGAGCCGCTCCCGCTCCACCAGCTCCGGCTGGATCGCCTGCCAGGCCGGGCCCATCAGCGCGGTGCCGCAGCCCAGCAGGAAGGTCAGGAGCAGCAGGGCAGTCGGCGACAGCGCGTCCAGGAACGCGAGCACCGCCAGCGCCCCGGAGACCGCGAGCATCGCGAACTGCGCGGTCACCAGCACCGCCCGCCGGTCGAACCGGTCGGCGACCACCCCGGAGGGCAGCGCGAGCAGGACGACGGGCAGGCTGGACGCGGTTTGTACGAGGGTCACCAGCGCCGCGCTGTCCCCGACCAGCAGCCACTGGGCGCCGACCGTCTGCATCCAGCTGCCGATGTTGGAGACCAGCTGCGCGATCCACAGCGCCCGGAAGACACGTTCCGCGAGCGGCGCCCACGGGGAGTCGGCGGCGCTGCTCATGCGGCTCCCGACCGGGTCCAGGCGGGGTCGCCGCCTGCCAGGCGGTGCGTCGTCAGGGAGGTGACGAGCAGAAGCAGCAGGGCCAGGCCCAGGGTGAGCACCAGATGGCCGTGGAGCATGAGTTCGGTCCCGGCGAACGCGCCGAGCAGCATGGCCAGGATGGACAGGATCCGGCGGCCGGGCCGGGGCGCGGCGCCGCCCGCCGGACCGGAGTCCGCGGCCAGGCCCGTCAGCGTCAGCGTGAGCACGGTCGTGGTCATGTCCGGGACGCCGAGGCGCCGGGCGACCGCGTTCTGCAGGCCCATGGCGAGCCCGAGGAACACGATCAGCGTGTACTGCACCCCCGTGCCGACCCGGCCGCCGCCGACCGCGGCGGCCACCACCGTGACGGCGACCAGCACGGTCTGCACTGCCGTCGCCATCTTCAGCAGATTCCCGCGATGGGCGGCGAACCGGGTGCCCAGCCGTCCACCGGCCAGCGCCCCGACGAGGAACGCAGACAGGGCGACGACGGAGGCGAGCGCGGACAGGTTCGGGGCGCCCGCCAGCGCGAAGCCGAGGAACACCACGTTGCCGGTCATATTGGCGACGAAGACATGCCCGAGGGACAGATAACTCACCGCGTCCACCAGCCCGGTGACCACCGTCAGCGAAAGCAGCAGGGGCGGCAGCGGGCCGTGCCGGTCGTCCCTGGGCGGTACCAGCGTGTGGAGGGCGTCAGTCAACAGCCTGCGCACGGGGCGCTCCTTCCGGTGCGGTGGGGGTGCGGTGCAGCACCGCGCGGGTGAGCAGGCCGCTCGTGGGGCCGATCACGATCGCCGTGAGGACGAGCCACAGCGGCCACGGGGTGAGGCCCAGCGCGTGGTCGACGGACCACCGGCCGGGCCCGGTGAGGGCCAGGGCCACCGAGATGACCACGAGGACCAGTGGATACTCGTATCCGTCGTTCTGCACCCACAGGCCCTTGTGCCACTTGACCGTCCCGGCGACCGTCATCACGCCCATCGCGGCCATCGCCGCCAGCGGCGTGAGCAGCCCGGCGGCCAGGAACAGGCCGGCGCCGATCTGGCTGCCGCCCGCGACGACCGCGGTCAGCGGGCCCCCGCGGAAACCGTCGTGCCGGAACTCCTCCGTTCCACCCGACAAGCCCTTGCCCCCTAGGCGGAAGCTCACCTTCTGCACTCCGTGGCCGGCGATGAGGAGTCCCGCCAGCAGCCGGAGGACCAGCAGTCCAGCATCCATTTCTTCCTGCCTGTTCCTGGGTCGCTACCTGACGCCTGCTCAGCCGGCTGCGTGGGCGCCGATCATGGTCTGGGCGTAGACCAGGCCGAGGCCGTAGGTGCCGCCGTTCTCCTTGACCACGTTGGTGACCGCCTCGTACGTCTTCGTGCGGGCCCAGTCGCGCTGGAGCTCCAGGAGCACCTGGACCCAGGTCACCGGCACGGCGCCGCCCTGGACCATGCGCTGCACGGCGTGCTCGTGGGCCTGCGGGGTGACACCGCCGGACGCGTCGGCGACGACGTAGACCTCGTAGCCCTGAGCGATGGCGGAGAGCACCGGCAGGACCACGCACACCTCGGTCCACAGACCGGCTATGACGAGCTTCTCGCGGCCGGTCGCCTTGACGGCCTCGACGAACGCCCCGTCCTCCCAGGCGTTCATCGTGGTGCGGTCGATGATCTTCTGGCCGGGGAAGACGTCCGCGAGCTGCGGCATGATCGGGCCGGAGAAGGACTCGGCGGCGACCGTGCTGAGCACGACCGGCACGTCGAACGCCTTGGCGGCCTTGGCCAGACCCAGGGTGGAGTTGATGATCGCGGTGCGGTCGCCGCTGCCGGTGCCGAAGAACATCTGTGGCTGGTGGTCCACGAACAGCACGGCACAGTTGTCGGGGGTGAGGAGATCGGGGCTGGGGGCGGCGGTCACCTGGGCGATGTCGACCATGACGAAGAACCTTTCTCAGTGCACAAGGGTGGGATGGTGACCCGGCAGGAGGAGGTTCAAGTGCCCTTCTCCTTTCGGGAGTCCGGGAGTCCGGAGTCCGGGAGTCCGGAGTTCGGGCGTCCGTTCGGGAGTTCGGGAGTCTCAGAGGAAGCACGGGTCGGACGGCGTGGCGGCGCCGTCCGGGATCAGTCCGCGCCGGACCCGCCACGCCCGGTGCAGTTCGGACTCGGCGGCGGCCTCGCCCAGCGCCTCCGCCTGGCGTACGCCCGCCAGGCCGCGCGGGGCCGCCTGGTAGCCGCCGAAGTGCGCCACCGGGCTCCAGCCAGGGGTGATGGTCGGCAGCTCTTCGTCGAGGCCCTCGTACTCGCCTGCGGCGTAGACGATCCGGCCGCCGGTGACCGTCAGCAGCGACTCGATGTGGGCGATCTCCGGTTCGGGCACGGTGAAGTAGTCGTCGGAGAGGATTGCGAGGTCCGCGAAGAAGCCCGGGCGCAGAATGCCCTTGACTCCCTGCTCACCCGTCAACTCGGCGCCGGCCCGGGTGAACATGCGCAGGGCCGTCTGCCGGTCGACACGGTTGGACGGCGACCGGAGCACCAGGTCGCCGACGGTGCGGCCGCTGATCAGCCAGTGCAGGGCGACCCACGGGTTGTAGGTGGACACCCGGGTGGCGTCGGTGCCGGCGGCCACGGTCAGCCCACGGTCCAGCATCTCCCGGATCGGCGGGGCGTCGGCGGCGGCGCCGGGGCCGTAGCGGCGCAGGAAGGCCTCGCCCTGGAAGGACAGCCGGTTCTGCACGGACATCGCACCGCCGAGCGCGGACACGCGGTCGAGGCTCTCCGCCGACACGGTCTCCGCGTGGTCGAACAGCCACCGGTTCCCGGCCGGGAAGAGGCCCTCGGCGGCCAGCTTCTCGAAGACCGCGAGATCCCGGCGGATCGTCTCGTCGTACGTGGCGTGCAGCCGGAATCCCCAGCCGTTCTCCATGAGAAGACGCACCGCCTTCTCGAACTCTCGCTCGTAGCCCTCGTGTTCGGGACGCGGCTGGCTGAAGTTCTCGAAGTCGGCCGCAGCCCAGGTGAGGTTCTCGCCTGCACCGTTGAGGCGCAGCCACTCGTCGCCGTCGCCGTAGTCCGCCATCTCGATCCAGCGGGTGAGGTCGGCCACCTCCTGGCCTGCGGTCTGCGGGAAGAGGTGATAGGCGATGCGCAGCGACAGCTCACCGGCCTCGGCCAGCTCGATGACCGTGCTGTAGTTCTCGGGGAAGTTCTGGAAGCCGCCGGCCGCGTCGATCGCCGACGTCAGCCCGAACCGGTTCAGCTCGCGCAGGAAATGCCGGGTCGAGGACTTCCGGTGCTCCTCGTCCAGCACCGGTGCCTTGGCCAGCGTCGAGTAGAGGATGAGGGCGCTGGGCGCGGCCAGCAGCATGCCCGTCGGTTCCCCGTCCCGGCCGCGCACGATCTGGCCGCCCCTGGGGTCGGGGGTGTCCTTGTCGAGTCCGGCGGCCCGCACCGCCGCCCGGTTGAGGACGGCCGACCGGTACAGGTGCAGGACGAACACCGGCGTGTCCGGAGCGGCCGCGTTCAGCTCGGCGACGGTCGGCGATCGCCGCTCGGCGAACTGCTCGGCCGACCAGCCGCCCACCACCCGCACCCACTGGCCCTTCGGGGTACGCGCGGCCTGCTCGCGCAGCATCGCGAGGCCCTGCCGCAGCGTGGGCACGCCATCCCAGCGCAGCTCCAGCACGTAGTTGAGCCCGCCGCGAATCACGTGCAGATGGGCGTCGTTGAGCCCCGGGATCACCCGCCGCCCGAGCGCGTCCACGACCTTGGTGGCCGAACCGATCTGCGGGGCGACGTCCTTGTCGTCGCCGACGACCGTGACCACGCCGTCCCGGACGGCTATCGCCCCCGCATGTGGGCGGTTCGGGTCTCCGGTGTGGATTTTCGCGTTGCGGACGACGAGTTCTGCGGGATCGTCGACGGCCTGAGGAACCAGACCGCCGACCGGCATTGAGGACACGCTTGCGGGACCCCTTCCGGGATGGGAATTGCGCTGCCGGGGTCCGTGTTCGCTGTCGCATCAGAGGCGAACCGCGACCGCCGAGCCGTCACGCTAGGTCTGGTCCCAGCCGCGGTGTGTCTCGTGCGCGCACTCGCACCTGCCCCGCAGTGCACCGCTGCGCCGGTCTCGTAGTGCACCGACTCCGCGGTGCACCGCCGTGCCCGCCCCGCACTCCGTCCGCGTTGTGCGCTGCGGGGACGCCAGAAGTGCGCTCGGGGGCAACTGCGCGGCGTACAGCGCCCCTACGGTGGGCCGCAGCGGCGCCGGATGGCCCGGTGTGCCGCGCGCAATCCCAGGAGACTGGCATGTCCGAAGCCGTCATGCCCGTCACGCCGGTGCTCGAGCCCGCCGCGCAGGCTTTCGTCGAGGCCACGGCCAACCCGCCCTACCTCTTCGACCTGGCCCCCGCGCGCAAGGCCGTCGACGAGGTCCAGTCCGGCGAGATCGCCAAGCCGGCCGTCGACGAGGAGTGGATCACCGTCCAGGGCGGCCCCACCGGCCGGTCACGGTGAGCGTCGATGAAACGGATCAGCGCGGCGGTCGGGGGTCGAGTTCCGCTGCGAAAGAAGCAGCCGCGGCCCTGAGGATCTCGTTCGCCCGCCGCAGCTCGGAGTTCTCCCTTTCGGCTGCCGGATCCGCGCGGACTCGTCATGGGGGGCAGCAGCCTGGGCATCGTGCTTCTTCACCCAGTGCCGCAGGGCTTCGGGATGAATGCCGAAACAGGTCACCGACCCCATGGATGATCCCCGGCCGTCCCGGTCTTGCGTTGCTTGTCTGCGACCATCCGCGCCGCTGGCTCGATCCGCTCCGGTGGGTACTTCCGCTGGGCGGGCACAGGGCGCATTCTTCCGAGGATCAGCGCCCTGTACCGAACCCGGGGTCAAGGCCCATGGGCTGCTTGACCCTCTCGTGTGGAACAGATCGTCGCCCTTGGCCGCCCGGCGTGCGTCACTGCCGTAGGGGGAGGTCAGACGGAGTCGACCGGGCGGGACACCGTCGTCGGCGTCCCGCTTCTCAATCACCTGCCGTCCACGGGAATCGGTCCGCCGGAGTAGGTCCGCACGAGGACCTGCCGCAGCAGGTGCACGGCCCCGATCTCGCGGATCCACGTCCGAGTATCAGCAGCCCAGGCCGCCCGGCACAACATCGTGCGGTGATCAGGGACAGACAGGCACTCAGGTCCGCGGCGCACACCATCAGGCGCTCTCAACGACGGCCCGCTCGCCCCGCTGCTTCGAACTCCGTCGTCTGCCCGGTTTGCGGTAAGGCCGACCCGCCTCGTGGAGGGCGGCCGCCCACCCTGCCGGGACCGAGGGCTGTCGCCGAAGGACATCGAGTGCGCTGACAGGCACGTACCCGTGCGTCTTGGGGCCAACCGATCGCACCACACGCTTCTAGCCTTCCGGGGTTGGGCGCACACGACTTCACGGCCTCACGGCATGGCTGCGCGAGCGCCCCTCTTCATTTCCACCAGCGGTCGCCCCCCGGCGGCCGTGAGACCGATCGAAGCAACGAAAAAGGGACCCACATGCAGGTCAGACAGCGCCGGCTTGGCGTGATACTCACCCTGCTCGTCTTAGCCCTGGCAACGCCGTCATCGGCGTGGGCGATCCAGGGCGGCTCGGTGAGCAAGCACGGCCCCTGGGCCGTACGCGTGTACGCGGACGGTGAACCGTCGTGCACGGGGACGGTCGTCGCACCTGAGTGGGTGATCACTGCTGCCCACTGCGTCCGGTACGACAACTGGCGCATCACCTTCCGTGTCGGCAGCCTCGACCAGCGGCGTGGCACCGTCGTGAAGCGGATCAAGAACGCCACCGTGTTCACCCCCAGGGCCGACGTGGCACTGGTGAAGGTTCCCCGTCTCAGAGTTCAGCCGATCGAGCTGGGACGCAGCGGAGATGTGACGGTGGGTCACAGGGTGCGGGCCTACGGGTGGGGAGCCACCTGCGCCCCGCCGAAGTCCGAGTCCTCGTGCCAGTCCAACCTGCTGAAGCAAGCGGACCTCAAGGTCGTGGCGCATGCGGACCGGCGCTGCGAGCTCATGGTGGGAGTGGACGACTTCTGCTCACAGCGAGGAGACGGTCTCCCCGCCGGAGGCGACTCGGGCGGCCCGGCAACGGTGAAGAACCGCGCCGGTCATGAGGTGCTCGTTGGGGTCCTCTCCGGATCCGACCGGACGAGTGTCGCGTCCTTCGCGGATGTCACCCGCCTGCGTTCGTGGATCGTCTCGGTCACCCGCTCCTGACCGGCACCCGCAGCCGTCCACCGAGGCCGGGGTCCCCAACAGGCCCCGGCCGTCCGCGGCTTCGGGTGCGTCGTGGTTCGCGGCTTCGGGCCTGTAGTGGTCTGCGCGCACCCCGGTCGCGCTCGCGCAGGCCATGAGGAGGCCGTGGATTTCCGAGAGCCTTCCCGATATCCCTCGTTGTCGATCCAGACCTTGCCCGAGTAGCCGGCCCACCCCGGTGCGCTCAGCGCACCGCGCGGACGACCAGCGAGGCACGACGACCAAGTTCGCCTGGACGTCGTCGGCTCTGGAGCGGCCCCCGCGACTTCACCGCGAGCCCACGGCTCCCCCCCAGCATCAGGCCACCGCACCCTCGGGTTCCCCCGAAGCGCTTTCAGTTCTCGCGAACTCGCGGCGGTCTCGGGGTGCCGGTAAGAACGGCGTCATCAGCCGCAAACGGCGGAGCTACTGGGCCGACTTCGCGGGCCGGGACAGTTCGGGTGCGGCCGTCGCCTCCGCGAGGGCGACCCGGCCGCCCTCCGGTTCGGGCACGTACTTGTGGACCGTGTTCCTGCTGACGTCCAGAAGCTTCGCGATTGAGGTGACGGTGTTCTCCGGGCGAACGACCAGGCTGCGGGCGTGATGTACCTGCTGCGCCGTCATCGCCGGCGGGCGGTCCCTCCAGCGCATCGGCACGGTCGATCTGGACGGCGGAGGCACCGTCCTGCTGCACGACTACGAGTACGACTACGACTACGCACCCGCCTCCGGCGCCTGGCACTCGGCCCTGGGCGCCTCCCCGCCTCCGTGACGCCTGCGGGCCAGGGGGCTACGAGGTCGGCAGCCGGCGGGACCACGGACGGCTCGGCCCCGCCCCACATGCGGCCTTCCGTGGCCGGGTGACGGCGGCCCGCGGGTGGACGGACGCCCACCGCGCCGACCGCGGCGATCGCGGCTACGGTCAATGACGCGACGTTTTCGCGCATGCCGCGTGAGCGCTCTCGTGCCAGTCGTCGTGCGCTCAGAGGCAAGACGCCGCGGCATGACTCCGTATTTTCGAATTGACGAAAGGGGCTCACCGCCCACAGCTCACCCGAGGACCCCGCCATGACACAACCGACCGTCGTTCTCGTCCATGGAGCGTTCGCGGACGCCTCCTCGTACGCCCCCGTCACCAGCCGGTTGCTGAAGCGGGGGTTCAAGGTCGTCGTTCCTGGTGTGCCCAACCGCAGTCTGCTGGGCGACGCCGCCTACGTGGCGTCCCTCGTGCGCGGCGTCGGCGGCCCGGTGGTCCTCGTCGGTCACTCCTACGGCGGTGCCGTGATCACGGTGGCCGGGACAGAGGAGAACGTGAAGGCCCTGGTGTACCTCGCGGGGTACGCGCTGGAGGAGGGCGAGAGCCTCGGCGAACTCCAGGGCGGCTTCCCCGACTCGAAGCTGGGCGCCGCCCTCGTCCTCACGCCGTCGCCACTGGCGGACTACGACGAGAAGAACCCCGACGTCACCGTCGACGTGGAGAAGTTCCCCGAGGTCGTGGCCGCCGACGTGGACCCGGATCTCGCCGCCGTGCTGGCGTCGTCACAGCGCCCGCTGGCGGGTCTGGCGTTCGCCGAGAAGGCAACCGCCGCGGCCTGGAGGACCAAGCCCGCGTGGGCGGTTGTCTCCAGCTCCGACACCACCATCAATCCCGATGTGGAACGCTTCGGTTACCGCCGTGCCGGAATCGACTTCGTGGAGATCGACGCCTCGCACATGGTCATGCTCTCGCACCCCGACGAGGTCGTGGACATCATCCTGCAGGCCGTCGAAGCAACCAAGTAAAGCTCCAGGCGGCTCGTGCGGGGGCCACCCGGGAGCCGTCTGACGGGCGAGAACGTACTCGCACAGGCCCGACAACGGGTCGAAGCACAACCGAACATCCGAACAAGCAGAGGAACCAGCAATGAGCACAGTCACCACGCCGGACGGCACCGTCATCTTCTACAAGGACTGGGGCCCGCGGGACGCCCAGCCGATCGTCTTCCACCACGGCTGGCCGCTCAGCTCGGACGACTGGGACGCCCAGTTGCTGTTCTTCCTCTCCAAGGGCTACCGCGTCATCGCCCACGACCGCCGCGGGCACGGGCGCTCCAGCCAGCCCGCGACCGGCCACGAGATGGACACCTACGTCGCCGACGTCAACGTGCTGACCGACGCCCTGGACCTGCAGGGTGCGGTGCACGTCGGGCACTCCACCGGCGGTGGTGAGGTCGCGCGCTACGTGGCGCAGGCCAAGCCCGGCCGGGTCGCCAAGGCGGTACTCGTCGCGGCCGTCCCCCCGGTCATGGTGAAGAAGGACAGCAACCCCGAAGGCACCCCGATCGAGGTCTTCGACGGCTTCCGTGCGGCGGTCGCCGCCAACCGGGCCCAGTTCTTCATCGATGTCCCGGCCGGACCTTTCTACGGCTTCAACCGGCCCGGCGCCGAGGTGTCCCAGGGACTCATCGACCGGTGGTGGTGGCAGGGCATGATGGGCGCGACGAACGCCCACTACGAATGCATCAAGGCTTTCTCGGAGACCGACTTCACCGAGGACCTGAAGAAGATCGACGTCCCCGTCCTCGTGATGCACGGGACCGACGACCAGGTCGTGCCGTACGCCGACTCGGCCCCGAAGTCCGTTGAGCTGCTCAAGAACGGCACGCTCAAGAGCTACGAGGGCTACCCCCACGGCATGCTGTCGACGCACCCCGAGGTCCTCAACGCCGACATCCTCGCCTTCGTGGAGGGTTAAGGCGACCGCCCGCCTCTGCCGGGCGACAGCGACAACCTGATCAGCGACACGCCGTCCCCCGGTGACGCCCGTGCGGGCCGTTGCCGGGGGACAGCGGCGTTCGTGGTGGCGGCCGCTCGCCTCAGGCCGCCAGCTTGTCCGCATCCGCGACACTGCAGAACGGAAGTCCAGGTGCCCGCGGATCTGCGCACGGTGGTGTTCGACCGTCCGACCGCTCCACTCATACGCGTCCAGCTCGGACGCGGGCACCTGTACGTGCCGGGCAACGAACTCCACCGCCTCGCCCGGCAGCTTGAACCGGCCCCGGGGAAACCGGCCGTACTGCGTATGGAACCGGTCGTGTTATGACCTCGAACTCCCTTCCTGACGCCTGAGAGCCGATCGAGAACGGGGAGACCTTCGAAGCCCCGCAGTACCTCGCCGACGCCATCCGCGGCGTCGTGGCGGACACCTCGGCTATGCCAAGGACAACTGCATTGATTCCAGCGGCGCTCCAGCCCCCTGCCGTCGAAGGTGACGCTGCCGGACATCCCGCTGGGCGCGTCGGTGCCGAAGGAGGCGCTGCCGGTCGGGGTGAGCGGGTTCAGACCCTGGGCTGGACCGTCCCCAAGGTCCGCGATCCGCACACGGCCGACCTGTGGGCGTGGCTGATCATCGCTGCCCACACCCAGCTCCGTCTCGCCCGGCCCCTCGCCGAGGACCTCCGCCGACCCTGGGAACGGCCCGCCGAGCCGGGAGGCCGAGGCCGTTTGGGAGCGGTTCGTGATCGCCCGTAAGACGGTGGGCGAGGTTCTGGCGGAGCCTCGCGGTGGCGAGTCCCGCGAAGATGATGGGGGAGATGAGGACGCCGTGGCCCAGGCCACTCGCGTCACCCTGAGCCTGCCGGCCCAGCGCATCGAGCAGCTCACCGCACAGATCGATGAGCTCAATCAGCGCCTGACCCGGCTCGTCGAACGCCACGCCCCGCAACTGCTCGTACCGGTGGGCATCGGCCCGGACAGCGTCGTCACGCTCCTGATCACCATGGGAGACAACCCGGAACGGCTGGACAGCGGGGCGTCGTTCGCCGCGTTGTGCGGTGTCAGCCCTGTCGAGCGTTCCTCGGGACGTCGGCGGTTCCGTCGCCTCAACCGCGGCGGCGACCGGCAGGCCAACGCCGCGCTCCACCGCATCGTGTCACCCACCTGCGGGTCGACCCACGTACCCAGGACTACTACGAACGCCGGATCAAGGAGGGCAAGACCCGACGCGAGATCGTGCGATGCCTCGAACGCAATGCCGCCCGAGAGGGCGTTCACCTGATCCGGCCCGTCCCTTCACACCCCCCGTCATGGGGGCGGCCGTGAGATGTGGGAGCGTGAGTCGGGTGAGTGAGAGTACGTCCTACACCCTGCAATACCGCTTTGACGGGCCGGAAGAGGCCCCCGTACTGGTCCTGGGCCCGTCGCTGGGCACCACCTGGCACATGTCGTAGAAGGCGTCCAGGGGCGCCCATCCAGTCCTGTGCGGGCACATATGTCTAGGTTCGAGATCCTGTGCCGAGAGGGTGTCCACGGGGTTTGTGACTCGCCCGTGACAGCTGGCAGTGTGACGAAGCCCCCGTCGGCTGGTTGTGTTTTGGTCCGGCTCGGCGGCATGGCTGGCGCGATGGTGGATGTGGCGCGCGCTGAGCCGACGTACTGGATGCGGGCCTCTTCTGCGGCGGCTTTCCGGTGGACGCGCCTGTGGTGTGCCGCTTCGATTTCGGCAATGCGCCTTTGCTCGGAGGTTGCGCTGGCGGGCGTGATCTCCTGGGTGGTCTCCGCAGGCCGGTCTTCGGCGGAGTGTTCGACGGTGTCGGTCCGTTCGCCGACTGGGTGTGGCTGGCCGCCGCCGCTGACGTGGGCGGGCCCGCGCCGCTCCGGACAGAGTCGGCGAGGGCCCTGGATCGGCGATGGGTCAGTGCAGTGCGCTGACTTCGGTCGCCGAAAGTGTGCGTGGGTAGACGTGGACGTCGGCGACGGAGCCGGGGAAGGCCAGATAGGGGGTGGTGGCGGAGGCGCTGTTGATGCAGCCGCCGATGGTGAGGGGCATGGCGGAGTCGTACTGGGGGCTGAGGTTGGTGGCGGTCCCGATGAGGGTGCCGTTCTGGTAGAGGGCCATGTTGCCGGTGGTGGAGCTTCCCGGGACTGGTGCCCGGAAGGTGGCGACGAGGTGGGTCCAGGTGCCGGTGGGACCGCTGTTGGGGTCTCCTTCTGCGGTGGGGAAGTCGGAGTTCTCGTCGTTGGTGGTGGTGGTCTGGAACATCCAGGCGGCGCTGGGTTTGTCGTAGGAGAGGTAGAAGGACTGGTGCTGGGTGGTGCCTTGGCAGACGGCGGTGGTGCCGAGGGCTGAGTTGATCTTCACCCAGGCCGAGACGGTGTAGTCGCCGAGAGTGTTGACCGCGCTCTGCTTGCTCTTGAGGAAGCCGGTGCTGCCGTCGAAGGCGACGCTGCCGGACATCCCGCTGGGCGCGTTGGTGCCGAAGGAGGCGCTGCCGGTCGGGGTGAGGGGGTTGAGGGAGGCGGTGTCGGTGCCGTTGGCGGCGAGTTTCCAGTCGTCCTCGGGCATGCCGTTCTGCCAGCCGCTGGGCACGATCACGCTGCTTGCGTCGGCGTCGCTGGCCGGCATGGCGTAGGGGTAGACCTGGACGTCCGAGACGGAGCCGGGGAAGGCGTTGTACGGGGAGGTCGCGGCGGGGTCGTTGATGCAACCGCCGATGGTCAGGGGCATGGAGGAGTCGTACTGCGGGGTGAGGTTGGTGGCGGTCCCCATGAGGGTGCCGTTCTGGTAGATGGACATGACGCCGGTGCTGTCGTCGCCGTCGACGGGTGCGGTGTAGGTGACCAGGAGGTGGGTCCAGGTGCCCAGGGCTCCGGTGCCGGCGTCTCCTTCCGCGGTGGGGAAGTCGGAGGTGTCGTCGTTGGTGGTCGTGGTCTGGAACATCCAGCCTTGGTTGCCGCGGTCGTAGCCGAGGTAGAACGCCTGGTGCTGGCTGGTGCCCTCGCAGATGGCGGTGGCGGGGCCGGTTGCCGAGTCGAGCTTCACCCACGCGGAGATGGTGTAGTCGGCGAGGGTGTTGATGGCGGTGTGATCGCTCTCCAGGAAGCCGGTGCTGCCGTCGAAGGAGGTGGCGGCGGCTGGGGCGTTGACCGCGTCGGGTCCCGCAGCGTTGGAGGTCGCGCCGCCGACCGCGGTGAACGGGTTGTCGCCGCGCTGGTCGGTGCCGTCGGCGGCCAGCTCCCACTCGTTGTCGGGGGTGTCGCTGCCGGTGGCGACGGGGACGATCAGGTTCGGAGCGATGTCGATTGTGTCACGGTTGTTCGTGTCGCGGAGGTAGCGGGCGGCCAAGTCGTCGTAGTAGGTGCTGGAAGGGCTGCCGTTGGACAAGTCGGCGGCTTTGACGGTGGAGGACGTTGCCGTGCCGTCCGTGGAGACCGCCGCGGCGAAGTCGATGACCTGGTACGAGAAGAGGCCGGGTAGATCGGTGTTGACCTGTTCCCGTGCGGCTTCCTGCGTCGCTGTGCCTGGGTGGGCGGCGGTGAATGGCGGGATGGTGGTGATGTAGACGGTGATGTTGGAGTTCTCCGTCACCGGTTGTTGGCCGTCGTGGGGCTGCCCGTCGTCGGTGTAGTACGAGATGAGCTGGCTGTTGAGCGACTGCAGGCCGTTCTCGACGCTGGTGGCGCAGGTGTCGGCGGTACCGGTGCAGTTGAGCAGGTCGGTGGCGCCGGTGGAGACGAGGACGGTGCGCACGTTGCCTTGGGCCAGGACGTTGCGGTCCAGGGGATTGAGCGCGTTCCTCGGGGTGGCGCTGTAGGCGATCTGCGGCAACTGGTTGTTGTTCAGACTGGTGCTGTTGGTGCCCGCGTTGAGTACGCCGTAGTCGACGGAATTGTCGCCGTTAGTGTCGTTGACCAAAGCGTTGGTTATGGCGTCGCTGAGGTGGTACGGGCTGTTGCTGGTGCCTGCGGTGTCACCGTTGATGTTCTGGTCCCCGTAGAGAACCACCGAGCCGGTGGGAGCCGAGGCGGGGGTGGTGACGTCGATTCCGGTCAGGTAGGGCAGGCCGGTGTAGGTCGTCTGCGTGTAGTTCGCGGCCGTGGCGTCGAGCGTCCGGTTGGCCGCGTCGTTGCTGATCCACACGGGTGTCCGCGCCGTGGCGTGCCCGGGCAACGCGATGACTGAGCCGTGTACCTGGAGGCTGACCAGTACGGTTCCCTGCTGTGCGACGGACAGGGTCACGGGGTCGCTGGTGGCGTCGGCGCCTGCGGGGATGGTGACGGAGGTGAGGCCGCCGAAGGCGAGCGCCGTGGGCCCCGCGGCCGTCGTGGTGGCGCCGCCGGCGGTGGTGTCCTGCAGGGCGACGGAGGCTGCGTCGAAGGTCACGGGTGAGGTGCCCAGGGCGTTGGACAAATGGATACGCACTTTGTTGCCGGTCTCGGTGCCGATGCTGACGTGTGCTGGGATACGCAGCGTCTGCCCGTTGGCGATGGCCGTAGTGCCGCCGGATTGCTGAACTTTGGCGGTGTCCTGGACTGAGGACCAGGTGCCGACCCAGTGCTGGGCGCTGGTTCCACTGCCGGTGAAGGCCGTCGGTCGTATGCCCATCCCGAGGATGTGCAGGGCCGGCTGGTTCTGCTGGACGCCGTTGGTGAACAGCGGCAGGGAGATGCTGCTGATGACCGAGCCCGGGCACTGCAGCGGGACGCTGATGGCGTAGATCTTGGGGCCGGGAACCGGGCTGGTCTGGGTGTTGTTGCGGTGGTTCTCGTGGACCAGCGTGACTGCGGCAGCGGAGGCGGGGCCGCTGAGCCAGTCGGGCACAGTGTCCAGCTGGTAGGGCTGGATGGGGTCGCCGCCTGGACGGCAGTTGTCCTTGGCGTAGGTGATGGTGCCGTTGGTGCCCGTGGCGGCGCCGCCGGTGGCGAAGGCGAGGAAGACCAGGGCGTCACCGGTGTTCACTGTACCGCTGTCCGGCAGGGTGACGGTCTGGCCGGAGGCCAGCATGTTGTCGTAGGTGCCGGTGCCGAACTTCGGCAGGGTGATGGTGGCGCCGTCGACGGTCACTGTCTTGCCACTCAGCCAGCCCGAGGTGCTTGTCAGGTCGGCGGAGTTGATGCTGTTGCCGGATCCGTCCGCGTCGGCCTGGCTGGTCGTCGTGCTGAAGGTACTGGTCGCGGTGTTGTTCAGGCAGCTGCTGGTGTCGTTGATCGCGCAGGTCAGGGCCGGGGCGAGCCGCAGCACGTCGATGCCCGCCTGGAACCCGGCCGACTTGGAGTTGTTGCCGGTCAGGGTGAGGGTCAGAGTGTGTACACCCTGTTTGAGAGTGAGCAGTTGTCCGTTGGCGTCCTTGGGCATGTCGAGGTCGACGAAGTGGGTGGTGGTGTAGGAGCTGTAGGCGTCGTAGTCGCTGAGCAGCGTTGCCTGGGTGCTCTTGCCCGCGTCCAGGACCAGCCGGTAGATGCCGTAGTCCTTGGCCTTGGTCAGGTTGGCCCCGAAGCTCCAAGGGCCGTCCTTGGGGACGTCGAAGCTGAAGGTGGCGCTGTCACCGGAGACGACCTTCGAGGTGGTTGACTTGTTAGCGAGCCAGGCTTGGTAGCCGTCGGCGAACTCGTAGCCGCTGCCGGCGGCCTGGCTGATCAGCTGCCCGCCCTTGGTGGTCGTGGTCGCCTTGGGCACAGCAGTCGTCGTGCCGTCGGTGTTGGTCGCGGTCCACCCGGTGATCATCTTGTCGCCGTAGGCGTAGGTCGGGGTGCTTGTGCCGGCGTAGAACTTGTAGGTCGCCTGGACGGACGTCGAGCCGGCCTGATCCACCGCCTTGGCGTACAGCTTGTGAGGACCTGTGGTGCCAGGGGCGAAGGCGGGGGAGGCACTGCCGTTGACGACCGACGTTCCGGTACCGGGCCCGTTGTCCGATGTGACGTAGTACGCCTGCCCCGACGTGATCTTGGTCGTGGAGTTCAACTTCGTGACGTTGCTGCTGCTGTAGACAGTGTTGCCGAGTGTGGCGTCCAGAGCGAACAGGTATCCGGTGATGTTGTTGGTGTGGTTGTTGCCGAGTGTGAAGGTGCCCTTGTCGCCGAAGGCGGCACCGATCTGCCCGGCCGGGAACTGGCTGGAAGTGATGGTGGGCATGGGCGGCGCGGTCGTGTCCACGGTGAAGGTCTGGATCTTGGTCCAGATGCCTGATCCGGTGCCGGCCCAGTAGCCCGCGGCGTTCTGAGCGGTGGCCTTCCAGGTGTAGGTACCGTCGGGCAGGCTCGGGGTGGTCCAGTCGCTGCCGTTGGTGTTGTATCGGGCGCGCTTCTTGGAGTCGGTGCTGGGGCCGAAGCCCTGGTGGATCAGGGTGCCGGAGGAGTTGTAGATGTTGTACTCGATGCGCACCAGCTCGCTGCCCCCGGCCAGGTCCGGGTCGACCGCGCGGGCGGAGAGTGTCGGAGTGTGGGTAGTGGTCATCGTCTTGCCCAGGTTCACCGTGGACGGCTTGATGGCGGGGGTGCCAGTGCCGTTCTTGAGCTTGGGCCGGTAGCTGTAGGTGACCGACATGGTGGCTCCGCCGCCGTAGGCGAGTTGCTTCCACTGGGAGGCGTCGTTCATGTTGGGTGACTGGACCATCAGCGTCATGCTGCTCCAGCTGCCGGCTGCTGCGCTCTGGGCCCGGGAGGTCACGTCGAATTCGAGTGAGGGCGGGCTGACCCAGGAGTTGGCACCGTCGGTGACCGGGCAGGTACCGGCCTCGTGGCTGACCGGGTTGGTCTTGCCGAGTGCATCGGTGCGCACGGTGGGTTCGTGGCCCCAGTACAGCGACGAGGAGCTCCATCCTTCGGGGCGGTCGGTGCCGTAGACGGCGGCGGGGGTGTCGGAGCAGGAGGCGGCGGAGAGCTGCTTCACGTACAGGGAGGCGTGGCTGACCACGGCGCCTTTGATGCCGCTGGTGTTGATCTGGTAGTAGGTCCGGGCGCGTTCACCGTTGCTGGGGGGGTACTTGTCCCATCCCTCACGGGCGTTGGTGGCGCCTGTGGTGGACGTCGAGTTGTAGACGTTCCACCCGTTGTCGGAGATCCGGGCCCAGTCCAGCTGGGAGGGCCTGCCACTCCACTCCGGGTCCACGTAGACGGGGTAGACGGTGCTCTTGGAGGAGAGCAACTTCTCATCCGGTGAAAGCAGTTGCCGACCGGGTTTCAGGTGCACTCGGACCTGGGAGCGGTGGGCACCGACGTTGCCCGACGCCCGGTGCTCGGCTCGTGCCGACGAAACGGTCTTGGTGTGTGCCAGGGGGGCGTGCGCGGCTTTCTTCCCTGCGCTGTCCCACATCAGCGCGGTGTCGCTGTGGAATACGGTCTCGCTCGTGTGCTTGTCCGTGGCCTGCACACCACCGTTGGGGGTGGTGGAGAGCTTGAGGCCGGACGAGGCCGTGTTGAGTGTGAGGCTTTTCAAGCGGGGATCGGCTGCGGCCTTGGGGGTCTTGACCACCAGGATCGAAGAGTATCCGGAGGCGTCCGCGGTCAGTTGGAGGTCGACCTGTGGCAGCACGTCCGGGTAGGTGGCGGTGTCACCGGAGACCACTGGTCTGGGGAGGGCGGTCGGCCAGGAGAAGCCCAGCCTGTCGGCCCCGCTGCGCAAGGTGACCAGTGCACCCGAGCCGCCACCGGAAAACGTCACATCCGTGACGGCGGCTTTGGGGCCCCAGGTCCCGTTGGCGTGCTGTACCAGGGTGGTGTCGATAGGGACCCATTTCCCCTGCTGCAGGGTGCGCTGGGGCATGGATGAGTCGGTCCGGGTGAAGGTGCCGTCCGGGTTGGCCACCACCTGCGTACCGGTGCCCGTGAGCGCGTCGATGGTCACCGGCTGGCCAGTCGCCTTCGCCTGCGCGGACGCCCACTCTGTTGCATTGAGGCTGCGGGCGGCGGATGGCGAGTCGTCGCGCTGCGAGGCGGTCTTGGACGAGGAGCTAGGCGCATCCAGCGGCGCGGCATGGACGGGTGTGGTGGCGGCCAGTGACCCGGCCGCCAGGGCCGCGACGACGGCGGCCGCAATCGGTCTGAACGAGGGGTGTCTGGCTGGCAGAGGTGTGCGAGAGGCGGACATGTGAGGTCGGAGTCCTTCGCAGATGTCGTGCGGTTCCCCCCGTGGGCCCCGCGCCGCTCTGCATTCTGTGGGGCCGGTGTGAAGACGGTCCATCGTCTATTGATCGACAAGTGCTCGCACAGAGTCCACTTTTGACGAATACAGACCAACTTGAGTTCTGGTCTGTGGAGTTCCTTTGCTTTCCCTCTGGAAATGCTTTGCCTTTGGGGTTGAGGTCAAGCCCTAGCGTGATCGTGTGCGGGGGATGTGATCGACGTGTGCCTCCGCTGTGACGTGCACTCAAGTCGCCTAATTTGCACGAAAGTTGGGTGGTCTGGGGCCGGGGAGGGGACGCACAGCATGGCACGGATTACGGGGTGGCGACGCGGGCGCGCGGCTTGGACGGCCCGGCGGGTTCGGCACACGGCAGCGGTGGCGGTCGGCGCCCTGCTGGTGGGCCTGCTGCCCGCCGGTGTTGCTGCGGCAGCAACTTCGGAGCAGCGGCACGTGACGGCACCTGCGGCTCCGCGCAACAAGCGGGTGCCCTTGGTCCACTCCAGACCCGGGTGGGGCTCCACCTCGAAGCGTTTCAAGCACTTCGATCCCAGCGGTCATGCGAAGCTACCCGGGCCGGGCAGTTCCGTGGTCACTCTGCCGGTCCGCGCCGTCTCTGCGCGGCTTACCGCCAAGGCGACCGAGGTCCGGGCCAAGGGCACGCCTGTCCTGTTGGGCGACGTGGCAGGAGCGGGGGCCAAGGCGGCCGCCGTCACCGGATCGCAGCGGGTGCGGGTGACCGTGCTGGACCAGAAGACCGCACAGACCGTCGGCGTGCACGGTGTGCTCTTCACTCTCCAGCGCACCAGCCCTGGGGGCGGGAAGGTCGCACTGCGGGTCGATGACTCCTCGTTCCGTTACGCCTTTGGCGGTGACTTCGCCGCGCGCCTGCACCTCGTGCAGCTGCCCGCCTGCGCCCTGACCACGCCGAAGCTGGCGAAGTGCCAGATCCAGAGAGCGGTGCGCACCGCCCCCGGAACACCGTTGTCCGCCCAGGTCACCGTTCCTGGCCCGAAGGCGGTGGCATCGAATGCCGTCGGCTCGGCCCGCTCGGCGACGGCATCCTCCGGCACGACGGTCGTCATGGCGGCGGCCGCGGGCACGTCCGGTTCGGCGGGTGACTACTCGGCGACCAGCCTGTCACCGGGCGGCTCCTGGTCGACCTCCGGTAACACCGGCGCGTTCACCTACAGTTACCCGATCTCCGTGCCGCCGGCGATCGGCGGCACGGTCCCGAACGTTGATCTCTTCTACAACTCTTCCAGTCAGGACGCGCGCACCGAGGGGACCAACAACCAGTCCTCGTGGCTGGGTGACGGCTGGAGCTCGGCGGAGAACTATGTGGAGCGCACGTACAAGTCCTGCAAGGACGACTCGTCGTCCGGGGCTCCCGACAACGACGGTGACCAGTGCTGGGCGGGTCAGATCCTCACGCTCTCGCTGAACGGCAAGTCCACCGAGGTCGTCTACGACGACTCGACGAAAACGTTCCACCCCGTCGACGACAGCTCCACGATCAAGATCGAGGACCTGACCGGCGCCACGAACGGCACAAAGAACGGGGAGTACTTCAAGGTCACCGAAGGAGGAGTGCAGTACTTCTTCGGCCGCAACCGCCTGCCGGGCTGGACCAGCGGCAAGGACGAGACGAAGTCCGTATGGACCGAACCGGTCTACCACGCGCACAGCGGCGTCTCCGACTGCCCGGACAGCACCGACTTCGCCTCCACCTCCTGCACACTCGGCTACCGCTTCAACCTCGACTACGCGGTCGACACCCACAGCAACGCCACCGCCTGGTACTACTCCCCGGAAACGGGCTACTACGGCGCGGACATGAAGAACACCGCCGTTGCCTACACCCGTGGCGGCACCCTGTCCCGCATCGACTACGGCATGACCGCCTCAACGATCTACTCGGCGACCGCGCCGGAGCAGATCGTCTTCGATGCCTCCGCCGAACGCTGCATCCCGGGCACCCCGTCCGGCAACACCTGCGCGGACAGTCAGTTCACCACGGCCAATGCCGCGTACTGGCCGGACGTACCGGTGGACCTGAACTGCGCCTCTAGCTCGACGAACTGCACCAACCACGGCCCCAGCTTCTGGTCCCGCAAGCGTCTGACCTCGATCACCACCCGGATCCAGACGGGCGGGGTGACCCAGCAGGTCGACCAGTACACCTTCACGCAGTCCTTCCCCGACGGCGGCGACCACGCCCCCACCCTGTGGCTGGATTCCATCAAACGCACCGGCCTGGACACCCTGGGCGGCGCCACGAGCAGCTCCTCGACCCCGGCGGTGAGCTTCGACCCGCCGCTGCAGCTGCCCAACCGGGTCGGGACGATCCCGCAGATGCCGCTGATGTACCACGACCGGATCCAGGTGGTCACCACCGAGGCCGGCGCGCAGACGACGGTCACCTACGACCGACCCAACTGCTCCAAAGCACCGGCGAGCGACCCCAACGACCCGACAGACGCGGCCGCCAAGACCTTCGCCTCCACCAATACCTTGTCGTGTTTCCCGGTGTACTGGACCCCTGACGGACAGCCCGCGCCGTGGATGGACTGGTTCTACAAGTACAAGGTCACCTCGGCCGTCACGATCGATCCGCACAACTCCTACCAGGACGGCACCCAGCCCAAGCTGGAAACGGACTACGCCTACAAGGGCAACCCCGGCTGGCACTACGACGACAATGAGACCGTCAAGACCAAGAACCGCACCTGGGGCCAGTTCCGCGGCTACCCCGAAGTGGACGTCACCACCGGCGACCCCACCGTCTTCCACAACACCGACAAAATCGCGGTCCACGACCAGAAGACGCTGACAAAGACGTACTACTTCCTGGGCATGAATGGCGACACCCTGCCCGGCGGCAAGACCCGCTCGGTTCCACCGCTGACCAGCCAGGACGGTGCCACCTCGGTCGCCGACGACAACGCCCTGGCGGGGCAGACCTTCGAGACCGACACCTACACCAGTGCCACAGGCAGCCTGGACAAGGCCGAGGTCACCGTGCCCACCATCATCGGCCCCACGGCCAGCCGCAGCCGCAGCGGTCTGCCGGACCTGACGGCGCAGATGGCCCGCCCTGCCAAGACCCTGACCCGGCAAGCAGTGTCGTACGGCTGGCGCAGGACCGAGACCGACACCTTCTACAACACGGCCCTGGGCAAGTCGACCACGGGCATGGCCGTGCAGATCGACGACCGCGGCGAGACCACAGCAAGCGGCAACGTCGCAAAGTGCACCTACAACCGCTACCTCACCGGCCGCCTCGACACCCTCGTGATGGCCGCCGAGACCCTCACCACGACCCAGGACTGCTCAACCGCGGGAGCCACCCCCAGCGGCACCCTGATCTCCGACACCCGCACCTCCTACGACAGCAACGCCTTCGCCTACGACGGCGACGGGCAGACGAATCCCGCCCTACCCACGACAGGTGACGCCACCCTCGTCCAGGGAGCCTCCGACGCGAGCGGCGCCACCGCGACCGCCTTCGTCGACAAGACCGCCACCACCTACGACTCCTACGGCCGCACAACGAAGGTCACCCGAACCCCCAACTCCACCTCACCGGACGGCAAGAGCCTCGCCCAGAGCGTCTTCACCTCCTACACCCCCGCCACCGGTGCGCTGCCCACCAGCAGCACGACCATCACCCAGGTCACCCCCGGCGTGGACTGCTCCACGGTCACCACATCCTCCTTGGACTGCCAGGTCGCCAGCACCACCCTGGACCCGGCCCGGGCTCTGCCCACCGCCAAGACCGACGTGGCCGGCAAGCTCACCTCTCTCACCTACGACGCCCTCGGCCGCCTGACCGGGGTGTGGCTGCCCAACGAGATCAAAGCCAACAGCGCACCGGCGAACACCACCTACACCTACAGCATCTCCCAGTCGGCCCCGTCGGTCGTCGCCTCCAACGCCCTCCTCGACAACGGCAGTTACCAGACCAGCGAGACGCTGTACGACGCGATGCTGCGGCCCCTGCAGGTCCAGAAGACCGGTGAGAACTCCAGCACGGCGGTCACGGACACCCAGTACGACTCCCACGGCTGGACGGTCGTCACCAACAACAACTACAGCGTCTCGGGCAGTCCGCGCAGCAGTCTGATCTCCGTCTCCCAGGTGACCATCCCTGACGCCACCGTCACCGATTACGACGGACAGGGCCGCGCCGGCCTGGTCACCGAGGAGCACGACGGGAGCAAGACCTGGAGTACGGCCACCGCCTACACCGGGGACAAGACCACCGTCCTGCCGCCCAAGGGCGCGGTCGCCTCCACCACGGTGGTCGATGCGCGCGGCCAGACCACCGAACTGGACCAGTACACCGCCCCGCCCACGCTGTCCGGGTCCGCGGCCGCCGGATTCACCACCTCGGGTGGCACCCCCTCCGCCACCACCTACCAGTACACGGCCGCCGGTCAGCAGCACCAGGTCACCGGCCCCGACAAGACGGTCTGGACGTTCGACTACGACCTGCTGGGACGCAAGAAGTCCCAGACCGACCCGGACACGGGCGGGAGCAGCTACGGGTACGACGACGCCGGCAACCTGATCTCCACCACCGACGCCAAGAAGGTCGAACTCGACTACACCTACGACCTCCTTGGCCGCAAGCTCACCGCCACCGACAAAGCCAAGTCCAACTTCCAGTTCGCGTCCTGGACCTACGACACCCTGCGCATCGGCCTGCCGACCTCCTCCACCCGCTACGTCCAGGGCACCACCGGCGGCTACACGGTCGCCACCACCGGCTACAGCAGCCTCGGCAAGCCGACCGGTACCAAGATCACCCTGCCGGCATCTGAAGCCCCGCTGCCCGCGACCTACACCACGACCTACACCTACACGATCCGCGATCAACTGCTCGCCACGCAGAGCGATCCGCGCACCCAGGGCCTCAGCAGCGAGGTGATCACCTACGACCGCGACGCATTGGGCAACCCGACCGGTTCCGGAAGCAGCACCTTCCTCATTACCGGGACCGTCTACACCGACTACGGTCAGCCGTCACGGGTCACCATGGGGGCCTCGACCAACCCGGCCACGGCCACCTACGACTACGACGACCAGACCCTCCGACTGAAGGAACGAGTGGTCAGCCGGACCCAGGCGCCCGGCCCGACGGTCGATGACACCAAGTACTCATACGACGCCTCCGGCAACCCCACCTCGACCATCGACCAGCAGTCCGAGACCGGAAACACCGTCACCGACCAGCAGTGCTACGGCTACGACACCCTGGACCGGCTCACCGACGCCTGGACAGCCAACAACTGCAACGTCAACCCGCCCACCAGCAGCACCCTCACCACGACCCCCGGCTCCTACTGGCAGACGTTCAACTACGACGCCATCGGCAACCGCCACCAGAGCATCGACCACGCCATCGGCAACACCGGCAGCACCGTCACCACCACCTACCACGACGGCTGCACCGCCAACTGCAACTCCACCGGAGCCCAGCCCCACACCCTGACCGCCACCACCGGCGGCACCAACCCCACGACGTTCGGCTACGACGAAGACGGCAACCTGCACACCCGCACTCCCACCACCGGCCCCGGCCAGACCCTGACCTGGGACGACGAGGGCCACCTGGCCCAGGTGGACACCAGCGGCGCCAGCCCCACGACCACCAAGTATCTTTACGACGCCGACGGCAACCAGCTCATCCGCCGTGATCCCGGCCAGACCACGCTCTTCGCCGGCGACACCGAGATCGTCGTCAACACCAGCGTCACCCCCAACGTCCTGCTCGGCGCCGTCCGCATGTACAGCCACGGCGGCACAGGCGCCCCCGTCGCCATGAGCTCCAGCCTCCCCGGCGGTGGCGTCAAATACCTCTTCAACGACGCCCACGGCACGTCGACCCTGGCCATGGACGCCAGCACCCAGCAGGTCTCCCGCCAGCAGTACACCCCCTACGGACAGCCACGCGGCAGCGCCAACACCGTCACCTGGCCCGACCCCACCCACTCCTACCTCGGCAAACCGCAGGACAAGAACACCGGCTACACCGACGTCGGCGCCCGCAAGTACGACCCCACACTCGGCAGCTTCATCAGCGCCGACCCCATCTTCGAAGCCACCAGCCCCCAGCAGATGGGCGGTTACACCTACGCCGCCGACAACCCGGTCACCGGCAGTGACCCGACCGGGCTCACACTGCACTGGACCGAGGGCGGCGGTGACGGCACAGAGTCGGCCCACATTCTCGACGGCTCAAACACGGACAGCAGCAGCGGCCATCATGGTTGGAAGAGCTTCGTCGATACCGTCGTGCATACCGTGGTCGACCAGACCAAGAAGTCCATCGTCGGGATGGTGGAGGCCCCTTACCTCCAGATTCAAGCCGACAAGCAGTGTTTCACCAGCGGCGACAACTGCACACAGCTGATCTCCCAAATCGACCCCAGCTTCGCGTTCTCGAATGCGGTGGCCGGACGCGGATCTGAGATCTACGGCGACTTCGCCCACGGCCGAAGCGCCGAAGGAACCGGAAAGCTGCTGTTCGACGCGGCCTCGCTCGCCCTCACGCGCGGTGAGGGTGAAGCGGTCGAGGCCGAAACCGCAGAAGCCAGAACCGCGATCAGACCCGAGGGCTGCAGCTTCGCTCCCGCCACTCCTGTACTCCTGGCCCACGGTAAAACCAAGCCCATCAAGGCCGTCAAACCCGGCGACAAGGTTCAAGCAGCAGACCCCACCACCGGCAAGCACCACGGCACCCGCACCGTCCAGCACGTGTGGATCAACCACGACCACGACCTGCTCGACCTCACCATCCGCACCAAGAACGGCCAGTCCGCCACCCTCCACACCACCGCCAACCACCCGTTCTGGGACGACACCACCCACACCTGGGTCCCCGCCGGCCTACTCCACCACGGCGACGCCCTCAACACCGCAACCAACGGCCACGCCCACGTCGTCACCACCCAGCCCACACCCGGCACGGCAAACCGCTGGAACCTCACCGTCCAGCAACTCCACACGTACTATGTTGTGGCGGGCGGCACGCCGATCTTGGTGCACAACACCAATGACGGCTGTCCCGTAAATGTCACCGTGCGGTGGCAGCCTGGAATGCCCAAGAGTCAGTTCAACTTGAAGGCTTCTGCTTTGCAGGATCTCAGCGACCAGGGGGTGCTCGTAAAGGCGCCAAACCCGGTTGCCCGTGATTCCTCTATCACCAATAAGTACAAAGCGAATCTGATTGCCCGCGTTTTCGACCAGTTCGGTGCAACTAATCCTGAGTTTGCTGCGAGCCTAAGAACTCGCATCCTGACGCAGATGAATCCAGATCATGTCTGGGAGTTGCAGCTGAGCGGTCCGGACGATGCAAGCAACCTGCATATTCTGGACGCCTTTACGAATCAAGATATAGGTAGGCAGATCTGGGGGCAGATTCGCGGTCTCCCTGACGGCACGCCCATCGGCATCTCTATTGAAGGTCCGCCATGATCTCACCTGAAGTCCCACGGCTCCTGTCTATGGCACGCGAAGCCGTGCAGCTAGAGCCCGAGTGGTCGATGATGAACTCCGTGCCAGCGGGTGGGCGTGTGCCCGTCGGTGCGGACGGGCCCAGTGAGTACCTTGAGTTGCTCGGTATTGCGAATGGTGGCATCTTTGGTCGGGTGGTGATCTTCGATGCCAAGACTGTGGCGAAGATGCAGTTCTATGCCGATGAAACAGAAGGGGCCCCGGTTCGCCTCGGGCGTGAAAATTGGTTCTGCCTGGGCAAGGTGAACGACGATCCCGTGTTCGTGAACAGGGCGGATGGATCCGTTTGGGGGTTTCCGGATAGAGGAGTCATCTGGTGGCAGAGCGACGCTTTTGAATGCTGGGCTGGGAGCGTCGGCGACTTTGTCCTTGATTCCGCTCTCGGTGGGGGATATCGCAGCGTCACTGGTGCGCCGGAAGATGATCAGTGGTGGCGCTTGCTAAGGCATATTGGCCGCGCTGAATAGAGTAAACCTTGGGGCCTTGCCAGATCTGAGCTGGCAAGGCCCCAAGGCGTTTGACGGCAGTAGTTGACGGCAACGTCAGTGGACGGGTGCTGCACAAGCCGACGGATCGTCGCCCTCGCGTCCTCCGGCGGTGGTCTCGGCGAGGTTGCCGAGGGCGTGTCCGAGGAGGTCGATGGCCTGGCGCTGGAGTCGGAGGCGGACGTGGGCGTAGACAGTGGCGGTGACGCCGATGTGTGCGTGGCCGAGGAGTTCCTTGATGACGACGAGTTCGACCCCTTGCTCCAGGAGCAGGGTCGCGGTCGAGTGGCGGAGGTCATGAAACCGGATGGGCCGGAGGCGGGCGTCGCGGAGCAGGGCGTTGAAGTGGCGGGTGAGGGTGGCGGGTTCGATCAGGTGCCCGTCGGGTCGCGTGAAGACGTGGCCGCTGCCCTGCCAGTCCGCGCCCGCCTTCTCCTTCTCACGTGCCTGATGCTCGCGGTGCGAACGAAGCGAGGTGACGCAGGAGACCGGCAGTGCGATGCGGCGTTCGGAGCTGATGGTCTTGGTCGGCAAGGTGGTCAGACCGCCGGTACGGGTGCGCTGGAGGGTGCGGCGGATGGTGGCGGTGCAGCCGTCGAGGTCGAGGTCTTCCCAGCGCAGGCCGAGGAGTTCGCCCTTGCGCAGGCCGGTGCGCAGGGCGAGTTCGAACAGGGCGGCGTGACGGTGGCCTTGGGCGGCGGTGAGGAAGCGTCGGGCTTCGTCGGCGGTGAGTGGGTTGAAGCGGCGGGGGCGAGGGGTTCCGGTGCGGACGTTGCGGGGGATCTCCTCCTCGCGCACGGCGTGCTCCAGGGCGGACTTGAGCACGGAGTGGATGTAGGCGAGCGTGACCGGGGAGAGGCGCTTGCGACAGCACTGGCCGATCGCGCAGCAACGCGGGCGACGGCTGGCCTGGGCCCTCGGATCGCGTCCCGCGTCGATGCCGCGTGCGCAGCACCGGCAGACGGTCCGCAGTTCGTTGACCCAGGTGCGGATGTCCTTGGCGGTGAGCTTGGCGAGCTTCTTCCGGCCGAGGCCGGGGATGAGGTACTGGGCGACGACGGCGGTGCACCGGGTGTGGGTGGTCTCGCGGAGGTGGTGGACGGCGACGTTCTCCAGCCAGTACGTCAGGTACGCTGCGAGGCTGCCCTGGGCGGTGATGATGGGGACGCCGCGGTTGCTGGCGGCGATCTTCTCGGTCAGCTTGGCCAGCGCCTCAGTGCGGGTGGTGCCGTAGACGCGGATGCGTTTGCGGGTGTTGCCGGGGGCGAGGACGTATCCGGCGGCTTCCCAGCGTCCGTCCTTGCGCTGGTAGATGGTTCCGTCGCCGTTGGCGCGGGTCTTCTTGCGCTTGGGCGCGGTCATCGGGTGGCTTCTTCCAGGTGACGCTGGACGTAGCCGGTGAGGGCGTGGGTGGGGATGCGGCGGGCGTGGCCGATGGTCAGGGAGGCCAGGCGGCGGGTGCGCAGGAGGTCGTAGAGGGCGGAGCGGCCGATCTTGAGGCGGGTCATGGCCTCGGGGACGGTGAGGAGTTCGTCGTCACGCACGAGTGGTCACCGCCGGTTCGCGCGTCGGGCTGACGCTGATGAGTGCGGCGAGGCGTTCGAGGTCGGAGGTGAGTCCGGTGCCGTCGTAGGCCCAGTGGGCGAGGACGAGGGTGGTGGCTGAGGGGGTAGGGGTGTGGCGGCGGTGCCAGGTGGCGCGGGCGGCCCGGAGGGCGCCGAGGGTGGTGGAGTAGGCGCGGGTCTTGGTGGAGAAGTGGCCGCGGAAGGTCTCGCGCAGCAACTACAGGACTTGTGGACAGTCCCGTTTACCAAGAGAGAGTTCGAGGCCGTGCGATGGTCGACCATGGGCAGCCGGTAAGGCGGGCCGCATGGCTGTCCGTCAATGCCGGTCATGAGTGGACGGAGAGTCAACTCATTGTCGGCCCGTCCAGGCCGGGTTGAGCGCTGGTTCGGACGAAGCCGTGCGGCAGTGATCGGATCATGCCGTTGTGCCGGGGCCAGTGGGACTGTTGCGCAGTGCCGTCCCGGACGGGGGTCTGACTCATGAGATCTATGACCGAAGTGTCCAGTCACGGACGTGTCGACCGTCGTCGCGGGATGGCGACTGCCGGTACCGAGCCACAGGGCGTGTCCCTATAGGGGCCTTGCCGATTTTCAGGCGTCATCACGGTTCAGACCGCCCGAGCAGGCCGGTGCCATCCAACCAGCACGTCACCACGCGGGAGGCGAACCACCATGACGACCCGAGAATGCAGCACCTCCTCCAGCACGGATCCTCCCGTTCGGCGCGAGGTCGTCCTGGGTGTGGACACGCACGGCGAGGTTCACGTCGCTGCCGTGGTCTCCCCACTGGGGAAGGTCCTGGGCACCGAGTCCTTTCCGGCCACGGCGGCCGGCTACCGCCGGCTGCTCGTCTGGGCGCGCAAGCTGGGTACGGTACGCCGGGCCGGCGTGGAGGGCACCGGCACCTTCGGCGCGGGCCTGTCCCGCTACCTGCTGGCTCAGCAGGTCCAGGTGTACGAAGTGAACCGGCCCGACCGCACGGCCCGCCGGCTGCTGGGGAAGTCGGACCCGCTCGATGCGCAGGCCGCAGCGCGGGCCGTGCTCAGCGGTCGCGCCAAGGCCCGCGCCAAAACCGGTGACGGTCCCGTGCACAGCGCCCGGATGTTCAAGCTCGCGAAGGGCTCCGCGGTCAACCCGCACCCAGGCGATCAACCAGCTCAAAGCCGTCCTGGTCATAGCCGACCCGGCCCTGCGGGAGCGGCTGTCCAGCCTGGGCAACCGCGAGCTGTTCCGCACCTGCGTGCGCCTCAGCCCGCACGACGGCGAAGATGGTGGGGGGAGATGAGGACGCCGTGGCCCAGGCCACCCGCGTCACCCTGAGCCTGCCGGCCCAGCGCATCGAGCAGCTCACCGGGTAGATCGATGAGCTGAATGAGCGCCTGCCCCGGCTCGTCGAACGCCACGCACCGCAGCGCTCGTGCCGGTGGGCATCGGCCCGGACAGCGCCGTCACTCTCCTGATCACCATGGGAGACAACCCCGAGCGGCTGAACACCGAGGCGTCCTTTGCCGCCCTTTGCGGAGTCAGCCCCATCGAGTACTCCTCTGGCCGGCGGCGCACGCGTCGGCTCAACCACGGCGGCGACCGCCACGCCAACGCCGCCCTGCACCGCATCGTCTTCACCCGCCTGCGCCACGACCCGCGCACCCAGGCGTACTACGAACGCCGCACCCAGGAAGGCAAGACCCGACGCGAGATCATCCGATGCCTCGAACGCAATGCCGCCCGAGAGGGCGTTCACCTGATCCGGCCCGTCCCTTCACACCCCCCGTCATGGGGGTGGCCGTGAGATGTGGGAGCGTGAGTCGGGTGAGTGAGAGTACGTCGTACACCCTGCAATACCGCTTTGACGGGCCGGAAGAGGCCCCCGTACTGGTCCTGGGCCCGTCGCTGGGCACCACCTGGCACAGGTTGTAGAGACCGTCCGTGGGCGTCCAGGTCAGTCCAAGATGAGCGCGTAATGCCAGGTCAGGGCATTCTGGTCCGGGGGAGTCGATGCAGTCGGTGATAGGCGTGTGACAGCGGCGTGTGATGAGAAGCCCCGCAGGTGCGGCCCGGCGGGGTCTCTGAGTACGTGGGTTTCTTGTCTGCCGTGAGCACCGCCGCACTCGGGTTCTCCTCTCCCGAGCGCCCGAAGCATGAACGCGGTGACGACATGCCTCTTGCGGCCGACGCACAGCATCCGACCTGGGAACTCTTCGCGACCAACCAAGTCGTAGCCTTCACTTTTGCAAAATCTGACGCCTGTGGAGGCGCCTGCGGCACTGTCTGTTCCCTCCGATGTGGCGCGGCCCGCGTGGAGCGACCGCGACGGCATTGCCAGAGGCGATGGTCGCCAGCCTGCCATTCGTCACCGCGGAGGACTTTGCCCGCTTCACCGCGCGACCGCATCGCTCCGCTGGCCTTGTAGCGGGTGGCATCCCTGCACGTCGCCCGCTGCCGAACGCTGCCCGCAACGCGGGACCTGGCCTGGAACGTCAGGGCAGTTGTGCCACAGTGCGGTCCGCTTCCTGTAGGCGCTCGCGTGCTCGAAAGCGGAGAGCCGGAGTACAACGGCGCCCACACCAGCCGCTGCACTCCGTCGTAACCTGCGCACAGAAGCCCCGCCGAGCCGGCGGGACTTCGTCGTGTCATGAGCCCCGTCTTCTCCACGGCTTCGGCGAGGTTGTGCCACAGATGCCGGCCATCGGCGACCTGGAGAGCCTGCGGAGCCCGGTGCGGGCGCCATCGGCGTAGGCGCAGGCCCGGTCGCGGCAGATCACTTCAACCTCGGGATGGTCGCGCAGCCAGGTGGCCAGCGGCTCGGCATCCCGGCCGGGCAGCACGTCGACCGGGGGCGCTTTTTCCAGGTCCACCAGGATCGTGGCGTAGGAGTCGCCCTTGCGCAGCGCGAAGTCGTCGACTCCGAGGACCCGCAGGTCGATCTACGGTAACTCCGGTAATTTGCGGAGGAGTTCAAGGAACTTGTCCTTGGCGACGCGGATGCTCAGCATGGCTGCGAGCCGTGCACCCGGACGGCCCGCCAGACATGCCGCGATCGAGGTCGGCAGCGTGCTCAGCAGCGGCGTGTACCGGGCATGCGGGCTGGTCAGTCCTTCGAATTGCTTGGCGAACGTCACTGCCGAACACTGCGGATTGAGGCACTTGAACCGGCGCATCACGAGTGCGATCATTGCCGGGGCTCCGCCGACGGGCGCGTCAGCGAGCCGGCGCGCGTACCGTCCGTGCGCACGCCACGACACCACCCGGCACCTTGGGCACCACCACACCGGCTAAATGCGGCGGCAACCGCCCCGAACTCCCTGAACCGCACACCTGGTAGATGCCCAGTTCAGACAGGCGCCGTCACAAGATCTTCGACAGAGCAGCTGGTGTCCACCAGAAGCCTGACGGGGTGCGTGGCGGGGAGCATGGCGACTCACTTCCCTGCCGTCCGGGTCCGGCGCCGTGGCCGGAGCCGTCCGCGTCCCCCGTCGCGGTGGTCGCGGCGATCACCGGCGCCACTCGTTCCGCCACGGCCGCGATGCCTCTGCGGGGCCGATGGTGCCAACCCCCGGACAGCGGACCGCGAGCGGCCGTAGTGGAAAGCAGCGATGCGCTCCTCGTGCTGGTTGTTGAGCAGGTGGATCAGGAGCACGCCCACAACGACCATCGCCAGGAGCGCCATCACGGCCACGAAGGTCTCCATGACCCTCACATGCCCTTGGCTGGATGCGGTGTCGGCAGGGCGGCTGCCGGAATGGCAACTGCCGGAGCAGTAACTGCCGGGATCCGTGGACGGGAGGTCGGACCGCGGGCCTCACGGCCTCCTTCAGCGTCCCAGACGACCTCCACGGCCCGATCGGTCGCCGTCACGGTGCGCAGACGCGCAGCCTCCTCCATCAGCCGGCCCGTGGCCGAAGTGCGCAGTGGGTCGTTCACGGCGGCCATCAGCCAGGCGGCCGAGACGCGAGTCGTCTGCGGATCGAGCAGGGCAGTCAGTGAGGGAAGTTCCGCCTCCGGATAACAGGAGCGGGGCCACCAGGCGCCATCCAGCACAGCCGCAGCCGAACCGGTGGGAGTCGGCGGCATGCGGAGAGACGGAGAAGGGGGCCGGTCTTCGAGTGTCGGCGCGTACGAAGCGGTCGCGGTCACGATGCGAACCCTGCTCCGGGCCGGTTGGAACCGGCCCGGTGTAATCAATCGCCGAAAACGACACCAGCATGAAGGCCGGTGCTCGAAATGCCCTCGGTAACACCAGTTTACTCCTCCGGCCGGCTGTATGGGCCCGCCCGCAGGTCGACCTGTCCCAGATGGCCAGTTGATGAACAGATCCGGCGGGCCGTTCCACGGACGCGATCCGTGCAAGTGTGGGGAGTGGACGGGCCGGCGCCGAGCCCCCGGATACCGATCGGCTGCCGCGGTCGGCCGTCTGTGACAGTGAGGAGCGCGCCATGGGCGCGAACACGGCCGAGACCGCGTTACCCGACACCCTTCTGAAGCTCGCAGACCATCTGACGGCCTCCTGCGCCGGCCTGCTGACGCCCGCGGTCGTGCGGGAGGTGGTGCAGGACTGCTACCAGCCGCTCAGCAACACTCGTATCGCGGGCTACGTGCCGATCCTCGTCGAGCACAACAGCCGCGCCAGGCTACGACAACTCGTCCGACGCCCCGATCCCACGGCTGCCCTTCGCGAGGAGTCTGACCGTACCGCGCACACCAGCCCTTGCCGCGCTCCCTGAACAGCCGGCAAGTGGCCGTCCGCTCGGGCTGCGAGACCGTCACATGGGGCGCTACCAGCAGTCACCTGGCAGAGCTGGGCTGTCCGAACAGGCCCCGGCGCCCGGCGGTGATGCTCTGTTCCGCTCCGGGGGGCCGTCGTGTTCGTCCTGCTTCTCGTCCTCATCGTGGTCCTGTTCGGTTTCGGCTTCCTCAATCCCATCTGGTGGGTGGCCGCGGCCTCGGCCGTGCTGGTGTTCGGCGCCGCCCAATACGGCCGCCGTGGTGAAGGCGGGGGCTGGGACCGTGACGGCAGTTCCGATCGCGGGGAGTACCGGGACCGCCGTCGGCATTGGGCGCGGCGGAGACGCGAGGTCCGTCGGGACAGCGAGCCCCGCAGGTGACCGACACATGGCCCGCCCTACCAGTCCACCGCGGCCGGCGAACGACAACTGGCGTGCCGCCGACCGCCTATGGACAGGATGACTGCGTTGTGAGGTACGTACCATGCACCAGGTGACCACGCCCCGTGAGGAGCAGCCGCTGTCGACGGCTGCGGCTCTGCTGGCCGAGGTCGTCGAACTGCGCGCCAGCAACGAGCAGTTGGGGCGGGCGCTAGCTTCACCGCTCCAGGGATGCGCGCACCAACGGCGCGGATTCGAGATCGATCTCACCGGCCAGGGTGATCAGTGCCCGTTTCCTTCGGTCATGGCGGTACACGGTGAGCTGTGGGAGGGGCATGACGCCTCGGTTCGGAAGACCATCCGGCAGCAGGCCCGGCGACGCCGGAGTCCCGGCCTCCCAGGGCGTGCTGTCGGCAGGGGCGTACGTTCGGCGGAGGCAGGGCAACGGTTGGTTCGACAGCCTGCACAGCAGGACAGCGAGCCCACCCAGTTCCCTCCTGGGATGCGCCGGGTGGCGGACGCAAGGTCCGCTCGCTCCAGCGATCTGTGTTCAGTAACAGCATGCCGCCGGGGTCTGGGACGTCTGCGCAGCAGCGTAGTCCTCGCGTCGTGTGAAGGACGGTCCGAAGCCGCCCGGTCCCAGGATATGGACGGCACAAGAGCGCGGGTGGGTTCACCGAGGTCGCCGCAGAGGTCCGCAAGAACGTGATCGTCGGCTCACTCCAGGACCGCGAGGTGGTCGGCGGCGCCCCCGCGCCATTCGATCAGGAAGAGGGTCGCGTCGTCGCTGGTCCGGCCGCCCCGTTCCTGCTTCAGGGTGTGCGAGAGCGAGCGCACCATCGCTCGTACGCCCTTCGTCGTGTGTTCGATGCGGTTGACCCATCGGATGAGTTGCTCTTCGCCGAATTGTTCTTCGCCGGCTTCGTGCTCCTCGATCAGGCCGTCGGTGAAGCACAGCACCCGGTCGCCGCGTTGGAGCATCTGCTCGCTGATCCGGGGCTCTTCACCGCCGAAGCCGACCGGCAAGGTGGTCGGGCCTGTCAGTTGCCGTACGACCTGCTGGTTGCGGATCAGCAGCGGTGCGGGGTGGCCCGCGTTGACCCACTGTAGGTGGCCCGTTGCGAGGTTCAGCCGCATCATCTGGGCGGTGACGAAGTGGTCGTGCCCGAACTGCTCGGCGATGGCCCGGTCCATGAACGCGTAGATCTCGGACAGGCCGATGTCGGCACGTCTGGCGTGCCGGTAGGCCCCGACGGCGACGGTCGCCATCGTGGCGGCGTCCAGTCCGTGGCCCATCGCATCGACCATGGCCACGTGCAGGGTGTCCTCGTTGAGGGCGTAGTCGAAGCTGTCGCCTGCGACGCTGTAGGCGGGCTCCAGGATTCCGGCCACCGCGACCTGCGGGACGGACATCGCCAGCGGCGGCAGCAGGGACCACTGGATCTCCGCGGCCACGCTCATCGGTTCGCGGCGCCGGGTGAGGAAGAACTGGTCGGTGTAGCTGTGCTTGGTGACCAGCATGTCGGCGACCAGGCCGGCGAGCCTGCGCAGCAGCCGCCGGTCGTCGTCATCGAGGGCGTCCAGGGTGATGACCATCACGCCCACCTGGTCGCTGCCGTCCAGCAAGGGTAGGTACATCCGGACGCCGTCGGACTGCGGCACCTCGACAGTGGTCGCCTGCAGGAAGGCCGTGCCGGCGGGAGAGTCATCGATCGGCTCGGGCTCGCCGACTGTCAGCTGCCGACCCGGCAGCGGCACCAGCACCTGCTGGCCGTAGTCCTGCAGCAGGATCGAGACGTCGCGGCCACCGACCCTCGTCACCTCTTCCGCGATCAGCGGTGCGATCAGCTGCGGCGGCATCTCGTGTGCCCGGTCCAGCAGTACCCCCAGCAGCCGCTCACCGAAGCCTTCCGACCGGTCCAGCATGCCCTTCTCTGGCCGCCGCCCACCTTCCGCCATAACCGACCCGCTCACGTGATCTGTACGCACGAGCTGCTGACACGACCGCGAACACCCTGCACAGAGTGACGCGGCCGACCACCCCGAACAGCTCATTACGCCGGACGCGGCATGTCACACACGGTCAGGACAGATGGCTCTCAATCCCGTTGTGCACCATCCCTCCCGGAGCGGTGTCACATGGTCGACGACGTCCACTCGACGCACGGGGACAGACCGGAGACCAGCGAGGGACGAGTGCCGGGGGCGACTCCTCCGGAGAGCTCGCGCCCCCACTGCCTACGGGCGATGTCCGGTGCGGCACCGGTCATGCTGCCGTGCCGGGCGCGTCGGTGGCCGGCCTGAGTGTCTTGTCCGTCCGGTCGGGGACGGACGGCGGCAGCGCCGTGGCGGGGGCGGCGGCCGCGGTTTCCCGGGCGAGGAAGGAGCCCAGTTCGCCGATGGTGCTCATGAGGGGGGCGGGGAAGACGACGGTGGTGTTCTTGTCGACCCCGATCTCCACCAGGCTCTGCAGATTGCGCAGTTGGAGGGCGAGAGGGTGGGCCATCATCGTGTCCGAGGCGTCGCCGAGCGCGGCGGCGGCCAGGGACTCGCCCTCGGCGTTGATGATCTTCGCTCGCTTCTCCCGCTCGGCCTCGGCCTGACGGGCCATGGCGCGCTTCATGGTGTCCGGCAGCTGGATGTCCTTCAGCTCGACCAGCGTGACCTGCACGCCCCATTCGACGGTGGTGACGTCGAGGATTCGGCGGATGTCCAGGTTGATGCGGTCGGTCTCCGACAGTGTCTCGTCCAGGGTGTGCTGTCCGACGACTTTGCGCAGGGTGGTCTGGGCGATCTGGTTGATCGCCGCGTGGACGTTCTCGACGGCGACGACCGACTTCACCGCGTCGACCACGCGGAAGTAGGCGACCGCGGACACGTCGACGCTCACGTTGTCCCGGGTGATGATGCCCTGGGACTGGATGGGCATGGTGACGACCCGGAGCGATACCCGGTGCAGGACGTCGACGACCGGGATGATGAACCGCAGTCCCGCGTCGCGGGTCCCGACGAGCCGGCCGAAGCGGAACAGCACGCCCTTCTCGTACTGCTTGACGACCTTCAGGGAGAGGGCGAGGCCGAGGAGGGTCAGAAGGCCGATCACGACGACGAGAACGATCAGGGCTTGCATGGCAGGCTCCTCGGGACGAGGGTCGCGGAGCGCGGGGAGTTCCCGGCATCCGTTCGGTCCGGTGTGCCGTTCGCCGGGGAATCCGGCCGCGGCGACCGTGCCACGGGCAGGACCAGCACCCGCAGTGCGACCGGCCCGGGCAGCCGTACGATCGCGCCAATCTCCAGCCACCCCCAAGACTGGAACGCGGTGCGGGCGGCCCGGTCGTACGGATAGACCAGGGTGACCCCGAGCGAGGCGTGGAGGTCGGTCAGCAGCCGATCCTGCAGTCGGTCGGCGATGGCGCGGTGCTGCTCGTGCGGGTGGGCCACGACCTGGGTGAGGGTGAAGACGCGCCCGGCGGCGGTGAGCTGCCCGATGCTCCACGGCAGTGCACCGGCGAAGCCCCGCCACCAGGAGCCGTCGCGGCCGACCGGGAAGCCGAAGGTGTAGCCGGCCAGGGTCGTGGTCTCCGCGAGCAGCAGGGCGAAGCCCGGATGCCGGATGTCACCCGCCAGACGACGGAGGAACCCTTCCCGGTCGCGGTACTCTCGGCCGCCCGCCCCGACGGCGGACTTCACGTACAGGTCGGCAAGGTTCTCCCGCAGGTCCTCGGCCTGGCCTCGGTTCAGCCGGCGCAGCCGGATCGCGTTCGGGAGGACCGGCTCATCGACTGCCCTCCTCCGCACCGCTGTTCCGGCCCGGTTCATCAGAGGAGCACTCGATCGGAGCCGGTGTCCGCGAGGAGTCGGGCGGTCTGCAGGGACGGGTGGTGCAGTCGCAGGGACGCGTGGGTCTCGGCGGCGTGCCGCGACGCGTCGAGGAAGACGCCCAGGCCGCTGGTGTCGCAGCGGCCGACGGTGGTCAGGTCGACGTCGATGGTGGTGATGCCGTCATACAGGCACCGCTCCAGAGCCGTCCGCACCTGGGGCGCGGTGACCGGGTCGATCTCGCCGGCCAGGGTGATCAGTGCTCGCGCGCCCCGGTCGTGCCGGAAGATGTTCAGCTGCGGAAGAGTCATGATGCCTCGGTTCATGGGGCCCGGCCGCTCCCTGCGGAGTCGATGGCCCGGTGACGGAAACCGGCTGGTCACCTGTGGTGAGCGGTACGGCTGCTGCGGCGCCACGCCGGGAATCGGCCACGGCCCCCGTCGCGGTGGTCCCGTCGGTCGCCGGAGGCCGGCGGCTCGGACCGACCGGGTTCCACCGGGGGCTGCGGCGTGCCACGTCCGCGACGGCCGGGCCGGGCTGCGCTGTACCGGTGCACGGCGATTCTGTCGGCGTGCTCGATGTTGAGCCGGTGGATCACGTATGCCGCCGCTGCGATGAGGACGCTGAAGGCGGCGGCCGTCAGGAAGGCGTTCATGGCGGCCGCCTCACATACCGACGATCAGGCGACTGGTCCGGCGGGTCTCATTGACCCGGCTGGGCGGACCGGGCTGGTGCGGGACGGCCGCGGACACCGCGCAGGCGCCGCCCTCGTACTCCCATGCCTCGTCCGGGTCCAGTGGCTCGTCGGTCGCAGCGACGCCGTGCCGGGCCTCGTCCGCGGCGATGAGCGCGCTCGCGGTCAGGGGCGGGCCGTCGTAGTCGGAGGCGGCGGCCATCAGCCGGGCCGCCGAATCCGCCCCGGTCTCCGGCGGGATGATCAGCAGGTCCCAGCGTCCGGTGCCGTAGGAGAGCAGCAGCAGCTTGTGCGGGTCGATTTCCGGGGTGAACCAGCCGACCTTGACGATGTGGCTGTTCACGGGAACCTGGCGGGGGATGACCGGCCAGTACTTCGGGTTCACGGCGACGCGGGTGATGCGGCCCCACAAGGGGTCCAACACGTCGGTCAGCGCGGGCAGTTCGCTCAGCAGATCCCGGGAGCGGGGCCACCAGGCACCGTCCAGGAGTCCACGGGAGGCGCCGTCGGACTTCAGGGTGAGACGCGCGGCCGGAGCTGCGACGGGCTCGACGTGCGGCAGGGTTGGGTACAAGGTCGCCGACATGATGCGGACCCGTCTCCGGGCCGCCTCTGCGGCGGCCCGGGTTTCATCTCTCGCCGAGAACGACCCGGCGTGGAAGCCGGTGTGCGAAATGCCCTCGGTACTGTCAACAGTACTCCGCGCTCCCCCGTGGCGCGGAGTAGTGGCTGCCTAGATGTGGAGCAGCCGCTGGGTGATCTCCCGGTACTGCCTCAGCGCGTGCCGGAGCTGCTCGGACTGTGTCTCGCGGTCCTGGTCCTCCTGGTCCTGCCAGCCGGCGCGAAGCAGACGCCGTCGTTCCGCGAGGGCGTTCACGAGCTGGGCGGTGGCTTCGTCGAAGGCGCTCTCGGCCTCTTCCAGTGCCTCGAGCGGGGTGTCGGCGAAGGTGTTGAGGGCGTGCCGGAGGCGCTGGGCGATCTTGTCCTGTTCGTCCGGCGGGAGCAGCGGCTCCGGGCCCGTGCTGCGGCGCTCGGTGCGGCCCCGGGTGTGATCCGCAGACTGCCGGGCGCGTGTCTGGTCGTACATCATCGGGGGCCGCTTCCGTTCCGCCTGAAGGCGCCCTTGGCCTTTTCGACGGCCTGCTTCAGGCTTCCGGAAACCCGGTCGGCCGTGCCCCGGCGTTGCAGTCGCCTGTTGTGGGTGACCCGGCCGAGTTCTTCAGTGATCCTTCCCTTCATCGTCTGCGCCTGGTTCCTGATGGTCCGTGAAACGGTCATGGCCGGCCTCGCTGTTGTCCGGTAGGTGGGTTCCCGCGGGGTCTGGGCGAGGCGGGTAGGCGGAATGCTTCGCCGTGGGTTCCGGAGTGGCATGGCCCTGCACCGGGCTGTCAGTCAACGTCCGACGACGGTCCGTGTCAACGCGGTGGCCACGCTGTCCGGTCCGTCTCCTTCCGGAGCGTGCGGGAGTACGGTGAAGGAAGCGAGGGCCCTTCGTCGCTGGCGTCCGAACCGGCCCTGTCCTCGCATCACCCGTCACAGGGGCAGCCCCTGACCCCGGCCGCGCCACCCGCACCGAGGCCGAGGAGCCCCGCATGTCGCTCGATTCCTCTACGTCCACGACGGCGATTGCGCCGGACACCATCCCGCCGCCTCAGAGCTACGACGGCACTTCGCCCTTCCCGCCGGAAGGCCCGGCGCCCGCACGCGACGGCGGGGAACGGCTGTATGTCGCCGTGACGGCCGTGATCGTCGTCCTGCCGTTCGTGGCCCTCGGGCTGGTCGGCTGGCTGCTGTGGGGGCGGCTCATCCACCCCGCCGACATCGTGCTCGCGGCCGTCCTCTACACGGTCACGGGCCTCGGCGTCACGGTCGGCTTCCACCGCGGTCTCACTCACGGCGGCTACCGGGCCGTCCGTTCCGTGCGGATCGCGCTCGCGGTGGCCGGCTCGATGAGTTTCCAGGGCGATGTCATCGGCTGGGTCGCCACCCACCGCCGCCATCACGCGTTCACGGACCGGCCCGGGGATCCGCACTCCCCGTACCGTTACGGCACGCATCTGCGCGGCCAGTTGCGCGGGCTGCTGCACGCCCACGTCGGCTGGCTGTTCCGCAACGACCGCACCCCCGCCGAGCGGTATGCCCCCGACCTCCTCGCCGACCGCGACATCCGGGTGGTCGACCGCGCCTTCCCGGCGCTGTGCGTCCTCACGCTCGCGCTGCCGTTCGGGATGGGCTGGGCGATCGGCGGCACCTGGCTGTACGGCGTAACCGCCCTGCTGTGGGCGGGAGTTGTGCGCATCGCCCTGCTTCACCACGTCACCTGGAGCGTGAACTCCCTCTGCCACATGATCGGTGAGCGCCCATTCCGTACCCGGCGCCACGACCGGGCCACCAACCTGTGGCCGCTGGCCCTGCTCTCGTTCGGCGAGAGCTGGCACAACCTCCACCACGCCGACCCCACCAGCGCCCGGCACGGCGTCGACCGCGGCCAGCTCGACCCGTCAGCCGCCGTCATCCGCCTCTTCGAACGGCTCGGCTGGGTGCACGACGTGCGCTGGCCGAGTCCGGCCCGGGTCGCGGCCCGCCGCGCCTGACATCAACCACTCGTCCGTGTAAGGCAGTTGGCAGGAGCTCTCATGACCACCGCACTGCAACCCCCGCTTCCCTCGCTCCCCCTCCTCCGTCTGCGCCTCGCACCGCGCGGCGGCATGCCCCGGCCGATCGACGGAGCGTGGTGGCCGCGTTCGTACGACCTGCTAGCCGAACTCCCACGGCTGCTCGCCGGGTTGCCGCGCGCATGGGGCCACATCACCAGCGTCACGGTCAACGGGGCGACCTGGTCCGCGGTGCCCGGCCGGATGCTCGTGTTCAACCAGGTCATACGATTGCGCAGGAGCCTGACGGCATCAGCTCCGCACACCATCGTCCTGCTCGCCCCAGGCAGGGGGCGCTGGGACCTGCTGGTCGTGCCTCCGGACACCACCGAGGAGGCCGCGGAGCCGCTCATGGCGGCTGCCGCGGGCGGTCACGTCTGATCCGGCCTGTCACGCACTGCCCGGCGAATCACCAGGGCACTGACGGCCATGCGGTGACGTCACCGTCCCATCCCCGCCACCAGTCAGCGGAGCCGTCCCGTGGTGGCTTCGTACGACACGGAAGCGTCGCCGGCCTGTTCCGCCGTCATGAGAGCGGTCGCGGTCGACTGCGCGGCGGTGCTCGCGCTTGCGGCGGCCATCAGCCGGGCGGCCGAGGGGGCGGTGGTCTCCGGGGGAATCACCAGGAGGTCCCAGCGGCCCGACGTGCCGGACAGCAGCAGAATCTTGTGCGGGTCCAGCTCCGAGGTAAACCAACCGACCTTCACCACATGGCCGTTGACGAAGATCCTGTGCGGGATGATCGGCCAGTAGCGGGGGTTGACAGCGATCCGGGTGATCCGTCCCCACAGCGGGTCCAGTACGTCGGCCAGGGCGGGGAGTTCGTCGCTCAGGTCACGTGAGCGGGGCCACCAGGCGCCGTCCAGTTCGACCTGTCCCGGGGAGGGGCTCACGGGTTTGAGGGCGAGGCGTGCGGTCGGAGCCCTGAAGGGCACGGCGCCCAGCGCCGGATGGTCGGTGGTTGCGGACATCATGCGAACCCGTCCCCGGACCTCTGCGCGTCGGCAGTTGTCCGGTGTCGTTGCTCACCAGGAACGACACCGGGATCGGGGCCGGTGCGCGAAGTGCTCCCGATGACTTCACGCTACTCCCCGAAGAGGCCGAACGGACCGTCACCGGAGACCCCCTCACTTCCGGCGGCCGTCCTTGCCCGAGGAGCGGCTGGTCTCCAGCCAGGATCGCGCCGGTTCTGCCGCGCGCGTCGCGTCCACGGTGAGTCGGAGGCGTGCCTCCCTCGGCGTCCGCGGGCTAGGGCCTGTCCGGCGGATCATGTGACTAGTTAGCGTCGATGCTGTCGACGAAGCCGAGGACGGCTTTTGCCAGTTCTTCGGGGGCCTCCATCGCGGCGTAGTGGCCGACGCCGTTGAGCTGGACGGAGCTGATTCCTGCTGACGCGACCTGGGACATGGTGGTGGCTGTGAACGGGCCGCCGCCGGCCCCGACGGCGAGCACGGGCATGGTCAGCCCGGGGGACTGGGCGAGGGCCTGGATCTCGGGCCCTTCTTGAAGCAGCGACCGGTAGATGCCGATCGCGCCGCGCCAGCCGTCCGGGCGTGCGTAGGTGCGGGCGAAGTCGTCGATGTCGGCATCGGTGATCGCGCCCGTGACGGCGGTCATGGATGGGAACGCGTACTGCCCGAGGAACTCGCGTTCGCGGCCGGCCAGGAGCATCTCGGGAATGCCGGGCGCGGCGAGGACTCCGATGTGCCAGGCGCCGCCGTGGGCGACGTCGGCTAGCTTCTCCCAGCCGAAGCCGGGCAGGCCCGTCTCGATGGCGGTGAGGCTGAGCACGTCTTCCGGGTGGGTGGCGGCCAGCCGGAAGACTGTGGCGCCGCTGATGTCCTGTCCGGCCAGGTGGACCGGGCCGAGGCCGAGGTGCGCGATCAGCTGGTGCAGGTCCTCGCCCGCGGCCTCGCTGTCGTAGTCGTCCGGCGCGATGTCCGAGTCGCCGAAGCCGCGCAGGTCCACGGCGAAGACCCGATGGCTGGAGGCGAGCAGGGGGATGAACTTGCGGAAGGCTCTCCAGGTCTCGGGGAAACCGTGGACCAGGAGGACTGGGGACCCGGTGCTCCCGGCGGCGGCGTAGTGCAGGGTTGTTCCGTTGACGTGGGCGTGATGGTGGGTGATCTCGGGGACGGTGCGGCTCGCCGGTGTGGTTGTCATTTTCCCTCTCCCGATTTCGACAGCCTGGCTGTCTTAATATTAGACACCTTGGCTGTCTTTTTTCGAGTGGTCCTATCCTTCTCACATGTCTCGCTCTGGCGCCGATCTCGCCCTGCTGCTGCTCGGGGGTTTCCGTACACTCGTCGACGCCGCGACCGCCGAGCTGTCCGATCGCGGCCACGAGGACGTGCGTCCCGTTCACGACTTCGCCATGCGGGCCATCGTCGCCGGCGCCGATAGCGCCTCAGAGCTGGGCCGTCGCCTGTCGATCACCAAGCAGTCGGCCGCGAAGACCATCGCAGTCTTGGAACAGCGCGGGTATGTCACCCGCGATCCGGACCCGCGCGACGCTCGCCGCATGCGCCTTCGGGTGACCGAGCTCGGCTTCGACGTGCTTCGCCAAGGCGAGGCGATCTTCGACGGACTCCGTGACCAGTGGATGGAGCGAATCGGGGCCGCGGAGCTGGAGCGCATCGAGGATCACCTGGCAGCGCTGGTGGGCGTGCAGCCGGTGCGCTTCGACACGGTTGGGTGGATCGCCCGCGATGTCGGCGAGCCGGCCTGAGCTAGTACTGCAACGGTGCTTGTTCTGATTGCTGGCCAGCTCAGGGGCTGTGTCCGCGTCGTTTGTAGTGACTGACGCGAGCCTGGTGCTGGCGTCG
>NZ_JBIAUL010000034.1:0-77656 GCF_042892755.1 Streptomyces sp. NPDC001714
CCAGTACATGGTCGCCAGGTGCCCGATCGGGTACGAGGTGTGGGTGTGCTCGACCAGCTTGGGGCGGGCGGTGGTGCCCGACGTGAAGTAGAGCATCAGCGGGTCGTCGGCGAGGGTGGGGCCGTCGGGCACGAAGTCGGCCGAGGCGGTGTACGCGTCCTCGTACGGCTCCCAGGGCCCCGCCTCCGACGGCGGCAGCCCGCCGACCGCGATCCGGGTGTACGTGCCCGGCACCTCGGTGAACTTGGCGGCGTCCTCGGCGCGCACGAGCACGTGCTTCACCCGGCCCCGGTCGACGCGGTCGCGCAGGTCGGCCGGGCCGAGCAGCGGGGTGGCCGGGATGACCACGGCCCGCAGCTTCATCGCGGCCAGCGCGGTCTCCCACAGCTCGGCCTGGTTGCCGAGCATGACCAGGATGCGGTCCTCCGGCTCGACGCCTCGCGCGCGCAGGTGGTTCGCGACCCGGTCGGAGCGCTCGGACAGTTCGGCGAAGGACAGCTTCGTCTCCGAGCCGTCCTCCTCGACGATGTGCAGGGCCGTGCGCTCGTTGCCCTCGGCGATGACGTCGAACCAGTCCAGCGCCCAGTTGAAGTGGTCCGGACGCGGCCACTCGAAGCCCGCGTAGGCGGTGGCGTAGTCCGCACGGTGTTCCAGCAGGAAGTCCCGTGCCCTGCGGAAGTCCTCCGTCGCACTCGTCATTCGCGTCTCCTTCAGTACCGGACCATTGCCGGGCGGCTCTCTGGCATCGTGTAATCCGTGATGCAGGTCTCACTACCCCCGAACGGGGGTGTGGACAGCACGAGGCCGGGGTCGAAGGGGCAGGACAGGTGGCAGCAGAGGTCACGGGGGCGGTGGAGATACGCGGTGCGCTGTCCAGACTCCGGCGCACCACCGGGCTTCCGATCGCCTTCGGCGGGCTGGTCGAGGCGGGCCGGACACAGGTCCGGATCAGCGAGCTGACCGGCACCAACACGGCGTCGCTGCGCTCGCTCGCGGTCACCTCCGGGAACGGCCTGGGCGGCAAGGCGGTCGAGCTGGCCCGCCCCTGCGCGGTCGTCGACTACTCGGTCTCCCGGCAGATCAGCCACGAGTACGACATCCCGGTGGCCGCCGAGGGCCTCCGCTCGGTGCTCGCGGTGCCGGTGGTGGTAAGGCGCCGGGTGCGGGGCGTGCTGTACGGCGCGCTGCGCACCGCCCAGCCGCTGGGCGACCGCACGCTGGGCGCGGCGGTGGCGGCGGCCCGGGACGTGGAGCAGGCGCTGGTCGTGCAGGACGAGGCCAGGGGGCTGCTGGCGGCGGCGCGGCCGGAACCGGCCGTCGTACCGGATCCGGGGGCCGCCTGGGAACAGGTGCGGGAGGCGCACGCCGCGCTGCGGGCCCTGGCGCCGCGGATCACCGACCCGGAGCTGCGCGCCGAACTGCTCGCCGCCTGCGGGCTGCTGACCGCGCCCGCGCCCGCGCCGGCGCCGGCGGCCGAGGCGGTGCTGGCGCCCCGGGAACTGGACGTGCTGGCGTGGGTGGCGGCCGGGGCGACCAACGCGGCGGTGGCCGAGCGGCTGGGCCTGCGGCCCGAGACGGTCAAGGGATATCTGCGCTCGGCCATGCGGAAGCTGGGCGCGCACACCCGGGGGGAGGCGGTGTCGGCGGCTCGTCGGACGGGGGTGTTGCCATAGCCGGAGGGGACCCATTCCATTCATGCGGACGCGCAGTGAATTGCCATATGCGAAGCCCCTGTTATTTCCCTCACCACGCCGTTCGGCCGGATTTCAGGGTTCATTGCCTAGAATTTGGCTGGGACACGACACACGAGGGGAGCGGTGACCGTGCGACGGGACTTCCAGGAGCCTGCCAGATGCCGCCCCGACCTGGTCATCGGCCGGGCGGAGCTGGTCACGGCAGCCCGGGAACAGCTCGCCTCCGGAGGCAGCGTGCTCCTGCACGGGCCCGCCGGAATAGGGAAATCGACCGTCCTGCGGGCGCTGGACGCGGAATACTCCGGCACCGCCCGCACCGTGTTGCGCTGCTCCGCCACGGAGTCCGAATCCCATCTTCCGTTCCTCGCCCTCGCCGACCTCTTCGGCCTGGTCCTCGACGACGTCTCCGCCCACCTGCCCGGCGCCCAGCGCACCGCCCTGGAGTCGGCGCTCACCGGCCGCGGCGAGTCCACCCTCCAGCGCGACGGCCTCGCCCTGCGCCTGGCGGTGCTGTCCACGCTGCGCGTGCTGGCCGCCGAGGGGCCCGTACTGATCGTCGCCGACGACCTCCAGTGGCTGGATCCGGCCAGCGCAGAACTGCTCGGCTTCGCCGCCCGCAGGCTCGGCGGCACCCCGGTCCAGCTGCTCAGCGCGGTCCGCACCGAGGGCCAGGAGTACGACCGCCACCTACGCGCGTCGCCCCCGGACACCGTCGCCGTCCGGCTCGGCGCGCTCAACCGCAAGCAGGTCTCCGAACTCCTCGACCACCGCGGTCACACCGGGCTGAGCCGGTCCACGGTCCGGGAGATCCACCGCACGAGCGGCGGCAACCCGCTGTTCGCCCTCGAACTCGGCCGCGCCCTCGCCGAGAACCCGACCCCACCGCGCCCCGGCGAGCCGCTGCCGGTGCCGACCTCGCTGCGCGCCCTGGTGCTCAGCCGGCTCGACATGCTCTCCGTCGAGGCCCGCCGCACCCTGCTGGTGGCCAGCGCCGGCGCCCGCCCCACCCAGGCCCTGCTGCACGCGGCCGGCCGGGAGAACGCGGAGGCCGAGTGCGCCCAGGCGGCCGAACTCGGGCTGCTGGCCACCGAGCCGGAGGGTCCCGCCGTACGCTTCGCGCACCCCCTCATCTCCGCCGCGCTGTACGCGGAGGCGCCCGCTCAGGAGCGCCGGGCCGCGCACGCGGCCCTGTCCACGGCCGCCTCCGACCCGATCGAGCGGGCCCGGCACCTGGCCCTGGCCACCACCGGCACCGACCCCGAGGTCGCCGCGCAGCTCGCCGAGGCCGCCACCGAGGCCCGGGACCGGGGGGCGCCCTCGGTGGCCGCACAGATCGGCCTGCTCGCCGCCCGCCACACCCCCGCCGACAACACGCCCACCCCCGACGAGCGCCGGCTCCTGGCGGCCGAGGACGCGACCAGCGCGGGCGAGATCGACCTCGCCCAGGACATCGCCCGTGAGGTGCTCACCCACGCCACCCGTCCGGCGGACCGGGTGCGGGCCTGGATCCTGGTGATCGACTCCGCCGGCCACACCATGACCGAGGTGGACGCGGCCTTCCCGCACGCCCTCGCCGACGCCGGCGACGACCCGCGGCTGCTCGGCAAGGTCCACTACCAGCTGGCCTGGCGGGCGCTGATCGTGGGCGGCGACTTCACCGAGGCCCGGCAGGCGGCGGCGCACTCCGCCGACCTGGCGGCCGAGGGCGGCGACCGGCGCACCGAACTCCTCGCACTGTCCCTCCAGGCCCAGGTCGAGACCCTGATGGGCCATCCGGCGGCGCCCGCCACCATCAAGCGCGCCCTGAAGGAGCCCCAGGACCCGAACGTGGCCTGCCACCACAACGGGGCGGGCAGCGCCAGGTTCCGCTGGCTGGTGATGGGCGACCAGCTGGCCGAGGCGCGGACCACCGTCACCGCGCTGCTGCGCGAGGTGCGCCGGCGCGGGCAGGTGGAGAGCGAGGTGCACTTCCTGCGCGGGCTCGCCGAGACCGAGCTGCGCTCCGGGCACTGCGGCCGGGCCCTCGACCTGGCCCGCGAGGGCCTGCGCCTCGCCCACGACTCCGGGATCGGCGAGACCGCCTCCGCGATGCTCACCTCCCTGGCCGAGGCGTCCGGCGGTGACGTGGACCGGGGCCTGGCGCTGGCCCGGGAGGCGGTGGAGCACGCCGAGCAGGACGGCGACACGATGTACCTGTCCCGGGCCCTGGGCGCCCTCGGATACGCCCAGTTGGTGGCGGGCGACCCGGCGGGCACGGTCCGCTCGCTGCGCCGGGTGCGGGAGCTGGAGCAGAGCCTCGGCATCACCGACCCGGCCCGCGGCCGCTGGCAGGGCGACCTCGCCGAGGCACTCGTCCGGGTGGGTGAACCCGCCGAGGCGCAGGACGTCATCGACGTCACCCGGGAGCACGCGCTCAGACTCGGCCGGGAGAGTGTTCTCGCCGCGCTCGACCGGGCCGAGGCGCTGGTCCGGGCGGCGCACGGGGAGCGCGACGCGGCCGTCACCCTGCTGACCTCGGCTCAGGACCGGTTCGCCAAACTGGGTTACGGCCTGGAGGAGGCGCGGGCCGCGTTCGCGCTGGCCGCGCTGCGCGAGAGGCGCTCCCCCACGGCGTTCGACGAGGCCACCCGGCTGTTCCGGCGGTGCCGGGCGCTGCCGTGGCTGCGGCAGGTGGACGAGGCCGTGTCGGCGCCGGAGCCGCCGGTCGAGGCGCCCGCCGCGCTCGACGCCCTGGACGGGCTGGCCGCGATGGAGCGTCAGGTCGCCGCGCTGGTCATGGAGGGCGCCACCAACCGGGAGATCGCCGCCCGGCTGTTCATCAGCGTCAAGACGGTGGAGGCCACGCTCACCCGGGTCTACCGCAAGCTGGGCATCCGATCGCGCGTGGACATAGTCCGTTTGGCGGCAGGGCGGCGCGCGAAGTGAGAGTGCTCCCGGTTAACTGAGGCGGACCGAGGGTTTTCCCTCCCCCATCCCCCTAGGGGGTTCCCTCATTGGGAGGGTGGGGTTCCGGGTCCTAGCTTATGGATGTGCCGCTCGCCCGGGCATACGGGGGTCGGTCCCGCGACCCCCGTGCTGCACCCCCCACACCCGCGCGACCCCCACCGGCAACCCCCACTGAGGAGACTCATGTTCGGGCACCACCGCGCAAGAAAGTCCGCCGCAGTCCTGGTGGCCACCGCCGCCGCAGCGGCGACCGCGCTGATCGCGTCCCCCACCGCGTCAGCCGCCCCCCAGCCGATCGTCGGCGGAACGACCACCACGACGACCGCGTACCCGTTCATGATGCAGATCACGGACGCGTCCGGCAGCCAGTTCTGCGGCGGCACCCTGGTGTCGGCCACCAAGGTGGTGACCGCCGCGCACTGTATGGAGGGCGAGTCCACCAGCAGCGTCCGCGTGGTCGGCGGCCGCACGTACCTCAACGGCACCAACGGGACGGTCAGCAAGGTCAGCAAGATCTGGATCAACCCGGACTACACGGACGCCACCAACGGCGACGACGTGGCCGTCCTGACCCTGTCGACGTCGATGTCGTACACCCCGGCGTCGTACGTGACGTCCTCCCAGACGAGCGTGTACGCGGCCGGCACCACGGCCCGCATCCTCGGCTGGGGCACCACCTCGGAGAACGGCAGCTCCTCCAACCAGCTGCGGACCGCGACCGTCCCGATCGTGTCCGACTCCAGCTGCAAGAGCTCCTACGGTTCGGACTTCGTCCAGACCGACATGGTTTGCGCCGGATACACGTCCGGCGGCGTAGACACCTGCCAGGGCGACAGCGGCGGTCCCCTGCTCATCGGGGGCGTCCTGGCAGGGATCACTTCCTGGGGAGAGGGGTGCGCGGAGGCCGGTTACCCGGGTGTCTACACCCGGCTGACCACCTTCTCGAACCTGGTGACCGCGCAGGTCAACTCGTAACCAGAAGAACTCCCGAGTATCCCTCGGGTGAGTGACCAGGGGGCGTTGCGGGCTACCACGAGCAGCCCGCAGCGCCCCCTATCCATGCGTGTGCCCATGGGGCCCCCGCTCGAGCGAAGCCGAGAGTGGGGGAGGGTCCCGATGCCGGCCAGGGTGTTCTGCAGCGAGCCCGGCGACGGTCCGGGCAGCGACGCGAACCCGGCCTCGCGGCAGGCGCCGACGACCAGGTCGACGAGGGCGGGCGGATTCGCCGCCGCTCATCGCCCTGCTTGGGCTACGACGGTCCCGAACCGGATGTCGTAGCGCTCGCCGGGGTGCAGGGTGGCCAGCATCCGCTCGCCCTCTTCCACGATCGCGGCCCGCTGCGCCGCCCCGCCGCCCGGCCGCCCGAACGTCTCGATGACCAGGGCGTCCTCCGTCAGCTTCCACACACCCGCCAGGAAACCGTCCACGAGCAGGGTGCGGTGGGCCTGGTTGCCCTGCCAGGCGCGGCCCCGGTGCTCGGGCGGGACGACCCGGGTGCGATCGGCGTGGGAGAGGAGAAGGTTGTCGAACTCGGGGAGGAAGCGGGGCGGCGCCGGGGTCCCCGGGTCGGGGCGGGGTGCCTCGGGCAGGTCGAAGAGTTCGGTACCGGTCTCGTCCCGGAAGGTGAGGAGGCGGGACCGCAGCCGTTCGAAGGCCTCGCGGAGCCGGGTCAGACCGGCCCAGGTCTGCATGTCCTTGACGGAGGCCGGGCCGAAGGCGGCGAGGTAGCGCAGGACTGCGGTGTCCGTGGCGTCGGAGGTGGACGCCGGCTCGGTGGGGCGGCCCAGCCAGTGCTCGACGGTGGTGAGGGCGACCTGCCCGGAGCGGCCCCACAGCCCGCGCGGGGTGACCTGGACGAGAGGCAGGGTGCAGCGGGCGGCGACGGCGAGGGACTGCGGGTCGGCGTCCGGCCACTCGGCGCTCAGCGCCGTCCGCAGCCCGGCCATGGTGCGCGGCTCGGCCTCGACCAGGTCCCGGGCGAGCGCGGCGAGCCGGTCCAGGTCCACACCGGCCAGTCCCTTGCGGAAAGCGGTCAGTTCCCGGCTCCGGGCGGGCTGGACCAGGGGGCGCAGGGTCAGTGCGTCGGCGGCGGTGTGGGTGTGGATGGTCGACCGCAGCGTGACGATCCGGACCACCTCCCGGTCGGCCATCAGCTCGGAGAGCTGCTCGGGGGCGAAGCCGTCGAGGCGGGCGGCGAGGGCGTGGTACGGCGGCTGGACGTTCTGCGCCTGGAGGCCGACGAGGTGCGCGACGGCGTCCTTCGCCGACCGCGGTGAGCGGCGCAGCAGGAGCTGACGGTCGAGGGTGGCGCGGTTGAGAGCACGGGTACCGAGGACCGGGCCGGACGGCTGCTTCGTCATGCCGGCCACGCTAACGCCGAATGCGGACAGATCCTGTCCGCGATCCTCACCGCAGCTCTCACCGAATCCCGTCCCCGATTCCCTCCGCCGGGCCCGTATGCCCCGTATATCCTGCTCCGAGACCCACTGATCGCGCCTGACCACGCCCGACCACTACGATCACACAGATCACGCCGATGCAGGCTCCACCGAGAGGCGGCCGCGATGTCCGAGCGACGCCCCAGCCCAGTCTCGAAGAACGCCGCGAACGGCAGGAACGGCCGGGGCTCCAGAAGGTCGGTCTGGCGCCGCGCCGTGTCGCAGGAGCGGGACGACACGGCCGAGCTGCCAGGGCCCGGGTCCGCGTCGGGCGGGGAGCCCGCCGAGCCGCCGAGCATCGTGGAGGCGGCGCTGTACAGCGACGGGGTGCGGGTGTCGACACCGGCGACGCTCGCGGAGACGTACCGCGAACTGCGCGACACGCCCTCGGGGATGGCGTGGATCGGCCTGGCCCGCCCCACCTCGGACGAACTCCTCTCCCTGGCCAGCGAGTTCGACCTGCACCCGCTCGCGGTCGAGGACGCGATGGAGGCGCACCAGCGGCCGAAGCTGGAACGGTACGGCGACACGCTCTTCGTGGTCCTGCGCGCCGCGCGCTATCTGGACGCGCCGGAGGAGGTCGACTTCGCCGAACTGCACGTGTTCGTCGGCCCCGACTTCGTGATCACGGTCCGGCACGGCGCGGCCCCGGACCTCTCGGCGGTCCGCCGCCGCATGGAGGACTCCCCCGACCTCCTCAAACTCGGCCCGGAGGCCGTCCTCTACGCGATACTCGACGCGGTGGTCGACGGCTACGCCCCGGTCGTCGAGGGCGTCCAGAACGACATCGACGAGATCGAGACGGAGGTCTTCCGCGGCGACCCGTCCGTCTCCCGCCGCATCTACGAACTCTCCCGCGAGATGGTCGAGTTCCAGCGCGCGACCCGGCCCCTCGTCGGCATGCTGCACGGCCTGATGGCCGGCTTCACCAAGTACGAGACCGACGAGGAACTCCAGCGCTACCTCCGCGACGTCGCCGACCACGTCACCCACATAAGCGAACGCGTGGACGGCTTCCGCCAGGCCCTCACGGAAATCCTCACGGTCAACGCGACCCTGGTGACCCAGCAACAGAACGCGGAGATGCGGGCGTTGGCGGAGGCGGGGTTCGAACAGAACGAGGAGATCAAGAAGATCTCGAGCTGGGCCGCGATTCTGTTTGCTCCCACACTCGTCGGAACCATCTACGGCATGAACTTCTCCCACATGCCCGAGCTGCACTGGGGGTTCGGATACCCCTTCGCGATCGGCTTGATGGGAGTTGTATGCGCCAGTTTGTACGTGATTTTCAAGCGACGGGACTGGCTTTAGGGACGAGCACCCACCCATGCGGAGCTTCCGCTGTTTGCTCTCGCACCTGGCAAAATTGGGGCACGAACGGGCTCTGGGGAGTCCGTGGGGAGAAGTGATGTGGATGATCTCCTCGCCCTCACGAGGTCACGCCTCTGACCTGGCCTTTTGAGCGCCTGTCAACGGTGGGGAGAATCCGGGGAGAATCGAATGCCGCTACCCCCCTCCGCCAGGCACAACGAACCCCGCCGTGTCTCGCCGTTCCCCGGTTTCCGCCGCGTCGACCTCCCCTACGGCACGTGACGGAGAGTCACCGAACGAGTGGCAGGAACCGACTGTGGAGCGGCATCGAGCATGTGGGCGAGGGGACTCCGGTGGCCGGACGCGTGAGCGGCGGGCCGGGGCACAGCCGCACCCGCATCGAGGTGACCGACACCGCTCCACGGTCGGTGTTCGCCCTCCTGCCCGCCACGGCGACGGAGGAGTCGGGGCGCGGCCTGACCGTCACCGACACGCTGTCCAATCGCTGGGGCGTGGACCGGTCTCCGGACCGCAAGACGGTCTGGTGCGAACTGCGTGCTTAGGAGGTCGCGGACCCCTGCTTGATGGACTGCTGCCGCTCCGCCGCCGTGGACCCGGTCCCGGGGTCGTCTCCCGTGACGTTGAAGGTCGCGAGGTACTCCACCGTGCCGCCGACGGAGCCGATGTCGAGGTAGATGGGGAGGGTCTGGTCCCCGACCTTCGCGGTCAGCCGGAAGCCGAGGGCGCTTTGGGCACTCAGATAGGCGCCGTACTGAGCCACCCCGACGTGCTGCCTGCCGTCACCGCCCGTCCCGTCGAAACCCTTGCAGCCCTGGGCTGCGGTCGCCAGGTCGGCCATGACCTTGACGGCTCCCCCGCCGGCGTACGAGGCCAGCCGTACCCGCACCATGACCCCGGACCGGTCCTCCGCCACAGCGCTGCGCTCCACGGAGGCCACCGGCTTGACCGCCCCGGTCTCGCTCAACGCGTCGGCGACGGGCTGACACCCGGCCTTGTCGGCCACCGTCCGCGCCCCACCGACAGGCCCGGACGCCGACTTCGGAACAGCCACCTTCCACCCGGCCACATCTCCATCGGCGATGACCGCGCTATCCAACTGCGCGCGTGTCAACGCCGACGGCTTTGCACCAGCCCCCCCCGTCCGCAGCAGCGGTCGTACCGCTCGCCTTCGCGGAAGGCCCGGCCACCTTGGAGGAGGAACCCTGCCCTCCGCATCCTGCAGCCAACAACACCGAGCCGGCCACTACCCCAGCCCGGACGTCGGTTCATCCGGACCCGGCCTGTCACCTTCGATGGATCCTCCCCGGATGGGCGGTATAACAAGTCACGGTCAGCGCTCCGATTCGAGGAACGACTGATAAGACTCCTCGATCCTACGGACGACCAACTCGGCAACAGAAACCGCCACGGACTCGTCATCATTCCCATCCGCGTACGAGATTTCTTTTCCAATCAGAGCCGCAATCTCTCCCCAGAATCCAGAAGGAACTTCCGGATAAACCCCCCTAAGCCATTCCACAATTCGCTGAGTGCGATACGAGTTCAACCGCGTTCGGTTACTTTGGATATCATCCCACCACTCGGACGCAACCAAATGGAGCGCCGTAGCCAAGCGAACTCTCGGAATACTCGTTTCAGAAAGAATCAGGGCGAGCGAGTCGGCCGAAGGGAGACCGCGATCTGCCAGCAAGCCATCCACCCCGGGGAGGGCGTACCCCGGAATTCTCTGGAGACTCGCCTTGCCAGGGCCGCGATTCACCACCACGTCGACTCTTGAGGCCCGCTTCAGGTCGTCCACCCGAATGGTCACCTGTTGTGGCCCCGGCTTCCCCACACGCCTCACGAAACGAACCACTCGGTCCACATCAAAGATCGCGAGGGAACCGTCAGGCAGCTCCAAGAAGGAGTCGAACACCACCGTCCCGACGTCCGGATGCGGACCGTTCCACAATCGAACCCGGACCGTGGAAATCTGCGCGGATGCCGGGACGGCAAGATGTGAAGCCCCTGGCGTTATTGGCCCGGACAATGGAGTCTCGACAAAATCTTCCATCTCTCCCGACGCTCCGATCATCACGAGCGGATGACTGAGCAGGAGTTCGACTGTCCCAATGTGCATGGCTCACTCCGATTTAGCGCGGGCTAACCACTGATATGACTGTCAAGGATCGACGCCAGTTTATCGTAGTAACCTTCCACGCTCGGATCGGGCATATTGAAGTGATCACGCATGAGTTTCTGCGCTCTGAGCACCGCCCTGGACTGGTCGTTGCTGCATGCTGGGCACTGCGGATAGAGCCGTTGATCCGCTCCGGGAGCCAGTCCAGTAGCTGGCTGGTGGTCTCCAACCATGGTTTCACCCTCAGCGGTGCTGCCGCAGGAGTGGCACGGCAGGCCCTGCATCGCCTCGGACTGTGCTCCGGAGACGTCGGCGCCAGTAGCGGCCACGGACGCATCCGCATGCGGACCTGGGCGTATAAGGCTCGCCTGCCTCGCGGTGAGAGTGGTGCTGCAGTTGTGTACAAGTACCGGGATGGAGCCAACGAGGACGTAGTACGTATGCAGCGTGCCGACCGTGAGGTCGTAAGTCGTCTCCTGCTGATGGAAGTTGTGGACCTCGGCCACCACGACGGTCGTACCGTCTTCGGTGCGAAGTTGCGTGCCTGGGGTGAGGTCGTGGGCGTCGGTCCAGTGGTGGTGGGTGACGTCCCAGAAGGGGTGATGCCAGGTGGTGGTGAGGGTCTGCTTCTCGGGTTGCTGCTGCGGGGGGCCTCGGGTCGGGGCCGTGTCCAGGGTCAAGGTCGTGAAGTCCTTGTCGGTCTTCGTGACGATGACCTGCTGGACCTGCTCCGGGGCGGTGACACCGGTCTGCGGATCTGTGGCCAGGACGGTGTCGCCGGCTTTCACCTTGCTGATCGGTTTTGATGTGCCGTCGGCCAGGCGAACGCCGGTGTTGGGGACGAAGCTGTGGACGGAGCATGCCTCTGCCGCGTCGCCTCCGGCGTTCTCCGCTGCTCGGGTCTCTGCCAGTGCGTGTTCCGCTCGTACCGCGTCCTCGGCAAGTTTCGCGGCTTCTTCGGCGTCCTTGACCGCCGTGTAGGCGCGGTCGAGGGAGCGCCAGATCTTGAAGGCTTCGACGCCGACCTTGATGGCCTTGAAGACCTTGCCCCAGGGGACCGCGGTGAGGGCTGTGTTGACGCAGCCCATCACGTCGCCCTTGGTGAAGCAGTTGTAGGCGTCGGTGAGGCCGATGACGTCCGCGACCAGGCTGAGCAGTTGGTGCTTGAAGCCGGTCACCTGCTTCTTCGCCGCGGCGGCGGCTGCGTTCGCGGTGGCCTTGGCCCGCTGTACGGCCCTGGCTTCGGCCTGCGGGTCGTACGTTTTGCTGCTGATGTTGCCGCCGGCGGCGCCGTAGCTGTGGCCGTCGGAGCAGCGGCCGTGGTGGCAGACGGCGGTGTTCTGGCCGCCGGGGTCGACGGGGCCGGTCGTGACGTAGCGGGTCGGGTTGCTCTTGCTGGTGCCGGTGCCGCCGATGGGGTAGCCGATGCCGCACTGGTCGGCCATGCACAGGCCGGACGGGTCGGATTCGGTGACCGGGGAGTCGCCGGCGTAGTCGTAGGCGTTCCAGGTCTGCGGGGAGCCCGTGTCCATGAGAGGGTCGGGGCTGAGGAAGCGGCCGATCGTGGGGTCGTACTCGCGGGCGCCGAGGTTGGTCAGGCCCGTGTTGTCGTCCTGGGTGCCGCCGACGTAGCCCTGTTGCCCGATCCAGGTGCCGGTCTGGTCGCGTGACTCGCCGAAGGGCTTGTACTGGCGGCGGACGACCTGCTGGGTCTGGGAGTCGATCTCCAGGGTGCCGGTGCCCTGCCGGTCCGGGATCAGGTAGGTGAACTTGCCGTCGGAGGAGTGGGTGGCCACCGTCTCGCCGGCGATGGAGACGTAGCGGACGCCGTCGGCGGTCGACGCGCCGGTCTTGAGGGTGATCTCCTCGTCGCCCGTGTAGAGGGTGGTCCCGTCCGGGCTGTGGCGGATCAGCAGCCCGCCGTCGGCGTCGTAGAGGTACTTCGTGTCACCGGCCGAGCCGGTCGAGGCCAGTTCGGAGAAGTTGCCCTCGTCGTCGTAGGTGAGGGTGTCGGTGCCCGTGCGGGTGGTGCGGGTGTGGACGTTGCCGTCGTCGTCGTAGGTGTAGGCGTTGGTGGTGTCGGCCGTCGAGTCGCCGGGGACCACCTTGTCCACCGTCGATACAGCGTGGGCCGGGCCCTTGCCCGCCTCGAAGGGGGTGTAGGAGGACGTCGCGTCGTGGGATGTGTCGCCCGTGGTGTTGTGGTCGATCTGGGAGGAGCGTGCGCCGGTGGCGTCGTACGTCCAGGACTGCCAGTACGGCGACGGGCCGCCCACGGTCGTCGAGGCGCCGGACGCGGGAGTGGCTGAGCAGTCGTCCGTGGCTGTCCACGCGTCCTTCAGGCGCTGTGCCCAGTCGTAGTCGAAGCACTGGGTGTCGGTCGAGCCGGTCTCCAGCTTGTCGGTGATCTTCGTGACGTTGCCGGAGGGCTGGTAGGTGTAGCTGGTCTTGTCGGCGATCGCGGCGCCCGACTTGGTGACGGTGGTGGATCCAGTGAGGCGGTGGGTCTGGTCGTCGTAGGTGAGGGTCTGCTGGGCGAAGTTGCCGGAGGTGCCGTAGGTGAACTGCTGGGGTTCGTCGAACTCGGTGTAGGTCAGGCCGCTGACGTAGGCCCAGCCGCCGGTGCCGCTGCCCACGCCGATGGGGCGGTCGAAGGCGTCGTAGGTGTAGGAGACGGTCTCCTGCGGCAGTTTGACGGCCGTGGGGTCCTGGTCGGTGTAGCTGGCGAGGGTTCCGGTCAGGTTGTACTTGTTCTGGTGGACGTAGTTGCCGGCAAGGCTTCCTTCCGCCGCGGGGATCGTGAGCTGTGTGGCCTGTGCCCAGCCGTGGCTGTCGTAGCCGAGGACCTTGCTGGTGTAGGCGCTGCCCGTCGTTCCCCCGACGTAGCGGGTGGATGCGGTCGGCTTGCCCTTCTTCAGGGTGTCGTACGTCCACGCGGCAAGTTCGTTCGAGGTCGACTGCGCGACGCCGCCGGTGGTGTCGTACTCGGCCTTCTTGCGGCCCATCTCGTCGTACGTGTAGCTGATGGTCTTGCCACGGTTGTCGGTCGTGGTCAGCAGTTGACCGGCGTTGTCGTAAGTGGAGGTGGAGGAGCCGGTGTCGGGGTCGGTCTGGGAGGTACGGCGGCCGAGGAGGTCGTAGCCGCTGGACCAGGTGTGGCCCTGGCCGTCGTCCTGGCCTATCTGGTGACCGGCCCCGTCGTAGGCGTAAGTGACGGTGTCGGCGGCTCCGGTCGCTGTGGTGCCGTGGTAACGCAGGAGCTTGACCAGCTGGTCACGGGCGTCCGTGTACGTGGTGGTGGGGGTGGCTCCGAAGGACTTGGCACCGGCCGACGGAGTGACGTCGACACGGTCGGAACCGGGGTAGGCGGTGGTGGTACGCCAGGTCTCGGATGCGAAGTGGTAGGCGATCGAGGCGGTCGGCCGGCCAGCGCCGTCGTAGACCGTGGCGGTCTGGGACGGCGTCTGGTTGTCGGGCGCGTCGACCAACGTGCCGGACGGGGCACCCGAGTTGTAGTACGCGTCGGAGGAGCTGACCGCCCAGCCGTGCGAGTCGTAGACGGTGTCGGTGATCGTGCGGCCGCCGTCGACGGTTGCCGTCTGCGTCTCGCGCGGGCGCAGCATCGCGTCGTAGATCGAGATGGAGGTGCGGTAGGCGTTGCCGTCGGTAAGGCTCTGGGTGGTGACCGTGGACGGTGCCGACGGCGTGAGGTTGTAGCTGTACTTGATGTTGGGGTTGTTGTCGGTGGGAAAGCCCGGGCTCCACACCGCGGTCAGACGGCCCAACGGGTCGTAGGTGCTGGTGGTGGAGTAGCCGGCCGCGTCCGTGGTCTTCAGGTCCAGGCCGCGGGCCGGGTCCAGCGTGGTCGTGGTGGCGAAGCCGGCCGTCTGTCCGGTGACCTTCGGCTGGGTGACCGTGATGGAGGTCGGGGAGGCACCGGTCGCGGGCGTGTAGGCCGTGGTGGTGACGCGGTTGTCGGCGTCCGTCTCGGTGAGTTCGCGGCCGTAGGAGTCGTAGGTGTTCTTCAGCGCCGTGACGTAGTGCGGGGTGCCGTCGGCCGCCACGGTGTCGGCCTTCTGGACCATCGTGACATCGCCCTTGGTGGGCGCGGCGGTGTTGCTGGTGGAGCCGTCGAAGAAGGTGAGGTCGTCGCTGAGCAGGTCCTGCGGGTACTTGGGGGTGGCCGTGCAGGAGACGGCGACCTCCTGGACCCGGCGCGGTACCGGCAGCCAGTTGCCGGCGGAGTCCGTGTCGTACCAGGTGCGGGTGCACTTGTCGTCGGTGGACGTCGTGACGTCGCCCAGGTCGTCGACGCTCTGGGGCAGGCCGCTGGCCGCGTCGATCGTGTAGTCGACCTCGGTGGTGCGCTTGGTTCCGTCCGCCTTGGTGGTGACGGTGCGGGCCCGCTGGATGTTGCTGCGGCGCGCGACGAGCGGGTCGAGGCCTGCCTTCGTACGGGACTGCGTGGCCGTCGCCGCCGAACTCCAGGGGTCGGTGACGCCGTCGGAGAGGAGTGCGCCGTCGTCGCCGTTGAAGGTCTGCGCCTCGAAAGTCTGGCCCGCCAGCCAGTCGGAGTCCTTCTGCGGGTCGTCGTTGGCCGTGTCGTTGAGCGTGACGCTGCGCGTGCCGGAGGAGGTCTTGTCGCCGTCCATGCCGCGGAAGTACGTCTCCCGGGACAGCGTGATCTTCTCCGGCGACGTGCCGGTGCGGGTCTCGACCGTGCCGTAGCCGCGCCACTGGTTCCAGGTGCGGTACTTGGCCTGGGTCAGCGGGTCGTCGTTGTAGTGCCAGGCCGGATCACCGACGTACTTGTACGACGTCTGGACGGGGAGCCCGCCGGCCGTGGGGTCCTGCGTCGTGACGGACTTGACGAGGAACTTGTTGAACCAGTCCAGCTGCGGGGAGGTCTGTCCCGGCGGTGTCCAGTACTGCGGATAGCAGAGATAGGTGTTGTTGTCCTCGCTGGACGGCAGTACCGGCGTGCCCGTGCGGTGGCACTGGGGCCCGGTGTAGTTGACGGTGATCACTTCACCCGACTCGGTGGTGACCTTGGTCATCCGGTACCGGGTGATCGGCTGGTAGCCGTCGAGGCCGTCCACCCGGTTGGCGAGGGCCTGTCCCTCGAACTTCACCGGCGGCAGGTCCAGGCTTCCGCCGTCCTTGCCGGTGTGCACGATCTGACTCAGCCACAGCGAGGGGGTGGTGGTGTCGCCGGTCGGCGGGAACGTCTGGGTCAGGGTCCAGGCATCGACGTCCTGATAGGCCGTGCCGACCAGGGACTGGGTGCGAATCCCTGTCAGGCGCTTGGTGGTGAAGAAGGCCGGGCCGTGGTTGTTGCAGGTGCCGGTGGAGGCGCAGGTCTGGTCGACGGGGACGTCCGGCCAGTGCGAGGCGTTCGCCGTCGTCATCTTCGACGACGCGCAGTCGAAGCCGGAGTCGGCCAGGCAGCGCTCGGAGGTGTCGAAGAAGACCTGGGCGGCGGCCGGCGCGGTGGTGTCGTAGACCTTGCCGTCGACCTGCCCGTACTGGATCTTGGAGAGGTATCCGCTACGGGCGTAGGTCGTCGGCGTGGTGGAGTTGTCCCGGCCGTAGTAGCCGGTCTCCGGCGTGTACCAGTAGCTGATCGCGTTGCCGTGCGGATCGACGGTGTAGTCCAGGTTCCAGCGGTAGCCCTGCTGGCACCAGGAATCGGCGAAGGCGGTGGCATGGCACGGCTCGTTGGCGTCGTTGCCGTAGACGGGCGTGGTGAACACCGAGTTGGTGGTCGCGTTGCCCGAGGCCCAGCCCGGCAGCCGGTTGCGGCCGAAGTAGTACTTCGTGCCGTCGGCGGTGGTGACGACGAAGTACTCGTTGTCGTTGTCGCCGTTGACCGTGTCGGTCTTGACCTCGATCTTCTCCCCGCTGTCGCCCTGCGGGTGCCAGGTGCCCGTCTTGTCGTCGTGGACGAGCGTGTTGGACGAGCCGTTCAGCGAGAGGGTGAGCGAGTCGACGTCGTCGGACCAGCACTCGTCGGAGGTCTTGGGGGTGCCGTTGGCCGCGTCGTCGGAGCAGGAGGCGTAACTGCGCTCCACGAAGCCCGGCGAGTAGTCCCAGCCGTCGCCGATCCAGGAGGACTGGGCGTTGGTTGAGGAGGTGCGCCCGTCCACGCTCTGCGAGCTGTAGTCCAGGGACACCGTGGGGGCGAGGCTGCCGGGGACGTCGGGTACCGAGATGGGGTACGAGTAGCTGAAGGCGCCGGTCGAACTGCCCGCCGTCCACTGGCCGGACGGGGCGAGATCGGTGGCCGCATAGGAGCCGCCGCCGCCGGAGGTTCCGGCCACGGCTGCGAGCACTATCGGAGAGGAGGTCGCCGCCGTCTTCCCGACCGACGGGAGGGTGACGTCGGCAGAGACTGTGCTGCTCGCGGCGTCGTTGCTGCTGACCAGCAGGGTCTCGGTGCGGCACGCAGGCTTGGAGGGTGTGGTGAGCGCGCACGAAGGCAGCTGCACGAGGCGGAGTCGGCCGGCCCAGTCGCCTCCATAGGCGTTCCGGAAGGCCGAGTAGTCCAGACCGAGCCGCGCGGCGCCGGAGGCGGTCGCGTTGTCCGGTTGGACGGTGAAGACCACGCCGCGCACACCAAGCTTCTGTGCAGTGACCTGTCCGGGCAGCCGGACGTGCACCTTGGTACCTGCAGCGACGCGATGGCCATGCCGCGCGGCAGCCACCGTGACCGGCAGTTTCGCCGCGTGCACCGTGTCCTTGGCGGGTACGGCCGCATCGGCCACCGCGGCCGTCGGCCACGTCCTGCGCGCCTGAGCAGTGCTCCAGCGGCCCATGGCCCGTGTCTTGACCGGCTTGCCCTTGACAGCCCTGACCGGGACCGAGGGTTCCTTCTTGGCCGTGACTAGGTAGTCAGAACTCTTCGCGTCGGCGAGCGCGGACTGCGGGGCGAGAAAACCCGCCAGCAGACCGAGCGCGGTAACCGCGATCACCCATAAAGCGGATGTGCGCTGCAACCGCATGGTCCTGCCGTAAATCCGCCACAGCGCATGACGACGCACCACGGACCCCCCAATTCATCGTGACTGACGACGGGTTATTTGATCAGGGCGCTATCCAAATCCACAGGACCTTCACGGTAATGAATCGATATAGAGATAACCATGAACGTCTCTAGCCAGCACCAAAAAATGCCGGTCAGCACGCCGGAACAAGGACGAATGGCCAGTGATCAGTCCAAATTTTCACCAACTATCCCCTCAGGTAACCAAGTTGCACACAGCACTCATCTCTGAAGTTCACTCAACAATGGCTGTTTTCAGCCATCGGTTGTCGGCTGGAAGAATTTGTGTATAACCTCCTCGCGCCCATCGCCTGCTTAGCATTCGGACGCAACATTGGGGGGGCAGATGTCCGAGATTTCCACTCCGCATTACGTGGGGAAACAAGCCACTAAACGGCCGCGATTTTTCGCCCGTTTTATGTTTACGGCTGCAGCCGGTGTCATGTCGCTGTCTGTGGTGACCGCGGTGCCGGCCGCCGCCGACAGCGGCGGTTCGATGCCGGTGTCCACACCCGCGCCCTCGCTGCCGCAGAGCAGCCCGGACGGTCCGCTGGGCACCACGCGGCCAGCCGACGACTCTGGGCTCTCCAAGGAGCAGGAGGCCGCTCTGGCCGACGCGCAGAGCAAAGCCGCAAGCACCGGGAGCGCCGTCCAGGTGGACGCCCTGACAACCGAGACCGCCACGGTGCGGGCGAATCCGTCCGGCACGGTCACCTGGACCACCACTCTGCTACCCGAGCGGGTCAGAAAGAACGGGACGTGGCAGCCCGTCGACGCCACGCTCCAGCGGAACACCGACGGCACCTACAGCCCCGCTGCGGCCTCCGAGCCGCTCGTCTTCTCCGGGGGCGGGACCGCGCCACTGGTCTCCATGACCAGTGACAAGGCCCAACTCTCCTTCACCTGGCCCCAGTCACTGCCCACCCCCACCGTGTCCGGGGCCACCATCACGTACCCGGACGTGCTCAAGGACGTGGATCTGCGGCTGACCGCCAATACCCTCGGCGGCTTCACCGAACTCATCGTCGTGAAGACCGCGGACGCCGCCAAGGACCCCGCGCTGGCCACCCTGAAGCTGACGACCCACGCCACCGGCGTGGCCGTCACCGACGACGGCCACGACAACCTCCAGGCCACCTCGCCAGCAGGTCAGGTGATGTTCAGCGCGCCGCAGCCGCTGATGTGGGACTCCTCCTCGTCCAGTGGCTCCGCCCGGGCGCGCACCACGTCGGCGGCCACGAACGCGAGCGTCCCCCTTCCGGGAATCGGCGCGCAGGTCGCCCACGTGAGCGACGACGTCAAGGGCACCGAACTCACACTGACTCCGGACCAGGCGCTGCTCACCGGTTCGGATACCAGGTACCCGGTCTACATCGATCCCACTTGGAACCCGCACTACGCGACCGGCAGCAAACAGCACTACGCGGAGACGCAGCAGGGCTGCTCGTCGGCGAAGAACTACGACTCCACGCAGTACGGGGATCCCGGCGTCGGCTACAACAGCTGGTCCGGGTGCATCGGCGACGAGCGCTCCTACTTCCAGCTCGGCATCCCCTCCAGCGTCTGGGGCACCCACATCGTGGCCGCCACGGTCGACGCAAAGGAGAACTACTCGGCCAGCTGCAGCCTGACATCGGACGTCAAGCTGTATCTCACGGGCGCCATCGGCGCGGGCACCACGTGGAGCAACCGGCCCGCCCTGTCCAGCCTGCTGGCAACGAAGAGCTTCGGTCCCGCCTGCACCAGCGAACCGTCCGGCGGGTTCTCGGTCACGTCCACCATCGCGAAGAAGGCCGCCGCGAAGGACGGGAGCTGGACCTTCGCCCTGGTCAACAGCCAGGAGAGCAGCAGCGACGGCAACTACTTCAAACGCTTCGCCAACAACCCCTCCATGTCAATCGAGTACAACCACGTCCCCACGGCGCCCGGAACGCTGGCCGCGAAGTTCGGTACGCACTCGGTCGGCTGTGGAACGGGGACGCCCTACCCCGTGATCGGCAAGACCCTGGTCACCACGCCACCCACGCTCAACGCCGTCGTCAGCGACGGCGACAAGGACGCTTTGGCTGCGACGTACAAGTACTGGGTCAACAGCTCCGCCGCCACCACGACAGCGAGCGCCACCGTCGCCAGCGGCGCCAACGCGCCGAAGCAGCTTTCCTCCAGCTTCATGAGTGGCCTGAAGTCCGGTGACGTGGTCAGCTGGAACGTCACCTCAAGCGACGGCAAGGACACCAGCAAGCCATCCTCCACCTGCCACTTCACCGTCGACCTCACCGCCCCCAACCCGCCCAGCGTCGCCGACCCGGCCGGTCTCTACCCCGAGGACAAACCCGGCGTCACGGCAGCCGGCACCCCGGACACGTTCACGCTCACCACCAACAGCGCCACCAAGTTCCTCTACGAGCTGGACGCCACCCCGCCCACCTCCAACACACCGACTTCCGAGATCGCCCCCGCTACCGCGAACAAAGCCAGCATCACCGTCACACCCACCGCTCCCGGCACCCACACCTTGTACGTCTATGCAGTCGACTCCGCCGGGAACGTGTCCACTCAGCAGCAGTACCAGTTCACCGCGCTCGGCCACGTAGGCAACGCGGACAAGCCGTTCACCAGTCTGCAGGCCGCGTTCAACAACACCGCCGTCACCGACGACGCCAACAAGGCAGCCGCAGACGCGGACGGCTACGGCGCGACCATGTCCCTCCAGGACCTCAAGGCAGCCGGCTGGCAGCCCGGCGGCAAGATCACGGTTGACGGCGCCGCCTTCACCCTGCCCGCCTTCGGCTCCGCCGCCGGCGACAACGTCCTGGCGGCCAATCAGACGATCCAGATGAACGGTACCGGCGGCAAGGCCCTGGTCTTCCTCGGATTCTCCACCTACGGCCTCGTCAGCTCCCAACGCGCCGAGGACGACTACTCCAGTCCCGTCATCCCCGACGGCACCTCGGTCGGCGGTACCGAGTGCACCCTAGGCAACGGACAGTACGAGGACTGCCGCGCAGGCGGCCCCTACGGGTCCATCACCTACGCCGACGGCACCACCGCCGCCTATCACCTGACCGTCCCCGACTGGGTCTACGGCTCCAACGCGCTGGCCGCCGTCACCCTCCCCCACCGCAACCTCTCCACCGGCACGCAGGAAACCCGCAGCACCAACATCTACGCCTTCGCCGTCCCCCTCAAGCCGGGAGCGAAGGTCAGCTCCGTCACCCTGCCCGACCTCACCGCGTCCGCCCGCAAGTACACCCCAGGGCTGCACCTCTTCGGCATGGCCGTCCGCGACACAACCACCGCTGCCAGCGGATCGACGTGGACGGGTGCCTGGAGCAGCCCGAACGAGGGTGCGTTCAACTACGAGAGCACCGACTACAAGGACCAGACCTTCCGCATCACCGCCGACCCCAGCGTGGCCGGCTCCAACGTCCGCCTCAGGCTCTCCAACACCCTCGGCCGCACCCCTCTGACGATCGACCACGCCACCCTGGCCACCCAGCTCTCCAACGCCGTTCCCACCGCCAAACCCACCGACCTCACCTTCAACGGCGGCAGCAAGTCCGTCACCATCCCCATCGGCGGAGAGATCTACACCGACCCGGCCGCCTACACCGCGACCCCCGGCAAACGCCTCATGATCAGCCTCCACCTGGTCAACGACTCGCCCTACCTCGTGCAGCACAGCTGGGCGAGCGCAGCCACCCAGTACGTCAGCGCCGTCGGCTCCGGCGACCACACAGCGGACACCACCGACACCGCCTTCACCGGCACCGGAGTCTTCTCGGGCTACTTCACCAACATCCTCACCGGCATCGACGTCACCACCAGCGACAGCCGGCCCACCGTGGCCGTCCTCGGCGACCAACTCGTCGACCCCTTCGCCGACGCCACCACCCCCGGCCTCACCACGCCCCGCCTCTCCGACGACCTCGCCAACGCCCTCCAGGCGAACGAACAGGGCATACCCGACTACGGCGTCGTCGCCACCGGCATCGAGAACAACCGCTTCACCACCGAACAGGCCCGCGGCGGACCGGCCACCCTCACCCGCCTCGACCGCGACGTCCTCACCCTCCCCGGCATCACCACCGTGATCGTCGACGAGGGACTCGAAGACATCGTCGCCGGAACCGACGACACCACTGTGGAAGAGGCGTACGCCACCCTCGTCGCCCAACTCCGCGGCTGGGGCATCAAGGTCGTCCTCACCACCCTCACCCCCTGCCAGGGTTACGCCCCCTGCACCACAGCAGTCGACGCCAACCGCACCGACACCAACACCTGGATCACCGACCAAGTCGACTTCACCACCCCGAAGGTCAGCTACGCGGACACCGAAACGGCCGTGGCAGTACCCGTCGACCCCAACTCCACGACCGAACCCCTACCACTCAAACTCGACGCCGGCACAGCACCGGAAAACTACGACACCGGCGACCACGTCAACCTCACCGCCAACGGCTATCTCGCAGCCACGGCCACTCTCGATCTGACCGCCCTCGGACCCGACAACTGACAACTGGCCCCGGCGGGGTGCCCGGACATAGACCGCCCGGACACCCCGCCCTCGCCCAAGGGCACAGCAAGGAGCGCTCGTTATGCGCTTGCACCGGAGTAGTCGCTACGGCTGTCGCAGTACTGACTCTCCTGCCGCTGTCGGCCACGAGGTGGGACCGGAGCACATGGCCGGCGGACCTCCTCCACCACGCCGCCACGATCATCCCCCTGCCCCCTCTGGGGAGAATCTGGGGAGTACGAGCGGCGCTGGGGAGCGCGTGGGGAGAATCGACTGCGTAACCGGGCACGAGCGTGAAAGGCCCAGAAAGACGGATCAGCCCAGGTCAGAGGCGCCCCCGGCAGCATCACCGCAGGTCAGCGCCCCCAGGTAGACGACTTCAAGAAGATCTCTTCCTGGGCGGCCATTCTGTTCGCCCCGACACTGGTCGGGACGATCTACGGGATGAACTTCAGGGAGATGCCGGAGTTGCACTGGGTACTCGGTTACCCCTTTGCCATCATCCTGATGGCGATCGTATGCACCAGTTTGTACTTCATCTTCAAGCGGAAGGACTGGCTCTGAGCAACCGGCCGCTGAGAGCCTACGTCAGAGCCGCGTGGGAGCCGGGGTAGCCGGTGGAAGCCCCGCTCAAGGCCACTGGGCGCTCTCCTGAGATCGTCGGCTGCGCGCCACCGAGCCCTTCGCCCGGCCCGATCTCGATGCTGCCGTCCTCGTGCGATCGAGCACACGGAAGCTCGCCGGGTCACGGTCCGCTCCGGGCTCTGTGGTGTTCCGCGTCGCGTCAGGCCCTGAAGAGTCTGACCCGCCGTCGCGGCGGAGGGCGGTGCGACGCCCGTCGCGACCACCAGTGCCGGCAGGACGTCCACGCCGCGTGGCCCCGTCGATGTGTTCCCCGCCGGCACGGAGATCGTATTCCACGGACCCTCCAAAGGCGACGGACCCGGCGGCTCTGCCAACTTGTTGTAAAGAAAGGCCAGTTGCTGCCGAGCGCGATTCACGGCTCCGGTCGCTCTGCGGCTCGGCTGGAAGAGATCAACGTTCTTGTGTGGTTGGGGGGATGCCTGGTAGGACTGTGACGCGCCGTTACCGTCACATGTTCGATTCTGCGGGGGTTCATGTGGTCGCCACGGCCTCGACGTCTTCGCCGCGGCGACGCCCGGGTGCTCCGCGCCCGGCCCCACCGCGGCTTCCCGCCGTTGTCAGGCGGGCCGCACAGCACGGGCTGGTGCTGGCCGCTGTCGCGGTGACCGTGCTGCTGTGTGCGACGGCGCTGGCCGCGCTCGCCGCGCTGGCCGGGAGTTCGGTGCAGGCGGGCGCCGTGCGGCGGCTGGCTGCCGACCTCGACGCGCAGGTGAACGTCAGCGCGTCCTTCCGGGCGGGCGGAATGGCCGCCGCCGATCGCGACGTGCGGGCCGCCGCGGAGCGGGTGTTCGCCGGGGTGCCGCAGCGGACCTACGTGGGACTGCTGGGCACGTCGCCCGTCTCGGTGACAGAGGTCGACGGGGTGGCGGGTCCGCCGCGCGTTCCCGGGGGCAGCGGGCTGCACCCGGTCGCGGTGCAGGACGGGGGCAGGTTCGGGCGGTTGGTCGCCGGACGGTGGCCCGCCGGCGCGGCCCACGCCCCGGCCGGCGCGTTCACCTCGCTCCCCGACGTCCGCGTCGCCACCGGGTCCACCGCCCCGGTCGACGCGGCGGTGCCCGACGCGCTGGCCAAGCGGCTGGGCATCGGACCCGGTTCCGGCGTCCAGGTGCGGGACGCCTTCGGGCGCGCCATGACCCTGCGGATCACCGGCGTCTTCCGGGCGACAGGTGCCGTCGGGTTCTGGCCCGCGATGGCCGGCGACCTGACCGAGGGGGAAACCGCCGACCAGCACCTGCTGGTGGTGTCGGCGTCGGCTCTCAACGGCAGCGCCGTCCTGAACGGGCAGCTGACCGCCCACTGGAGTGTGCAGCCCGACTACTCCCGTCTCGACGCGGGAAGCCTCGCCGGGCTGCACGACCGGCTGCGCGCCTTCTCCGGCAGCCAGAGCCGCGTGTCGGTGTTCCGCGGGCGGCAGCCGTCGCTGGACGACCTGACGGTGGTCTCCGGACTGCCGGGAGCGATCGACGACCTGACGGTGCCGATGGTGGCGGCCCGGTCCTCGCTGTACCTGCCGAGCGTGATGCTGGCGGCCCTCGCCCTGGCCACCCTGGTGCTGGCAGCCCGTCAGTTGACGGTGCGTCGGCGCGAAGAGCTGGCGCTCCAACGGGCCAGAGGCGCCGGGACCCTGCGGTTGCTGCGCGGCGCGTCGGCCGAGTGGGCTCTCACCGGCGTCCCGGCCGCGGCCGCCGCGCCCTTCGTGGCCGGGCTGCTGCACCCCGGCAGTCGGGGCACCGGCGCGTGGGCGGCGGTGGGTCTGACCCTGCTGGTGCACGCCGCGGCGGTGCTGCTGCCCGTGCTGCCGTCGGCGCGGTCACGGCCGGCCCGCGGCGCACGGGCCGCCGCCGCGCAGCGGCTCGGCGCCGACCTGGCGCTGACGGCCGTCGCGGCCCTCGGCTACCTGGAGCTGCGGCGGCACCACTCACTGCTCGCCGGCCTGGGCTCCGGCGACGCGTCCGCGGACCCGGTGCTGGTCCTGGTGCCGGCCCTGGTGGCCGGCGCCGCCGCCCTCCTGCTGCTCCGTCTGCTGCCGTTGGCCTCTGTGCTGCTGGACGCGTTCGGCCGTCGCAGCCGGGGCCTCGTCCCGGCGCTGGCCGGCTGGCAGTTGAGCCGGCGGGCCTCCCGCAACGCGGGACCCGTGGTACTCATGTGCCTGGCCGTGTCGGTGAGCGCTTTCGCCGCCACCGCGCTGGCCTGCCTGGGCGGCCTGGCGTCCGAGGAGGCCGCGTTCGCCGTCGGTGCGGACGTGCGGATCTCCCCCTCCGCAGACGACAGTTACCCCTCCTCCGTACTGGGTGCCGCCTATCGCGCTCTGCCGGCGGTGACGTCCGCGACACCGGTGACGCAGTCGACGGCGAACCTGCCCGGCGGAACCACCGAAGACCTGGTGGGCACGATCGGCGGACCCGCTCCCCGCACCCCGTCACCGGTCGTCTACGGGATAGGGCTCCCCGGGCGTCCGACCGCCCTGCTGCTGGACGAGCGGCTGAGCAGCGACGGCAGCCGGGCGGCGCCGACCCTTGAACTGACCGTGCAGGACGCGTCCGGCATCGCCGGCACCGTGACGGCCCGCCTGCCCGCCGCCGACGGAGCCAGGCACACCGTCGCGGTCCCCCTCGACGTGGCGCTGAGCGGCGGCCACCCGCGGGACTATCCGCTGACGGTGACCGCCGTCAGCGTCCTGCCGCAGCCGAACGTACGCCCCGCGCGGCTGGACCTGGAACTGATCCGGGTGGGCGCGCGCACCACCGCGAACACCTGGATCACCCGGCTGCCCGGTGGGCAGGTCTGGGCCGACGGCACGGACCACGCCGCCGACTCCACCGCGGGGGCATGCCGGGGAAAGCCGTCCGGCGGCTACGGTCCCGGCACCCCCGGGGTGTGCTCGGTCGATCGTGGTGGCTCCGAGGTCCTCCGGACCACCATCAGCACCGGCATCCGGGCCTCCCGGGCAAGCGAGGACGCGTTCGGCGTCCTGGCCGGCAGCGACTACGAGACCCGGCCGGGCAGCCGACTGCGCATCGTGGCGGGCCCGGCCCGCCGGCCGGCGCCGCTGCCGGTGCGCGCTGACGCCTCGGCGCTGAGCGAGGCGCGCCTGGGCGTGGGCAGCACCACCACCCTGGACCTGGGCGGCGCCCAGGTCCCCGTCAAGGTGGTGGGTCGCGTCGACTCGCTGCCCGGACTGGGCCACGGACAGGGGCATCTGATCGCCGACCAGCGCCAACTCGCCACCGCGATGACGCGGGCCGGTGCCGACCAGGGGAGTCCGGCGTTCTGGTGGCTCACCAGCTTCGACAGCGCGCGCACGGCCGCCGCCGCCGACGCTCAGCCCGCGCTGGGGCGCGTCACCACCACGGCCCGCACCGCCGCGGCCCTACGGGCCGACCCGTTCCGCAGCGGGCTGCGCCGGGTGCTGGAACTGGTCCGGTATCTGGCCCCGGGTTTCGCGGTCATCGCCTTCACCGTGCACGCGGTGGTCTCCACCCGGCAGCGTCGCACGGAGTTCGCCCTGCTGCGGGCGATCGGCGTCCGGGCCACAAGCCTGTCCGCGTTGCTGAGCGCCGAGCAACTGGGTCTGGTGCTGTTCGCGGTGGTCCCCGGGGCGCTCATGGGCACGGCCCTGGCATCGGCGGTGCTGCCACTGGTCACCGTGGACGACAGCGGACAGGCCCCCTATCCCCCGCTGCCGCTGGTCGTCCCCTGGGGCACCGTGGCGCTCACCGCGGTGGTGACCGCCGTGGCCGTCGGCGCCGTCGTACTGGCGCTCGCCCGGCTGCTGGCCCGGGTGGACCTGGTCCGTGTGCTGCGAGCCGGGGAGGACCGTTGAGCGGGGCGGCCGGACACGACCGGAAGGGGCGAACGGTGACGCGAACCGTGGGCACGGGCGGGGCGGTGACGCGGCGCCTGATACGCAAGGAGACCCGCGGCGACCTGCCCCTGCTGGCCTGCCTGGCGGTGGTGGTCCTGGTGCTGACGGGGCTCTGCGCCTGGGGCCCCGCCTTCGCGGGCGGCCAGGAGGACCGGGCACTGCGGCAGCGTGTCGACGCCACGCAGGTCCAAGCGCCCCTGATCAGCCTGAGCACCACACCAGAGGTCTTCGGCACCGAGCCGCCCGCCATGGACATGGCCACCTTGCTCGGCGCCGGCCGCACCCTCACCGAGCAGCTCAGCGGCCCCGCCGCCCGGCATGTGACCATCACCGGCGGCGACTACGACTACAACCAGGCGTCCCTGATCTCACCGCGGCCGCCGGGGCCGGCCACCACCAGCACCGAGCTGACGGTCAGCCATCTGCCCTCCGCGCGGGCCCACCTGCACTACGTCAGCGGCCACGCGCCGGCCGACCACACACCGCTGGGCACCGCCCCCCAGATCGGGTTGTCGCAGACCACCGCGCAGGCTCTCGGCGTCCGGGCCGGCAGCCGGCTGACCCTTGAGTTCGCCAAGACCCTCGGGGTACAGAACGCCCCGCCCCGCGCAGTGCTGCTGGTGAGCGGGATCTACCGCCCCACGGCCGCCACCGACGGCTTCTGGTCGGGCCGGGAGACGCTGGACCAGCCGTCACGCTACCCGGCGGAGCACTCCGCCGGCACGGTACTCGCCGTCCGCGGCCTCGTCGGCCTCGACGCCGCCGACCTGCTGGCCGGCCGCGGGGTGGGCGGACCGCGGGTGACCTGGCAGTTGCGCGCCGACCTGTCCGGGGCGGCGCGCGACCGGGCCCGCGCGCTGACCGGGCCGCTGTCCCACTACAGCCAGGACCTCAGCGCCGAGCTGTGCCAGGGGGCCGACCCGATCACCGGCGACCTCAGCTGCCTCGTCGAAGGCCAGGCCACCGGGCCCCTGCTGGTGACCGACTCCCTGACACCGCTGCTCGCCGCCTTCACCGCTCAGGACCAACAGGCAAGGGAACTGGCGACGTTCGCCGTCGACGCGCTGGCCGCGGTCGCGCTGGCCACCGTGACCGTCGCGCTACGGCTGCTGCTGCGCCGAAGGCAGGCGCACCTGCGATTGCAGCGCGCGCGGGGCGCGTCCACCGCGCGGCTTGTGCTGCTGCGCTCCGCCGTGACCTGGCCGGTGGTACTGATCGCCGCACTGCTCGGCTGGGCGGCCGGAGAGGCCTTCGCTCCCCACGGCACGTCCGGATCACCGCGGCCGGTGCCGGCCGCCCTCGCCGCCACGGTGGTGGCGCTGACGGTGCCGCTGATGGCCTGGCTCGCGGTCCGGGAGCCGCGCAGACCCCGCCGGGTGCTGCGCTCACGCCGCACCGTCGCCGTCGGCCGACGCGTGGTCCTGGAGCTGACGGTGCTGATCACGACTGCGGCGGGCGTGGTCGCGCTGCGCTCGCAGGGCCCCGACGGCATTCTGGGCGGGGTGCCGGTGTTGGTGGCGCTGACCGTCGTACTCCTCCTGCTGCGGATCTACCCCCTCGTGCTGCGGCCGGTGCTGCGGCATACCCGGCGCCGCCGGGGAGCGGTGGGCTTCGTCGGGACGGCCCAGGCCGCCCACGACGCCCCGGCGACCGGGATGGCCCTGTTCGTCCTGGTCCTGACCCTGGGTACGGCCGTGTTCGGCGGCGTCGTGCACCGTACGATCGACGACGGCCTGGGCACCGGTGCGGCATGGACCACCGGCGCCGACGCGAGTGCGACCGCGGCCGGGACCGTGACCGTCTCACCGGGGGCCGGCGGCACCGGGACACGGACCGCCCTGCAGCACTTGTACACGCTCGACCTGGCGGGACAGACCGACGGCGCGGTGATCTCCTCGGCCGCCGTGATCACCGTGGATCCCCGGCAACTGGCCGCCGTCGCCCCGGAGTCGCCGCTGGCCGACGCCCTGCTGTCCCGGCTGGGCACCCCGACGGGAACCCGGGCCGGCGCCGGCGCCCCGCTGCCGTCCCTGCTCTCACCCGGCCTGCGGGCGCGCGAGCGCACCGGCGGCTTCACCGCCACGGTCGTACCCGCCGGGGCAGCCCCGGTGAACCTGACCTTCGAGCCGGTCGGCACCCTCACCGCCGCGGAGCTGCGCGACCCTCTTCTCGGGCCCGTCACCGCGCAGCTCCCCGCCGGGACGCCCATGCTGATCACCACCGCCGGAGCCGAGCAGCTGCTGCCCCCGCAGCCCTCCGGAAGCACCGTCCTGCTCCTCAAGGTCGACGATCCCGGCACCGCCGAACCCACGGCGCTGCGGTCGGCGGCGGCCAGGGCGCTCGGGCCGACGGCCCGGATCCGCGTCCGCTCCGAGACGCTGAGCGCCCTGCGCACGGACGGCCTGACGCGGGGACTCGGCACGATATACACCACCAGCTCGGTCCTGGCCGCCCTGTCGGGCCTGCTCGCGCTCATCCTGGAACTGACCCTCACCTCCCACGAGCGCAGCCGCACCACCTCGTTCCTGCGCACGCTCGGACTCGGCGCCCGGGAAGCCGGGGCGCTGCACCTCCTGCAACTGCTGCCGCTGGCGGTCGCCTCGGCGGTGGGCGGCACGCTGCTCGGGCTGCTCGAACCGCGGCTGCTGGCGCGGACACTGGACCTGCGGCAATTCACCGGCGGCCCCGCCCAACCGGCGCTGCGCACCGACTACTCACTGACCGTTGCCATCGTCGCCGGCGTGACCGCACTCATCCTGGCCGCCGCGGTCACCGAGACCGTCCTGGCCCGCCGTCGTGGCCTGGGAGCCGTACTGCGCCTCGCCTGAAGGCCCGGCACACAGGGGGCCGGGCAACCACCGGGCGGCCCGCTCACCGCTCGCCGGCGGCATTCTCAGCGTTCGGGGCCGCCGCCCGCCGCGTCCTGCGCGTCGGACCTCGCCCGGCGCGCGGCCTCGTCGGGCCACACACCGACGTGGTCGCTCTCCAGAACCAGACGCACCCGCTTGCGCAGGTGCAGGCGTTCGGTGAACTCGCCCGGCAACTGCAACCGACCGCTGCCGTCCAGCACCGCGTACTCCTCGGCGGTGAGCACCTCCACGCCGTCCTCGCCGGTGGCGACCCGGCGCAGCACCTCGGTCGAGGTCCGGCCGTCGCGGATCCGTACGGTGCGCTGCACCTGCTCGGACACCAGCGTGTCGTGGGTGACCACGACCACGGTGACCCCCAGGTCCTCGTTGGCCCGGCGCAGCGCCGCGAAGACCTCGTCGCTGGTGGCCGTGTCGAGTTCGCCGGTGGGTTCGTCGGCGAACAGCACCCGCGGCTCGTTGGCGTTGGCGACGGCGATGGCGACCCGCTGCTGCTCGCCGCCGGAGAGCGTGTCGGGGGTACGGTCCCGACAGTGGCCGACCGACAGCAGGTCGAGCAGTTCCTCCGCCCGGGCCCGGCGCCGGGAGCGCTTGATCCCGGTGTACGTCATCGGAAGCATCACGTTCTCCGCCGCCGAGAGGTAGGGCAGCAGGTTCCGGGAGGTCTGCTGCCAGACGAAGCCCACGGTGCGACGCCGGTAGCCGAGCCGCTCACGGCGCTTCATCGCCAGCAGGTCATGTCCGGCGACCTCGGCGGCACCCGCGGTGGGCACGTCCTGGCCGGAGAGTATGCCCAGCAGGGTGGACTTGCCGGACCCAGAGGCCCCGACCACCGCGATCATCTCGCCCTCGGCCACGGTCAGGTCGAGGCCCTGGAGGGCCTGGACCTCGACGCCCTCGGTCTGGTAGATCCGCACCAGGTTCTCGCAGACGACCAGCCCCGCCTCGCGTCGTGGCATGGCGGCCGCCGCGGCCCGCCGGCGTAGCTCGGCCAAGTCCGGTGCCCCGGTGGGCTGTTCGTGAACTGGCACACGGTCCCCCGACGAGGTGAGCTCTGCGGACAACGCTGTCGGACAGTCGCCAGGATAATGCGGAAGCCTGTACGAGGGGCGTGATCCGCCAGGCCGGCGGCGGCACACCGATCAGCATGGCGCGCGGGATCGGTGCCGCTGCCCGCGCCGTCCTCCCCGGCGGTTCCGTCCCGGCCGCCTCGGCAGAGGAGGGTGCCGTCAGTTGTCCTCGATGATGCGCCCGTCGCGAAGTTCGAGCACGCGGTCGGCGAGCGCGAGGAGTTGCGTGTCGTGGGTGGCGACGACAGCGGTGACGGATTCGCTGCGGACCACGGCGCGCAGCAGGTTCATCACGGTGAGACCGGTGTCGGCGTCGAGCTGGCCGGTGGGTTCGTCGGCGATGATCAGGGCCGGGTCGTTGGCGAGCGCCCGGGCGATCGCGACCCGCTGCTGCTGACCGCCGGACAGCTCGCCGGGACGCTGGTCGGCATGGTCGGAGAGGCCGACGAGGGAGAGCAGCAGGCCGACGCGGGCTTCGCGGTCGCGGGCCGGGACCTTCCGCAGGCGCAACGGAACCCCGATGTTCTCGGCAGCGGTCAGATTCGGGATGAGGCCGAAGGACTGGAAGACGAAGCCGATGCGGTCGCGGCGCAGCGCCAGCAGGTCGTCGGCGCCGAGGCCGGCCAGGTCGGTGCCGTCCAGGGTGATGTGGCCGCCGTCCGGAGTGTCGAGGCCGCCGATCAGGTTCAGCAGGGTGGTCTTGCCGGAGCCGGAACGCCCTCTGAGAGCGACGAGTTCGCCGCGCTGCACGGTGAAGGAGACCCTGCGCAGAGCATGGACGGCGGTGTCGCCGCTGCCGTAGGTGCGGCGCAGGTCCTCGACCACCACCATCCCGCCGGCCGGCGTCCCGACGTCCGCAACGGCGCCGTGACCGCTGGGCTGCTCGTACATCTTTCCTCCCCCATCCCGCCTCCCTGGCCGGGGCGGTCCTGCATCCGCACCGTACGGTACGGGGGACCTCCGCCGGAAGGTCAGCCGTAGGCATGCCGTCCGGCGGACGAACCCCGGCCGCCGCGGTCCGGCGCGGGACCAGCGCGCTGGACAGCCGACGGCACCGACGGTCAGGGGGTACGGCCACTGGGGACGGGTGAACTGGTCCCGGGCAGCGTGGTGCCGGCACCGGCGGCTGCCCGGGTGCCGTCGGTACGGAAGAAGCGTGCGGTGGTCACCAGGGCCAGGGCGAGGGCGGCGGGTATCGCGTAGGCGACGCGGAAGTGGCCCGCCGCCCCCAGGCCCCCGCTCGCGCCGGCTCCGACGAGAACGCCGACGTAGTTGAAGACGTTGAGCCGGGCCAGCACGGTCTCGGGGGCGCCGGGTCGCAGCCGGCCGGCGGCGGCGACGCACAGCGGGGTGAGGGCCGCGACTCCGAGGCCGGCACACCCTGCCGCGACGACGGCGGACGGCCAGCTCCGGGCCGCTGCCAGGGCGGCCAGGGCGGCGGCCGCGAGCAGGGCGGCGGCACGGACCACCGCAACCGGCCCGACCCGGCGGACCAGGAGGTCGGCGCCCGCCCTGCCGGTCACGGTGCCCGCCTGGTAGGCCGCGTACGCGAGCGGCGCGGCCGCCAGGGACGCGGCGAGGGTCTGGTGAAGGTAGGCGGTCGACCATGCCGAGACGGTGGAGTCGACGACGTAGGCGACGAGGAGAACGACACCGAAGGGGACGAGCCGCGCCCAGACCCGTCGGCCCAGGACCTCCTCGTCCGGCACCGGCCCGTCGCCGGGCGGGGAGAGCACGGGCGGGAGGACGTGGGGCCGGACGGTCAGGGCCAGGAGGGCCACGAGTACGGCGTGCGCGGTGAGCACGTACTGGATCGGCCAGCCCAGCCGGGAGACGCCCGCCGTCAGCAGCGCGGCCGCCACGCCCGCGGCGCTCCAGGCGGCGTAGAAGGAGGAGAGGATGCTGCGTCCGTAGTGGCGTTCGACGGTGGCCGCGCGGGTGTTGACGGACACGTCGATGGCGCCGAGCGCCAGCCCGAACAGGACGTAGGCGGCCGAGGCGGCGACCCGGCCGGGTGCCCAGGCCACGGCGAGCAGAGCCGCGGCCGCGGTCAGCACCGCCGCACGCATGACGGTGACGGGACCCGAGCGGCGTACGGCGGCCAGCCCCGCGAAGCTGCCGGCACCCGCGGCCAGCGTCAGGGCGATCGTGAGTGCGGTCATCGCCAGGGACGACAACCCCAGATGGAGCTCCACGGCGGGCACGGTGGTGGACACGGCGGCCACCGCCGCGCCCTGGGCGGCGAACACGGTGGCCGTGCCCCGGCGGGCTCCCGCGAGCGGGCCGCCCCGCACGGGCAGAGGGGGAGCCGCGGCTCCGGCGGATGCGGTCATGGGGGCCTCTTCCTGTCACGGACCGTGGGCCGGCCGGCGTGCCGAGTGGGAGCAACCGTAGGAATGCGGACCGGCGCGGCGGAGGACACCGGCGGCCACACGCAGGACCCTGGCGGCCAGCAGCACACGGTCCGGACGGCGCCCCGGGAGACCCGCTCACCACCGGCCGGGCGGCAGGCCCAGCGGCCCGCGCCGCCCCGGCCGATCAGCGCCCCGGCCGGTCAGCCGCCTGGCCGCTGGAGTCCCCTTTGTGGCCGCACAGGCCAGTCCGCGGGCGCTTGCCCGCTGCCTAAGTTCCTCCCACGCCGAAACGTGGCGACGAGAGGAGGTGGACTCGTGAAGGAGTCCGAATTCGACACCTGTGTCATCGGGGCGGGTCCCGCAGGGCTGGCAGTGGCACGGGCGCTCGGTGAGCGGCGGCTTCCCTACACGCACATCGAGCGGCACACGGGTCCGGGAGGTCTGTGGGACATCGACAACCCGGGCAGCCCGATGTACGAGTCGGCGCATTTCATCTCCAGCAAGACCCTCTCGGGGTTCGGCGGCTGGCCGATGCCCGACCACTTCGCCGACTACCCCCCGCGACGGCAGGTCCTGTCGTACCTGACGTCCTTCGCCGACGCCTACGGGCTGACCGAGCGGATCGAGTTCGGCACCGCCGTCCGTGACGTGGCGAAGAACCCGGACGGCACCTGGACGGTCACCCGGGCCGACGGGCGCACCAGCCGGCACGGGCAGGTCGTGGTCTGCACCGGCTCGCAGTGGCACCCCAACATCCCCGAGATCCCGGGTGACTTCAGCGGCGAGATCCGGCACACGGTCGGCTACCGCAGCAGCGACGAGCTGCGCGGCAAGCGGGTCCTGGTGGTGGGCGCGGGCAACTCCGGCTGCGACATCGCCTGCGACGCGGCCCGGGCCGCCGACCACGCGGAGATCAGCATGCGCCGCGGCTACTGGTTCATCCCGAAGCATCTGTTCGGCAGGCCCGTGGACACCCTCGAAGGCGTCGGTCCCCGGATGCCGAAGTGGCTGGAGCAGAAGCTGTTCGGCGCACTCCTGCGGATCGTCAACGGCGATCCGCGCCGCCTGGGCCTGCAGAAGCCGGACCACAAGCTCTTCGAGACGCATCCCACGGTCAACTCGATGCTCCTGCACCACCTGCAGCACGGGGACATCACCGCGCGGCCGGGCATCGTGCGCGCCGAGGGCCGAACCGTCCACTTCACCGACGGCAGCAGCAACGACTTCGACCTGATCCTGCTGGCGACCGGCTACGTCCACAAAGTGCCCGTCGCCCAGCGCTACTTCGGGGACGAACAGCACCCCGACCTGTACCTGTCGTCGTTCTCCCGCGAGCACGAGGGGCTGTTCGGCGTCGGTTTCATCGAGACCAACTCCGGTGCCTACCAGCTGTTCGACGCCCAGGCCCAGTTGATCGCCGGCTTCGTCCAGGACATGCGCCGGGGCACGCCGAACGCCGAACGGTTCGCCCGCATGATCCGGGGCGACCGCCCGGACCTGTCCGGCGGCCTCCGGTTCGTGGACTCCCCGCGTCACACCGGCTACGTCGACAGCGCCGCGTACACCAAGTACCTCACCAAGGTCGCCGCCGCCATGGGCTGGCCCACCGAGGGACGCCCCCCGGCGGTGCCGGTGGTCCGCAGCAAGGAGACGGTGGCATGAGCGGCTACGACTACACCGGCAAGGTGATGCTGGTGACCGGCGGCGCGGGCGGCATCGGCAGCGCGCTGTGCCGGCGGTTCGCGATCGGCGGCGCCGTGTGCGTCGTCGTCGACATCGACGGTGAGCGCGCGAAGCGGGTCGCGGACGCCCTCCCCGGTACCGGCCACCTGGGCCTGGGCTGCGACCTGCTGGACCGGGCCGCGGTGGCGGACCTCTTCGAACACGTCGCCTCCGCCTTCGGCCGCCTGGACGTGCTGGTCAACAACGTCGGCATGACCAGCACCGAGCGGTTCGACGTGCGCGCGGTGGAGACCATCGAGCGGGAGATCGACCTGAACATGATCTCCCCGCTGGTGGCCACCCGGCTCGCCATTCCCCTGCTGAGGGCCTCCGCGGACCCCCGCATCATCACCACCGTGTCCCTCGCCGGCATCTTCCCCCAGGGGGAGACCCCCATCTACGCGGCGTCGAAGTTCGGGCTGCGCGGCGCGATGCTGTCCATCGCCCTCGACCTGGAGGGCAAGGGCATCCGCGTCGGGTCGGTCCTGCCGTCGGCGACCGACACCGCGATGCTGCGCCGGGAGGCCGTCGACGGCGGCAACTCCCTGCAGTTCCAGGACCCGCCGCAGCAGCCCTCCGACGTCGTCGCCGCCGTGGCCGGCATGCTCGACCGGCCGCGCCTGGAGGCGTATCCGCGCGTCGGCGAGTCGCTCCTGGTCCGCTTCTCCATGCTCGTGCCGAACCTTCTCCCCCGGCTCCTCCCGCTCTTCCGCAGACGCGGCGAGCGCGGTCTGGCCCGGTACCTGGAGGACCTGCGCCGCAGAGGACTGGCCCGGCAGGTCGACGGCCGCTGGGAACTCGTGAAGGAGGCGTGATCATGACCACGGAAGCGAACGACCGTCTGCTCCGGGTCGTCAACCCGGCCACCGGGGAGACGCTCGACACCCTGCCCGCCGCCACCGCGGACGAGGTGGACACGGCCGTGGACCGGGCCCACCGCGTCTTCGACAGCGGGGTGTGGGCGGGCCGACCGCCCCGGGAGCGGGCCGCGGTGCTGCTGCGCCTCGCCGAGCTGATGGAACGCGACACCGAGATCCTGGCCCGGCTGGACTGCGAGGACGCGGGCAAGCCCATCACGGAGTGCCGTACCGGCGACGTGCCCGGCGCGATCGAGTCGATCCGCTGGTTCGCGGAGGCGGCCGACAAGGTCTTCGGCCGCATCGCGCCCACCGGCCACGACCACCTGGGCCTGATGAGCCGGGAGCCCGTCGGAGTGGCCGCCGCGATCCTCCCCTGGAACTACCCGCTCGCCATGGCCGCATGGAAGATCGGCCCCGCCCTCGCCGCGGGCAACAGCCTGCTGCTCAAGCCCGCCGAGGCGACCCCGCGCTCGGCCCTCCACGTGGCACGGCTGGCGACGGAGGCGGGGCTGCCGGACGGCGTGCTCACCGTCCTGCCCGGCTACGGCACGGAAGCCGGCCGGGCACTGGCACGCCACCCCGGGGTGGGCGCACTCTCGTTCACGGGCTCGACGGCGACCGGACGGCGGATCCTGGCCGATGCCGCGGAGACCAACTTCAAGCGGGTCTCCCTGGAGATGGGCGGCAAGAGCCCCCAGGTCCTGATGCCGGACGCGCTCGACTTCGGCGTCGAACTCATCGACGACATGATCGAGGCCGCGTTCCTGACGATGGGGCAGAACTGCACGGCCGGCTCCCGGATCCTGGTCCACGAGGACATCGCCGCCCAGGTCGTCGCACGGTTCACGACCGCCGCCGGGGCCCTGGTCATCGGCGACCCGGCCAAGCCGGACACCCGGACGGGACCGCTGATCAGCCCGGCGGCGCGAGACCGGGTCGCCCGCGCCGTGGACGAGGCCGTCGCCGCCGGAGCCGTGGCACACACCGCCGGGCTGCCGGCGGGTCTGCACCCGCACGGGGCCTACTACCCGCCCACGGTCGTCGTCGGCGCCCCCGACGGCACCGGAGTCCTCACCGAGGAACTGTTCGGGCCCGTGGTCACCGTCCAGACCTTCAGCTCCGAGCAGGAGGCGATCCGGACAGCGAACGCCACCCCCTACGGCCTCGCCGCCTCCCTGTGGACCCACGACCTCGACACCGCCTTCCGGCTCGCCCGCGGCATCCAGGCCGGAGTGGTCTCCGTCAACGCCTACAGCGAGGGCGACATCACCGCCCCCTTCGGCGGCTGGAAACAGTCCGGATTCGGCGGGGCGGAGCGGTCCACCGACGCCTTCGCCCAGTGGACCAGGGAGAAGACGGTGTGGATCCGCACCCGCTAGCAAGGCCAGAACCGGACGCAAATGCCTAAAGTGGTCGCCAGTACGGCCCTGGAGAGACGCCATGCCCGATCCACCCCGTCCGGAGAACGGCACCACCCGCAGCACGTCGGCGACGATCTCCCCGAACATCCTGCGCTATCTCAGCCGGATCACCGGGGAGTACGGCGTCGACCTGCGACCCGAGCTGACGGAAGTGGGTCTCACCGAGACCCTGATGGGGTCGGCGGCCCTGCGCGTCTCCTACCGCCAGGGCAGCACCGTCATCCGGCGCGCCGTCGAACTCACCGGCGACGAGAACCTGGGGCTGCGGGTGGGAGCCGCGCAGCACCTCACCGCGTGGGGCCTCCTGGGCTTCGCCATGCTGGCCAGCGACACCCTCCAGGTCGCCATCGAGGCGGGGGTGCGCTTCCAGAACGTGTCCGGGGCCATGACCGTCTGGTCGGCAGGCCGGGAGGGCGCCGACTACGTGGTGCGGGCCGACCTCCCGGATCCGGTGGTCGACCCGAACGTCGGCGTCTTCCTCGTCGAGGAGGCGTTCTCCAGCGTCGTCTCCCTGACCCGTCTCGCCGCGGGCGCCGACCTCGCACCCCAGGAGGTCCACTTCGCCTTCCCCGCCCCGCGCGACATCCGGCCGTTCCGCGACCTCTTCCGCTGCCCCCTGCACTTCGGTGCCTCCCGCAACCGGCTGGTGGTGCCGCAGGCATGGATCAACCGGCCGATGCCGGGCCGCGATCCCGTCACCTACGCCTCGACCCTCGAGCTGCTCGAAGCGCAGATGGCCTCACGTCGCCGTCAGCAGGACCTTCTGGAGGTACTGGAGATCTCCGTCGCACAGAGCCTCCCGGTCGTCCCCTCCTTCTCCGAACAGGCCCGCAGACACGCGTCGAGCGAACGCACACTGCGCCGCCGCCTGGCCGACTGCGGCACCTCCTACGAGGCGATCGTCGAGGGCGTCCGCCGTGAACGCGTCGAACAACTCCTGCACCGTCCCCGTCTCACCCTCCGGGAGGTGGCCCGCCAGGCAGGCTTCTCCGACGAACGCGCCCTGCGCCGGGCGGTCCGCCGCTGGCACGGCATGGCACCCTTGCAACTGCGTGAGGGCTTCCGCACCGGAGACGACGGGAACGGCGCCCCTCAGGGGTGAGGGAACCTGAGCAACCCGGGCAGGCCCTGGTGCGGCGTTGACAGTCGCCGGGATCGGCGCGACGGTGAGGGTTCTCCTGTGCCCCGAGACCGGAGGTCGCCCCTTGGCCGGTTCAGCAGAACCTCGCTCGGACACCGAACTCGTGGAACGCGTACGCGAACTCCAGCCGCTCATCCGCGCGCACGCCGTGCGCGCGGAGCGGGAACGGCGAGTGACGGACGAGGTCGTCGAGGCTCTCACGGGTGCCGGGATCCACCGCATGAACGTCCCCCGCCACTACGGGGGTTACCAGACCTCCTTACGGACTCAGGTCGACGCGCTGAGCCAGGTCTCCGCCGCGTGCGGGTCGGCCGGGTTCATGGCGTTGATCCAGGCCGGGTGTGCGTTCATCGCGGCCCTGTTCCCCGACGAGGCCCAGGACGAGATCTTCGCCCGTCCCGATGTACGGGTCGGTGGCACGCTCATCCCGGGTTCGAAAGCCGTTCCGGCGGACGGCGGTTATGTGGTGAGCGGCAACTCTCCCTTCGCGACCGGCTGTCAGGACGCCGACTGGCATCTGCTGACCGCCGTGGCCGACACCGGGGAAGGCCCGCCGGAGATGCTGTGGCTCGCGATCCCGATGACCGACCTCAAGGTGCTGGACGACTGGAACGTCTCCGGTCTGGCCGGGAGCGGCAGCAACACCGTCGTCGCCCAGGACGTTCACGTGCCCGCCCGTCGCGTTCTGCCGCTGGGACCCTTGCTCTCGGGCGCGTTCCCGTCGCGGCGCAGCAGCTCCGACCCCTTCTACCGGATGCCCGTGCTGCTGCTGTTCTGCGCCTGGACGGCCGCGAACGCCCTGGGTCTGGCACGGGCGGCTCTGACGGAGTTCGAAGAGCGCATCCATCAGCGGGGCATCACGTACACCTTCTACGAGCGCCAGCACGAGGCCCCGGTGACGCATCTCCAGTTCGCCGAGGCCGCGATGAAGGTCTCCTCGGCAGAACTGCTCGCCGCCGACTTCGTGGGGCTGATCGAATCCAGGGCGGCCGCCGGAGAGCCGTACACGACGCAGGAGCGGGCCCGGATCAGGGCGCAGTGCGGGTATCTGGCACGGCTGTGCAAGGAGGCCGCCGACCTGATCGGGTCCGCTTCGGGCGCCTCCTCCCTGCACCGTGAGGTGCCGGTCCAGCGGATCGTGCGGGACCTGAACGCCCTCACCCTGCACTCGTTCGTCAACCCCGCCGCCAACCTGGAGCTGTACGGCAGGGTGCTGTCGGGGCTCGACGCCCGTACACCGTTCCTCTAGCAGCGCTTCGAGTGCACGAGGAAGTCGTGTGCAATGAGCCGGGAGGTGCCGTCCGCGCCTGCACCGGCCGGGCCGTCCAGGTGCTGCGGAACAGGCCGTCCCGCTCGTACAGCGCCCTGATCTCCACGGTTCATGTCGCGGCCTCCAGGTTCAGCAGCGTGGTCTTGGCCTCGAGTCCGCCGACGTAACCGCCGAGCGTGCCGTCGGTGCGGAGCACGCGGTGGCACGGGACGACGATCGGCAGCGGGTTGGTCGCACAGGCGGTGCCCACCGCCCGGACGGCCTTGGGGTTGCCGACGAGCTCGGCCATGTCCCGGTAGCTGCGGGTCTGGCCGTACCCGATCTCGGGCAGATGCGTCTGCACGAGGCGCCGGAATCCGCGCGACAGCGACAGGTCCAGCGTCAGGTCGAAGACCTGGCGGTGCTTGGCGAAGTACTCGTCGATCTCGCGAGCCGCTTCGTCCAGCCGTTTCGGGGCGCGCAGGATGCGCGGGCTGAGCTTCTGGGCGAGGGCTTCCAGAACTCGATCGTGGTCCTCACCGGCGTAGGCCACGCGGACCAGCCCCTTCGGCGTAGCCGCGAGCAGCAGTTTGCCGACAGGTGAGTCGATGGTGGTGTAAGCGACATCGACGAGATCGGCTCGCTCTGCCGCCCGCTCCAGACGGCGGTGGAGCCGGCTGAGAGTGTCGGCGTCCACGGGCGTCGACAGCAGGGCGGTCATGTCGTCGTCGCGCATGCCGCTCATGATGATGCTCCTCTCGTGATCGCGCCCGGATACCTCTTCCTGAGATTCCTGAGCCCGTCCGCGGCGGCTCTGCGGGCCGCGTCGACGGTGCCGCCGAGGATCTCCGCGATCTCGGCGTATGCCAGCCCCGCCACATGGCGGTAGGCGACGGCCTGGCGCTGTTTGCTCGGGAGATCTTTCACCGCGGCCCACAGATCAGAGTCCCCGGAGTCCGGGATGCCCCGCCCTGTCGGTGCTTCCGGTACCTCGCCGACCGGCAGGGGGCTCCGCTTCGCGACACGCAGCACGTCGACCGCCTTGCGATGCGCGATCGTCACCAGCCACGCCTCGACGTTCGCCGTCTCGGGCAGGTCGGGACAGGCGCGCATGGCGGAGAGGAAGGTCTCCGACCACGCGTCGTCCGCGTCGTGCGGGCCGAGGACGACCCGGCAGACACGCAGCACGGCGGCACCGTGCAGCGCGACCACGTTCTCGAACGGTTGTTTCATGCCCATCCCCGTGTCTCGATCACGCCGAGTCTGGTGCTCATCCGCGTCTCCCTTCTCCCGGCTGGTAGACGTACGTCGCCCGCACGACGTGAGATTTCGGTCCGTGCCGTTCGTGATCACCGGCCCAGGCGCTCCGCGACCGGCTATACCAGGGCTCGGCTCGGCAGCGGCGCAAGCAGGGCCGGTCCGGTGCCGGGGCCGAGCGGGCTCTCCGGACGCCCAGCCGTCGACAGCTCCCCCTCCTGCCGCCCGCTTCCTTCGGCCAACGCCGCCACGCCGTGTCCGTGACCTGCGGCGGGGCCATTGTTCAGGGTGGCAGAACCGGCTGCCCATTCAATTCCCGGACCGCTGAACTCGGTGATGCACGGCGGTCGCCAGGCCCGCTGCAGCTGTCGGACGGCACGACGCGACACCGGCACAGGCACAGGCAGGACGGCCCACCACCCGACCGAAGCGACGAGGAGCCAAGGCTCATGAGCGAGAACGAACAGACGCCGCCCTACCCGGAGGGCGGCGCGGGGATCTTCGACATCGACCCCGACCAGACCGGCGTCAGCCAGGACCCCACCCACGAGGTCACCTCCGACCTCGACGCACTCCCCGACGACATGGAGCTCTGACACCAGCCATGGGAACCGCAAACGGAATGATCGCCGCCGCCCGCAAGCTGCTCGGCACCACCGAGCACCCGCCGGGCTCCAACCACAACACCGTCACCTCCTGGTACGGCTTCTCCGGCCCCTGGTGCGACATGTCCATCAGCTACGAGGCCGCCCACTCCGACAACCTCAAGGCCGTGATGGGCAAGTTCGCCCTGACCACCGCCCACGCCCGCGCCTTCCAGAGCCACGGCCGCTGGCACTACGGTCTGGGCGGCATCCGTCCCGGCGACGTCGTCTTCTTCGACTTCTCCGGCGGCCGCTCCATCAGCGGCATCGACCACGTCGGCCTGGTGGAGGCCGTCCACTCCAACGGCACCATCACCACCCTGGAGGGCAACACCTCCGACGCGTTCCGCCGCCGGGTCCGCGGCCGCGCATGCGTGGTCGGGTACGGCCGCCCCGCGTACGACGGCGCGGCCCCGATGCCGAGCCACGACGGCATCCTGCGCACAGGTTCCACCGGCAAGGCCGTCAGGACCCTGCAGCAGAACCTGAACACCGTGCAGAAGGCCGGCCTCACCATCGACGGCCAGTTCGGCGCCGCCACCGACAAGGCGCTCCGCACCTTCCAGTCGAAGCACAGGCTGACCGTGGACGGAGAGTACGGACCCCACACCGCCGCCGTGATGAAGGCCGCCCTCGCCGGCCGCAACGATGTCATCAAGCCCAAGGCACTCGTCGCGTCGCCCGCCCCACTCGCCGTGGACGGCCAGTTCGGGCCCGCCACCTGCGCCGCCCTGCAGCGCGCCCTCAACGGCAGGACGGGGGCCGGGCTGGACGTCGACGGCGCCTTCGGTCCGCTGACCGTCAAGGCCCTGCAGGCCTACCTGCAGGTGACCTCGGACGGTGTCACCGGACCCGACACCGTCACCGCCCTCAACAAGCACCTCGGCCTCACCCCGCAGGACACCTGGGACACCAGCACCACCGCCCAGCTCCAGAAGGCCCTCAACGCCGGCACCTTCTGACCGGGCCGGCACCGCGCAGCATCCATCGGCTCGGGGGAGAACGCATGCGCCTGACCAGACATGGCGGCACCTGAGCCCCTCCCCACTGCGCGACCTGTGGTGCCCCGCCGTCACCGTGCGGCGGGGCACCGTCCTGTACGTGACGTTCGAGCGGCGGGCCCGGCTCCGGGGCCGAGGAGGGCCGGCCCCTCGGTGGCCGGTTCCGATCCGCGGTCATCCCGCGGCGGTGAGCGCTCCCAGGGCACTCGCCTGGGTCCGCCAGTCGCTCTGGTTGGGGCTGGTGCCGGCCCAGCGCTCACCGAGGGCGTTGAGGGAGGTCCGGTCCTGCGCCCACAGGGTGTCCGCCTGCCTCTGGAGGTAACTCCGGTAGGTGCCGACGCCGGTGGCGGTCGCGAGATCGGCGAGGTTCCGCATGAAGATGCCCTTGAACTGCTTCTGGTTGTCGTCGCAGGACGCCGAACCGACGTCGCAGGACTCGGTGAGCACGCCGCCGACGGTCATCGCCGAGTTGCCGATCGCGGCGTCGGCGAGGGTCCGCGCGGTGGTCAGCAGGGAGCTGTCGCCGGTCGACCTCCACAGTTCGGTGAAGCCGCCGATGGCCAGCCCCTGGTTGTAACTCCACACGGTGGAGCCGTTGTTGGTGCACGACGAGGTCAGGCCGTCGTGCACCAGACCTGACGAGTCGATCATCCCGCTGGCCCTGTACCAGGCGGCGGACGCCGTCGCCCGCTGGAGCCAGACGGTGTCGCCCGGCATGCGCTGGTGCAGTGCGGTGGTCAGCCACAGGTACTGCCCGTTCGTCACCGCGTTCTTGTAGGTCCGCTCGCGGTCCCACCACACGCCCCCGCCGCAGGTACCGGTGTCCCAGTACTGCTGGACGTAGTCGGCGATGGTGACGGCCTCGTCGAGATACCGGGAGTCGCCGGTGTAGTCGTACGCGTCGATCCAGGCGATGGCCCACCAGCCCGAGTCGTCGATGGAACGGCTGATGAAGTCGCCCTCGATCGCGTCCGAACCGCGCGCACCGGCGGCGAAGGCGCCCTTGTTCTGGTCGAAGGTGCGCGCGATGACCCAGTCGTAGTCGTGGGTGCCGGTGGTCTTCGCGAAGTCGACGATCGAGGTGAGGGTGGCGGCCGAGTTCCACCAACTGCCAGGCCACCAGCCGTTGTAGGGGTCGTACGACGTCATCAGCGCGTCCGCCGCCGCGCGCGCCCTGGTCGGTGCGGGCCTGACCCATGCGGTGCAGCTGCCCTCGTTGTGGCTCGCCTCCCGGCCGCAGGCGCGGACCGCGCCGCCGTAGAGGAGGCCGCGCGGGTCGCGGGTGGCGTACATCGCGGTACGGGTGCCGGTGGCTCCGGACGGGGTGGCGGTCCGGCCGAGGGAGGAGCCGTCCGGCCAGGTCGAGCCGCCGTCCCAGGAGCGGTCCAGCCAGATCTCGTCACCGGCGCCACCGCTGTCGATACTCGCCCAGGCCATGGAGTTCCGCTGGTCGACGTGGAGCCGGATGATGCGGCCGTAGAGGGTGGTGGACGGTACCGGCTGGTCGTCGCCGGCCGCCTGCCCCGCACTCGTGCCGTCGCAGAGGCTGTCGCAGACCGTGGGACGGACCCAGTTCGTGCAGCCGACCCCCGCCGCGTCACCGCAGGCCCGGACCAGCCCGCGCCGGTGGTCGCGGGGGTCGGTGATGTTGTACATCAGCGTCCTGGTGCCGGTCCAGGTGCCCGGGATGCTCGCCTTGCCGAGCAGCCCCTCCCAGGTGGTGCCGCCGTCCCAGGAGCGGTCCAGCCACACCGAGTCCCCGGTCACGCCGTCGTCGATGCTGGCCCACGCCATGTCGTCCGCGTCGGACACGTGCAGTTCCAGACGGCGGCCGTTGAGGTCCTTGTCCGGCACCGGGAAGGTCTCCTGCCGGGCCTGCGAGGGGTCCAGCGTGTCGCAGGCCAGGACGCAGACCTGGGTGGCGGCGGACGCGGGTGTCGCGACCGGCACGAGGGCGGCGAACGCGAGCACGGCCGCCGCGAGGAAGCCGAGAAGGCGCGGTACGACAACGATGTCTGAGCTGCGTGAGGACACCGGGGCTCGCCTCGATTTCAGGATGAGGGACGACGGTCGGCGCGCGTGGCGGGGGCCGGCGGCTCCGGTCGAGCCGGGCCGGGATCGAGCACTGGTCCATACCTGTCTGCGAGGCAGTGAACCGGCTTGGCGGGTCCCTGTCAATGCCGCAAGGGTGCATCGAACCAGAGGAGTTGAGAGACGGGCGTGACGGTTGACACCCCGTTTTCGGGCGCCCATCATCGGTGGGACTTCGGCGAGGTTCCTCGTGCATCCAGCTGTCGCGACAGGCGCCGGGTTTCGTGCGCCCCGGATTTGAATCGTTTCAGAGAGTCGCTCCCCAGACCCCCACCCAGGAGGCTTCCATGCGCCGTCGCTCACCACTGAGCAGACCGCCGGGCCGACACCATCTGCTCGGCCTCGCCGTCCTCGCGACCACCGTGCTCGCCACGGGCCCGGCCCCCGCCACCGGCGCCGTGCCGATGTCCGCCGCGGAGGCCCCGACGGGCGCCCGCACAGCGGCGGCCGACCCCCTGAACTACTCGCCGACCTCGCGCACCCTCAAGCCGACCGCCGTCTACCGGACGTCCGGCAGTGTCGCGAACCCGCAGAACGTGCTGAGCGGACAGCCGACCCGGATCTCCGGCTCACAGTCCGCCGTCACCCTCGACTTCGGCAAAGAGACCGGCGGCGCGACAACGTTGTCCTTCGGAAGCGCGAGCGACAGTGGGCAACGCGTCGGCCTGGCCTTCAGCGAGTCGTCGCTCTACGTGGGCAACAACAGCGACCGCAGCAGCGGCCGCGACGGCGAGGACGGCGCCCTCTACACCACGGCCTCCGCCAACGGCACCTACACCGTCCCCACCGCTCAACTCCGGGGCGGATTCCGCTACCTGACCGTCTTCCTCGACACCTCGGGCTGGGTGGACCTCAAGGGCGTCAGCCTCGACTTCACGGCGGCGCCGGGGACGTCCGACCCGGCCGACTACCCCAACTACTTCCACTCCAGCGACGATCTGCTCAACCGCGTCTGGTACGCCGGGGCCTACACGGTGCAGCTCGACACGATCGCCTCGGACCAGGGCCGCGCCTGGCCACCGCCGGCGTCGGCGTGGGACAACAGCGCGACCGTCGGCGTGGGGGACTCCGTCCTGGTCGACGGCGCCAAGCGGGACCGCACGGTGTGGCCGGGCGACATGGGCATCGCCGTACCCACGCAGTACGCGTACTCGGGCGACCTCACCTCGACCCGCAACGCGCTCACGACGATGTACGACGCGCAGTCGGCGGACGGTGAGATCCCCTGGTCGGGGCCGCCGTTCGACCTCACCGGCTCGGACACCTACCACACCTGGACGCTGCTGGGCACGTCGACGTACTACACGTACACCGCCGACCGGGCGTGGCTGGACTCCGAATGGGCGAACTACCAGCGCGGGATGACCTTCATCACCAACAAGATCGACGGCAACGACCTACTGAACGTGACCCGTACCCAGGACTGGGCCCGCGTCGGCCAGGGCGGTGAGAACATCTCCGCCAACGCGCTGCTGTACGCCGCGCTCAAGGGCGGCGCGACCCTGGCCGCGGCCGAGGGCGACAGCGCGCTCGCCGCGAGCTGGACCGGCAGGGCGGACGCGATCAAGGCGGCGGCCAACTCCCTGCTGTGGGACGCCTCGAAGGGCATGTACAAGGACAACCCCACCAGCGGTCTGCATCCGCAGGACGGCAACTCCCTCGCGGTCTGGTACGGGTTGACCGACACGGCGGCCAGGGCGAGGAGCGTCGTCGCGGGACTCGGGAAGAACTGGGGCGCGTACGGCCCCACCACTCCCGAATGGGGCGGCAACGTCTCGCCCTTCACGGGCGGCATGGAGCTCAACGCCCGCTTCACGGCGAACGACGACTACACCGCCCTGGACCAGATCCGGCGCACCTGGGGGCACATGCTCGACAGTGGCATCGGTACGAAGAGCACCTTCTGGGAGGGCGTCAAGGCCGACGGCGGGCTCGCCTACGGCGGTTCGTTCATGAGCCTGGCCCACGGCTGGTCCTCGGCGCCCACCTCCACGCTCACCTTCGACGTGCTCGGCACCGCGCCCGAGTCGGCTACCGGCGCCTACCGCTTCGTCCCGCACCCCGGCGACCTGACCAGCGCCGAGGGCCGCATCACCCTGCCCCAGGGCGCCGTGGACGCCTCCTGGTCCCGCGACCCGGCCGCCGGCACCTACTCGGCGCACCTGACCGGCCCGTCCGGCACCAGCGGCCGTATCGGCGTCCCGAAGTTCGGCGGCGGCAACGTCTCGGTGTCCGTGAACGGCGCCGTCGTCTGGAACAACGGAACCTTCACACCCGCCTCCGGCATCACCGGCGCGAGCCAGGACGACGCCTACGTCTACCTCACCGGCGTCGCGCCGGGCAGTTACACCGTGACCGCCACCGGCCTCGGCGACCCGGCCGCACCCGCCGACCCCGCCACCACCGGTGCGCTGCGCGCGGGCTACACCCGGTGCGGGGGCGAGGGCGGCACGTGTTCCTTCAGCGGCACCCGCTCGGTGGCGTACGGCGCCGGGACGTACACGTACAAGACGGTGACCGGCACCACCGCCTGCACCAACGACTCCTTCGGCGGCGACCCGACGCCGAACCTGGTGAAGTCCTGCTACGTCGCCGACGCGGGCGGCCCGCCCGGCTACACCGTCTGCGCGGCCGAGAACGGCACCTGCGCCGTACCCGGCTACAACCGTGACGTCGTCTACGGCGCCAACGGCAACTTCGTGCACCAGGTCACCAACGGCTCGGTCGCCTGCTCCAACGCCCACTTCGGCGATCCCGTCGACAGCGTCGCCAAGTCCTGCTACCTGCCGTCCGCCGGGGCACCGGCCGGCGGCTGGACCAAGTGCGCGGATCAGAACGGCACGTGCCCGGCCGCCGCCGGGCAGCCGGTGATGTACGGCGCGTTCGGAGCGTTCACCACGCTCACGGCCACCGGCGACACCCCGTGCACCGACGCGAGGTTCGGCGACCCGATCCCCGGCGAGTCGAAAGCCTGCTACACCGCCACCGGCGGTCCGGCCGGTTACGCCACGAACTGCTCGGACGAGACCGGGACCTGCGCCTTCAGCGGCCGGCAGACGGTGGCCTACGGCGCCCGGGGCAGCTTCGTCTACCGGACGTTCACCGGCGGGGCCGGTTGTACGACGGCGGCGTTCGGGGGCACGGACCCGCTGCCGGGCGTACGGAAAGGCTGCTACCTCACCTCCTGAGTGCTCCGGCGACCCGCCCAAGACCGATGGCCGGCTGCCGGATCACTCGGGGTGCGCCACCGCCTCCTTCTGCAGTTGCACCGCCGCGAGCAGGCTCAGCTTCGGCTCCGCCTGCCGCAGTGCCTTCACCGCGGCGACGGAGGTGATGTCCCCGGTGAAGCCGGTGGCGGCCAGCCGGGAGCGGACCCAGCGGGCGCGCAGCCGGCTCTCCGTGGCGGAGGCGGTGGACTCCACGAGTGCGGCTGCGCGTTCCAGGCCCGGGCGTTCCTCCGGCGAGACCTCGGCCAGTGCCCGGCGCAGGGCCGCCGCGACCTCGTCCGCGTCGCGGATGGTCAGCACGAAGGTGTTCTTCCTGCCCAGTCCCGTGATTCCTGTCATGTGGACCAGCCTGACGGCGATGTCCGGTGCGTGCCAAGCGACTTGAGGAGCCTCAGAGGTGACGTCGGGGCCGCGGTGCCCGACCGGATCGCCCACGCCTTCGTGCGGCGGACGGAGACCGACGCGGTCGACGACCCGCTGATCACCCTCCTGTGCGGTCGCGTCAGACGCCGGCGGTCCGTGCCCGGCCCACCCCCGGTACCCAGGTGACGGACCGGATCCAGTTGGGGGACTTCCTGCGCCGTCGCCGTGCGGCCCTGCGTCCGGAGGACCTCGGCCTCGCCCCCGGCACCCGGCGCCGGACTCCCGGACTGCGCCGCGACGAGGTGGCGGCGATGGCCAGCATGTCCACCGCCTACTACGAGAGCCTCGAGCAGGCACGTGGTCCCCAGCCGTCGGCGTCGATGCTGGCGAGCATCGCGGCCGCCCTGCGGCTGACACCCGACGAACGGCGCCATCTGTGTCTGCTGGCCGGGCAGGCACCGCCGACGTCGGCCGAGCCACCGGACTACGTCGACCCGGGGCTGTCGTACACCCTGGACGCGGTGGCAGCCACGACGCCCGCGACCATCTGCGACGACCTGTCCAATGTCGTCGCGCAGAACCCTTTGAACATCGCGCTGCTCGGCTCGTTCGCCGGCCGGCCCGGCCACGAGAAGAACCTGACCTGGCACTGGTTCACCTCCGCGCACTGGCGTTCCGTGCTGCGTTCGGCGTCACCGCGGGAGGAGGAGGCGACCGGCCTTTCGTACGTGGCCGACCTCAGGGCCACGGCCGCCCAGCGCGGCCACGACCCCGCCGCCGCGGCGCTGGTCCGCGATCTGCGCGCAGCCAGCCCGGAGTTCGCCGAGATGTGGGACCAGCACCGGGTGTCGACCCTGCACTGCTCGACGAAGACCGTGGTCAACGAGCACGTGGGGCGCCTCGTTCTGGACTGTGTCGTTCTCGCCAGCCCGCTGTCCCGGCAACGGCTTCTCCTGCTCCAGCCCGTACCGGGCACGGAAACCGTGGACCGCCTCGGCCGTCTCCAGCTGTTGATCAGCGGCGGGCGGTCCTACGGTGCGGCGTATCCGGGCACAGAAGGCCAGCGGACGGTCAGGACGACGGACTCGTCCTCCGCGACCCACGAGTGATCCACTCCCTGGCCCCAGACGACATAGTCGCCCTGCTCTTCCAGCAGCACGCTGCGGCCGGGGAACTCCATGCGGAAACGCCCCGTGATGAGCACCAGGAGAGCTGTGCGCACCTCGCCCTTCACCCACTGCGTGCGTTGTTCGCCGCGTGGGTGGACACCCCACTTGACCTCCACGGCGTCGCTGTGCCGGGGGTCGTCGTGCTCCTTGAAGTGCCCGAGCAGCCATCCCCGGTCCAGCGCCGCGTCCTTGCCCGCCTTGCCCACGTACACGCCGTCTTCCATGCGTCCGAACGCTAACAGCCGGGCTGTCGCGTCGTTGCGGACAGAGCGCCGGGCGGCCCGAGGTCGCGGCCGGTGTTCACCGGAGCAGGTCGAGGAGCAGGCCCGCGGCCACCGCCGCTCCGTCGGTGCGGATCCTGGCGCCCAGCGCCCTCGCCCGCGCCCGCGTCCCGGGTGCCAGGGCCGTCTTGAACGCGACGCGCAGGGTTTCGGCGGCCGGGTCCGGTTCGTCCAGTGCCGCGCCGATGTCCAGGTCCGCCACCCGGCGCGCCCAGTACGGGTTGTCCGCCAGCTGGAGGGCCACCACCACCTGCGGCACGCCCGCCCGGGCTGCCGTCAGCGTGGTGCCGGCACCGCCGTGGTGCACGACGGCGGCCACCCTGGGGAACAGACTTTGGTGGCTGACCTCGCCGATGGCGAAGCAGTCGTCCCGGACCTCGGGCAGGTCCAGGTCCGCCCAGCCGCGGGAGACCAGTACGCGGTGCCCCTGCGCCAGACTTGCCTCGACGGCCTTGCGGGCGATGCCCGGCGACGGGCGTACGCTGCCGAACCCCACGTAGACCGGCGGCGCGCCCGCGTCCAGGAACGTCACCAGGTCGGCCGGGAGCGGGCGTTCGTCCGGCAGGGTCCAGGCACCTGTCTGTACGACGTCGAGGCCCGGGGTCTGCCGCCACGGTCCGAGGACCGGGTCCGCCGCCAGCCACGGCCGGTCGGTGTAGACGTGGTCGCGGACGTTGTCCACGGGCGGCAGACCGATCGCTGCCCGGTGGTGGTTGAGCGGCTCACCGAACTGCGCGTTCACGTTGTGGGCGTCCAGCTCCCAGAGCGTCCGGTTGTCGTGCGCCTCCGGCTCCGGCCAGCCCGGTCGCGGTGGCGGGGCGTGGTGGGGCGACGGCAGGTTGACCGCCGAGTAGCACGCGTACACGTAGCGGATGCCCGCGGCCTCGGCCACGGACCGTGCGGCGATCTGCGCCAGGCCGGCGGCCACCAGCACGTCGCATCCCTCGGCCGCCGCGGGGAAGACGTCGAACTGCGTGCCGACCATCTCGGTCCGGTACCGGGACAGGTCCGCCGCCGACGGCAGAGTCGTCCCGCGCATCAGTTCCCGCACCGGCGGCCCGACCGGCACCGGCTGCACGCCGAGCCCTGCCAGCCGCTCCGCGAACTCCTCGTCCGGCGGGGCGCACATGCGCACCTCGGCGCCGAGCGCCTGTAACCGCACCGCGAGGGCCACCAGCGGTTCGACATCGCCGCGCGTCCCGTACGTGGACAACAGCACCCGCATCCAGCGCCCTCTTTCGCTCTGTCTTCCCTGCGTTTCGGTCCTCGCCGTACGTGTGTGACACCGGAGGCGGCGGAGGTTCCGCGAGCACCGTGGTGCTGAATACCCAGGCACTCCCCGCCCCATGCGGTCCCCCGTCGGTCAGCGGCCGTCTCGCCCCGAGCCGTCCCCGGTAACTACGGTGATCGCGAGCATGCCCTCCGGGCCAGTGGTACGGACTCGGCCCTGAGCCGCACGCAACCTGCAAGGCGCGCAAGGTTCCCCGATCGACAACAGAATCCGAGAGCCACTCCATGCATCGTTCTTCCGCGCCCGTCCCCGATGTCTCGATCATCCTGCCCTGCGCCGGATTCGGAACACGGTTCAGTGCCCCCTATCCGAAAGAGCTGCACTGTCTGGCCCCTGGGGTCACCGTGCTGGACCGCAGCCTGGAAGCCGTCGTCGAACTGGCCAAGAGCGGACTCAACGTGCGCGTGGTCGTCGTGTTCGGGACACACAAGCTGGACACAGTGGGTTATCTCGCACGGTATGCCAGGACCCTTCAGATGGTCTTCGTCTACCAGGACGAGTCGCTCGAGCCGGGCCTCGAGGGCGCGATCCGCTCCGGTCTGCCGATGACGCGGGGGCCGGTGGCCCTCGTCCTGCCCGACATCGTCCTGACCGGCCAGGACAGCGCCGGCAGCCTTCTCGCCGCTCTGCGGTGCGTAGAGGCGACGGGGTGGAGCGTAGTGGCCGCCGAAGGGCGGGATCCCGGCACGCTGCGGCAGATGGGCGCGCTCGCCGTGGCCGAGGAGGGCGGCGTCATGACGGTCGGGGCGGCCGCCGACAAACCTGCGGATCCTTCTGGCTTCAACGCCTTCTGGGGGATGGTGGCGGCCACCGAGGAGGAAGCACACCGGTTACCCGACGTGGTGAGCAAGGGAGCGGACAGCCCGCTGGCGGGTGCGATCGCTCTCATGGTGGAGGGGATCGTCAACTACAACACCTCCGCGGGCTGACTCCTCGCGCACCTGCCCGCGCCACGGTCAGCCGAGGCCGAGCGTGGCGAGGGCCGTGGTCCAGTCGGTGACGATCGCCTGCTGCGCCTGGGCGAGGGTGACCTTGCCCGCGCAGACCGCGGTGTGCAGCTTGGTCTCCACCGGGTCCTTCTTGTTGTTGACGCCCTGGCTGTTCTTGTGGTTCGGGTCCGGGGGTTCGAGCCACAGGTTGCGTGGGTCGTTGGGGTCGCCGCCGAGCTGCAGGCTTATCAGGTGGTCGTACTCGGCTTCGCCCATGACTCCGGTGTAGCCGTAGGAGACGGCGTTGAGTTTCTTCTCCTTGCCGGTGACGTAGGCGGAGGGGCGGACGCCGGAGGTGTAGCCGCCCTTGCGGCATATCGTCGTCTTCAGGTTGGCCTGGGTGACGGCCGGCGAGATCGCGCCCGGGGTGCACGCGGCATCCTCCAGCGGCTCCCCCTTGTCGTACCGGTAGTGGCACGACCCGGCGGCCGGCTGCTGCTGCACGGTGTACTTCTTCTGCGGGCCGGCGCCGACCGCGATGTCATGCACCGCGCCCGCGGCACCCGACGGGGATGCCTCCGGAGCCGGGGCGCCCGACGAGGACGGGTCCGACGTACCCAGCTGGACGGACGAACAGCCCGCCAGCAGCAGACAGGTCAGCAGTGCCGGCACGGCGGCAGGGCGAACAGACGGCATGACGTCCCCTCACGGGTAGGTGGCAGCTGAGCAGATGCTGCCCTACCGGGAAACGCGCACGCCGGGCGGGATGGGCGAACGGGAGCACCGGCCTCGTCCGCAGGGCGTGCGAGCCCGGCGCAGGCAGACCGCCAAGACCCGGGCAAGCCGGGCCGAGGAGGCTCGCGGACAGCTGCTCCGGCGGCCCGGACCCCGCAGAATGGTGGCGACCGAGTCCGAGGTGTCCGAGTGCGGGTGCAGGTGCCGTACAGGGAGGGCGTGCGATGGCGGATGACACGGAGAGCGGTGGCGGGGCCGACGCCGAGCGGCTGCGGCTGGCGGCGGCCGACGCGGGGCGGGAGGCGTGGCGGCGCTGGGGGCCGTATCTCAGCGAGCGGCAGTGGGGCACGGTGCGCGAGGACTACAGCCCCGGCGGTGACGCCTGGTCGTACTTCACCCATGACCAGGCCCGCTCCCGGGCCTACCGCTGGGGCGAGGACGGCATCGCGGGCGTCAGCGACGACAAGCAGCGGCTGTGCTTCGCGCTCGCGCTGTGGAACGGCCGCGACCCGATCCTCAAGGAGCGGATGTTCGGCCTCACCAACGCCGAGGGCAACCACGGTGAGGACGTCAAGGAGTACTACTTCCACCTCGACAGCACGCCCACCCACTCGTACCTGAAGTTCCTCTACAAGTACCCGCAGGCGGAGTTCCCGTACGACGAGCTCGTGACCGTCAACCGGGACCGCGGGCGCGGCGAGTCCGAGTACGAGCTGCTGGACACCGGTGTCTTCGACGAGGACCGCTACTTCGACGTGTTCGTCGAGTACGCCAAGGCCGGCCCCGAGGACCTGCTCGTCGAGATCACCGCGCACAACCGCGGACCCGACGAGGCCACGCTCCATCTGCTGCCGACGCTGTGGTTCCGGCACACCTGGTCGTGGGCGGGCGGAACCGAGGTACCCGGCCTGCGCCACACGGACGGCGCGATCCTCGCCGACCACGCGGAACTCGGCCCGCGGCGACTGTACTTCGAGGGTGCGGCGGAGACCCTCTTCACCGAGAACGACACCGACAACGAGCGGATCTTCGGCAGCCCCAACGCCACCCCCTACGTCAAGGACGGCATCGGCCGGTACGTCGTCCACGGCGAGCGGGACGCCGTCAATCCCGCGCGGACCGGCACCAAGGCGTCCGTCCACCATGTCCTCACCGTGCCCGCCGGGGGCAGCGCCGCCGTCCGCCTGCGCCTGACGGACGGCGAACCCGCCGATCCGTGGGCCGGGTTCGGGCAGGTCCTGGACAACCGCCGGGCCGAGGCCGACGCCTTCTTCGAGGGCGTCGTCCCGGACGGCCTCGGCGAGGACGAGCGGCGGCTGGTGCGGCAGGCACTGGCCGGGATGCTGTGGAGCAAGCAGTACTACTACTTCGACGTGGAGCGCTGGCTGGCCGAGCACGGCGTCGATCCGCTCGGCGCCGACCCGCGCGTCCGCAACAGCGCCTGGTACCACATGGTCAACGACGAGATCATGTCGATGCCGGACACCTGGGAGTACCCGTGGTTCGCGGCGTGGGACCTCGCCTTCCACACCATCGCGCTGTCCATGGTCGACATCGGGTTCGCCAAGTCGCAGCTGGAGCTGCTGCTGCGCCGCCTGTATCTGCATCCCAACGGCCAGATCCCGGCGTACGAATGGAACTTCGGCGACGTCAATCCGCCCGTGCACGCCTGGGCCGTCCTCTTCGTCTACGAGCTGGAGAAGCAGCGCACCGGCCGCGGTGACCGCGCCTTCCTGGAGAACGCCTTCCAGAAGCTGACGAAGAACCTCACCTGGTGGCTCAACCGCAAGGACGTCGACGGCAACAACGTCTTCCAGGGCGGTTTCCTCGGCCTGGACAACATCGGTGTCTTCGACCGCAGCGCGCCGCTGCCCACCGGCGGCCACCTCGACCAGGCCGACGGCACCGCCTGGATGGCGCTGTACTGCCAGAACCTGCTGGAGATCGCCGTCGAGCTGGCGGCGGAGAACCCGGTGTACATCGAGCAGGCGCAGACGCTGTTCGAGCACTTCGCGTGGATCGCCGTCGCCATGAACCGTATCGGCAAGGACAACGTGAGCCTGTGGGACGAGGAGGACGGCTTCTTCTACGACGTGCTGCGGCTGCCCGACGGCAGCGCGACCCCGCTCAGGGTCCGCTCCCTGGTCGGTCTCATCCCGCTCGTCGCGACCAGTGTGGTCGGTGCCTGGACCGACCGCAGGTTCCCCGAACTCGTCCAGGGAGCACGGGAGTTCGTGCGGCGGCACCCGGCCGTCGAGGGCCTGGTCGCCTCCCGCGACGTCCTCGGGTCCGGCGCGGAGGGACGGCACCTGTTCGCGTTGTTCGGCGAGGACCGGCTGCGCCGCGTCCTGACCCGCATGCTCGACGAGGAGGAGTTCCTCGGCCCGCACGGCATCCGCTCCCTGTCCCGCCACCACGCGGCGCACCCCTACACGTTCGAGGTGCACGGGGAGACGTACGGTGTCGGCTATCTGCCCGCCGAGTCCGACTCGGGCATGTTCGGCGGCAACTCCAACTGGCGTGGCCCGGTCTGGTTCCCGGTCAACGTCCTGCTCGTCCGCGCCCTGCTGAACCTGCACGCCTACCACGGTGACGGGTTCACCGTGGAGTGCCCGACCGGTTCCGGCCGGCAGCTGAACCTGTACGAGGTCGCCCGCGAGATCTCCGGCCGGCTCACCTCGACCTTCCTGCGCGACGCGGACGGCCACCGCCCGGTGCACGGCACCCAGGCCAAGTTCGCCAAGGACCCGCACTGGAAGGACCTGATCCTGTTCTACGAGTACTTCCACGGCGACAACGGCGCCGGCCTCGGCGCCTCCCACCAGACCGGCTGGACCGGACTGGCCGCGGTCACCGCCACGCTGTTCCGGGTCGTCGGCGCGGGAGACTGGGGCGCCCTGCGGGAGGAGCCGCTGTCATGACGATGATCTACGAGATCAACACCCTCGTCTGGCTGGGCGAGTTGAGCGCACGCTTCGGGCGCTCCGTCACCCTCGGCGAGGTTCCCGGGGAGGTCTGGGACGAGGTCGCGCGGCCGGGCGTGGACACCGTGTGGCTGATGGGCGTGTGGGAGCGCAGCCCGGCCGGGCTGCGGATCGCCCTGGGCGACGAGGAGTTGCTCGCCTCCTTCCGCGAGGCGCTGCCCGGCCTCACCGAGGCGGACATCGCCGGATCGCCGTACTGCGTACGGAACTACGTCGTCGACCCGTCCCTCGGCGGTCCCGAGGGGCTGGCCGCGGCACGGGCCGAACTCGCCGCGCGCGGAGTGCGCCTGATCCTGGACTACGTCCCCAACCACGTGGCCCCCGACCACCCCTGGCTCACCGAGCGTCCGGACTGCCTGGTCCAGGGCACGCCGGAGGACCTGGCCCGCTCGCCGGAGTCGTTCCTGGAGACCGGCGGAACGGTGTTCGCCCGGGGCCGTGACCCCTACTTCCCGCCCTGGCCGGACGTGGTGCAGCTGAACGCCTTCAGCGAGCGGCTCCGGGCGGCGACGGTGGAGACGCTGGTGTCGATCGGCGACCAGGCCGACGGCGTGCGCTGCGACATGGCGATGCTGCCGATGAACGACGTGTTCGCCAAGACCTGGGGCGAGCGGGCGGGGCAGGTCCCCGCCGAGGACTTCTGGCCGTACGTCGTCCGCCGGGTGCGGGAGCGCCATCCCGGCCTGCTCTTCGTCGCGGAGGCGTACTGGGACCTCGAGTGGGCCCTACAGCAGCAGGGCTTCGACCACTGCTACGACAAGCGGCTCTACGACCGTCTGGTCCACGAGGACGCCGGCTCCGTCCGCGCCCATGTGCAGGCCGGCCTCGGCTACCAGCGCGGACTCGTCCGGTTCCTGGAGAACCACGACGAACCCCGGGCCGCCGTCACCCTGCCGGGCGACAAGGGGCGGGCGGCGGCCGTGGCCGTGGCCACCCTGCCCGGCGCGACCCTCTGGCACGAGGGCCAGTTCGAGGGCCGCCGGGTACGCCCGCCCGTGTTCCTCGCCCGCCGGCCCCAGGAGCCTGCCGACGCGGCCCTGCGTGACTTCTACGAGCGTCTCGTGGCCGCCGTCGCCCCCGTGCGCGAGGGTGACTGGCAGCTGCTGGCCTGCACCGGCTGGCCGGACAACGACACCCACCGCAGTCTGCTCGCGTGGTCCTGGACCACCGCCCGGGACAACTGCCTCGCCGTGATCAACTACTCCGGGGAGCCGGCCCAGGGGCGGGTTCCCCTGCCCTGGGCCGGACTCCGGGGCCGCTCCTGGCGACTGACCGGGCTGCTCGACGGGATCACCTACGACCGGGAGGGCGACGAACTGGCCGACCCGGGCCTGTTCGTGGCGCTCGACGCCTGGCAGTGGCACCTGCTCTCGCTCCCGCGGTGACCGAGGAGCCGCCGACCGTGTGGTCGGCGGCCGGGGCCGGTGCCAAGCGCTCCGCTGGTCGTGCCGTCCGCCGACTCCGGTCATTTCGTGCGTCATTTCCTGTCTCCTTCGCATGGGCGGCGGTTTCCGAACCGCAGGCGACGGCATGACGTGTCGTCAGCACTGCATCGCGCGATGGTCAAGAGTGCGTCACAGGGTCGAGGCGGCTGAGCGGGCGGGAGCCGACGGACGTACTGAAGGAGCAGGTAGACGCGACTCCGACGAAGGGCACCTCCTTGATCCCGCGACGCATCGGTCCGAGCCTGGCTCTGGGGCTCGCCTCCGCTTTCCTGCTGGGGGCGTGCGGCTCCTCGAACGGCACCGACACCGGCAACGCCGCCCCGGTCGCCCCGGTCACGTCGGCGACCTCGGCCACGTCGGATCCGGCCGCCTCCGCGCCGGCCGCCTCCTCGCCGGCCGCCGCCGGCAGTCCCGCGAGCGGGCAGCCGGCCACCACCACCGTGGTGATGGCCAGGACGGCGCAGGGGCTGGGCAGCATCGTCACCGACGACAAGGGGCTGACCCTCTACCGCTACGACAAGGACCAGCCGAACCCCTCCAAGTGGACGTGCTCCGGCACGTGCACCAAGACCTGGCTGCCGGTGATCGTGCCGGAGTCCGTACAGACCTCAGGGGTGGAGAAGAGTCTCCTCGGCACCGTCCACCGGAACGGCGAGACACAGCTCACCCTCGCCGGCTGGCCGCTCTACCGGTATGTGGGCGACACGGCGGCCGGACAGACGAACGGCCAGGGCAAGGATCAGGAGTGGTACGCCGTCACTCCCTCCGGCCAGAAATCGACGGCGACGGGCTGACGGCCGGCCGGAGGGGGCCGGCCGTCTTCCTCACGCGCCGGAGCGGGCTGCGACGAGCGATTTCCAGGACCTGTTCCGTTTGAACGGCATTTCGAAGAGCTTGGAGAACAGCCACGCCGCGATGACCGAACCCGGCAGGCCCACCGCCAGCGTGAACCAGAAAGTCGGCAGTCCCGGCGACACGACATACGGGGCGACCCGGCGTATCACGGCCAGGACGATCGGAAGATGGATCAGGTAGAGGCTGTAGGAGAAACCGCCGAGGCCGTGGACGGGGCGTGCCGTCAGGAGCCGTACGAGAACGCCGGGCTTTCCGGTGGCGACGGCGGCGAGCAGCATCGTCATGGCCGGAGCGATGGCGAGATCGATCCAGAAGTAGTGGTTCACCGTCCAGGCAGAACCCCGGACGACGCCGAGGGCCACGACCGGCAGGGCGGCCAGGACGGCGAACCATCCCCACGGCAGCCGTCGCACCCTGTCTCCGGCGGCCACGACTCCCGCGCCCAGCACGCCTGCGGCGAACACCGGCGCGAGATGGGGAGCGAGCCAGTTGTCGCCCTCCACGGGGTTGGCGCCGGGTGCCGTCAGGCCGATGACGACCACCGGGAGTGTCACCGAAGCGGCCATCATCGCGGCGCCCCAGCGCCGGCGGACGAGGAGGAGAAGGGGGAAGAGGAGGTAGAGCTCGGCCTCCACTCCAATCGACCAGAACGCGCCGTTCGGCGTCGGGGCGGTGACCACGTCCTGGGCGACCAGGCCGTACACCAGAACCGTCGCGCCGGTGGGCGGACCGAAGTGCGAGGCCGGCACCACGAACCACGAGATCAGCAGGCTCATGGCCAGGGCCGCCCAGTAGGGGGGCAGGATGCGCCAGGCGCGTCGGCGCAGGAACTCGCCGACACCGGCCGACCGCCAGCCGTGCCGTGCCGGGGAGATCGCCAGCGAGAACCCGGACAGCACCAGGAAGAAGACGACGGCAAGGCGCCCGAACATCAGCCCGCCCAGCCAGGGGGGCGCCGAACTGTGGGGATAGCCCGGGAAGGTGTACAGCCAGCAGTGGAACAGGACGACGTAGAGCGCCGCCAGGCCACGGAGGCCGTCCAGGCCCTGTACCTGCGCTGGTCGGCGGACCCGCGCTCCGTCCCCGCCCCCGGTCCCGTTCTCCTCCCGGCGCACGGGGACGGCCAGGTCGAGAGCACTGCCGGCCGGGCGACTCGCATCCACTGAAATGGTTCGGCCCTTCCTCTGAACACCGGCTGCCGCGCGGCACCGATGCCTTCGGGCGGCACGGCGCCGCCCACAACGACAGGTACGTGACCCCCGGCTGGGCCGTTCAACCGGCGCGCCCGGCCGCCCCGCGCCGAGGTCTCCGGGTCGTTTGGGCGGCGGCGGGTTCGGCTACCCATGGCGCATGATTCCCTCTCGGGTCGAGGAGACCCTGCCGGAGCTGGCCCCCTTCGTGCACGCCGTTCAGGGGCGGCGGCCCGACGACGGTACGTGGTGCGAGGCGTGGACGGTGCGGGACGTCCTGGTCCACCAGACCGGCAACGCCGAGGAACTGGCCCGGGTGCTGCAGGCGTTCCTCGCCGGTGCGCCGGTGGAGACCAGGGGATTCGACCGCGAGGAGCCCTACCGGCGGATGTCGGACACCGAGCTGTGGGCCGCGTTCCTGAGCCGCTGCGAGAAGCTCAGCGAGGTCGCCGCGGCCGCCGCCCGGGATCTCTCCCCGGACACCGAGGTGATGTGGACCGGACGCACGGTGAAGGTCCCCTTCTTCGCCGAGCACATGCGGGAGGAGCTGATCCTGCACCGCTGGGACCTGACCGGCGACGACCGTACGGCGGTGCAGGCGCTCAACGAGCCGTGGATGACGGAGCACAGCGTGACGTCGGTCGGCCGGCCGCTGCTGGAGCGCGGCCGCGCCGGTCTCGACCTGGGCCCGGAGGGCCGGTTCGAGGGCCGGCTGCGTACGCCCGGCATGGACGACGTCGTGGTGACCGCCGACGCGGACGGCGCCGGCATCCGGCTCGCCGCACCCGAGGGCCCCGCGACGATCGAGAGCGACGCGGCCGTCCGCGTGCTGCTGCTGTGGGGCCGCCGCCCCGCCGACCCGACCCGCTGGCACAGCGCCGCGGGACCGGACGCCCTGCGCAGGGTGCGCGCGCTGCTCGGCGGCTACTGAACCAGGCGGCTGAACCAGGCGGCTGAACCGGTCGACGGGCCTTGGGGCCGCACGCCTTACGGAGTCGTGACGTGCGGGCGTGGGCGCGTGGTCCGGGCGTCGCGCGCGCCTAGCGTGGCCTCATGCGTGTACTGGTCACCGGCGGTGCCGGGTTCATCGGGTCCCATGTCGTCGAGGCGCTGACGGCGCGCGGGCACGAGACGGTCGTGTTCGACGTCCGGGACGATCCGGGCGCCGACGTGCGCAGCCCGGTGGCGGTGGGGCGGGCCCTCGCGGGCGTCGACGCGGTCTGCCACCAGGCCGCGATGGTCGGCCTCGGGGTCGGGTTCGGTGACGCGGCGGAGTACGTCTCGCGCAACGACCTCGGTACGGCCGTGCTGCTCTCCGCGATGGCCGGGGCGGGGGTACGGCACCTCGTGCTGGCCGGGTCGATGGTCGTGTACGGGGAGGGGCGGTACGAGTGCCCGCGGCACGGCGTCGTACGGCCCGGGCCGCGCGCGGTCGCCGATCTGGACGCGGGGCGGTTCGAACCGAACTGCCCGGTGTGCGGCGCCGAGTTGACGCCGGGTCTGGTCGGTGAGGACGCCCCCGTCGATCCGCGCAACGTGTACGCCACGACCAAGCTGGCCCAGGAGCACCTGGCCGCGGCGTGGGCCCGGTCGACGGGCGGTTCGGCGGTGTCGCTGCGCTACCACAACGTGTACGGGCCCCGGATGCCCCGCGACACCCCCTACGCGGGCGTCGCCTCCTTCTTCCGTTCCGCACTCGCCCGGGGTGAGGCGCCCCGGGTGTACGAGGACGGGCGGCAGCGCCGGGACTTCGTGCACGTCAGGGACGTGGCCGCCGCCAACGCGGTGGCGCTTGAGGCACGGCCGGCCCCGGGAGTCCTGACCGCGTACAACACCGGGAGCGGCGAGCCGCACACCGTCGGCGAGATGGCCCGCGCGCTGGCCGAGGCGCACGGCGGGCCGCTGCCGCTGGTCACCGGGGAGTACCGGCTCGGCGACGTCCGGCACATCACGGCCGACTCCTCGCGGCTGCGGGCCGACCTGGGCTGGAAGCCCGAGGTCGGGTTCGCGGAGGGGATGCGGGAGTTCGCGCGCGCGGAGTGAGCCGTGACGCCGCCGGGGGCGTCACGGCGCCGCCGGCAGCGTGACCTCGAAGCGGCAGCCGCCGGGGATGTTGTGCACGGTGGCCCGGCCCTGGTGGGCCTCGACGATCCCGCGCACGATGGCGAGGCCGAGGCCGGCTCCGGCCGGCGGGGTGCGGGCGTGGGTGCCGCGCCAGCCGGTGTCGAAGACGCGGGGCAGGTCCTCGTCGGGGATGCCGCCACAGCCGTCCGTGACGGACAGGACGACGGCGCCCTCGGCCGACCGCTCGGCGGCGACCGCGACCGTGCCGTCGGGGGGCGTCCGGCGGATGGCGTTCACCAGCAGGTTGCCCAGCACCCGGCTCATCTCCTTGCCGTCCACCTCTACCGGCACCGGCTCCACCCGGTCGCCGACCAGCCGTACGCCGTACTCGCGGGCCAGCGGGTCGACGCCCGCGAGGGCGTCGCCGACGAGGTCGTACACGGACATCCGGCTCGGGCTCAGCGCGAGCGTTCCGGCGTGGATGCGGGAGAGCTCGAAGAGGTCGCCGACCATGTCGTTGAGGCGCTCGACCTCGGTGCGGATCTGTTGGTGATAGCGGTCGGGGTCGGTGGCGACACCGTCCTCCAGGGCCTCCGACATGGCGCGCAGACCGGCCAGCGGGGTACGCAGGTCGTGCGAGATCCAGGCGACGAGTTCCCGCCGCGAGGTCTCCAACGCGCGCTCACGCTCGCGGGACTCGGCGAGCTTCGCGCTCGTCGCCGCCAGTTCCCGGCTCACCTCGGCCAGTTCGGCGGTGGCCGGGACCGGCGGCGCGGCGAAGTCGCCGTCCTCGCCGAACGAGCGTGCCGCGAGGACGAGTTCACGGCTGCGGGCGACGACCCAGCGGCCCAGTATCAGCGCGGTCGCGAGGGACACCACGGCCGCCATCGCGACGACCGTCGTCACCACCGACAGGTCGTGCGAGGAGAGGAACATCGCCCAGGCGACGGCCAGGGTGCCGGCGAGCATCGCGACCACGCCGACGGCCGCGACCACGGCGAGGGACGCGGTCAGCGAGCGGCGCCGCAGCAGGCGCAGCGCGGCCGCCCCGAGCACTCCGGTGCCGGCGGCGCCGGCGAAGGCGTACAGGGCGATGAGGAAGGTGTCACGCATGTCAGGCCGCTCCTTCCCGTCCGCCCTGGTCGCCCTTGCCGCCCTGGCTGTCCTGCCCGTCCTGTCCGTTCGGCTCGAAGCGGTAGCCGACGCCCCACACGGTCTGGATCAGCCGCGGCCGGGCCGGGTCGTCCTCGACCTTGGCGCGCAGCCGGCGGACGTGGACCGTGACGGTGGACAGGTCGCCGAAGTCCCAGCCCCACACCGCGCGCATCAGGTCCTCCCTGCTGTACGCCCGTCCCGGGTGCCGCAGGAAGAAGGCGAGGAGGTCGAACTCGCGCAGGGTGAGGGCGAGTTCGGCGCCGTCCTTGGTGGCGCGGCGGGCGCCGGGGTCGAGCGTGAGTCCGGCGGACGAGAAGGACCGGTCGGCGGGAGCGGGGCGGCTGCGGCGCAGCACCGACTCGACCCGCAGGACCAGTTCCCGGGGGCTGAAGGGCTTGGTGACGTAGTCGTCGGCGCCGACCTCCAGGCCGAGGATGCGGTCGTCCTCGTCGCCCCGCGCGGTGAGCATGATGACCGGGACGGGGGCGTGGCCGCGCAGCCGCCGGCAGACCTCCAGGCCGTCCATGCCGGGCAGCATCAGGTCGAGCACGACCAGGTCGGGCCAGTGGGCGGCGGCGCGGGTCAGGGCGGTGGGGCCGTCACCGGCGTGGTCGACCAGGTACCCGGCGCGGTCCAGGTACCCGGCGACGATCTCGGAGACGGTCGGATCGTCGTCCACGACCAGGACCCGGGCGGCACCGGCGGTGGCCCCGGTGTCGGTGAGCTCGTACGGCTGCTGCATGCCTCCACCCTCGCACCGGGCCGTCGCGGGTGTCGCGGCCGGGCGTGGGCCCGGGGTGGGACGTTCGCGTTTCGTAAGGAACCCGGGAGGCGGGGGCGGCGGCGCCGTCGGGCGTCGACGTCCGCGTTTCGTAAGCAGCCCAGGCCCGGAATGTCCGGTTCGCGTTCGTAGGGTGAAGGCCGTGACCACCTCACCTTCTTCCCCATCCCCGGCGACGGACGTGGACGTCGTCCTCCCCTGTCTGAACGAGGCGGAGGCCCTGCCCTGGGTGCTCGGCCGGATCCCGGCGGGCTGGCGGGCCCTAGTGGTGGACAACGGCTCCACCGACGGCTCGGCGGACATCGCCCGGGCGTACGGGGCGACCGTCGTCCACGAGGCGCGGCGCGGCTTCGGCGCGGCGTGCCATGCGGGGCTGACCGCCGCGTCCGCCGGCATCGTCTGCTTCTGCGACTGCGACGCCTCGCTGGACCCCGGGCTTCTCGTGCCGTTCGTGCGGGAAGTCCTGGACGGCGAGGCGGACTTGGTGCTCGGCCGCCGACGCCCCGAGGGGCGGGGCGCGTGGCCGGCGCATGCCCGCGCGGGGAATCTGGCGCTGGCGCGGATGCTGCGGCGCCGCACGGGGCTGCGCCTGCACGACCTCGGCCCGCTGCGGGCCGCTCGCCGCGAGGGGCTGCTCGCGCTGTCGCTCGACGACCGGCGCAGTGGCTATCCGCTCCAGATGGTGGTGCGGGCGGCGGACGCGGGATGGCGGATCGCCGAGCACGAGGTGCCGTACCGGCCGCGTGCGGGTTCCTCGAAGGTGACGGGCACGTGGCGCGGCACGTGGCAGGCGGTGCGGGACATGAGCCGGGTGCTGCACGAGCCACCTCGGGTGCAGGCCGGTGGGGGCTGGTCGCGCAGTTCCCCGCGCCCCTGACGGGGCGCTACGCCCGCCGCATCTCCCCAGCCGAGGGCGCTCGTGACACATCTCAGCCGCGGGCAGTCGTGCCTCCCCCACCCGCACCACCCAAGGAACCCCCATGACCACCCTCCTCGTCATCGCCAAGGAACCCCGCCCCGGCAGGGTCAAGACCCGGCTCACCCCGCCCTTCTCCCCCGACCAGGCCGCCGCCCTCGCCGAGGCCTCGCTCGCCGACACCCTGGACGCCGTCGCCGCGGCCCCCGCCGCCCGTCGTGTCCTGGTCCTCGACGGCGCCCCCGGCCCCTGGCTGCCACCCGGCTTCGACGTCGTGCCGCAGTGTGCCGGCGGGCTGGACGCGCGGCTCGCCGACGCGTTCGCGCACTGCTCGGGCCCGGCCCTCCTCATCGGCATGGACACCCCCCAGGTCACCCCGGCCCTCCTCACCGTGGACTTCGCGGAGTGCGACGCGTACTTCGGGGCCGCCGAGGACGGCGGGTTCTGGGCACTGGGGCTGGCGGACCCGGACCCGGCCCTGCTGCGCGGGGTGCCGATGTCCACGCCGGAGACCGGCGCCGTCCAGCGGCAGCGCCTCGTCGGCGCCGGGCTGCGCGTGTGCGACCTGCCCCGGCTGCGCGACGTGGACACCGCGGCCGACGCGGCCGCCGTCGCCGCCCTCGTCCCGCACGGCCGGTTCGCCACCCTGCTGGCCCGGTGCACGGCGCACAGCGGAACGGGCCGATGACCACCTCGGCGGCCGTCCCCTGGACCGGCGCCGACCCCTACGCCGCCGCCCTGCGCGCCGGGCACGGCCCGCTGTTCCTGCGCCGCACCGACGGCTGGCTGCTGCCCCTGGACGTCGAGCGGTGGTGCGCGCGGGCCGACCCGGTCGACCGGGCTGTCCTCGACCGCTGCGAGGGCGCGGTCCTGGACGTGGGCTGCGGCCCCGGGCGGCTGGTCGCCGAACTCGCCGTCCGGGGCCGTACCGTCCTCGGCATCGACGTCAGCGCGGCCGCCGTGGACCACACCGTGCGGCTCGGCGGCCAGGCCCTGCGCCGCTCGGTCTTCGAGCCGCTGCCCGGCGAGGGCCGCTGGGGCACCGTCCTGCTCATGGACGGCAACGTCGGGATCGGCGGTGACCCGCACGCCCTGCTGCGCCGGGTGGCCGGGCTCCTCGCCCCCGGTGGCCTGCTGATCGCGGAGACCGCGCCGGTGGACGTCGACGAACGCGCCGACGTCCACCTCACCGACGCCCAGGAGGCGGTCGGCGCACCCTTCCTCTGGGCGCGGCTCGGCACCCCGGCCCTGCTGCGGTACGCGCGGGGCTGGGAGCCGGAGGCTCAGTGGGCGACCGGCGGGCGCCGCTTCGTCGCCCTGCGCAGCCTCCGCGCCAGCAGGAGCGCCGAGCCGCCGAAGAGCACCGCGGTGATCAGCAGCCAGCGGGCCAGGTAGCCGTCCGTCGACAGGCCGGTGGCCGACCGGTAGTGCCCGGCCACCATCCCGCTGATCAGCGGGAACCACACCAGCAGGAGCAGCGCGGAGAGCGCGGCCGGGATCCGGACGTACATCGTCCACTCCCGGCGCCCGGCGGCGCCCAGCCCCCGCGCCACCGCCCGGTCGGCCAGCGCGTACAGCGGCAGCAGGACCAGGTCGTGCAGCAGCGCCGCCCCCACCACCCACAGCGCCACGCCCAGCCAGTCGCCGGACAGCAGCCGCAGGCCGGCGTAGGCGGCGAGCGCGAACGAGCAGGCCAGGAGAAGGATCTGCAGGGGGCTGCCGATGGCAGGGCGCAGGCGCATCACAGGTCTCCGAAGGTCATCCGGGCCACCCACTTGGTGTTGAGGACACCGGGTGCGGCGGGCACGATCACGCGCGCGGGGTAGCCGTGGTCGGGGGACAGGTCCTCGCCGTTCACCTGGAGGGCGAGCAGGGAGCGCGGGTCGGCGACCTGGTTGGCGCGCAGGGCCCCGCGGCGGAAGGCGCCGTGCCGCTGAAGGGACTCGACGAGCACGTCCGGTGGGTCGCTCTCGTAGCCGACGAGCGCGGCGAGGTCGCGCAGCCGCACCCCGCGCCACCACTGGTCGGCGGTCGACCAGCCCTCGACGCAGGCGATCGGCAGCGCGGCGCTGTGCAGGGGCAGTCGGAGCAGTTCGGCGCGGCTGAGGCGGACCGTCCGGCCGCCGCGTCCGGTGACGACGAGCCGCCACGCCTCGTCCCCGGTCTCCGACGCGTCGATCCCGGCGTACGCGGCCGTCTTGTTGATCTGGAAGCCGTTCGGCCCGCTGCCCGGGTCGGCTCCGCCGTGCGGTGCGAGCAGGGCGGTACGCCGCAGCGCGCCCCCGATGCTCTGCCCGGCCGTCGTGACGAGCAGCAGCAGGGACGCGCCGCCCACGAACCACAGCGCCCCGCGCCGGGAGACGGTGGGCACGTCCGGCCGGGGCGTCTCCAGCTCTCCTTCGTCCCGGTGCCGTCGGCGTTCCCGGACCGCCCGCAGCGCCGTCGGCGTCTTCAGTGCCGCGTGCGCCACGAACGCGGCGAAGAACACCCAGGCGCCGTAGAAGTGCAGGGGGTAGAAGGAGCCGGGGAAGACGTAGTCGAGCTGGACGTTGAGGACGCCGGTCGTGAACTCGAAGAGGCCGCCGCCGACCAGCAGCAGCAGCGAGATCCGCTCGAGGGCGTGGGCCAGCGAGCGGGCCGGGGGCAGCGTGAACAGCTTCGGCACCACCGACCACAGCTTGGCGAGCAGCACCGGGATCAGGGCGATGCCGAGGGTGACGTGCAGTCCCTGGGTGACCCGGTAGAGCCAGTACGGGTTCGTCGGCCAGGAGAAGAGGTAGAAGCCGAGGATGCCCTTGTCCGGGGTCTGGTCGTTCACCGGGGCCAGGTCCGGGTTGTACGCGGCGTACGACACCAGTCCCGTCACGAACAGCACGGTGATGCCGACGAGCAGCACCAGGCCGAGCACCGAGGTGAACCAGGTGCCACGCAGCGGGCTGCGCCAGAAGCCGGGTGAGGTGGGGAGCCGTGGATCGTCGGGTCTCATGGTCCGACCGTAGGCCGGGGAAACCCCCGAAACGGGTGCACGACCCATGACGAAAGTCTGACGTCAGCCGCCTGATGCACGGTTCGGCGCGGTCGCCGCCCTAGCGTTCCGGTGTGACCCGCGCTCCGCACCGTGATCGGCCCGCCGATCTCTCCGCCGATCCGTCCGCCGATCGCGCCGGCCTCTTCGCCGATCTGCTCGCCGTCCTCGCCGCCGCCCTGCTGGTGCTCGTCGCCGTACTGGTCGGCCGGCACCTGCAAGACGCCTACCGCGTGTTGTTCGTGCACTGGCCGCCGCTGTTCGCCGACTGGGACCCGCACCTGGGCCCGGGCACCCCGGCCGCCGTGCTGGTCGCGGTCGCCGTGGTGGCGTACGGGCCGAACCTGGCCGTACGGCTGCCCTGGCGCGGGCTGCTCGGCGCGGCCTGGGGCGCCTGTCTGGCCTGGACGTGGTCGCTGGCGCTGGTCGACGGCTGGCAGCGGGGCGTGGCGGGCCGGCTCACCAGCCCGAACGAGTACCTGACGGTCATCTCCCGCTTCCACGACATCCCGGCGACCCTGCGGGACTTCACCCACCACATCGTCAGCGGCACCCCGGCGCCCTGGCCGGCCCACATCGCCGGGCACCCGCCGGCGGCCACGCTCACCTTCGTCCTCCTGGACCGGATCGGGCTGCACGGCGGCGGCTGGGCGGGCGCCTGGTGCATCACGGTCGGGTCGACGGCCTGTGTCGCCGTGCTGGTCGCGGTGCGGGCCCTGGCCGACGAGCGGCTCGCCCGGCGGGCCGCGCCGTTCCTGGTCATGGCCCCGGCCGCGGTGTGGGTGGGTGCCTCGGCGGACGGGTACTTCGCGGCGGTCGCCGCCTGGACGGTGGCCCTGCTGGCCCTCGCGGTGACCGGCCGGTCCGTGGCCTGGGCGGCGGGTGCGGGACTGCTGTACGGGCTGACCTGCTATCTGTCGTACGGCCTGACGCTCTTCGCGCTGATCGGGGCGGCGGTGCTGGTGCTCGGCCGGCGCCGGGTCCGGGCCCGCCCTGTCGTGCTCGCGCTGCTGGTGGCCGGGGCGGCGGTCGTCCCGCTCGTGTTCACCCTTGCGGGGTTCGACTGGTGGCAGGGGTACCGGCTGCTGGTCACCCGCTACTACCAGGGCGTCGGCGGGACCCGGCCGTACGGCTACTGGGTGTGGGCCAACCTGGCCTGCACGGTGGTCATCACGGGTCTGGCGACGGTGGCCGGGCTGCGGCGGGCGGGTGCCGTGCTGGTCCGCCACCGCACCGCGCCCCCTGCGCGGAAGCGTCTCGCCTTCCTCGTGGGTGCCGCCCTGCTGGCCCTGCTGCTCGCCGACCTGTCCGGGATGAGCAAGGCGGAGACGGAGCGCATCTGGCTGCCGTTCGCGATGTGGCTGCTGCCGGCCTGCGCGTTTCTGCCCCGGCCGCGCGCCTGGCTCACGGCACAGGCACTGCTCGGGCTGGTGCTGAACCATCTGCTGTTCACCGGCTGGTGACCCCGTCGGCCGGTGGCCGGCCGCGGCGGCACGGCTACGGGAGGACCGACGGGCCGAGGTCCGCCGCCCGGACATCGGCCGCCGCCGAGAGCCGCGCGAGGAGACCGGCCAGCGCCGCCCCGTCGTCGACCTGTTCGAGCAGCCGGGCCTGGTCGTCGTGGACCCGGCGGGCGGCACGTCCGTGGAGGTCCTCGCCGCGCGGGGTGAGGTGGAGCAGGACGCGGCGGCGGTCGTGGGGGTCGGGGCGGCGGTGGACGAGGTTGTCCGCGACCATGCGGTCGACGAGCTTGGTCAGGCTGGGCGCCGGCATCAGGGCGTGCTCGGCTATCTCGGACATCGGGTGCCCCCGGCCGTCCCCGACGAGCGACAGGACCCGCCACTCCTCGACCGTGCAGTCCTCCTCGGCCAGCACCGCTGCCAGCCGCCGCACGACCCGCCGCTCGGCATGGCTGAGGAGGTGGGCGAGGTCCGGCGAGGAGGGTACGGACGGCATTGCCGGTGTCCTTCCGGTAGGTCTACTGTGCGCGCAGAATACGAGTCTTGGCGACGGCGCCGGGGCCCGGGACCGGAATCCGCGTTCCCCATGCCCGCACGGAGGTGGCCGATGCGTCCGGCGCCGCCGAGCGACGTGCGCGGCACCCTGCTCCTCGCCCTGGTCGTGCCGTTGCAGGGGCCGGCGGGGGTCCTCGGGCCGTCGTGCGAGTCGGCCGCGCGGCTGGCCGTGGAGGAACTGAACGCCGCGGGCGGGGTGCTGGGCCGGGAGGTCCGGCTGGTCACCGTGGACGGCGGGGCGCCGCCGGCGCGGGTGGCGGCCGAGGTGGGGGCGCTGGTCTCGCTGGGCGCCGTGGACGGGGTGGTGGGCTGGCACACCTCGGCGGTACGGCAGGCGCTGCTGCCCCGGATCGCGGGCCGGGTGCCGTACGTCTACACCGCGCAGTACGAGGGCGGCGAGCGGACTCCGGGCGTCTTCCTGACCGGTGAGACCGACGTCGCCCAACTGCTGCCCGCGATGCGGCTGCTGACGGAGGCGGCCGGGGTGCGGCGCTGGTGCACGGTGGGCAACGACTACGTCTGGCCCCGGGTGACCGCGCGCACGGCACGGGCGTACGCGCGGGAGTGCGGCGGGCGGGTGCGGGACGAGGTGTTCGTGCCCCTGGGGACGGAGGGGTTCGGTCCGGTGCTGCGCCGGATCGAGCGGTGCGAGGCGGACGCGGTGCTGATGCTGCTGGTGGGCGCGGACGCGGCCCGCTTCAACCGGGCGTTCGCCGGGTACGGGCTGCACCAGCGGTGCCTGCGGCTGAGCACCCACATGGACGAGAACATCCTGCTGGCCACCGGCGCGGACGGCACCGACGGGCTGTGGGCGGCGGCCGGTTTCTTCGAGACCCTCGCGACCGCCGAGAGCCTCGACTTCGGCGCCCGCCACGCGGCCCGGTTCGGGGTGCACGCCCCGGTGGTGGGGAGCCTCGGCGAGTCCTGCTTCGAGGGCGTACGGCTGCTGGCGGCCCTGGCCGAGCGGGCCCGGTCGCTGGACGTGCGGGCGATGTGCGCGGTCGGGGACGCGGTGTCGTACGAGGGCCCGCGCGGCGTCGTACGGCTGCGCGGCAACCATCTCGCGCAACGGCTGTATCTGGCGCGGGCGGACGTCCTCGACTTCCACGTCGTAGCCCAACTCTGAGCCCAAGTTCCGTCTGGGACACGATACTTCCCACGGGAAGTATCAAGCTTTGTCTTTTAAAGCAGGTGAAACGTTCGGGAAACAGCGCGCCGCGACTCTTCCGTGCAAACGACCGGGGACGAGAGAGGGAAGAGTCGTGACGGAGATCGTCGGCAAAGAGGCACCGCCGGCCGTGGCGGACGGCGGGACGGGCAGCGGCACGGACGGCAAACGGACCTACAACGACTGGGCGCAGAACGACACGCTGGAGGACTACTCGCTGCGGTACGCGCCGAAGTCCTTCCGCCGCTGGACCCCCTACGTGGTGGCGACCACCGCGCTGGGCGGCATCGCCTATCTCGCGGACTTCGCGATCGGCGGTTCGATCGCCATCTCCAACGGCTTCTCCAGTGCGATGGTGGCGATCCTGACCGCGGCCGTGGTCATCTTCCTCACCGGCATCCCGATCTCCTACTACTCGGCCAAGTACTCCATCGACATGGACCTGTTGACCCGGGGCGCGGGCTTCGGGTACCTCGGCTCGACGCTCACCTCGGTCATCTACGCCAGCTTCACCTTCATCTTCTTCGCCCTCGAAGGCTCGATCATGGCGCAGGCCCTGGAGCTGGGCCTGCACATCCCGCTCGCCGTGGGCTACCTGATCTGCTCGGTCATCATCCTGCCGCTGGTCATCTACGGGATGACCGCGCTGTCGAAGATGCAGGTGTGGACGCAGCCGATCTGGCTGGTGCTGATGGTCGCGCCGTTCGTGTCCATCGCGATCCAGGAGCCGGGCAAGTTCTCGGAGTTCACGCACTTCGCGGGCAACTCGCCGACGGGGTCGAGCATCAGCATGCTCGGGGTCGGCGCGGGTGCGGGCGTCGCGCTGTCGCTGATCGCGCAGATCGGAGAGCAGGTCGACTACCTGCGGTTCATGCCGGACAAGACGCCCGAGAACAGCAGGAAGTGGTGGGGGGCGGTGCTCTCCGCCGGTCCGGGCTGGGTGGTGCTCGGCGCGGCGAAGCAGATCGGCGGCGCCTTCCTCGCCTTCTACATCGCCGGCAGCGTGGGCCTGGCCAAGGCCAACGAGCCGATCCAGCAGTACGTGTCCGGGTTCAAGACGTTCGCGGCGCCGATCGCGCTCGGTCTCGCCACGTTCTTCGTGATCCTCTCCCAGATAAAGATCAACTCGACGAACGCGTACTCCGGCTCGCTGTCCTGGTCGAACTTCTTCTCCCGGCTGACGCACCGTCACCCCGGCCGCGTGGTCTACATCTTCCTCAACGTCGGCATCGCCCTGGCCCTCATGGAGGGCGGCGTCTTCGGCTTCCTCAACACCGTGCTCGGCTTCTACTCCAACGTGGCGATCGCCTGGATCGGCGCGGTCGTCGCCGACCTGGTCATCAACAAGCCGCTGGGGCTGAGTCCGTCGTACATCGAGTTCAAGCGGGCCCACCTGCACAACTTCAACCCGGTCGGCTTCGGCTCGATGCTGATCGCGTCGGCGGTCTCGATCGCCGCCTACTTCAACGCCTTCGGGGAGTACGGCAAGGCGTACTCGCCGTTCGTCGCGCTGTTCCTGGCGATGGTGCTCTCGCCGCTGTTCGCGGTGCTGACCAAGGGGAAGTACTACATCGCCCGCGTCGACGACCTCGCGGAGCCGCTGCTCGGCCCGGACGGGCTGCCGTCTGCGGTCACGCTGACCTGCACGGTGTGCGCGACCGGCTTCGAGCGGCCGGACGTGGCGAACTGCCCGTTCCACTCCGGGGCGATCTGCTCGCTGTGCTGCAGCCTGGAGAAGGACTGCCACGACTCCTGCAAGACCGGCCCGGTCTCGCTCGCCATGCCGACGGTTCGGTCCGCGGACTGACCGGCCGGGACCACCACCGCCCTACCGCTCCGGCTCGCGCCCTGCCGCGCGGGCCGGAGCTCCCGTCTGCAGGCCGTCCATCAGGAGCCTGATCTGCCGGTCCGCCTGCCCCTTCCAGTCGCCGGCCGCGTCCAGTCGCAGCAGACCCCCCAGGGCCCGGACCACGTCCGCCGTCTCCATGTCGGACCTGAGCGTCCCGGCGGCGACGCCCGCGGTGAAGAGCGTGTCGATGGTGTCGTAGACCTTCGCGTACGCCCCCTCCGTCCCGCCGGAGCGCAGCGCCTCGGACATGTGCTGCTTCGTGACGAGCAGGCCCGCCAGCCGTCCCATGAACTCGCGCAGCGCCCGGTCCGGCGGGAGTGTCGCGAGGAAGTCCGCCGCGTCGGCGCACAGCTGGTCCACCTCGTGCTCGTAGGCCGCGAGGACCAGCGACTCCCGGGTCGGGAAGTGCCGGTAGAGGGTGCCGATGCCGACCCCGGCCGCCCTGGCGATGCTGTCCAGCGGCACGTCCTTGCCGGTGCGCGTGAACTCCTCCAGCGCCGCCGCCACCAGCTTCTCGCGGTTGCGGCGGGCATGGGCGCGCACGGGCCGCGCGGGTCCCTGTTCGTTCATGCCGTACTCCCCTCCAGGCCGGTCACCGTACCGGGCATTCTGCCCACTTGCTTACCGGAGGATCCTCCACTAACGTCCCTTGATACCGGAGGATCCTCCGGTATCCGCCGTCGTACGCACGGCGCACATCGAACGGAGTCATGCCGTGAACACGGTTTCTCTCGGTGACCTCACCACCTCCGCCCAGGGGCTCGGCTGCATGGGCATGAGCGAGGGATACGGCCCGACCAGCTGGGACGACGCGATCAGCACCGTCCACCGGGCCCTCGACCTGGGTGTCACGCTCATCGACACCGCCGACGCCTACGCCTTCGGGCACAACGAGGTGCTGGTGGGCCGGGCCGTCGCGGGCCGGCGGGACGAGGTCCAGCTCGCCACGAAGACCGGCATCGACCGCATGGGCGGGGACAGCTGGGCGCTGCGCGGCGATCCGGGCTACATCCGGCGCGCCTGCGACGCCTCCCTGCTACGGCTGGGCGTCGACCACATCGACCTCTACTACCTGCACCGGCCGCCGCAGAACGCCGAGATCGAGGAGTCCGTCGGCGCCATGGCGGAGCTGGTGAAGGCGGGCAAGATCCGGCACATCGGCCTGTCCGAGGTGACCGGCGAACTACTGCGGCGCGCCCACGCCGTGCACCCGATCACGGCGGTGCAGAGCGAGTACTCGATCTGGTCCCGGGACCCGGAGACGACCGTCGCGGACGCCCTGCGCGAGCTGGGCGTCGCCCTGGTGGCGTACTCACCGCTCGGCCGGGGCTTCCTGACCGGCACGGTCGACGTCACCGCGCTGCCGGCGAGCGACGCGCGCCTCAGGCTGCCCCGGTTCCGGACGACGGACAACGAGGTGATCGCGGACGTCGTCCGCACCCTGGCGGCGGCGAAGGGCGTGGCACCGGCGCAGCTGGCACTGGCCTGGGTGCAGGCCCGGGGTGCGCACCTCGGGGTTCCCGTGGTGCCGATCCCGGGCACGAAGCGCGTGAAGTGGCTGGAGCAGAACGTGGCCGCCGCCGGCATCGAGCTGACCGCCGAGGAGGCCGCCACGCTGGACGGGCTGGCCGCGCGGACGGTGGGCGACCGCTACTGAACGACACCACCGCCGGCTCCGGCCCGGCGCCGGGCCGGAGACCGCGAAGTCCCCGTTCCGGCGGGACAGCCGGCCCCGGGCTTGCGCGAGGGCGCATGTCACGGCCCTCACATGATTCGGTCCCAACTTCTCCTTCGCCGCGGCGTCCTGCCGGTGTTCCGGGAACCCGCCGGACACGGAGAAGAACATGCCCCCCGCCCCTGACCGGTCCCCTGACCACCGGAACGCACACCGTCGAGATCGACGGCGGGTACCGGACCGCGGACGGTCCGGACCGTCCGGGCCGTCCGGGCCGGGGAGTCGGTGGTCATGGGTTGTCGTCGCCCTCCTGCGCATGACGTGGCAAGGCCGACTTCTCCAGCGCCGGGGCGACACCGTCTCTCCAGTCGGCGCACGGATCTTTCGCGTCGGCGTAGTCCGCCGCCATGAGCGGCAGGGAGAGATGGGCGAGGTCGCCGGGGGGCGGCGTCCGCAGCGACCACAGGGGCGCGGGGGTGCCGTCGGCGACCGCGGCCGGGGCGTCGGTCAGGTTCATGCGCTCGCGCAGGCGGCCGTAGAAGTCCATCGCCGCGAGCCGGACCACCCGCAGCCGGGTCGGGGCGGCGTACACGCCGATCCAGTCCCCCGGCTCCAGCACGCCGCGGACCTGGCCGTCGACGCTGACCGCGGCCTGTCCCGAGCGTTCCAGGACGCGCAGGCCGACCGCCTCGTTCGGGGCGGTGACGACCGAGCGGTTGAACGTCATGTGCGGGGCGACCGGGGTGAAGACGAGGGCCTCCGCGCACGGCGAGACGACGGGCCCGCCGGCGGCGAAGCTGTAGGCGGTCGAGCCGGTCGGCGTCGCCACCAGCAGCGCGTCGGCGGAGTAGGAGGCGAGCAGCCGGCCGGAGACGTAGACGCCGACGGAGACCTGGCGGTCGCGGGACAGCTTCTCCAGGACGATGTCGTTGACCGCGGCGACGTGCAGCGGTACGCCCCAGTCGCTGTCCTGTTCGCAGTCCGTGCGGACCTGGGGTGGCGGCAGCAGCGGCCCGCGGCCGTACTGCATCAGCCGCTCCATGTCGGCGGGCACCTCCAGGCGCCGGGAGGCGCGCATCGTGAGCAGCAGGCGGCTGTCGACGGTGTAGCGGTCCTCGCGGATCGCGTCCAGCGCCTCCCGCACCGAGCAGACCGGCACCTCGGTCAGGAAGCCGACCCGGCCCAGGTCGACGCCGAGGACCAGCGCGTCGTTGCGGGCGGCGAGCCGGGCGCCGCGCAGGAAGGTGCCGTCCCCGCCGAGGGTGACGATCAGGTCGGGATCGCCGGCGGCCGCGACCTCCTCCCCCGAGTGGTGCCGTCCACCGTCGTGCCACACGTCGATGTCCGTGCACCGCACGTCGTGCTCCGCGGCCCACGCCCGTACGGCACGGGCCGCGTCCACCGCCTCCGCACGCCCGCCGTGCACCACCAGTCCGAGCCCGTTCACCGTCATCTCCGCCTCCAGGACACCGTTGCCGGCCGCTGCTCCCACGCTGTCACGAGCGGGGCGGATCTGTCGGGCGGAGCGGGATCACAGTCCGAGGGAGATGGCCGGCCGGGTGAGCTCGGCGGTGGTGCTGACGTCCGGTTTGGCGCGGATCCGGCGGACTCCTCCTGGTCGGCCGGATGACCCAGCGCTGGGGCACCCGGCACGGCGGCACCGGCACGACCGTCTGGGCCGAGCAGTACCTCACCGAGGACCGGGGCGGCCGGAGCCCGGCTACCGGCGGAACACCGGGCGGGCCCAGGCGGGCGGGTGCGGGGAGCCCACGGCTTCCCGGCCGACGGCCTGGGTGGGAGTGGGAGTGCGGACGGTGTCGCGGCGGGCGGTCGGAGGGCCGCCCGCGTCCCGGGGCACGGCGGGCTCCCGCGCCGGACCGGGGCCGTACGCGGCGCACCGCAGCGATGCCACGAACTCCAGGCAGGAGCCGTACCGGTCCTCGGGGGCCTTGGCCAGCGCCCTGGCGAACACGTCGTCGAACGCCGGTGGCAGCCCCGCCCGCACCTCGCTCAGTGCGGGCGGGGCGTCGTACTGGTGCGCCCACAGCAGCGCGATGTCCTCGTCCCGGACGAACGGCGGACCGCCGGCCAGCATCTCGAAGACCACGCAGGCGAGACTGTAGAGATCGCAGCGGCCGTCCACCGGGCGCCCCGAGATCTGCTCCGGCGCCACGTAGTCCAGCGTGCCGACGAACTCGCCGACCGTCGTGAACCCCGTCAGCGACAGCGACTTCTTGGTGAGCCCGAAGTCCGTGAGATAGACGTGCTCGGGGTGGTCGCTGTCCGTGCCCCGCGCCACCAGCACGTTGCCGGGCTTCACGTCCCGGTGCACCAGATCGTGCTCGTGGGCCGCGTCGAGCGCGGAGGCGACCTGGGCGGCGATCCGCAGCGCCGCGTCCACCGGCAGCACGCCCTCCTTGTCCAGCAGCGCGCGCAGGTCGGGCCCCGACACGTAGCGCATCGCGATGTACAGCACGCCGTCCGTCTCGCCGGCCTCGAAGATCGGCACGATGTGGGGGTGGTCGATGGCGGCGGCGACCCGCGACTCGTGGGTGAAACGACGGCGGAAGGTGTCGTTGCGGGCCATCTCGGGGGCCAGCAGTTTCAGGGCGACGGTCCGGTCCAGGCGCAGGTCCGTGGCACGGTAGACGACGGCCATGCCGCCGCGCCCGATCTCGCCCTGGACCTCGTAGCCCGCGATGCGCGTCGCCATCACCCACATCGTATCCAGCGGGCCCGCGGCCCGCGAGAAGGTCACGTTCCGGCGGCTCGAACCGGCAGGTTACAAGGGCAGGTCACAAGGACGCCGCCTGCCAGCCGGTCCAGCGCGTCACGGTCACGAGAACGACCGCGCCATCCGGAGGGTGTTCCCGGTACTGCGGGTATTTCGCGCTCAGCGGCCCGACGAGGGCCGCGTCGGCGGGAGTCACCCGCGCCTCGCCGTCCGCCCGGACCCACCACAGACGGTCCCAGTCCTCGTCGTACGCGTCCGCGAGCAGACACACGGACGGCCGCGCGGCGATGTTGCGCAGCCGCTTGAGGTCAGTCGTCGTCTTGGGCTTGTGGTCCACGGCGGTGACGATCCCGTCGGCGCCGTGGCGGGCGAAGACGACCGGCACCAGATGGGGGCGGCCGTTCCCGTCCACGGTCGCGAGCCGGGCCACCCGGGCCGCGGCGAACCGGCGTCGCGCCTCGCCCTCGGTCAGCTCCGGCACCGCGCGCCCCGTCCCGGTCAGGCCCGGCGCAGTGCGTCGAGCACGTCGGCGTCCGTCAGTTGCCCGAAGTCGTCGTACCACTGCCCGACCGCGGTGAAGACGGCCGGGCGGTACGGGCAGACGACGAGGTCGGCCTCGGCGGCGAGCGCGTCCAGGGAGTCGGGCGCGCCGACCGGGACGGCCAGCACGGTCCGTGCGGGGCCCCGGCCCCGCACGTGGCGCAGCGCGGCGCGGGCGGTGGAGCCGGTGGCGAGGCCGTCGTCGACGACGAGCACGGTACGGCCGCGCAGTTCGGGCGGTGGGCGGCCCTCCCGGTAGCGGCGCTCACGGCGGCGCAGCTCCTGCCGCTCCCGCTCGACCAGGGGGGCGAGGGTGTCCTCGCTCAGGCCCAGGTGGGCCAGGGTCGCCCGGTCCAGGAGCGGCGGGTCGTCCCCGGCGATCGCGCCGACGCCGAACTCCTCGTGGTGCGGGGCTCCGATCTTGCGTACGACGAGCACGTCGAGCGGGGCCGGCAGCTCGCGCGCGACCTCCGCGGCCACGGCCGCGCCGCCCCGGGGCAGGGCCAGCACGATCGGGTCGGGCAGGGCACCCTCGTCGCGCAACTCGACCAGCGCGGCGGCGAGTTCACGGCCGGCGTGGGCACGGTCCCGGTAGCGCACGGTTCGTCCTCCCCGGGCGAGGTCGGGGTCTCCCTCCTCCATGCTCACACCTGGAGGTGCCGGAGGCCGAGCCCTCCCGAAGAATTCGCACACACATTCTATAAACTGCGTGTACAGTCCCCGCCTGCCACTGTGGAGCAAGCTTCCGATCAAGCCTCCGATCAAGCAGAGGGAAAGACGGCCCTCCGGGTTCCGGACCACCCGTCTCCGCCTCCCGGCCCTCACCGCCGCTGCCGTCTCACTGGCCCTGACAGCTGCTCGCCCCCGGCAGGCCCGAACCGGGAAGGTGTACCGGCCCTAGGCTGTTTCGTTTGGATCAGGGGGCGGACCACAGGAAGATGCCGGCGATATGGAGTCCGGCCAGGTAGATGGTCGCGGTCTTCTCGTAGCG
>NZ_JBIAUL010000035.1:0-74743 GCF_042892755.1 Streptomyces sp. NPDC001714
GGCGAGAGGTCCGGGGAAACGGACCGGGAGCAATCCCGACACCGCGCCCCGGGCCTACTCAGCGACGAGGCAGGTCAGGGCCTGAGGCCACCCAAGGGCCGCACCTGGGGCCAGCGGGGCCGCACCCCGGTCGTGCGGGTCACCGCCCAGGGCACCAAACGTGTCTCCATGGCGGCGCTGATCTGCACCAAAGCCGGCCACCAACCCCGGTTGATCTACCGCATCCACCTCGACCGCGGCCCTGCCAAGGGCCGTCGTAAGGGCTTCACCGAGACCGACTACGCCCGCCTGCTGGATGCTGATGGCGCTCGTTGAAAGCGGCTCTGGCCGCGGTTGCGTGATGCCTACGGCCAAGTGCGGATCTGCCGCGCAGCTGGACTGGCAACACCTCTCTGTGGAGTCATGTCTGGGCTTCCCACACTGGAAGGCCAGCAGGGTTGGCTCAGACGGGCGTCGCCCTGGCCCGTGAGGGAGTTCATGAGATCCCCCACGGGGTCGTGGGCTGTGGCTGTCAGTAGCCGATGGTGAAGCGGCGCTGCACGAAGCGCGGCAGTTCCGCCTCATCGATCAGGGCGATGGCCGCGTCCTCCACCGAGATGCGGCTGCGGCCGTCGGCGTCCAGGACGGGCTGGTCGCCGCCGATCCGGAAGCGGCCGGTGCGCTCGCCGGGGCCGATCTCCTCCGCGGGGCTGAAGTAGGTCCACAGCCGGTTCGATGTCCGCAGGACGGTCAGGGCGTCGCGGTGACCGCGTACCGCTGCGGCGTATTCGCGGGGCAGCCCGAGCTTGTCGAGGGCGGCGTGCAGCAGTTCGTCGGAGTCTGCTCGCACCACTCCCGGTTCGATTTCGAGGCTGCCGGCGCCGCCGATCACGATGAGCCGGGTCCGTGGGCGGCTCTCCAGCGCCTTCAGCAGGGCCCGCGCCGCCGTCGCATAGACGGTCGGGTCGGCGATCGAGCGCCGGACGGTGTCCGCGAAGTCCTTGGCGGCGTTGCCCGGCTGGAATGCGCTGATCAGGACGTCGAGTCCGGGCAGGATGCCAGCGATGCTCTTCGGGTCCAGGACGTCGACGCTCGTCCAGGTGATGTTGTCCCGGCGCTCCTCGCGCTGCGCCTGGTCGGCGTCCCGGCTGAACGCCTTGACGCTGTGCCCGCGGTCGAGGGCCTCGGCGACGACCCGGCTGCCGATGGTGCCCGTGGCTCCGATGACTCCGATGTGCATGGTTCTCCCCTGTGCATGCAGAAGTGAGACGCCACTACCAGTGACGTCGTGCAGAAACTATACGCCGTGAAGTTTTTATACGAGACTAAGTAAGTCGACGCTGTAGAGTGCCTGTTGTGACAGTCACGGGAACCGGGGGAAGGCGCGAGCGGCTACGGGCCGAGACCGCAGCCGAAATCAAGAGGGTGGCACTGGCCTTGATGGCCGCGGGCGGGCCGGATGCCATCACCCTGCGGGCCATCGCCCGCGGCATGGGCATGACCGCCAACGCCATCTACGGATACTTCCCGACCAGGGACGACCTGGTCACCACGCTGATTAACGACGTGTACACCGCCTTGGCCGACGCTGTGGACACGGCCTGGGAAGCCACGCCCTCCGCCGAGCCTGCCGTCCGGATCGAGGCATGGGCCAACGCCTTCCGGACCTGGGCCCTGGTCAACCCCCAGGGGTTCCGCCTCATCTACGGCGACCCCGTGCCCGGCTACCAGGCCCCCGAGGGAGGCCCCGCCCCGGATGCCGCACGCCGGGTCTGCACCGGGCTCACCGCCCTCGCGGCAGCCGCCTGGCCCCACGCCCGGCCCCTCTACCAGGACAGTGCCTTCCACTGGTCCGACTTCGACCCTGGGCTCCTCGAGAAGGTGCGTCCCGCCTTCCCCGACCTGCCGCCCGCAGCCGTCGCCCTCGCCCTGCGCATCTGGGGGCACCTGCATGGACTGGTGTCACTGGAGGTCTACGGCCACATGGGCACCCAGACCACGAGCCCGGAGAAGCTCTTCCGGGAGGAACTCGCCCAGCTCATACAGACACTGGGCATGCCGCGTCGGCGCTGAGCGGCCCAAGCTCCGACGTGCTCTGTGAACTGCGGAATCGGGCATGCCCGAAGTGCGAGGATAGAGAGGTCCGAGGAGCTGTCCGCAGTTCCGTGATGGTCAGTGCTGGGTGAGGATACGGGTCCGCAGAAGTTCGAACGAGGCCCGGCCATACATCGCCCTCTTGAGAGTTTTCACCCGATTCACGTGTCCTTCGACCACCCCGGAACTCCACGGCAGGGGCAGTCCCGCAGTGATGGCGTCGAGGTCCTGACGGAGAAAGCCAGCGAAGCCCCTCACGGGCTTCGGCGCGTCCTGCTCCGCCTGCCGGATCCACTCCAACAGCAGGTAACCACGCTGGTGGCGGACCAGATCGGCGAAGGCCCGGGCGAGGTCGCAGGCCCGGGTGATGTCCGGGCAAGCGAGCCGGACTTGGAGGAGTCGCTCGTTTTGGCTGTCGGTGAGCGTCTCACGGGGACGCAGGATCCACGAGGTGATTTTGCGGGGGCTCGGGATGTCGGCCCGGACCGGTTCGGCGGTGCCCTCGCGGAGGGCGGCGAGGTGTTTGCGGACGACCTGGCGGCTGCCCCGGTAGCCGCGGTCTTGGATCTCCAGGAACAGGCGGGTGCCGCTGACCTGGCCTTGGGCTTCGGTGAAGCGGGCATTGAGGTAGACCTTGAACGGCTCCAGGACACCGTTGGGGCGGCGCTCGCGGGCGGAGGCCAGCAGCTGGTCGAGGTCGGTGTCGCGGAAGCGGCGCACGGTCTGGCGGTCGAGATTTAGTCGGCGAGCGATGGCGCTGATCGTCCAGCGTTTCTCCAGCAGGCGGTGGATGTCCTCGTAACGGTGACGGGTCCGCTCGATGATCTGGGTGCGGGGCAGTTCGGCGGGCGGTAACAGCTTCGGGGCCACCTCGGACACTTCGGTCGCCGTCTCCTCCTCGGCACGTTTGCGCAGGCAGTCGCGATGCTGGTGGCAGGTCTTCTCCACTGCGGCCGCCAGGTTTTGAAGCAAATGCCACCTGTCCGCGACCTCCAGAGCGTCCGGGGCGGCCGCCTTGACCGCCTTGGTGTAGGCGCTGGCCCGGTCCCGGCAGATGATCTCGGCTCCGGGATGTTCGGCCAGCCAGGCCGCGAACGTGTCGGAGGTGCGGTCGGGCAGCACGTCCACGACCCGGCCGGCCTCAACGTCGACGAGCACGGTGCCGTAGATGCAGCCCTTGCGGAAGGCGAACTCGTCCACCCCCAGCACTCGCGGGGCGCGGTCCGGTACCGCCGGCGCCTTGAGCAGCCTGAGCAGCCGGGTCCGGCCCGCGGTCATCCGCAGACGCCGGCACAGTCGGGCGGCCGGACGGCCGCCGAGCTCGATCGCGATCGACCGCAGCGAGCTCGTCAGCCCGGTGCTGGAGCGGCGGCGCCGCTCGGACAGGCCCGGAACCTGCTCGACGAACGTCTTACGGGAACAGTTCTTCCGATCGCAGAAGTACCGGCGTACCCGCAGCCGGACGATGACCTGGCGAGGGCCCAACGGCCGCTCGTCCAGGGTGCGTTGGTACGTACTGTGTACGCGCCTCGCCTGCTTCCGACAGTCCGGGCACCGGCCCGGGGGAGCCGTCGACACCACCTCCACCACCAGGAAGCTGGAGAAGTCGTTCACCCGCTCCACCCGCACATCGATCCCGGGAAACAGCACATCCTCGACCGTGTTGCTCGCCACGGCAGGAAACACCCTGCTGAAACGATCCCTCGTTCCAGCTGCTGACCTGGGGATTCACGTAACTGCGGACAGAGCCGAATTCAGAGATCCCCAACAGATGCCGCGCACCAGCAGCTCGGCGGGCCGATCGTTTTGGTTTGGGACAATCTGAACACGCACGTCAGCCGCACCATGCACGGTCTGATCGCCGCCCGATTATGGCTGACCGTCTACCAGCTGCCGCCGTACGCTCCCGAGTTCAACCCCGTCGAGGGGGTGTGGTCGCACCTGAAGAAGTCGTTGGCCAACCTCACCAAACACAGCCTCGACCAACTCACCACGTTGGTGAAGACGCGGCTGAAACGAATGCAGTACCGGCCCCGCCTCATCGAGGGACTCATCGCCAAGACCGGACTCAACATCCAACCGCCGTAACCCCGGAGATCACAGACCTCCTAGTAGTAGGAGGCCACCAGGTCGCGGTCCACCGTGATGGTGTCGCGATCGAGTGCGGGCAGCCCCATGTGGTCACAGATCAGCTGGGTCAGCTGCTCCTCGTAGGTCCCGCTCTGACGGTCCAGGCCGGCCGCCGTGATGAGAGGGGCCATCTTGTTGGGCCAGTACTCTCCGACGTAGTCGGGATCCTCGTAGTCGATGCAGGACGATACCTGGCCGTCCTTGTAGTGGTACGCCTTGGGCCCGTGGGCCTTGGCAACGCACGGATTGGGAACGAACACCATCAGCTCAGCGCCCGAAGGGCACAGCTCGCGGTAGTCGATCTCGTCATAGTCGTCGCGGTTGAACATGTGGTGCACGATCACGCCCCAGTCGCCGGGTTCTGTGTCGTTGCCGTAGGCGAACGGCGGCCGCTGCTGCGCGGACAGGCCTTCGGCCATGGCGGCCAGGCTGGTCCCCTTGAAGTAGACCAGGACGGTTTCGTCTTCCCGGTATCGCTCTTCGTCCACCCACGCCATGACGCCGCAGTCGATCCAACTTGTCATGCCCAGCAACGTAACCGGCGCCACTGACACAGCAGCCCCCAGAGTCGCCAATCAACGCCAAGACCCTCCGGCCGTCCCGCGCCGTCGGAACGCAGTGCTCCGTCGCTGGCTCACGTCGCCACTCGATCACGCGCGGTCACATCCAGCCGACGTAACCCGCACCCTTAAAGATCTCTAGACAGGAGGGGTGACGACGAGCCGACTTCGTCTGTTGGCAGTGGCGGTTCGGCCCGAAATACCATCCACCTGCGGTTATTTACGGTCAGAGTCGAGCTCAGCCCGCCACCGGATCTTCGGAGGCGGGCAGCGGTTCTGGGGTCCTCGGGGCCAGGGCGCGGATGGAGGGGGTGGCAAGCATAGTGAGGGTGGCGAGGAGGATGAGCGCGGCGGCCGCGTAGAGGGTGGCATGGAGGCCGAGGAGGAGTACGGCGGGTCCGGCGGCGAACTGGGCGAGCGGGAGCGCGAGGTAGGAGCCGAGATCGTCGTAGGCGTAGACGCGGGCGAGGCGGTCCTCGGGGATCTGTTCGTTGAGGGTCGAGTACCAGGCGACGCCGGCTTGCTCGACGCCCACGCCCGCCACGAAGTTGGCGATGACCAGCAGCCCGGTATGCGGGGCGAGGGCGAGCAGCAGCGGGGTCATCGCTGTCAGGCCCATCAGTGCGCAGCCGACCAGGATTGCGCGTCGGAGCTGCCAGCGCAGCGACAGTATGCCGCCGGCGACCGCGCCGAGGGAGGACGCGGCGACGGCCAGGCCCCAGCCGGTGCGGCCGATTGCGGTGGTGTCGGCGACGGCCGGGCCGAGGACGGTGAACGAGGCGGTGAGGCCGGCGTTGAGGAAGCAGAAGGCCACAACGATCACCCACACCCAGGTCCGGGAGGTGAACTCGCGCCAGCCGACGCGCAGTTCGTGCACCAGGCCGGGGCTGGGCGCGGGCGGCGCGACCTGGACGCGGACCAGCGTGAAGGATGCGGCGGCGAGCGCGAAGCTGAGCGCGTCGGCGGCCAGGCCCCAGCCGGGGCCGATCGCGGCGACCAGTACGCCTCCCAGCGAGGCGCCGACGATCGCCGCGCTGCTGCCCGCGATCCGGGAGAGCGCGAGGGCGGCGCGGCGGGACTCGACCGGCACGGTCTGGGGCAGCAGGGCCTGGGCGGCGGGCTGGTAGCAGGAACTTGACGCCCCGTTGACTGCGGCGAGCATCATGAGTAAGGGGATGGCGGCGTGGTGGGTGAGGACCAGGGCGGCGACCACCGCCTGGCTCGCGGCGCTGACCGCGCTGCTGCCGACCAGCAGCGGGCCGCGCGGCAGTCGGTCCGCCAACACCCCGCCGTACAGCAGGAAGACGATGCCGGTGAGGGAGTGGGCGCCGACCACCAACCCAAGCGAGCCGACCGAGCCAGTGGCGTCGAGCACGGCGAAGGCGAGGGCGATCGGCGCCACCCCGTTGCCGAGCAGGTTGGCCGTCGTACCGACGAAGAGGTGACGGAACGGGCGGTGGCGCAGAGGCGCCAGGGCGGCAGACATGCGCCTGATCGTCGGGACTGAGCGGCGCGCCCGTCAACGGGTTATAGGACTGGCACCGGGCCCAGCGGGTTGTTGTAGCTCGTCCGAGTGGTCTCGTGGGAAGGCCCGTCCACCGTGGTGCTCAGGCTTTCGGATACTGATCCGCCGGCGTAGCGAGGTCGTGTCGGACATTCAGCAAGACCGCCGTCGTCATCACCGCGAAGTCCGCCGGGCGCAAGGTCTTCGGCCTCGCCACCACAGGCGTCCGTCTCGCTCGACCTCTTGCGTGTCAGTCCGGCAGCCAGTGCAGCTCGTGCGCCAGGGTTTTGGCGACGGCACGGACGCGGCGGTGTAGTGGCGACTGCTCGCGTGGGAGGACCAGGTGGAACGTCAGGCTGGGCGCGCCCCGCAGCGGTCGCCAGGTGAGACCGGCCGGTTGTGTCGTGGCCGCGGCTTCTCCAGCCGGGGCGAGGGTGACCCCGTCGCGCAGGTCGCGCTGAGACATGTCGAAAGAGACTGCGGGCGTGTGGAATCGGGGGTGTGGTCGGGTGTCTCGGAACAGTGCGGACAGCTGATCGTGGATCACGGGGTTGGCCGCACGGTCCGGGAGTCGCAGCGGATACGCGGCCGCGTCGGCGATCTCGATCTCCGGGTGTTCGGCCAGCGGATGGTGCTCCGCCAGCTGGACCCCGAGGCGCGCACGCCGCAGCAGGAACCGGCGCACGCCGCGGCCCGGTTGTTCACCGCGGGTGATCCCGACATCGATGCGGCCGTCGGCAACCGCGGGGGAGATCTCCGGTGTCGCCATCGGGACCGCGCCGACCTCGAGTCCGCTGTTGCCGCGAATCAGCCTGTCCACCAGGGCCGGTGCCGTCCCGGCCCCGGCGCTGAGGCTGTATCCGATGCGCAGCGTGCCTAGTTCACCGGCCGCCGCGCTCCGGGCGGTGTCCCATGCCCGGTCCAGCGCCGCCAGCGCGGGCGGCGCGGACTCCGCCAAAGCCGCACCGGCCGTGGTCAATACGACGCTACGCGTGTTGCGGACCAGCAGGGCCGTACCGAGTTCCGCCTCCAATCGGCGCATCCGGGCGCTGAGTGCGGGCTGTGCGATACCGATCCGTGCGGCCGCGCGGGTGAAGTTCAACTCCTGCGCCAGCACCAGGAAGTACCGCAGGCTCACCGTATCCGGCGCCACGTGCCCTCCCTGCCGATTGATAACGATCCGTTCTGAGTCTATCCCGTACCGGTCTTTCCCTCGGCCCCACATCGAGCCCTAACCTGCGCATACGGCGATTCAACTGATCGCAGTACCCGTCGCCGGGATCGATCGATCTGAGTGTCAATTCGAAGTCGGACGTGTCCGGCCGAACACAGGAGGTTTCCGTGGCTAAGGGCTACTGGGTCAGTGTCTACCCCGCCATTTCCGACCCTGAGAGGCTGACTGCCTACGACAAGCTGGCCCGTCCGGCTGTCCAGGCTGGGGGCGGGCGCCTCCTGTCCCTCCTCCCGTCCCGTGGCGGTCGAGTCGTCGCCCACGAGGCCGGAATCACGCAGCGCGTCGTTCTGATCGAGTTCGACAGCTTCGAACAGGCCGTCGCGGCATACGAGAGCGAGGCATACCAGAAGGCCCTGGTGGCCCTCCCCGACGGCTACGAGCGCGACTTCCGCATCATCGACAGCATCGACTGACCGGCGGGCCCAGCCATCGCCGAGCATCCGTCACCTGAAACGCACACGGTGCCGAACGACGACTCACGAGACGACTTCGAAGCGATGCCCCGCGTCCCAGTTCGTCGTCGACGTCCTCGACGGCCTGATCCCTGTCGGCGGCTCGCCGCGCTACCCGACGTCGAGCAACTTGCCTGACTTGCCTGACACGGCGATCAAGCTCTGACCTGCCGCAGCGGCGATTCGCCCTAGATAATCGTGGCGGTGGACGGGCCGTAAGCCGGTCAGCAGGGCGGTATCACGTCGCGGATTCCGGATCGACGAGGCGGGCCTCAAGGTCGGCGATGCTCCTCCAGTTCGGCGGAGCTGGCGCTGGCCAACGCCCGGGTCAACCGCTGCGGCAGAGCGAACACCTCAACGCCACCGTTCAAAGGGGCGGTGACCCACTCCGGCCACGACCACCCAAGGAGCTGCTCAAGCGGCGGTACCTCAGCCGAGGGCTCTTCGAAGTACATGTCCCACTCGGCGATGGCACTGTCTGGCTCAATGAAACGGCAGGTCACAGACTCAAAGGCCCGACTAGGTCCCCGCAGGCGCGTCGCAGCGGCAGTCTCATCGTCGGGAGCGAGGAAGAACACTATGTCGTGGGCCATCTCGGCATGATGACAGCTCGCCGTACTGGCGCCGGTGACACCTACCGAGAGTCACCGGCAATGCGCTCGCAAACCGTCGCGCACCACTCGTAAACTGTCCTGCTCCATCACACGCGTGCCTAGAATGAAAAATGTATTCGATAACTCGTGGGATCTTCCGGACAACCCGGACCGGCTCCAGACGCTAGAAGTTACGTGGAATCTGCCTGGGTGATCATGTGGCTCGGGTTCATCCACGATCCTGGGGAACGGCTTGAGCAGTACATCGGTACTCGTGGCCAAGTGGCCGGTACTGGCACGAAACGATCACGCGACCACCTGGCTGCAAGCGTGGGAAGTTCTCGGGCGCGCGCCGCGGTCCCTGGACGCCTACGCGCGCGGGCTGGCGGAATCCCTGGCGCTGCGTGAAGGCGAGGCGGTCGATCCGTTGCCGGCAGGTGGGACGCACGTCGGGTTGTTCGTCCGCGACCAAGATCGGGGAGTCCGTCACCAACAACAAGGTCGTGAGCGGAAGGAGAATCCGGAGGATGCGCTGCCTGCTTCTTCGCAGTCAGTGTTGTGAGCTGAGGCCTGCGGTGCGAGCTCACACCCGGCGCGTGGCTGTGGGGAGAGAGCCGGCCGGGGAGTCCGGGGACGGGTTCGGGAAGGATCGCTCTGCTCACCGCGGCTGCCATCCGTAGCCGTTCTGGCCATCACACTCGCCGTCTTTGCCGTGCGACGGGCACGGACGCCGAGGGCCGTATGGCCGTGGATGCCCTCGGGAGGGCCCGGAATACGATGTGCAGCGCTCCGACCTGGCCGGTCGAAGACTACGAGAGCGGGGCACCAGCGTGCCGGGAGGGGAGAGCGTGGCGATGAGGACGACGTTGCAACGCATGGCCGCTGCGAGGAGGATCGTTGGCACTGTGATGGCTCTGGGAGCTGTCGGCGCCTGCACGGCTCAGGGGACCGCCCCTGCCGGCAGCACCCATCCCGTCGGCAGCAGGAGTCCTGTCGCGAGTGAACACAGGGTGGTAAAGGCGAGACCGAAGGCGAGCAGGTCGTCGAGCACCCCGCCCGCCAGAACCAACTTGCGCTTCAGCGGAGACATCAAGGGAACAGCGCACGGGGCGCTGAAGGTGCTCCAGAGTAAGACCGGAGCCGACTACGACTACACCGTGCCCGACGGCGCCACGCAGTGTGTGATGCCTGCTGATGACGGCGCCTGGGAGGCGCAGTTCACGGTGCGTGTGGACGGCATCGACTGGGAGATCTCGATCGGGAACGATGCCTCCTTCGGGTCTCCGAAGCCGGGCAGGCACGTTGCGGTATACGACGCCGACACAGGTGGCGAAGCCGATGCGCTGACCTTCGACATCGCGTCGGACAAGGCTCCGAGCGGCACCGTGGTCGGCAACGGGCTTGGCAAGTTCCAGTACGTCTACTACCTCCCGGACGACCATAACAAGGGCAGGGCGATGGTCATGATCGACCGCGGACTGACCTCCGGCACCCTCGACGCCTGGCTTGCACCCTGGGAGCAGGAAAACGACCAGGAGAAGCCGCTGTTTCACATCACCGGTCACTGGGCCTGCAACGGTTAGCGTGCTGCCGGGATGGCGGCGCAGGATGCGGTCTCTCCAGCCCGGGGCGTTTTGGGCCGGGAGCAAGAGGCACGTCTGATTCGGCTGCCTCCCGATTCCCACGGGGAAGCTGGCCACTGCCGGGCGGAGAACGGGCGCGGGCTGGCCTGTGCGGGGCCTTGGGACGAGAATGTTGTTGGCGGCACCACACTCCAGGCGTCCACACTGGCATCCCGTAGGAACGTCCGTGCTCCCCATGAGACGATTTCCGGGACGCGCGGGAGAGCGCGAGTTCGGTTGCCCGAGCGCGAAGATGTGAGCCAGCATGGGCCATGCCGGGGCTCGGGGGCGGGCCCCACGACACGGCGGGTAGGAGACGCGCCGCCTGCGACGCCGATTCCAGGAGAGAATCAACAAGCCTACGGCCACATCACTAGGACGTCAGATATGCCCATCATTTCGCGCGGCTTTCACGGGCGCCGACCTGAGCCCGGCAAGAAACTCCCTCCGGGCCAGTACGAGGCCACAGGCTTCCCGGTCCTGTCAGCCGGTCCGACACCGCACGTGCCCAAGGACAGGTGGGAGCTGACCGTCACCACGGAAGTGGGCCGTCGTCATGCCTGGGACTGGTCCGCCCTCACGGCGCTGCCCGCCGACACTCCGACTGTGGACCTCCACTGTGTGACCAAGTGGTCCAAGTTCGGCACCCGGTGGCAGGGCGTGTCACTCGACGTCCTCCTGGCTGACGTCGAGACTGCGGCGGAGTACGCGCTGATCTCCTCGTATGGCGGATATACGACAAACTTGCCGCTGGCGGACCTGCTCGACGGCAAGGCGTGGATCGTGTACGGGTACGACGGCCACGACCTCACCCCGGAGCACGGGGGCCCGGCGAGGCTGCTGGTCCCGCATCTCTATCTGTGGAAGTCCGCCAAGTGGGTTCGCGGCATCGAACTGCGAGAAGACGACACCCCGGGGTTCTGGGAGAGCGCCGGCTATCACAACTACGGAGACCCGTGGCAAGAGCAACGGTACTGGGGAGACTAGGCGACCGGCTGCGCTGGAGGGCCGCCGAGGTGGTGGCACGGCGCGTCGAGTCAGCGACAGCCGTCACCATCACGTTGGAGGTGCCAGAGTGGCCGGGCCATCTCGCCGGTCAGCACGTGGACGTCCGCCTGACCGCGGAGGACGGGTACAGCACACAGCGCAGCTACTCCATCGCCTCGGCCGAGAATGGCGGGCGGGTGGAGCTGACAGTGCAGCGGATTCCAGGAGGCGAGGTCTCGCCGTATCTGGTCGACGAACTTGTCCCTGGTGACCGGATCGAGGTCAGGGGCCCGGTCGGCGGTTGGTTCGTCTGGCGGCCCGAGCAGCGAGAACCGGTGCTGCTGGTGGCCGGCGGGTCTGGGCTCGTTCCGTTGATGTGCATGATCCGGGCCCGACGCGCGGCCGACAGCCGAATCCCCTTCCGACTGCTCTATTCCCTGCGCTCACCGCAAGAGCAGCTCTACGGCGCGGAGATGCGCGAGGGCGCGCCCGGGCTGGATGTGACGCGCCTCTACACACGGCAGGCCCCGCAGGAGTCTGTGCGCCCTCCGGGCCGGATCACCCCGGAGGATCTGGCACAGCACGGATGGCCGCCGGACTTCGAGCCGGTGTGCTACGTATGCGGCCCCACCGCCTTCGTGGAGAAGGCGGCCGCCTACCTGGTGCTGCTCGGACACAAGCCCGAGCAAGTGCGGACCGAGCGCTTCGGCGGCTGAGGAGGCCGACATGAGATCGGAGGATACCGTGCACGACGAAGGCACGTCTTACCTGGACGGCAACGCTCTGGCGGGCCCTCTCTCGGAGATCTTCGCCGTGGACCTGACCGTCGCGACGGGCCGGTGCGCGCACTGCGGCCGCACGGGTCCGGTCGCCTCTCTGCAGGTGTACGGGCACGCCCCAGGGCTGGTCGCCCGATGCCCTGGCTGCGAGCAGGTCATGATCCGCCTGGTGTCCGGGGCGGGCACCAGCTGGCTCGACATGAGCGGCGTCGCCGTCCTGTCCATTCCGGCCGCCGACTGAACGCCCACCGGCCGTGACGACGAGTCGATGCTCGATAGTGATGCCATCGGAAGATGCCGGCACCCGCGAAGGACGCCGTTGCCGGAGTGACAGGCAGCCCGGTCGCCTCGCTGACGCCCGCGTCCAGTGTCCAAGAATTGAGTGAACTCGAAAATGACACTGGTCGATCCCGCCACCGTGTGGGCGGCCGGGGAGCTTCAGCGGGCGGCGGGTGAGCTGTCCTTGCTGTTGGTCGCGCGGGACGGTGACGGCCGGGTCGTCGGCGCGCTGCTGGGTGTCCCCTCGGGCACGTCGTCTCCGCACTCTCCCGGCTCCCGGGCGGCAGCCGGTATGTCCTGGCGTCGATGCTCACGTACGCGAAGATCAAAGCGGTCGCCGTCGCCGAGGACGCCCGCAGGCGGGGGATCGGGGCCGCGCTGCTCGCCCGGTGCGTCCAGCTGTACGGACGGCTGGAGTACACGCTGCTGTTCGGCGAGTTCGACACCGAGCGTGCCCTGGGGCCGTACTACAGGCGGCAGGGCTTCACCGTGCTGCGGCCCGGGCAGGGCATCGACGTCGGCACCCTGCTCGCCGGTAGCCCGCTTCATCTCGGTGCCGGACCGGGCCTGACCTTCTTCCACCGGTGGCAGCCGCAGGACAGGTGAGGGGGCAGGGAGTTGACCGCAGACGACTGGTCGGCCTTGGCGGGGGTGTCGCCCACAGCGCTGGCTCTGGCAGCGGTCGTGGTCGCCCTCGTCGCGTTCAGGGCCGAGCACCGGCGGGCATGGTTCGAGACCGCCCGGGCGCTGCACCAGGACCTGACGACCGGGGAAGTCGCCTTGGCCCGCCGGCTCGTAGGAAGCCTCCGCTACGGGGACTTCGGTTCGCCCGCCAGGAGGAACGACTGGGCTGCAACCCTCACCGCGTGTTTCACCTTGCTCTGGTGCTTTGAGCGGATCGAAGGCGGTCGTACCGCGCTGCTGCGCGGTGGTGTCCGCAGCGTTCCACGGAGTGCGGACGCCGTCAGGTACCTGGACGGGCTGGTGGCATGGCACGTCGCCGAATACGGCTTCGCCGTCGCGCGCAGGAAGCTCGCCGAAGCAGCGGACACAGAGATCTCAGACGGCGAGTCAGCCGCCGGTTTCCAACGGCTGCTACGCGCTTTGCAGGACGACGGCATCATCGACTGGAGGTACCGCACAGGAGACTGCCAAGGAAGCGAATGCCCCTGCTCGTGCCATCAAGAGCCGACTCCGTAGCCGAGGGTGGCTCGAAGGTGCCCCGTCAGCAGAGGACATGGTCAGAAGGCCCTGGCTGTGCCGAGGGCCTGGTGGGCGCGGTGGGAGAGGGCGGCGACTCTGGGGTCGCGGCGCCAGGGTGCCATGGCTCGTACGACGCTGGTGAGGCAGTTCCCCCGCCCCGGCCACGGGAGCTGTAGGAGGGGTTCAGGCGGCGGGCAGGCCGGGCAGGGCGTGTGCTGTCCGGCCGTCCGTCATGGTGGTGTGCTCGATCCAACCGTCCGGCAGGGTGAGCGTGTGGTGGCGCAGGTGGCAGCCGGTGGCCCGCACGATGGGGGAGAGGGGGCAGGGGTCCATTTCCTCGACCAGCAGGCTCGGCGTGGTGGTGGTCGGGTTCTTCTTCCCGGCGACGGCGACAGCGACGGCGATCGGCAGGCGGCCGGCGGGGGTGAGGGGCAGGGGGGTGATCCGCCAGATCGGGCCGCGGACGGTGGACAGGCTGGCCTGTCCGAAGCCGCGTTCCTCGCGCGGGGTCATCGGCTCGCCGTTGTTTTCAGTGAGCCCCCGGAACAGGTGCTGGGCGCGGCCCTGGTTGACGATCTGGAAGGTGTCGATGGTGAAAGGCGCGGGAGAAGAACAGGCTCGGCGGGTATCCGGCCCGGCGCGGGGCGTCCGCGTAGAAGGCGGCCTGGGGATGGATCTGCTCGCGCAGGTGCGCGCAGGCCGCGGCGTCCACGGGCTCCCCCGCCTGATGAGGGCAGCAGCCCGGGGTCGCGTCCAGCCCTTAAGGCTGTCGTTTCACGGCCTGCCCAGTGACGGCATGGTGCGGGCCCCGATGCCGGCGCTCGCAGCCAGACAGGAACGTGCCGCGGACCATCGACCGCCGACCCCGACGGGCTGCGTAGAGATCACCTCCCATCGCGACATCAAGCGGTGCCGCGCCTGTCCTTCACGCGAGAATATGTAACAGATTCTCGACCCTGGCTAGAATCTGTTACACGATGGAGTTGATCCTGTGCCCGCACCTGGCGCCCGGGAGAGACAAGGAGCATCGACATGGATGCAGCATCGGCAGACTTCGACCTGGCGTTTCGCCCCGCCAACCCGCTCGACCGGTCCGACCCGCCCATCCCGGGCCCCGAACCCGGGACGCGGATCATCCCCGCAGGGAGCACGCAGGGCGAAGGAGCCCACCCCACGCCCATCGATATCGAGGTCCTCCAGGATGTGGTGATCCCGCTGCGCGACGGAGTGAGCCTCTATGGCGACGTGTACCGGCCCACCCCGGCCGCCGGCCCGCTCCCCGCGATCCTCATCTACACCCCGTACGGCAAGCGCGGCGGCTGGTGGAACACGAACATGGCGGCGACCCGCTTCGGGGTGCCGCCGAAGGACGTCTCCGGGTTCCAGGCGTTCGAGGCGCTCGACCCCGCGTACTGGTGCGCGAACGACTACGCCCTGATCGTGGTCGACGCGCGCGGAACTGGCCACTCCGGGGGCGACATGCTGTTCTTCGGCACCGCCGAGGGCCACGACGTGTATGACACGATCGAGTGGACAGCCGCGCAGGACTGGTGCACCGGCAAGATCGGAATGGCCGGCAACTCGCAGCTCAGCATGGTGCAGTGGGCCACCGCGGCCGTGCGCCCGCCGCACCTGGCGGCCATCGCCCCCTGGGAGGGGATGAACGACATCTATCGCGATGTGAACGTCCGGGGCGGTATCCCGTACACGGACTTCCACGACCAGGACATCATCGCCTTCCTCTACGGCACCGGACGGTTCGAGGACCTCGCCGAAATGATCCGGCGGTATCCGACCGACAACGCATACTGGGCGGACAAGCGTCCGGATCTTGCCTCCGTGGACGTGCCGGCCTATGTGGTGGCGAGCTGGTCGAACCCGATCCACACGCGCGGCACCCTTCAGGCGTTCCGGCAGCTGGGCAGCGAGCGCAAGTGGCTGCGCATCCACAACGTTCAGGAGTGGGTCGACATCGCCACGCCGGAGCGGGTCGAGGATCTGCGCCGATTCTTCGACCGGTACCTGCACGGCCACGACAACGGGTGGGAGGACACCCCCCACATCCGGCTCTCCGTCCTCGACCCAGGCGGCGAGGACATCGTCGACCGTGTGGAGGAGACCTGGCCCCCCGAGCACGTGACGCCGACGCCCCTGTACCTGGACGGGGCAACGGGCCGGCTCACAGCCGAGCCGCCGGCGAACGAGGCTTCCGTCTCCTACGAATCAACCGACAAGAAGGCCGCAGCCGTTTTCCGTTTCGCTGTGGAGCGGGAGGCCGAACTGCTTGGTCCGCTCAGCCTCCAGCTGTGGATCGAGACGTCTGAGGGCGACGATCTCGACGTGTACGCGGCGGTGTACAAGACCGACGCCGACGGCAACGTGCTGTACCACTTCCCCTTCCCCGGTCTGGGAGCAGACGCCTTCACGGACGTACTCGCACAGGACGGGAAGCTGCCCTCCGCAGTGGCCTACGCCGGACCCCTCGGCCGCATCCGGGCCTCGCACCGTGCCCTCGATCCCGAGCGGTCCACGGAACTGGAGCCGTACCTGACCCATGCGCGGGAGGAACACGTCAGCTTGGGCCAGGTCGTCAAGCTGGACCTCGCTCTGTGGCCCACCGGGATGCTCCTGCACCCCGGCGAGACACTCGTGCTCGAGATCGCCGGCCGCCCGGCAGGCCCCACCACCCCGCCGCGGACGCAGCCTGTCGACCCTGACGCGGAGGACGTCCACTCCCGCAACATGGGAACCCACACCGTCCGCACCGGCGGCAGTCTCGCCTCCTGTCTCCTCCTGCCGTTCACACCGTGACCGGCCCGCTCTGCCGCCCCGGCCCGCAATCCCGGTGGCCGCGGCGGCAGAGCGGCCCTCGCCGCCTCAGCACCCTGACCTAACATCATCTCGTGCCAGCAAAGACCCCGCGTCGTCCGCCGCTCAGCATCGTCATGACGACGTTCGGGCTGCGCGCCGACCTCGGGTTTCCGGGACCGCTGTCGGCTGGCCTCTTCGTGCACGTCGGCCTCGCCCTCGGCATCAACGAACCCGCGATGCGCGCCGCGCTGCGCCGCTCCGCGGAGCGCGGCCTGCTCCAGGACCACCGCGTCGGACGGTCGGTCGAGTACGACCTCTCCGCCTCCGGCAGCGCGCTCGTCCGCCAGGCCGGAACCCGGATGTTCGACCCGGCGGCACTCGGCCACTCGGCCGACGAGTGGACACTCCTGGCCTTCCCCACCCCGCCTGCGCTGCGCAACGACCGCTACGCGCTCGGCACCCGACTCGAATGGGCCGGCTTCGGGCGCCTGATGTCCAACGTGTGGATCACACCCGGCCGCGTCGACGCATCCGCCATCCTCGACTACGCCGACCCCGCCGAAGGACAACCGGCCGCCTTCGAAGCCGTCGCCATCACCCCCACCGACGTCTCCTCGCTCATCGAACGCGTCTGGGACATGGCCGCCCTGCGGCAGGCCCACGAGACCTTCCTGGGCCGCTGGGAAGCAGTACAGCCGACCACCGACAACCAACTGCCCCAACTGGTCGAACTCTTCGACACCTGGGGCGACCTGCTGCGCGCCGACCCCGGACTCCCCACCGAACACCTCCCGCCCGACTGGCCGGCGACCAGATCCGCTCGCGAGTTCCACCGACTGCGAGACGCCTTGTGGCACGGAGCACGCGACGAGCTGGCCAGGCTGCATCCCCGGCGGACACAAGGCTGAAGGCGCCCGCCGTCGAGTACACCCCCGAGGAGTGGGATCGGATCCTGGTGGTCAACCTGCGCGGCACCTTCCAGCCCGCCCAGGCAGCCGCCCGCCAGTGGATCGCCCAGGGCAGCGGCGGGTCGGTCACCATGACGTCATCCATCGCCGGTGCGGTCGGCATCCCCACCCTGGCCCCGTACGCGGCCGGCAAGGGCGGCATCAACCAGCTCGTGCGCACCCTCGCAGCGGAATGGGCAGAACACCACATCCGGGTCAACGCGGTCGCCCCCGGCCACGTCGCCAACATCATGGACAGCGTCACCGCCCACGACGACCCAGCCTCCGACCGACGCATCAACATCATCACCCCGCTCGGCCGCCGGGCCACCGTCGAGGAGATCGCCGCCCCCTACGCCTTCCTCGCCTGCCGCCGCCTACATCACCGGAGCTGTCCTGGCCGTGGACGGCGGTTACACCGCGACCTGACCGCCCCACTTCCCCCGCATGGCGCAGCGTGAAGGCCCTCCTGCGGCCTCCCCGTCGCGGCGGTGTTTGGCCAGTCCGGTCGGCACCAGGTTGCGGTCAATGGTCAGAACAGGCCCGAGATACAGGTGAGCCGGCGCTTGATGGTCCGTGCCGAGAGCCCGGCTTCACCGTCTTCGAGCCGGACGACCGTCGGGTCTCGCCGTGGCTTCCTCTGCGCGGCGGTCAACGCGAAGAGTTCCGCGGTGACGACACCGGCCGACCGGCTCCTTGGACACCACTGAGGACAAGACCTTCAGGTCGTATGCCGTGGCCAGGAGGGGGTTCGGCCAGCAGCGAGCCGCCACGAACTCCCGCCTGCGCGCGGCGACCCGGGCTACGTGAGAAAGGAGTGGAGAAGTGTCACCTGGCGACCACCAGGTGACCGCTGCCTGCCGGGCCCTTAGGCGAATCCCAGGTGACGATTTCAGAGCGAGCAACCCGCCGCCGACACACCTCGTGAAACTCCCGCACCGCTTCGGAAGGACATCCAATGACCGCCAACGCACCTAAGGCCCCGACTGCACCAGGGGTGCGGTCCTGGTGGGGAATCCCGTACGCCACCGCCGAGCGATACCGCCGCCCCGTGCTCGCGGACTTCGATCCGGACCGCCCCTACGACCGCAAGGGCGTCGTCTCCGTCCAGCCCGACAGCGGCGACTGGCTGGAGGCGGACAGCGGGATCGGCGAGGACTGCCTGAACCTGAACGTGTGGGCGCCCGAGCTCCCGGCCGGGACGGCGCTCCCGGTGGCCGTGTACATCCACGGTGGCGGATTCGAGTACGGCGCCAACACGCAGATCACCTCGAACGCCTCCGGTCTCGCTGCGACGGGGCGCGTGGTGGGCGTGTCGATCAACTACCGGCTCGGCGCCCTGGGCGCGGTCTCGCTGTCGCAGTACGGCGGCGCTCTCGCCGAGGCCAGCAACCTCTGCCTGCAGGACGTCATCGCCGCGCTGACCTGGATCAAGCAGAACATCGCCCAGTTCGGCGGCGACCCCGACAACGTCACCGTCTACGGCCACAGCGCCGGCGGCTTCTCCGCCTTCGGGCTGCTCGGCGCCCCGTCCGCCAACGGCCTGTACCGGCGTCTGGCCGGATTCTCCGGCGCCGCCTCGCGCGTCCAGCCGGCCTGGTGGGCCGAAGAGCTCGCGCACCGGTTCGTCACCGAACTCGGCGTCGCGGACAACCCGGAGAAGCTGCTCAGCCTGGACGCGTCAGCCCTGGTTCCCGCCCTGCACAAGGTCCTCCCGACGGACCTCGGCGTCCGCGCCGGAGTGGACTCCAAGGCCATGGGAGTCGTCCTGGACACCGGACAGCCCGGAGCGGTGCTCCGCGCCCACCCCATGGACGTACTCGTCTCGGGCACACACCGCGACATCGACATCCTGCTGAGCGCGGCCACCGACGAGCTGGGCTGGTGGGTGGCGAACGACTTCGACCGCTTCGACCCGCACACCGTCGAGGCCATCACCGACGAAGTCGCCGGGTGGCGCATTCCCCGCTCCCGCGCGCAGCAGATCGTCGACGCTTACGACCGGGGCGGCCGCACTCCGGCCGAGGTCCGCTCCGCGCTCCTGACGGACTACATCTACGGGCTCCCCGCCGCGCGCGCTGCCCTGGCCCACGCCGCCGCGGGCGGCAACGCCCACCTCATGGCGATCGGCCCCGCCGAGGGCGTTGCCGCCGTCCACGGCAGCGAAATGCACGCCCTGGTCGGCCAGGAACAGCCGGGGCGCAGCGCTGAGCAGGCCGAGCGCGACACCCGCATCCGCGACATCGTGCTGGACTTCGCCACCGGCGAGTACAACCGTCTGTGGCCCGCCGTGGTCGACCGGCCCACCTCCGGGAGCGTCGGCGCGATGCCCTTCGAGGCCGCCGCGCATTACCAGGCGGCTCTCGACCTGTACGAGGGCATCGACCGCCCGTGACAGCCGCAGGTCGACGGACAAGGAGCTTGGCATGAGCCACCCCACGGCAGCCGACGGCGCCACACCCGCGACGATGCGGGCCGTCGTCATCACTCACCCGGGCGGCCTCGACGCACTGGAGGTCAAGGACGTGCCGGTGCCCGCACGCAAGCCCGGTTGGGTGCGGGTCGAGGTGAGGGCGTTCGGCGTCAACGAGTCCGAGGTCATGACCCGAAAGGGGGAGTCGGACGCGGAGGTCACCTACCCGCGCGTCCCTGGGATCGAGGGCGTCGGCGTGGTCGACGAGGCCGACGAGGCCGACGAGGACAGCGGGCTGCACCCGGGACAGCAGGTCGCGACCATGATGGGCGGCATGGGCCGCTCCTACGACGGCGCCTACGCCCAGTACGTGACCGTCCCCGCCGGGCAGGTCATCCCGTTCGAGACCGGCCTGCCGTGGGACGTGGTCGGTGCCCTGCCGGAGATGTTCCAGACCGCGTACGGCTCGTTGACCCGCGGCCTGGACCTGAAGTCCGGGCAGACGCTGCTGATCCGCGGCGGCACCTCCACGGTGGGGCTGAGCGCGGCGACGATGGCCAAGGAGATCGGCGCCACCGTCATCTCCACCACCCGCAACGCCGAACGCGGCGCCGAGCTGCGGGCGATGGGGGTCGACCACCCGGTCGTGGACGACGGGCACCTCGCCGAGAAGGTCCGCGACCTGGTTCCACAGGGCGTCGACGCGGCGCTGGAGCTGGTGGGCTGCACGGTCCTGCCGGACACCTTCGGATGTGTGCGGGTGCACGGCGCCGTCTGCTTCACCGGCGCTCTGGGCGGCGGGTGGTCCATCCCGGACTTCAGCCCCTTCATGATCCCGAGTGGGGTGCGGCTGACCAGCTACGCGGGCGAGGCCACCGACCTGCCCGCCCAGGTGTTCCAGCAGCAGCTCCAGGCGATTGCCGACGGCCGGCTCAAGGCCCCGGTCGCCAAGACCTACCGGGGTCTGGATCAGGTGCGCGACGCCCAGGCCGACGTCGAGTCCGGCACGACGCCGGGCAAGCATGTGGTGCTGCTCGGCGACTGAGCCGAAGAGGGAAAGGCCGGCTCCCCGACGCCGGCCGCCGCCTATCGCTCACGGCCGTTGGTGGCCTCGCGGGCCGCGAACGCGGCCGGAGTCAGACCGGTGCGCTCACGGAAGAAGCGGCCGAAGTTCGCGGGATCGGTGAAGCCGAGGTGCGCGGCCACAGCCCGGGCGTCCCACCGAGCACCTCCTAGCAGGCGCCGGGCTTCGAGCAGCCGCCGCTCGTCGATGAGCTCCCGGACCCCTTTGCCGGTGGCGTCCCGGGCGGCGCGGCTGAGGGTGCGGACCGAGCAGCCGAGCAGCTCGGCGTAGTCCGCGGCCCGGTGCAGTTCGCGGAAGTGCAGCTCCAGGGCGTCCACGAACCGTCCGTAGGTTTCACCACGGCCCGTACCGGCCGTGAGGTCGGCGGGGGCGATGCCGGGGGAGTTGGCGAGACGCAGCAGGAGCGATTCGAGCAGGCTGCGCCGCAGGGCGTGGTGGACGTCGAGTGGGCGGCGCCCCAGTGCGCGGTGTTCGTCCAGGAGCTGGAGTGCCGTCTGCCGGAGCCAGACGGCGTCGTCGGGGTGCGGACTCAGCACGGCAGGGGCCTCGTGCGAGGTGAGCGGGGCCAGGAGACGGGCGGTGCCGGCCGTCAGCACGCCTGGCTCGAACAGGATGAACGGGCCGCGGGCGGCGCCGGGCGGATGCCAGCATTGCGCGTGCCCGGGACGCACCCACAGCCACTGGCCGGGGGAGACGGTCCGCGTGACGTGATCGACGTCGTGCCGCAACTCGCCCTCGGTGACCAGGATCAGGTAGTGGAAGGTGGCACGCCCCGGACGGGGCGGGTTCCACGGCCAGTCGTCGTGCTGCGCGAAGAAGTCCTCGACGGTACTGACCTCAAGGCCGTACGGAGTGCCGTCCGGGGGCTGGAAACCGTACAGCGGAATTGCGGCCGATGCGCCCTGTCCGCCCGGGCTGGGGTGTCGCTTGTCGACCATCACGTGTCCGCAGCCTACTGCCCTTTGCGTCGGCTCCGAGGGAAGGATGGGACGTGCCGCCGCGACCGCGTGGCGTGCCTCCGCGTCCTTTGACGCCACATTCCGACACCAGCCGAGGAGGCCCAACCGCCCATGGACGGACCAACCCTGCAGCAGACCGCCGCCGACTGCGCGGAAGAACTCCCCGGAGCCCAGCCGGAGCACCCCTTCGGCTCCGGCTGGGAGGTCTTCAAAGTACGCGGCAAGGTGTTCATGCTGATGACCGAGGTCCCCGGCCGGCCTGTCGTGATCCTCAAGGCGGACCCCGGCGAGGCCCTCGCCTTGCGGGAACACAACAGCCACATCACTCCCGGCTATCACATGAACAAGAAGCACTGGATCACGCTGGAGGGCGGGGACGGCGTCGGCAAGGAACTCGTCAGGGAACTCGTCACCGACTCCTACCTGCTCGTCGTCGCCCACCTGCCCAAGGCCGAGCAGCCCGTCGACCCACGCACCTACGGCAACGGCACGCGGTCGGCCCGGTGAGCGCGGCCGGCGACCGGCTTCAGAGCACTGCCCGCCAGGTGGCCCTGGCCCTCCCCGACGTCAGCCACGGACGTCCCTTCACCCCCGCACTCGACGTGTACAAGGTCGCGGGCAAGGTATTCCTGATCGTCACCGACGACGCGGACGAGCAGATCATCACGGTCAAGTGCGCACCCGAACACGCCCGCGCACAAGAGCGCGGCTACCCCACGATCACTCCGGGCCGCTACCTCGACAAACGGCACTGGATCTCGCTCGGCCCCGGCCCCGGCATCACCGAGCGACTGATCACCGACGCGGTCGAGAGCTCCTACGACCTGGTCGTCGAGCGGCTGCCGCGCCGCGACCGCCCCGGTGCTCGATGAACGCCGCGACCGGCTGAGCCCTCACGTGTCCGTGCCCCGCGCCTGGCCTGCCGCGTCACCATACGTCCGCCGCCGACCCGAGAGACCGATGGAACCGACCGAAGCGCCCCTGCCGCTCTTCGACGAGGAGCCCACCCGGCCACTCGCCGACCGCCTGCGCCCCACCCGGCTGGACGACGTCGTCGGGCAGGACCCGCCGCCCATCTTGTTCGTGCCTGCCGAGCCCGGTCTGGAGTGCGATCAGGTGGCGGACAATCTCTCGATCCACCTGCTGGTCGCGGGCCGGTCGATCGGCGCCTGGGGATGAGGCGCGCGACCGTCTCTCCGCTTGGGGGCGCGTCAGGGAAGGATCCCCATGAGCGCGGAGAGTGCCTGAGGCCACGCAGCGTCGCAGGGCGTTCCGTAGCCGCCGACGAGGGCGTCGCCCATGACGTGCTGGGACTGCGCGTGGCGGTATCGGGACAGGCCGGCCACTTTCAGCCCTTGCCGGGTCGCCGATTGAACGACGTGCTGCTCGGTCCCGGGCGGCAGACTGAGAACCGTATGCAGGCCGGCCGCTGTTCCTGTGACGTGCACATGGGGAGCGTGCTGGGCCAGGGCTGCGACCAGAGCCTCTCGCCGATCGCGGTAGCGCCGGCGGGCAGCACGTACGTGACGGCCGTACGCGCCGGAGGTGATGAATTCCGCCATCGTCAGCTGGCTCAGCACCTCGCACGAGTCGATCTGTCCCTTGGCCGCCACAGCCTCCTCAGCGAGCGCGGGAGGCAGCGCCATCCAGGCCAGCCGCAGGCCAGGCACAAGAGTTTTGCTGGCGGTACCCAGATAGACCACGGAGTCTGGAGCGAGTGCCTGGAGCGCTCCGACGGACCGGTGGTCGAACTGGAACTCACCGTCGTAGTCATCGTCCAGGACCAGGCCGCCTGTCCGTCTGGCCCAGTCCACGACAGCCGTCCGGCGATCGCGCTGCAGTGTCGTGCCCAGAGGGAACTGGTGAGCCGGCGTGAGCAGGACCGCATCGGTGCCCTGAGGTGGGACCGGGTCGGTTCCGTGCGGGTCGAAGGGAAGCGGGAGGGTCTCCAGCCTCGCAGCTGCCAGCAGGCCGCGGTGCCTGTCTGGCCCGTAGGACTCGATGGCGACACTCCGTGCCCGTCGGCCGGCCAGGACCTCGCTCAGGATCTGCAGACCGTGCGAGACACCAGCGCAGATCAGTATGTGTTCCGGACTCGTGTACACGCCCCGGGCTCCGGCGAGATGATCAGCGAGTGCGGCCCGTAGCTCCGGCCGGCCGCGGGGGTCGCCGTAGCCGAACGCGTCGTCGGGAGCCGCGGCCAGGGCCCGGCGTGTGGCCTTCAGCCAGGCTGCACGAGGAAACGCGGTGAGGTCGGGGCTGCCCGGGATCAGGTCGTAGCACGTTTCACCGGACGGTTCGGCAACTGATCGGTCCGGGACCGGCCGAGTGATCATCGAGTCTGTCACGAGTGTGCCCGAGCCTCCGCGGGCGGTGAGCCATCCCTCGGCGACGAGGTCACCATAGGCGTCGGCCACGGTGTTGCGGGCAACACCCAGGTCGGCGGCGAGCCGACGGGAGGAGGGCAGCCGCATCCCGGGCGCCAGGCAGCCGCTGCGGACAGCTTCGCGCACGGCGGCGGCCAGCGCGCGGCGCACGCGCACACCCCCCTCAGCTCGGATCACTTCACTCTCGATGGCCTGTCGCAGCCGCGCTGGGTCGGCGGTACTGCGGGCATCAGGAGACTCGACGGGCATGACGACGGTCAGCCCCGGCGGCCGAAGGTCTGCGGATCCACGGGTTGCTCGGACTTGGGGAGGCCGCGGACCACGAGACGGTAGGAGTCGATCACGAGTTCCTTCACCAGCTCCTCGTCCACGGTGCCCCCGCCCTCCACCGTGATCCAGTGCCTCTTGTTCATGTGATAGCCGGGGGTGATGTCCTTGTGCCGCTCCCGCAGGGCTGCGCCGTCGTCCGGGTCAGCCTTCAGGATCACGACAGGGTGCCCGGGCATGTCGGTCATGAGCATGAATACCTTGCCGCCGACCTTGTAGAGGTCCCAGTCGGGGCCGATGCGGTGCTCCAGGTCGGCGCCGGGCAGTTCCGCGGTGCTGGCGCCCGCGATCTTCTGCAGCTCCTGTCCGTCCATGGTGGTCAACTCCTCATTCGTCGAGTCCCCGACCGACCGGCCGGGGCCAAGGTGGTGTCTGGTCCAGAACGTCCCGTTGGCTCCGCCGCAGGCAGTTCCCGCCGGCCAGGTTCACAGAGCAGCCGCTCCGTTCACGCAGCCAGTCGACGTAGTAGGTCTGGACGTAACCGGCCGCCGTAGGCGGAACGTCGCCGCCCGGCACGCGCCCTGCCGGTTTCGTGGCGCTCGGCGGTTTGGCTGACCTGAGCAACAGCGCAGCCGAGACGGTGTGTGCTCGGCTGGCGGGCGCCGGCCCCCGGTCGGCGTAGTCGGACGGGACCGGCCAATGAGAACTGGACGTCCATGTGCATGGTCCTTACCGTCCTAGAGATCTTCGGGGAGCCTGACTCCCGGCTGTCCGCAGGAGGCCGCCCTCTCCAAACGTACCGCAAGTCGGCCGTTTTTAAGGACTAAATAGTCCTGTCTTGTGGAGTGGCCCTCCGCTTCTGACTGAAGACGGGGCTGCGCACCGGCGCAGGAGGGACTACGTCGGTGCGTGCGGACGGACACCTCCTCCCGCTGCCGAACCACCTCCGGACAGCCTGCGGCCGTCGGGAGGCGGTGCTGGCGCTGGAGATGCCGACGCGACCGCCTGTGGTGCGGCACCAGGATTTCTGGGTGCCGCACCTGTCGTAGACGGCTTAGCGCCCCGATGGGTCTTTGGCCGGCGAAGCGCCCTCGGCGGGCATGGCGTAAGCCTTGACGTGGCCGATCGCCATGTCCAGGGCGATCCGCATGGGCTTGACGTCCTGGGCCGTCTGGGCGAGGAGGTAGCCCCCCTGCAGGGCGGCCATGAGGCCGGTGGCCAGCTCTTCGGCATCTGCGTCGGCCCTGAGGACTCCAGAGTCCTTCATTCGCTCGAGCCCGGCCTCGAGTAGTCCCTCCCAGGTGTCGAAGTGCCGGGCGAGCGCGTCGCGTGCCTCTTCGTCCTGATCGGCCAACTCGCTGGCAAGGGATCCGAGCGGGCAGCCGTACGCCCCGTTTCGGAGAGCGTTGTGTTCGATCATTGCGTCCCGCCAGCGCTCCAGTCCGCGGAGGGAGTTGAGCCGCTGGAGTAGCTGGTGCTGGCGTTTGAGCAGTTCAGTGGCCTGCAATGCGACAACGTCCCGCACCAGTGCATCCTTGTCGGGGTAGTGGCGGTAGAGCTGGGATTTGCTCGTTCCGCTGGCTGCCCTGACCTCGTCGAGGGTCGTGGCAGACACGCCCCTGACGTACATCATGTCGGCGGCAGCCCTCAGAATGCGCTCCCGGGTTGCCCGCCCGCGCTCAGTCAGCCGGGAGTCGTGTCTGTCGCGCGTCTGTTCCGCCACATGGGCCAGATTACCGCTGCGTACGCTAGCAGGATTGAAAAGGGACCTCAAGGTCCTTTTTCTGCGCCTCCTGGGTGGGACCGGCCGGGAGGCGCACCCGGCCGAGTGCGCCTGGGTTCCGGGCCGGCACTACCACGGGACGATCTGGCCCCTGGCGCAGCCTCTGAGGCCGAAGCGGTCCCCGCCCCTCTGTTTGTCCCCTCCCCATTGGCCAGGCGCACGTGGCATCGGCAACGTCCCGACCCGCGATGACGCCTTCGATCCGACCGAGCGGATCACCGGGAGGGCGATCGTCGGCGTTCGTCGACACACACAGTCGGCCGGTGCCGCCCCAGAGTGACCGGCCGCGTGGACGAGGCCTGCTCTGCGGCAGATAGTTGATGAAGGACGACGAGGTCATATCGCTCGACGATGAGGGTGAGCGGCAAATGGACGCCTCGGACGAACTTCTTCAGATGGCTGCACCGTCGGCTCTTTTGACCCTGGACGGAGCGATCCGCAGCCTCAACGCGGCAATGGCCAGGACACTGGGCAGGTCCGTGGAGCAGTGCGTGGGTCGTGGCTTCGGTGATCTGTTGCCCGCAAGCCAGCTGACTGCGGTCAAGTGTCTCGTGGCCCATGCCGCCACGACGAAGACGGTTGCGATGCGGGTGCTGGAGTTCCCCGGGCCAGGTACAGCATCTGTCGTCTGCCTTGTCGAGGCACGACCAGTGAATGATCCCGTAGGTGGCGGGTCGCTGGTGTGGGTGCACTCATTGAACGCGGGAAACGACTTGGGCGCCCTGCTGATTCCGTTCCGTCTGGCAGCCAAGGCCGCCAACCTCGGTCTGTGCATGTATTCACCCCAGGAGCGCGAGCTGGAGTGGCTGGGCGGCGCACCCGCCTTGGCGGCGCTGTTCCCGGAGGCCTCCATGTCGTTGTCCGAGGTGGTTCGGCGAGTCCACCTCGATGACCGCGGGGCGCTGCGGCGGCTCGTGGGTTCTACGGCCGCCCGGTCCCCCTGGATCAGGTTTCGGTTCCTCACCGAGCGCGATGGCTGGCACCTTCTGGTCTGCCGGGCCCGTCGGCTCATTCTGGGGTTTGGCGGCCCTGAGCGGGTCTTCGGCGTGATCCGCGATGACACCAAGAGGGAAGCGCGCAGACGCAGAGCGAAGGAGGCGCTGAGTGCTGAGCGTCAGCGCGCCGACGAGATCGCGGCCTTCTCTTCCGCCGTGATGACTGCAGTCACGGAGCAAGAAGTACGGCAGGTCGTCCTGACCCGGCTCGCCGCGACATTCGGTGGTACCGGCGCCGCGCTGGCGTTCATCACGCAAGGCCGCCTACGCGTTTCCTCCGATGCCGGGATCCCGATGCCGGTGGCCGCCCTGCAAGGCCTGCCGCTAGACGCCCCCAGCGCGCTGCCCCATGTGATCCGCACCGGCGAGCCGCAGTTCATTCCCAACCAGGAGGACTACATCCGCCGCTGGCCGCACGGGGCCATGGCGCCGTACTTCGACCAGCTCGACACCGGTTTCGCCATCTCGATCACCTCCCTCAGCCCGATCGGCGATCAGCCGCTCGGGGCCTGGTTGGTGACCTACGCCAGCGAACACCACTCGTCCCCGGATGAGCGCGCCCTCATGGGTACTCTTGCCGATCTTGCAGGCCAGGCACTGAAACGCGTTAGCTTGCAAGAGGCACGAGTCGAGCTGGCCACGGCGCTCCAACAGACCATGCTCCCCACGTTGCCCGAGCACCTCCCCGGCCTGGAGGTCGCCGCCCGATACCGACCAAGCCGCGACGGGCTCGATATTGGCGGAGACTGGTACGACGCCTTCGTCATGCCCGACGGTGCCGTCGCCCTGGAGATCGGCGACGCCCAAGGGCACGACGTGGACGCCGCCGCCTTCATGGGACAGGTGCGCGCATCCATGCGCGCGATCGCCGCCCACGAACCGGGTCCCGCAACCGTGCTGGCTCGCACCAACGAGCTGCTCGTCACGATGGGCGCAGCACGATTCGCCAGCTGCACCATGCTGCGCATCGACCCAGGCGACGGACGGGTCACCGGTGCGAGCGCCGGCCATGTGCCGTTGCTGTACGCACGCGACGACGGCAGCCACAGCATCCACGAGTTGCCGGGAGGCCCGGTGCTAGGAGTCGTGCTCGGCACCGAGTACGGCGAGGAGACCTTCGCATTGCACGAGGACAGCGCGCTGGTCATGGTCACCGACGGCGTGGTCGAGGGGCCGGGCCTCACATTGGAGGCCGGGCTGGAACGCGCCGGAACACTGGCCGGCGCGGCCCTCCACGACGGGCTGAATGCCGAGGAGACCGCCGACCGCGTCCTCGACGCTGCTGTCGCGGTGGACCACCTGGACGACGTGGCTGTGCTGGTCATCCGGCGCGCATGAGGCTCGATGCGTCCGTGCGCGGGCAAGGTCCTACAGTTAGCTGCTCCAGACAGGTGGCGGCGGAGCCGAACGCGCTCCTCGAACCGCGCAGGTGGGTTCAGGTGCGAGCGAAGGCCGCGATGTGGTCCAGTGCCATGTCCAGCGCGACGGCCATCGGCTCGGAGCTGTGAGCGTTCTGCGCAAGCACGTAACCCCCCTGCAGGGCGGCGAGCAGACCGGTGCCCAAGCGCTGTGGGTCCGCGTTCTCGGAGAGTACGCCGAGGGCGCGGAGCCGGGTCAGTGTCTCGACGAGCATCCGCTGCCAGGCGTCGAATGATGTGTTGAGCGCTTGCCGGGACTGCTCGTCGTTGTCCGACAGCTCGATCGACATCGCACCCAGCGCGCACCCGTACGAGCCGTCCTGCAACGAGTTGGAGTGGACCAGTGCGTCACGCCAGCGGCGCAGACCGGCAAGGGTCCTCACGCCGCGCAGGTGCTGCTCCTCGCGGGCGAGGACGAACTTCGACTGCACGTCGATCACGGCGTGGATCAGCGCGCGTTTGTCCTCGAAGTGGTTGTACAGCTGAGACTTGCTCGTTCCGCTCGCCAGCCGGACGTCATCGAGCGTGGTGGCGGTGACGCCCCTGACGTAGAACAGCCTGGCTGCCGAATCAACGATGCGTGAGCGGGTCTCCAGGCCGCGTGGCGTGCGGCGAATATCGCTGGTTGCGGACACGGTGTCTCCCTCAGGCACGCTACTCACTCGTACTGCTCGGCCGTTCGGTGCATGTCAAGCGTGGCGCCCCCGTTCTCCAGGTGGATCAGTTGTGACACCCAAACGACCATAAGGGTCGACCGGTTGGAGATGACGCCCTTGTGATTCTTCACGCGCGTTGCGATCGCGTCGCGGCCTGTGAGCAAGGGCCGGACCTGGCCGGCATCGCCCAGGTCCGTGTCCGCCCGCTGCGGCACCCCGGTGCCCGGGGCCGTATCTCCTCGTGGACGGATGCGGGCACCGGGGTGTGCATGCGGAGTCGGCAGGCCTTGTCGTCGTTCCTACTGAGTCTTAACACAATGATGGACTAAATAGTCCACTCAAGGAATCGATAGGGCCTGGGTGAGGCTGGTGTGAGGCTGTCCGATCCCTCGCAGTTCGACCAGCGAGGTCGCTCGCCATGTGGCTTCACCTGCGGGTTTGACCTGCACATTTAAGAGGTCGGTCCCTAGCTCGACCCGCGCGGAGGCGACCTGGCGGACGCTTCCCCTCCCAGGGATGGGTTGCACAGCAGATTCTGGTCTGTATAGTCCTTTCTGTGAGGTGCCCGAGGTGATGGAGAGATCCGGAACTCGGCACCGGAGGAGTCACCGCCCTCAATGGAGGCCACCGGGCGCGACCGACGCGACCGTCGAGGTCGCGGCGGGCGCAGGAAGAGCCTGCGGTTGAGCTCCCAAACACAGCGAGCCCGGCTTGGGCTCGACGACTGTTCACACCCGATCGGAGCTCGATTCGCCGTGTCACGACTGAACGTTCCCGCTTCAGAGGATGTGTCTGCCGGCGCGCAGCAGATACTCGGCAACATTGGTGCGCAGCTGGGCTTCGTCCCGAACATGTTCAAGACCCTCTCGTCGAACCCGGCGGTTCTCGAGGTCGTCACGACTCTGCAGGGCACTTTGAGCCGGGCGCTCGACGCGAGGACGCGGCACAGCATCGCCCTGGCCGTTTCACAGGCCAACTACTGCAGCTACTGCCTTGCGATGCACACCTACGTCGCCACCGAATTCGGCGGCATGTCCGGCGACGACATCGAGCTCGGTCGCGTCGGAAGCTCGGTCGATCCCAAGCGTGCCGCGGCCGCCCGCTTCGCTCAGCAGGTGGTCGAGAGCCGTGGACAGGTCAGCGACACCGACCTCGCGGAGGTACGGGGCGCCGGATACACCGACGCTCAGATCCTGGCCATCGTCGCGGTGGCGGTGCAGTTCCTGCTCACCAACTTCATCAACAACGTCAACCAGACAGACCTCGACATCCCCGCCGCCGACTCGGCCGGTACGACCGTGCGCCAGTGAACCCGCGCCCTGAGCCGCCGGCCCTGCGCGGAAATCGTCCATGGCCCGCTACATCTCGCCTGTTGAGGCCGGCGCGGCGTCAGGAAGGGCCGTGCGTCCGCCGGCAACCCCACTGAGTCAACGATCATTCAGGAAGGCTCGACATGCCGGGCTCCGAACTCTACGAGAAGTTCATGGCGCTGCACACCCGCGACGGTGGCCTCGTCATGCCCAATGCCTGGGACGGCCTCTCGGCGCTGATACTGGCCGATGCCGGGTTCGAGGCGATCGCGACCTCGTCCGCCGCGATCGCCGCCACGCTCGGCCGCCTCGACGGGCGGCACGAAGTCACCCGCGATGAGCACCTTGAGCATGCGCGGCTGCTCGGCAGTCTCACAGGACTGCCCGTCAACGGAGACTTCGAGGACGGATACGGCGACACACCCGAAGACGTCGCCATGACCGTCGAGGCCGCCGTGGAGTCGGGCCTGGCCGGCATCGGAGTGGAGGACACCTCGGGCGATCCCGCCATGCCCATCCGTGACTTCGACGAAGCGGTCCGCCGGGTTCGCAGCGCCGTCGCCGCGTCGAAGGGACGCATCGTCGTTACCGGCCGCACCGACAACTTCATCCAGGGACGACCCGATCTCGACGACACCATCCGGCGCCTGACGGCCTTCGCCGAGGTCGGCGCAGATGTGGTCTACGCGCCGTTCCCACCCGACCTCGACGCACTCGTCGCGATCGTCACCGCGGTCGCCCCGACACCGGTCAACGTCCTGGTGTCTCCGTCGGACAAGGTGCTCACCGTCGCTGAACTGCAGCAGGCGGGGGCCAAGCGCATCAGCTTGGGGCCGCTGCTCTACGCCCACGCGATGGGGGCCGCCGAGGAAGCCACGAAGGCCCTCCTCGCGGGCGACCTCGCCTCGGCGACGACAGGCATGAACTTCGCCCGCGTCAGCGAACTGCTCGCCCGCAGCAAGAACTAACCCGATCAGCACGAATCGCAGACGCTTCATCTCGTGATCACACAACACAAGGCAGGATGACATGGACCTCGGCAAGCTCATGAACAAGCACCTCACCAGGTACTTCGACCCCAGCAAGACCATCCCCGAGGAGACACTCCAGGAACTGCTCGGGTTCCTGCGCTCGACGCCGTCCTCGACGAACGTGCAGCCCAACCACTTCTACGTCCTCGCCACGCCCGAAGGCAAGGAGCGGCTGGCGGCCAACCTCGGCGAACGATTCCAGGACAACAGCGAGAAGATCCTGAACGCCTCACACACGGTCATCCTCACCACCAGGGCCGACCTTCCCGAAGGCCACCTCCAGTCCGTGTTCGACAAGGAGCGGTCCGACGGCCGGTTCCCCGACCCAGCGAAGCAGGCGCGGTGGGAATCCATGACCCGCGACTTCCTCAACCTGCGCAACTACGGCTACAAGGACCTGAACCACTGGATGGAAAAGCAGACCTACCTCGCGATGGGTCTGACCATGATGGCGGCCGCTGAGCTCGGCGTCGAAGCCATGCCCCTCGAAGGATTCGACCCCACCAGCGTCGACAAGGCGTTCAAGATCCGCGAAACCGGACACACCACAACCGTGCTGCTGGCCCTCGGCTACCCCGACCCCGCGAAGGTCTACAACAGCCCGATCTCCCGCTTCGAAACCGACCAGCTGTTCACGTTCGTCTGACCAGCCACCGCCCCCAGTGGCCTGTGATCCGAATGGTCCAACAGCGTCGACGGACCCCAGCCCACCCGGCAACGGATTCGGCGACCGGCACCGCGGGGCCGTCGAACGACTTGGCACGGGGCTGCTGTTGGTAGGCGCCGACGCGCGTCAGGCCACCCTCGGGGCAGCCACGGATCTGGAACAAGTCGGTCGAACTGAGCGCGAAGACAAAGATCTACTGTGAAGGCGTGCGGAATTTCACGATTCGACACCTTCGCCGGATTTAGGTTTCCGGCCCGCATCTCCTGGTCGGCCGGACCGAGTGAAAGGACAACGATCCACTATGAGGGCATGCGGTGTGTCCAGGGCGGAGACGGAAGTCGCCCTGCTGGAACTGCCCGAACCGTCATCCCCCGAGCCGGGCCAGATCCTGGTCGCGGTCGATGCCGCCGGGGTCGGACCGTGGGACGAACTGGAAATCGACGCTCGCTGGGACGTGGGGCTACGCCTCCCGGCGGCGCTGGGAGTGGAGGGCGCAGGCAAGGTGCTGGCCGTCGGCGCGGGTGTCAGCCAGTTCGCGGTAGGCGACCGGGTGCTCGCGCATGAAGCCCCGCTGCCCGGCGGGAGCGGCTTCTGGGCCGAGCGCGTTCTGATCAACGCCGACCACGCGGCGGCCTGCCCACCAGGCCTGGACGCCGCACACGCAGCGGCGCTGCCGGTCAACGGGCTCACCGCACTGCAGGCTCTGGAGAAGCTGGACCTCGGCCGAGGACAGCGGCTCCTGATCACCAACGGAGGCGGAGGCACCGGCGCCCTGGCCGTCCAGCTTGCCGCGGCCCGGGGCATCGAGGTGACCGCGACCGCGTCTCCTGCCGCTGTGGAGCGTCTGCTTGGTCTGGGAGCGAAGTTCGTCGTCGACTACCACGACCCGTACTGGTCGACCGAGGTACGCGGCGGGTTCGACGCTGCCCTCGTCATCGCCGCCGGCACGGCGGCCGAGGCCCTGCCCCTGGTGCGCGACGGCGGCCGGCTGTGCTCCCTGACCTCCGACGCGCCGCCGCAGGAGCGAGGCATCACGAGTTGGGATCTCTACATCGAGCCCAACGCCGCGCAGCTCGCCCAGCTGGCCGAGCAAGCCGCGGCTGGAACGTTGGAACTCGCACCGGAACCCCTGCCGCTCAGCGAGGGACCGGCCGCGTTCACCCGGGTGGTCGCCGGACGGGCGGGAGGCAGGAAGATCGTGCTCATTCCAGCATGACGCGCCCAGGCACCGACCCATCCCGGTGCCGGGCCGCAGTGCTCACGGGACACGAGCGGCCAGACCACATCGGACCAGCGAGGCGAGCCGCCTCCCCGCCACTGCCTGCAGCGGGGCGGGGGCGGGGACGAACAGAGCTTGATCAGAAAGAGGACACAAATGAAAGCGATCGTGGTCACGGACCCCGCCGCCGGAACCGCGGGGATGACGCTGACTGAACGGCCCGGGCCGGATACGGCCCGCCTCGCCGGCCTCGACGGCGCGAACTACGGCGACGTCGTCGTCGAAGTACATGCCTCGGGATTCACCGGGGACGAACTGGAGTGGCCCTCGACCTGGGTCGATCGCCTCGGCCGGGATCGGACGCCCTCGATCCCCGGACACGAGGTGGCAGGCGTGGTCAGCTCTCTCAGCTACGGAACGGCAGGGCTGTCGGTCGGGCAGCGCGTGTTCGGCCTCACGGACTGGACCCGTGACGGCACCCTGGCGCAGTACGTCGTCGTCGAGGCGCGCAACCTCGCGCCGCTGCCCGGGGACATCGACTTCACGGTCGGCGCGAGCGTCGCGATGACGGGCCTGACAGCCTGGCAGGGACTGTTCGAGCACGGGCACCTCTCGGTGGGGCAGAGCGTGCTCGTGCACGGCGCCGCGGGAGCGGTCGGATCGATGGCGGCTCAGCTCGCGCGAGAGGCCGGTGCGTACGTGATCGGCACCGGACGTGCCCCCCACCGCCAGAGCGCACTCGATTTCGGCGTGCACGAGTTCGTGGACCTGGACAACGACACGCTGGAAGACGTCGGCGGAGTCGACTTCGTCTTCGACGTGTTCGGCGGCGACATCGGCGCTCGATCGGCCCGCCTGGTGCGAGGTGGAGGAACATTCGTGACCGTCACCGGCCCGCCGGAGGTGCGGCCGGCCGACGGCCTGACGGTGGACTTCGTGGTTGTCTCCGACCGCGCCCAGCTGGGTGAGATCGCCCGGCGGGTACGGAAGGGCCGTCTGCGAACGCATATCGGGCAGGTCGCGAACCTCGACGACGCCGTCGCTGCCTTCAACCCGGCCAGGAAGGTCAACGGAAAGACGGTCATCCGCATGCGGTAAAGCCGCGGACAGCCATCGCCGCGCCGCCTGCTTCCGCCGCTCAGCAGAGCGGTGGGGGCACAATGGGCGACGCCGCATAACAATACGTGTGTTCTATTTAAAAAGATATGCCGGATTTATAGGACGCGGTCGCCTCGGTGACGGAATCACAGTGGCGAGCGTCGCCGGCCCGAGCGGCTCGGCCGACGGTTTATTCACCGAGGCGGTGTCGCAGCAGTCATCTGGAGCCCCCCATGCGCGTGTTCGTCACAGGTGCCAACGGCAGCATCGGCTCAGTTGTCGTTCCCGAACTCATTGCTGCCGGTCACGAGGTCCTCGGCCTCGCTCGTTCCGATGCCGCGGCCGCGGTCATCTCCGCCGCCGGCGGGACACCGCTTCGCGGCGACCTCACCGACCTGGACAGCCTTCGAGCCGGCGTCGCCCGGACAGAGGGCGTCATCAACCTGGCCTTTGGGAACGACTGGAGCAACTTGGGGCCGTTCATCGACGCGGAAACACAGGCCCTGCAGACCCTCGCGGCCGCCCTCGCAGGCAGCGGGAAGCCCTTCGTACATGCCGGCCTCACGCCGATGATGCCGGGCCACATCTCCACCGAGCAGGACCCCGACACCACCGACGGTCCCGTCGGCGGCCGTGGCCTCAATTCACAGATGGTGCTGACCCTGGCCGACCAGGGCGTCCGCTCCTCTGTCGTACGGCTGCCGCGCTCCGTGGGCAGTCAACCGGCTCGACGCCGCCAAGCTGTTCCGCGTCGCGCTCGAGGACGCTGCGCCCGGCACTGTGCTGCACGCGGTGGCCGACGAGGGCGACACCATGCGATCCCTGGCCGAGGCGGTCGGCGGCGTGCTCGCGGTCCCGGTCGAGTCGGCATCCCCTGACAGCTTCGGTCCCATTGGCCGCTTGTTCGCGCTCGACATGCCGTCCTCGAGTGCGCTGACCCAGAAGCAGTTCGGCTGGGAGCCCATCCACCCGAGCCTCATGGAGGACCTTGCCGCCGGCGACTACCCCGCCCTGGGCTAGAAGCCCCCCGCGGCGACGTCGAGCACAGGTGATCTCGACGGTCGCGCCGTCGCCGCCGCTGCGGCGGCCACTGGTGGCTTTCCGTGAACCGCCGACCTGACCGGACTGTTTGTAACCGTTCCTAAAGACTGAGCATGAGTTGCGTGTGCTCAGCCGAACGCCCCGAGCGGTCTTGGGCGTTCAGGTCGACCGCGTTCCTGCCGCGTGCGGCGCCGACGGATCGTGTCCGTGGTCCGGGTACGCGGGGGCGGTGTTCCTCGCTTCTCCGGCTTCCGGGTCGGGCCTGGGCGGTCCGATGCCCCGCACCATCGCTCTGGTGGTGTGGGGGCGGTGTCGTCCGTCGCCTGATCCGGTGGCCGAGGGAGCGTCGTCCGATGGCCACGCCTGCCGCCTGGTGGCGGGTGACGGGCCGTCGCGGGGTGCTGAGGGGCTTCTGCCAGTGCTCGGCGCCCCAGCGGGAGGTGTAGGCGGGATCGACAGCGATCACGCCGATACCGGCCTCGGCGCACATGCTCAGCAGGCGTGCGCGGAGTTTGCCGGTGGGGATGCCGGAGATGAGATGCCTGAACCGCTTCTTGCGGCCGTGTTTCTCCCGGCTGGTGGAGTCGGTGAAGTCGAGGTCTTCGATCGCGACGGCCTGCACGCCCGTCTGCTTGGCCCAGTACAGGAGCCGGGTGAGGGCGTGACGGAGCTGCGCGTCCCGGTGTGTGGCTGTCCCGGACAGGTCGTAGTCGAAACGGCGCGGCGCTGCGACCGGGTTGCCGTGCTCGTCCAGGAGCCATGCGGCGAGGTGGTCGGCGTTCATGTCGACACCGATCACGCCGTGCGCCCGGAGCGTGTCGAGCGGGACGATGGGCAGGTCTTTGCGGGTCCAGGAAGCGTCGAGGTACCAGCGGCCCGAGGTCACGTTGAGATGGACGCGGTAGGCCACGGCCCGGTTCGCTTCGATGCGGTCGCGCCACTCGGCGCCCCGGTGCGGGAACGACACCTTCGCGGCGAGAACGTACCGGCCGTTCCCGCTGTTGGCCAGCTCGGCGAGCGGGGCGGGGAGTTTGATGCTGACCTCGCCGTCCGGGGCGACACGGATCGTCTCGTTCCCGTGGCGTTTGCCGGACTCCCCGTCAGCGGTCATGAACCAACGGGAGACTTCCCATTCCTGCCGCCACTGCGCCTCGGTCCTGTTCGCGGCGGTGAGGTTGTGGCGTTGGTTCAGCAGACGCCGGCCGCCGCGCACGACGGAGACCTTCCCGGCTTCGCGATCGGCGCGTACGTGCTCGTACCGGTCTTCGAGGATCGCCAGACGGCGGGTTTTGTGGAACCACTCGTGTTTGGAGCGGTAGCCGCCGGGCTTGCCCCGGCTGCCCTTCTCACCGACCGGCAGAGACAGGCGGTGCCGAATGGTGCGGATACCGGCCGCCAGCGAAACAAGGTGCTGATGCTGGGCACGCCGGGACAGACCCCACTGATCGTGCGTTTCCGAGGTGACCGAACCGGCCCACCGCGAGGACGACTCGGCGGTCAGGTCCCGCTTACGGGACGCCCACGTGTCCGTGGAGTGCTCCAGACCGTCACGGCACCTGCGGACCAGATCCGCGGAGGCCAGACGCCCCATGTGCTCGCCGACCAGTCGCAGCACCTTCTCGTCCTCGGGTGTCAGGTGCTTGAGCCGGTCACGTACCGAGACGCCGGACGGCCCGTCGGCAACGAACGGCCGGGCGATCTGACGCAGCGGCTTCTTCTCAGCCATGCTCCGCGGCCTCCAGGGCCTTGCGGGCACGGTTCTTCGCGGAGCGGCGCCCGTACAGGCGGGCGCAGAACGAGGTCAGCACCTCCACCACGTCCCGCACCAGGTCGTCTTCCACCTCGCCGTCATCCAGGACTACGAGGCGGCGCCCGTGCGCGGACAGGGCGGCCTCAACGAGTTCGACGTTCATCCGGCCGAGCCGGTCCTTATGCTCGACCACGACCGTGGTCACAGCGGGGTCGGCCAGCATGCGCTTCGCCTTCGAACGGCAGCCGTTCATGCCGGAACCGATCTCCGCCTCTACACGGACGACGCGATGACCCGCCTTGGCCGCCCACTCCGACAACCGTGCGACCTGGCGTTCCAAATCCGTCTTCTGGTCATGGGAAGAGACACGGGTATACAGGCCCAGCCCACCGATCGCCTCTGGCGCCGCGGCGGCATCCATGTTCACCAGGATCGTGCGGGGCCCAACGCGCTGAGCGGGCACGGGAAGCGTCCCGTTCCTGAACCAGCGATACGCGGTATGGGGGCTCACCCCCTGCGCTCTCGCCCACTCAGTCAGATTCACGCGAAGATCATAACGCAACCAACATCATGTCACGCACACTAACTGATCGTTTCAGAATGACGAGCGCGGCAGCCGAAACGCGGCAGCGTGGCTGTGCGTCAAGCGCGGTCGTGCACTTGAGCCCAGACATCGCCGCCACAGGCCCACGTCCACAGCCAGTGCCGCAGCGACGGACTCGCGTTCCGGAGGCCATCGTGTGGGTCTTCGCCCCAGCTGGGCTCCCACCCGTCCACGTCGAAGAGCAGCACCGGGTTGTCCACTGCGAGCAATGAGACGTGCCACTCCATCGTGCAACCACCCGGCACGAGATACAGCCATGAGGAAGGCAGCCCCTCGGTGCGATTGCGTTCGTGCATGCGGACCGAGGAATGCCAGTCAGCCAGGTGTCCCGGCGCACGCTGGCCCGTGGTCAACGAAGCGATGCCTGCATCGGGCCCGAAGCCGCCGTTGCCGACCTCGGTGTAGACCCGACGAAGCAGCTCCGGCAGAGGGCGTCCGAGGATCCGCTCCGCGGCGTCGACTTCCTGGGGCGTGATCGGTGGGAACAACGGCTCTCGGGGAGAGTCCGCGAAGTAGCTCGCGACCTCGTCTGCTCGGGCGTCAAGAGTGACCTTCCCGGAACTGCTGCGGCCGATGATCCGGCCCTGGATCCGCTCAATCCCGCCCTGGCCGTAGTGCTCCTCGATCCAGGCGAGCGGAACCTGGGCCTTGTCAAACCGCAGGCCCGGATCCCAGGCACGATCGCGCAGCTTGTCGATGAGCACGTCGTCATTTCCCTGGTCGACCTCAGGCTCGGTGTGATCCATCGCAGGCTGCGGCTGACTGCTACTGCGCCGAGGGGAAGCCATGTGTCGGGAGCCTAGCGCTGAGGTCGGACGGAGCGTCGAAGGTGGCGGAGGCAGATGATCGAACAGGCTAGTTCGAGCAGTCCCTGGTGGAGGTCGGCGCGTCGCTCGTAGCGGATGCGGAGCCTCTTGAACTGGTGCAACCAGGCGAACCCGCGCTCGACCACCCAGCGGACCTTGCCAAGTCCGGAGCCGTGGGCGGTGCCGCGTCGGGCAACCATCGGCTTGATGCCGCGCTTCCAGAGTAGGCGGCGGTACTTGTCGAAGTCGTAGCCGCGGTCGGCATACAGGCGCCAGGGCTTGCGGCGGGGACGTCCTCGTAGGCCGCGGATTGACGGGACTGCGTCGAGCAGTGGCAAGAGTTGGGTGACGTCGTGCCGGTTGCCGCTGGTGAGCGTGACGGCGAGCGGGCTTCCGTGGCGGTCGACGATCAGGTGGTGCTTGGATCCGGGGCGGCCGCGGTCGACGGGCGAGGGGCCGACATGATCCCCCCTTTGAGCGCCCGGACGTGCGAGCCGTCCACGGAGCAGTCGTCCAGGTCCAGCAGGCCGGCGCGGCGCAGCTCGGCCAGCAAGGCAGCATGCAGGCGCGGCCACACGCCAGCCTCGGTCCAGTCCCGCAGCCGCCGCCAGGCCGTAACACCGGAACAGCCCACCATCTCCGTGGGAACATCACGCCACGCGACACCTGTTCGCAGCACGAACAGCACTCCGGCGAGGGCCACTCGGTCAGGAACGCGCAGCCGCCCTGGGTGGCGATGGCGCCGTTCGGGAGTAGGCGGCAGCAACAGGGCCACCCGCTCCCACAGGTCGTCAGGGACAAGATCAGCACGCACCCCGGACACCCTGCCGACCAAGATCGTCGAGTACAAGACCCGCAGCTCAACTCATTCTGAAACGATCAGTAATACACACTCAATGGGCGGCAGTTCCGCACCCCACATTTTTGAGATCTTGGTCTTGGACGGCGGGCAGCCTTCCGTGTCGGCTGCACGGGGCGTGCAGGAGTGAGCTGGTTGCCCCCGATGGGTCCTGACGCTGACCGCGCGACCGGTCAGGTGGCCGGCCCGGATGGTTCGCCGCGCAGCAGGTCGGGGCGGATGTCGGCTAGGGCGAAGGCCCGCTGGAGGATGGCCACGAGAACGTCGTCGATGCGGTAGCGCCGTGCGCGTTCGTCTCGCTGGAGGAGCGGGCCGGCGCCGTTTGGGCCGACGTGGCGCTGTACCGCCTTGACGCTGGTCAGGGTGCCGCCGATTTTCGACGGCGGGATCGGGTTCGTCGGGTGGTGGGCGAAGTGGTGCTGTATGTCCTCGTAGGAGGCGGCGCCGCCCAGCTCGGTGATCCGGCGCAGGACCGCCCGGGCCCCTGGCACCAGCGAGGCGATCATGTGGAACAGCAGCTGGTCCGTCCAGCCGTCGACAAGGTTATCGTCGGCGAGGTCCCGCGGGCCGGGGCGCGGGTCTGCCGGCGGCGCGTCCGGCCAGACGGCAGGGACGCCCGGGCGCAGCCGGTATGCGGCCTGGATGGCGGCTATTGCCTGCTCGTAGGTGTCCGTCTCGGTGTCGATCGTCAGCCGCACCCGCGCTCCTCCTGCGACCGGTGTCCCATGATTCCTGTCGCCGGCCGTCCTCTGTCCACAGGGGACCCAGCGGACACCTCCGCTCACGCGGAGCAGGCAACACGCTCTTCGACTCGCTGTTCCACAAGGACGGGACACCTCCGCTCGCGCCGAGTCGACATCCCTGGCTATATCCGCGGGTACCGATACACCGGGTCACCTCCGCTTGCACGGAGCCGACTCGCGCGGGCTCAGGTCGCCTGTCTGGAGTTCTGGGGCACCTCCGCTCGTGCGGAGTCGACGTGGCGTTGAGGCCGATGGCGCCGCCGGTCATCGGATGTGGAACGTCACGTAATTCCCCACCAGCGGCGTCAACTTCACCGCTTGCACATTCGAAGGTCCCGCTCAGGGCTCGGGGGTCCATTCCGCGGGAGGGGGTGTGCGGCTGTAGTGGGCTCCCCTGGTGCCGTAGTGGGCGAGGTGCAGGGTCTCACCGTCGACCTGGAGCTCTGCCGGCGGAGGGTTGGGAACGGAGATCCACGGGTGAGAGCGGCCGTCGATGCGGACGGTCTCCCGGGGTTGGTTCCAGCCGTCCGCCCATTCCTGGGCCCGCTCGCGGGTCCACGGGTTCTGCAGGGTCCGCGGGTCCGCGGGGTCGTGCAGGTGGCCGTTGAGGCTGCGGACGAGACCTTCGCTGTAGACACCCTTGACTCGGAAGTTCGTCAGGTCCTGCGCGCGTACGACGATGTTGATGTACCGGCGGCTGTTGCCTCGGTGCCGGCCCACCGCAGGCCAGCGACAGTGGCCCGGGTCCCAGCGGACAGGCGGGATCCACAGCAGGGCACCTACGGGGAAGTGCTTCGTGCCGCGCTGGATGTCGAGGCCGCTCTCGCCGTGCGCGGTTTCTCGCGCCACGTTGGCTACCAGGCACCAGCCCAACAGCCCGTCCGGCGTCTCTTCTTCGGTAGGTCCCGTGTCTGCCACGCTGAGGATTTTGAGGCACGAGACAGGGCGCAAGCCAGCTCTTATCGGATGAGCAGACCGGAGCGAACCACGTGCGGATCACCAGCCGCAGGAGACATCGACCTCGTTCGAACGTGCGGTCGGGGAAGTTGACGCTCCTGGTGGCCGGCGGTCCGCCGCCGGCCACACGATCACGCTGGATCACACCGCCCGAGGGGCGCGCGTCATGGACGCGCGCGGGCTACGGTCAGCGCTGCTCTTCCTGGCCCAGGCCGATGCCGGTCGTCCAGGACGTGATGTAGACCCCGCCCTTGTAGATGTCGGTGGTGCCGGGGAAGAGGAAGCTCGTCGCACGGCTGCTGCCGTCGGGCATGGCCAGCTGGAGCCCGCTGACCTGCGCCTTGTTCTCGGGTGCGTCGGGGACCGAGTAGGCGATGGTCGTGTGCAGCGGCGAGTCCGGGCGCAGGACGAGGGTGCCGCCGCGGCCGTTGACGGTCACCGGGATCTTGTCGGTCTGGTCCGGCGGAGAGCTCAAGGTGATCAGCGGGGTGTCGCTGAGGCTGCAGGTGATGCCGTCGTGCGCGAGCAAGGTCAGGTCGAAGCTGCGGTGGCCGAGACCGTAGGAGTAGCCGCCGAAGTAGAACGAGACATTGCCGGTGGTGCAGGGACGTACGGCGGGCTTGGCGGGGCTGGCGCTCGCCATCGCGGAGCCGGTCAGGAGCATGACGGACAGGGCCGCCGCTACGGCCGTGGCCCGGGTTCTTCTGCGCATGGGGAGGGGTCCTCTCGTTTTCGTAGGGGGGAAGCCGGATCAGGGGTGCCGGATGAGGTGGGTCAGAACGCGCCGAGACCGTGGGGCATGCCGATTCCGGTCAGCCCGTCCCAGCCGGGGCCCGCGGTGCACAACGAGGCGCGGATCCCGGGGTAGTCGGCGCACTGGTGGTAGTCCTCGTTGGTGCCGCCGGTGACGTCGGTGAAGCCGGACGCCGGGGCCTGGTACAGGGTGTTGGGTCCCTGGACGGCGGAGAGGCGCCCGGCGCGCGCGTACAGACCCGCTATGTAGGGCGCGGAGGCGCTGGTGCCGCCGACGATGGTCCAGTCGTAGGGTTCGCCGCTGCTCGGCGCGTAGGTGTCGTAGACGGCCAGGCCGGTCGCCGGGTCGGCGTCCGCGGAGACGTCGGCGGCCGCGCGGTGGTGGCCGCAGGCGGCGGTGACCGCGGCGGGCTGGCCGGTGGCCGCGGTGAAGTTCGTCTCGCAGCCGCTGCCGGCGGCCCACCAGCCCGTCGCGGGGGCGTCGGCGGGCAGGGTGACGCCGCCGACGGCGGTCACCGAGGGCAGGTTGGACGGCCATGCCTGGTGGATACCGCCGTTGAAGCCGGAATCGCCGGTGGAGGCGGTGATCGCGACGCCCTTGTGCCTGAACGCCTTGAGAGAGGCGCCGCTGGTGTTGGTCACGTCCGCGGTGTAGCCGTAACTGATGCTGATCGCCGAGGCGCCGGCGGCCACGGCCGTGTCGACCGCCTTGGCGAAGTCGCCGGTGGAGACGTCGTTGTCGTCCTCGCCGTCCTGCCAGGGCACGGAGATCTCCAGGAGGTGGCAGGTGGGGCAGGCCGCGGAGGCGGCGTCGAGGTCGAGCGAGGTCTCGACGGCGACGTCCTCCTCCAGCGCCGCCCCGGGACCGCTCTTCTGCGGTGCGGGCTGCTTGCCGCCGGTGTAGTTCTTGAGCGTCAGGCAGCCGGACGCCGTGCCGCAGGCGGGCAGCCCGAAGGCGGCGCGGTAGGTGGCCAGGTCGGAGGCCAGGGTGGCGTCGACGCCCGCATCGATGATCGCGATGGTCGCGGTGCTCTTCGACTTGGCGGGCAGGCCGTAGGCCTTGGCGAGGTCCTGCGGCCCGTAACCGGCGGGCGCGGACGCGCGCAGCGGAGTGGCGCCGCCCTTCTTCTCCGTGACGATCTGGGCCGCGCACCGGGGGCAGACGCTGCGCGTGCCGTGCGCGTCCAGCAGGGACCCGGTCCGCACCTCCTGCCGCAGCCGTACGACCCGATCGCCGCCGCCGCCGTCGGTGGCGGCCGTCCGTACGGTGCCGCCGCCCGCGGGTGCCGCGGCCACGGCCTGCGCGGAGGACGGCGCTCCTGCCAGCAGGGCGGAGACCACGATCAGCACGGCCGCTCCGCCGGTCGCCCGACGGCCGCCGACGATCGCGCGTACGCCCGTGCGCAGGGCGGTTCTTCCTCTTCTACGATCCACGGATCCACGAATCCCTTCTGCGTTCCCCTGATGGGGTGCGACGCGAGACGACGCGTCATGCACGTGTGATCCACACCGACGCGGAAGAGTTCGCCGGACGGGCAACTTTCTTTCTGACAGGGCGTCATGCACGCGCCCCACAGGACGAGTCGAGGGCGCCGGGAGTCGGTCCGGCCGTCAGCGCGACGGCACCGGAGACCAACTGCGCCAGTACACCGACGACGTCGAGACCGTCCACGTCCTGTACTTCGTCACCACCCTGCGCACGGTGGTCGTCGTCGCCTACATCGAGGTGTAACTGCGGCTCCGTGCTGCAATCTTCTGGGCGAGGCGGATGCCCGGAGCGTTGATCGCCTTATACATCGCGCCCTGGTCGGCTGCCATCCGCCGCGCGAGCTGCTGCATAGGGCCGTTGAAGAGCCTCTGCTGTTCGGCGGCCTTCGAAAGGCAACGCGCTGGGTGTGTCAGCGGGCTTGTCTCAGGCTCGGACGCGGATTTCTCACCGAGTCCGCCCGCGCCCCGGCGGTACGGTTCCATGCCTGGTGCCACAGATGCATGTTGCGGTCGGGGATTCCGCAGGCGCGCAGGAACGCCTCGCGCTGGTGCCAGTCGGCGGTGAGAGCAGTTTCGCGGTGGGCCTCGAGCGCCTGGGTGGCCGCGATGAGTTTGGTGGTGGCGAGCCATTCGGGGGTGGTGGGGGCGGTGCCGTTCAGGCGGCGGCCTTGTCTGCTCGGCGAGCGAGGGCGCAGCAAGACCTCAACGGACCCGAAGTCCCGGGACTCCAACAAGATGCCCGCAGGGCACCGTAAATTCGTACGGCGTCGCCAGACCCGCGCTGTTGGCATCCCTCGGCTCAGCAAGATCTCACTGTCCAGGGAGGGGCTCTCGTCGTGAAGGTCAGGAAGAGACCGTGGAGATTCGGACTGCTCGCCGCAACCGTGGGAGGGATGCTGCTCGGAACGCTGGCGGCCGGACCGGCGCAGGCGGAGAGCGGGCAGCAGCGGACCGGGATCCAACTGACGGCGCTGTCCGTCGAGTCAAGCACCGTCGACGCCTCCTCCGGCGACGGCACGGTCACGATCGACTGGACGGTCCAGGACGGTGACACGGCGGCCACCGACATGTTGGGGTCCCTCACCGTGCAGCAGGTCGGGACCGACGGACGTCTCGTCGGGGCGCCGCAAGCCCTGACGTTCTCTTTCCAGCCGGAGTGGCCCTACCAGGCGAACCCGGTCGACGGCAGCATGGCGTCCGCGCACTACAGCTACGCCTTCCCCGTACCGCAGTACGCCGCTCAGCCCACGGCCCGATGGGCCGTGGTGAGGGCCGAGGTCAAGGACGACCGGGGCGCCACGCTGGCCGTGGGACGGCAGAGACTGGCCCGGTACGGGGCAGAGTTCACCGCCACGCACCTCGTCGACTCGACCGGGCCGGCCTACGACCAGCTGGGACAGGTGCTGGACCAGCCGGAATACCTGTACAACGCCGATGCCTCCGTCACCGCACGGTACCGGCTGAACATCACCGACGACGAGTCCGGGTTCTTCCGTGGGCGGCTCGTCCTCGCCGGCCCGCAGGGCGCGACGGTGAGCGGAACGTTCCGGCTGGTGCCGAACACCGACGGTTCACAGCAGTGCGGAGACTACCCCGGTTACGACAGCCATGACGTCTGGTGCACGGTCGACGTCACCATCCCCGCCGGCGCCCCCGCCGGGTCCTGGTCCGTCTCGCGGCTCAGGCTGACCGACGCCTCGGGAACCGTCAGTGTCTCTGGGGGCCTCTCCCAGGACCCGGTGCACGTCACGCAGAACGGCACGCTGCGGGCGACCGACTTTGCCATCAGCCCCAGGCAGTACAACAACTGGAACGGCACCGCGCGGCTGGCGGTCACCATGAAGCCAGCCGGCTTTCGCGACGGGATCGCCTCCGTGACGGTGCTGCTGGACGGTTGCGGCGGGTCGGTCACGGAGAACCCCGAGATCGCGGACGACGGCTCGATCTCAGTGGCGGCCACTGTGCCGCCCGTCTACACCAGGAAGTGCGCGGTCACAGGGATCGGCATCACCGACGGCGCCGGCAACACGGCGGCGTACGGCACGGATTTCCACGGGCCGGCGCTGGACCTGGTCGCCACCCAGATCCCGGACACGGCGGCACCGGTGGTGAACTCCGCCTCGCTCGATGTCACGTCTGTACCCGCCAGCACCCTGCGGCGCAACGCCGTACTGACCCTGGACGTGACGTCGTTCGTGGGCGTCAACGGCTTCAGCCTCACCGTGTACGACGCATCCGGGGAACCGGTCGGCGGCATGTCCGGCGGCATCAGCTCCGTGACGAACGGCCCGCTCAAGCTGCTGGTGCCCCTGTACGAGGGCCTCACGCCCGGCGTGTACACGGTCGGTTTCACGCTCACGGACGCGGGTGACCTGTACAGCCAGTACGGCTACCCCAACGGCGTCGGTCTGCCCGTGCCCGGCGGACCACTGCGCATCACGGTGACCGACGACTGACGGGCGGCGTGCGGGGGTGGCCTCAGGCGGCTGCCCCCGTGCCGGTGAGCAGTTCGGCGGAGAGCCGCCAGAGACGGGCCGCGCCCGCTGTGTGGCCCGCACACGCAGTGCCGCCCCCGGCTCCGGCTCTGGCTTCGGGCATGGCCGCCAAGCGGGCTTGTCCGACTCGGCATGGAACCGCCAGCCACTGCCGTTTGACGCACAATGCCCCACCGTCCGGACCGCACAGGCCTGGGGGCGGGGCAATGGCCGGGGCTTACTCGTGCGTCGTCAGGCGGGAGTGATGTTCTCCGCCTGCGGGCCCTTCTGGCCCTGCGTGATGTCGAAGTTCACCTTCTGGCCTTCCTGGAGCTCACGGAAGCCCTGGGCGGCGATGTTCGAGTAGTGGGCGAAGACGTCGGGGCCGCCGCCGTCCTGCTCGATGAAGCCGAAGCCCTTTTCCGAGTTGAACCACTTCACAGTGCCTGTAGCCATGTGCTGTCTCCTTCGAGGGGACTCGTATCGGGCCCGCACCGTGCGGGATCCGGAGGTGATCGCCTGGTCCGGAGAGGCCTTGAACAGCAAAAACGCCCGTGACTGCGATCACGGGCGAACGGGACTTCGGAACCACGACTGCTGATGACGACGCTACACCGGCTGGTGGGACTCGGCCACTGGAACGCGGAGTTGCCCTCACAGGCTGCGTTCGTTTCCACTCAAATCCCGAGGCCGGCGACGGCGGGAGCACACGCGCCGTCGACCTCGGGTTGCCCGACTTACGAGGCCCACTCGGACCCGCGGCGCTACGCCCGTCCCCGTCGGACTGTCCCGCAACGAGGTCGCCGATCGTCATCGGCCAACTGTGGTTCGGCAGCCGGTCCCCCCCAAGCAAGCCTGACTGTGGGCATCCCACTCCTCGGGGGCATCTGGTGCAACGGCTCCACAGGGGCCTGAGGAGCTGCTGGCGCGGGCACCGCAGCCTGGGCAAGCAGGCCGACGGACTCGGCGAACCCGGGCGCCGTCGCCCGAACTGCGCGCCGGGGATGAACGCGACTGACCGCGCGCGCCTTCGACCGCTTCTGGCGTGCCTCCGACTCCCACCACGACGGCACCGGCCTAGGTCTGCCTATCGTCCGCCACCTTGTCGGCCTTCCGGTGGCACCATCACCCAGCCCCAGCCCACGGTTGTCCGTGGCTGGGCTGATCGCGATGAGGCCCGATTTCCGCACCCGGCTGTGTCACCGCCTGCGCACCCATCCCGCCGGCAAGGCGCACGTCGCAGCATGGGCGAACGCGACTTCATCGCACTGATCGACGGCACTCACCAGCTCCTCAAGGCGCCGATCGTGCTGGTCTGGGACCGGCTCAACACCCACGTCTCCCACAAGATGCGGCAACTCGTCGCCGAGCGGGAGTGGCTGACCGTGTTTCTGCTGCCCGCGTACTCGCCGGACCTGAACCCCGTCGGGTGGGTGTGGGCACACGTCAAACGCAGCCTGGCCAATCTTGCCGTCGTCGGACTCGACCGGCTCGAAGCCCTCGTACGCAACCGGCTCAAGCGCCTTCAGTACCGGCCCGACACCCTCGACGGCTTCATAGCCGGCACTCGCTTGACCCTCGACGAGCCAGCGTCACCTTGACGAGCCGAAATCAGTAGCGCCGTCGAGGTCAGCTGCCGACAGGGTACCGGCTGGTGATCGCGACGCGGTTGAAGGCGTTCATCACGGTTGCCAGCCAGGCGACTGCCGAGATCTGGTCTGCGGTGAGTATGGCCGCGGCGGCGTTGAAGTCCTCGTCGCTGACGTGTCCGTCCGGCACTCGTGTGATCGCCTCGGTGAGGCGGAGGGCGGCGCGGTCGGTGTCGGAGAAGTAGCCGGTCTCCGCCCAGGCGGGCAGCACCGCGATACGGTCGGGGTTCTCGCCCTTCTTGAGGGCGTCACGGGTGTGCATGCGCAGGCAGAACGAGCAACCGTTGATCTGGGAGGTGCGGATCCTCAGCAGCTCGACCAGGAGCGGGTCGAGACCCGCTGCGGCGGCGGCCTTCTCCACCTCCGCCGACAGGGCGATGAGGGTCTTGTAGGCGGCCGGGTGCTGCTCGCCGATGTTGACGCGCTGGGGGTCGGTCATGGTTCCTTTGCTTCCTTCGTGTGGTCCGCGCCGCGCTTGTCGGGCACGTCTTGGTGGTGGATGGGGCGTCCTCCGGCAGGGGCGGAGCTCGTGAAGAGTGTTGCCGCCCCGCTGCATGCCCGGGGGTTACGACTTCGGGTCGTCGACCTTGAGCTTGGCGCCGGTGTCGGAGACGAAGACGACCAGGAGCTTTGCCGGCCTGGTCCGGCTGGTGTTCTCGGTGAGGACATGGTGGGCGCCCGGCTGCTCGACCCAGTTCTCGCCCTGGTGGTAGGTAGTCACGGGCTTGCCGTCGAGCTGGCTGCGCAGGGTGCCTTCGAGGACGTAGGCGTAGACGAATGCCTGGCCGTGCCGGTGCGGCAGCGCGCTTGCGTTGGGAGGGAAGGCGACGATCGCTGAGGTGAACGTCTTACCCTTCACATTCGGAAGGGCCTGCTGGAGCAGCGGTGTCAAGGTTTCGACGGGGCGCGTCGATGCTGCGACCGTCGCCTGCGCCTTGGCGTGGGCGGGCTGGTCGGAGGCCGAGCAGGCCGTGGTCCCAGTCAGCGTGGCCGCAGCCAGCAGGCCGGCGGCGATTCGCATTTCGATCACGATGGGTCTCCTGGTCAGTCTTCCGTGACGCGGATGATCGTCTTGCCGGGGGTGCGTTTGCCGGGGGCGAACGCGTCGGCTGCCTCGGCGAGGGGCCGCACAGCACCGACGACCGGCTTGAGCCGGCCGTCCCTCAGCCGCGTGGCGAGGTCGGCGAGCCGGGCGCGGTCGGGTTCGACGACGAAGAAGACCGCCCGCCCGTCCTTGGGCTGGACCTTGGGCGGCATGACGATGGAGACGAGCGTGCCACCGGCCCGGACGAGGGCGGCCGAGCGGTCGAGGATGTCGCCGCCGATCACGTCGAACACGACGTCGGCCTCGCCGGCGTCCTCCAGCTTCTCGGCCTGCAGGTCGATGAAGGTGTCGACGCCGAGTGCGAGTGCCCTGTCCCTGCCTGAGGCGCGGCCGGTGCCGATGACGCGGGCGCCGGCCTCGCGGGCGAGCTGTACCGCGATCGAGCCGACGCCGCCCGCGGCACCGTGGATCAGGACGGTCTGGCCTGTGGTGAGGCGGCCGTGGTCGAACAGGCCCTGCCAGGCGGTCAGCCCCGAGATGGGCAGTGCGACGGCCACGGTGTGGTCGACGTCCGCCGGCAGCGGGGCGAGGTTGCGGGCCTCCACCGCGGTGTACTCGGCGAGGGCGCCGTCGCGGGTCCAGTCGGCCAGGCCGAACACCCGCTGTCCGACGCTCAGGCCGGTGGTGCCGTACCCCAGCCCCACGACGACACCGGACAGCTCGTGCCCGGGCACGCTCGGCGTCCGGTCGCGGCCGGCGCGATCGGTCCACGTGGCGGGCCAGTCCAGCTCGCCAGGGGTGAAGCCGGCGGCGTGCACCCTCACGATGACGTCGTTCTCGGCCGCGTGAGGGTAGGGGATGTCCGTCAAGGACATCCCGGCAAGACCAGCGTCACGGTCTCGCACAGTGATGGCTTGCATGCAGATCCTTACTGGGAGGGGCGACCCGAGTGCACAGCGCACTCGCGCGCGGGCTCATAGCGGCTGCAGGTGGATGTATGCCGCTCTGCATGCTCGATCTCACCTGCTCGCGCGTATTCCTTCGTCGCCCGTTTTGCGTTCTCAGCAGGGAGACGAGACAGCCCCTCCGCGTGTGACAGCTCAGACGCGCACGAGTTTGTCGGGGTTCATGACCCTGCGGTACGCGGTGATCAGACCATCTGTGATCTGCACCGTATCGACGGAGTAGACCCGTCCTTCCCGGTGGAACACGAGGGCCAGCTCGCCGCCTACCTCCGCGAAGTCGATGCGGTCCGGTCGCCACTGGCGCCCCGTACGCACCATGACCTCGGCGACGCGCTCGCCGCCGTGAATGAGCTTGCGTGCCGCCGAGATCTTGCCGCCGCCGTCGGTGAAGTAGACCGCGTCCGGATGCAGGAGCCTGACCAGGCCGGCCAGGTCCCCGGCCTCGTAGGCGGCGCGGAACACCTGGAGGACCCGTTCGCGCTCTGCCTTCGACGCCCGCGGCGTGGACTGCTTCGCCTTGGCCACTCGCCGCCGTGCCCGCGAGGCGAGCTGCCGGGCGCCCGGCACGGAGACGTCCAGCACTTCGGCGATCCGGCCGAACTCAAGGCCGAAGACATCGTGCAGGACGAAGGCCACCCGCTCCGGCGGGCTCAGCTCTTCCATGATCAAGAGCATCGCCGAGCTGACGGACTCGTCGACGAGTACCGGCTGCGACGCGTCCGGTCCCGTCAGCAGCGGCTCCGGCAGCCACGGCCCGACGTAGGTCTCCCGGCGGAAGCGGGCGCTCTTGATGATGTCGTACGACCGTCGCGCGGCCACCGTCACCAGCCAGGCCCGCAGATCACCGATGTCCTGCAGGTCCGCTCCGGCCGCCCGCACCCACACGTCCTGGGTGACATCCTCGGCATCGGCCACGGTCCCCAGCAGCCGGTAGGCCACTCCGAAGACCGCGGGCCGGTGCCTCTCCCATTCGGCTCCGAGCAGGTCCTCCTGCTCAGACCGTCCGGGCCCGTGCCCATCACCCATACGGATCGCAACCTCCTCCAGCCTGCGGATGCAGCGTAGTTAGCCGAGCTCAGGACATCCGCTCTGACACGGCGGTCGTAAGTCGTGATCAAGCTGCTCTGGGGCTGCTGTCGGCGTACGGCGGTGTTTCATGGTGGGGCCACTCTCCCTGGGGCAACCCCACCCGGAACGGACTCGATGCGGCACGCTCAGCAGCGGGTCAGTTCGCTGCGAGGCTCGCATTCCCCGGCCGTCCGCATCGGGTCTCCCATCGGCCGGTGAGCACGCGATCGTCCGGCGTGCAGGGCCGCACCCAAGGACAGCGCCCCGACGAAGCCGACGTACAGATAGCCCGTGGTCTCCAGCCCCCATGAGGGCGCCGCGAGCCCGGCCGCGAGGGCCGGAAGACTCACCGCCGCATAGCTGATCACGTACACGGCCGAGAAGACCTCCGACCGCGACTTCACGGTGGTGACCGCGCTGATGGCGCGGAGGTTGCCGTTGAACGTCAGGCCGACGCCCAGCCCCGCCGCGGCCGATCCGCCCACGTATACGACCAGCGACGCGTCAGCGATGGCCACCGCCAGTGCGGACGCACCCAGAGTCAGGAGAACCGCCCCCAGCAAGGTGGCGAGCCGTGCCGTATGCCGAACGGACCACACCCCGCCCACGCTGTTGGCCAGAAAAAGCGCCGCGAGGCTGAGCCCGCCCGCGGCACCGGACCGCACCTGCAGGACACTGCTCACCAGGGACGGAGTGAGCGCGAGGAACAGACCCGTGACGGACCACCCCGCGACCAGGGCGGGAACGGAGGCGAAGAACTCCGGCCGGGCTTCCCGAGGAACCCGGACGCTCGGTCGCAACGACGCCAGGCCCATCGCGCGCGGGGCGAGTGTCTCAGAAATCGTGAGGACGGCTGCGGCCAGAACGACGAAGGTCACGGTCAGGACGGGAAAGACATACGCATCGGGACGTGAAGTCGACTGAACCAGCAACCCCACGACTCCGGCACCGGTGGCCATGCCGATACTCGTGCCCACCGCTGTCGTCGTCGGCCCCAGCTGCGGACATCGCTCGGGTGAGAGGTCGACCAGTCCGGCGGCAAGAGCGCCCGTGGCCGTCCCCGTGGCGATGCCCGAGCAGACCCGCGACATACACCGCGAAGATCACTGTCAGCATCGTGACCGTCAGGCCCGTGGCCATCATCACAACATTGGCGCAGGCCAGCACGGCGAAAGCCGGACCTCGTCCGAGACGACGCCCGTCGCGGGAGCGACTCGCACGTTTCATCACGTTGCCTCTTCTGGCGTCCTGATCAGCTCGGCCAGGGAGCGCCCAGCATGCGCTCGACCGTGGTGGTGCGACGGAAGCCGGGAACGAAGTGCTCCAGCACATCCGAATTCACGGTTCCGTTCGTGGTCTCGGGGCGGTGCTTGAGTCCGTCGACGTAGGCCTGCAGGAACTCGTTCTTGAAGTCGCCCCGCGGATGGGCGGCGATGATTTCGTCCACCTGGCTGCGATCCAGCTCGTCCAGACCGAAGCCGAGCACGTCCGTCAGAACCCCGAAGTACGTGATGGCGATCTCCGGTCCCATCCGGCCGGGGATTCCCGGGGTCGTGTGCAGCGCGATCGCCGTCCACACCACGTCGGCGGCCGCGGCCGGGAAGCCGTGGTCGAGCATGAACTTGCGTGCGTGGTCGGCTCCATCGACCTCGAAGCGCTGCTCCACGTCGGAAAACGGCGTCAAGAGGCCGGTGTCGTGGAACATGGCGGACAGGTAGAGAAGCTCCGGGTCGGGCCCCAGGCCGAGCCTGTGAGCATGCAGGGCGCCGAAGACGAAAACGCGCCGGGAGTGGTGGTAGATGAGGGGGCTGGTCATCTCCTGCATGAGGCGGGTGGCCTCGGCTACCGCCGCCGTTTCAGGAATCTCCACCCCCGCGATGATCTTGCTCATGACCTCTGCTCCTTCCGGTATCGGTGTGTTACGAATGGACGGTGCCTCCGTCTTCCACCCTGCCGACCACCCGGCGCCCGGCGCTCCCTCGGTCCGGCCATGAGTCACCCGAATCCGGACAGGCGGGCAGCGGGGTTGTGGGCTCCGCCACGCATCGGGTCGCGATCCTCGTCTACGACGGGGTCAAACTCCTGGACGTCGTGGGCCCCGCGGAGGTGTTCGGGGAAGCGAACCGGCTCGGTGCCGACTACAAGATCGTTCTGGTGTCACCGACCGGTGCCGATGTCACCTCGTCCATCGGGATCCGGATCTCGGTTGACGCCGCGGCCACAGTGCCTGCTCCCGACACGTTCCTGGTGGCCGGCGCGGACATCTACCCGCGCACACCGGTCTCCCGTGATCTGATCGAGGCCACGCGAACGCTGGCGGGCCGGGCGGACCGGGTCGCGTCCATCTGCACCGGAGCATTCGTCCTCGGCGCCGCCGGCCTCCTGGACGGCAAGCGCGCGACCACGCACTGGAAGGTCGCGCAGGAGCTCGCCGTCCGCTGCCGGGCCAGCCGCGTCGAACCCGACGCGATCTACGTCCGTGACGGAACCACCTACACCTCGGCGGGCGTGACCGCCGGCATCGACCTGGCACTGGCGCTCGTCGAGGAGGATCACGGCCCTGATCTCACCCGCGACGTCGCCCGCGCCCTGGTGGTCTATTTGCAGCGTTCGGGCGGCCAGTCGCAGTTCTCCGCCCCACTGCAAGGACCGCCGCCCCGGTCTCCGGCGCTCCGCAGAATCACCGACTTGATCACGGCGAATCCCGGGGGAAACCACTCACTCGGCGAACTCGCCAAGCACCTTAATGTGAGCCCTCGGCATCTCACTCGGCTCTTCCACGACGAGCTGTCCACGACGCCGGCCCGGTACGTGGAGATGATCCGGTTCGACATGGCGAAAGCTCTCCTCGACCAAGGACATACCGCAACGCTGACGGCATCCCTTGCCGGATTCCCGAATTATGAGAGTATGCGGCGAGTTTTTGCGCGGGAGTTGTCACTCAGCCCCGCCGCCTATCAGCGACGCTTCAGCACAGCGCGCCGAGCCGACGAGGGGCAGTAGACGAAGCTGTCAGGTCGGCCTGTGGGCGGGCGGGGGACGCCGGCAGGCTGTTCGACGTCCGGCATAGAGCGCACCTCCGATCTGTTCCCGAAGGTGAGAGATGTGCCGGTCGGCCTCCTCCCCGCGAGGGCGTCTCTCGCGCACCGCGGCCACTCACCAGGCCGGCATGATGGGAGCAGGAATGAGCGTTGCGACCACCACGACATCCGTGACCAGGGTCCTCAAGGTCTGGAGCCGGGCGGCGCTGCACCCGCTCTTCCTGGTCGTCCCCCTGGCCCTGATCGTCTCCATCCCGGCGGCCGACGCGTTTCTGCCTCCGGACATCCACCTCGCTCACCTCCTGGTCGTCGCCACGGCAGTGACCGCCATGGGCGCGGGCCCGCGCCCCACGGCCCTGATCGGTGGCCTCGCGATTTTCGCGCTGATCGCCGCGGGAGCTGAGCGGCGGACCCTGGGCACCGAGAGTGTGCTGGTCGAACTCGCTTCGCTCACCGTGCTCTCCGCCCTGCTGTTCGCCTTCGCCCATCTGCGGGACCGGCACCAACGGGAACTGAGCAGAGCGCGCACCGTTTCCGACACCGCACAGCGGGTCGTCATGCGTCCGCTCCCCCGGCGGGCCGGGCCGGTGTCCCTCGCCGCGGAGTACCACAGCGCCGAGCCCGACACCTACATAGGCGGCGACCTCTACGCCGCGGCCCGTACCTCCGACTCCACCCGACTGATCATGGGCGACGTCCGGGGCAAGGGCCTCGCCTCGATCAGCGACACGGCGATCGTGCTGGGTGCCTTCCGCGCCGCGACCCATCGGCGGATCCCGCTGACGGAGCTGGTCGCCTACCTCGAGGACGCCGTCCGCTGGGGCCTCGCGGAGTTCTCGGAATGCGAGCCCGACGCCGCCGAACGTTTCGTGACCGCCGTGGTACTCGACATCCCGGACGACGAGCCGGTGGTGCACATGATCAGCTGCGGCCATCCGCCGCCCCTGCTGCTGCGCCGGGCGACCGGGACCGTCACCGCGCTCCAGGTGAGCGAACCCGCCCCGCCGCTCGGCCTCGGCGCCATGTCCGACGACACGTATACGGCGGCGACCTTCCCCTTCCACGAGGGGGACCGGATCCTGCTCTACACCGACGGCGTCACCGAGACCCGCGACGGCGCGGGCACCTTCTACCCGCTCGCCGAACGCCTCGCGAGGTGGGTCGACCACGCCCCCGGGCCGCTCCTGAAGCAGATCACCGCCGACCTGCGGGCCTATGCGGGGGGTCTACTCGACGACGACATGGCCATGGTGATCGCCCAGCGCGGTCAGGCACCGGCGGCCGCCTGAGCGGAGTCGAGAACGCTGCTGGGCCGGCCCCCCCCGGACTACGGGGTGTCCCGTATGAAGGCGCCGAAGCTGTACGCCCGCGACTTGGCGGTGGAGGCGGCGGCCCAGGACGTGCTGAAGAACAACCGGCTGATGGGCGAGGTCGCCCGCAAGGCGGGGGTCGCCTGACCGCTGCTCGACGTCTGCCACGCCTTGTTCGAGGAGACCGTGACGCTTGGCGACGGCCACGACGAGGCCAGGAGGTGGCCGTAGTGTTCGGTATGGACGTGGTGCCGGCGCGGGTGGAGGCATTGAGGCCGAAGGCCAAACGCCTGGTCGCGCGCGGCTGGCTGGCCGAGCCTGCACCGGGCCGGTTCACGCCGGGTGTGGGCGTGAGCGGGCCGGGCGGCGGGTCATGAGCAGGGTCATCGATCAGTAGATCATCGCTTCGGCACTGGTGGTGCGGCGTTCGAAGTCGCGGACGAGGCGGCGGGTGCGCATCAGGTGGACGAAGAAGCGCTCGACGATCCACCACTTGGGCAGCACCACGAAGCCGCGCATGTCGTCGCTGCGCTTGACGAACGTCAGGACCAGAGAGCGCGGCCAGGGAGTGCTCGACGAGGCTGCCGGTATAGCCGCCGTCGGCCCAAACGAGGGCGAGGTGGTGGTGCTCGTCGGCGACCTGCCCGAGCAGCACGCGGGCGGCGGTGCGGTCGCCGGTGTCTGCGGCGGTGACCATCACACCCAGCAGCAGACCGAGCGTGTCGACCACGACGTGCCGTTTGCGGCCGTTGACCAGCTTGCCGCCGTCGAAGCCCCGGCTGTCGGAGCCGACCACCGCGTCCGCCTTGACCGACTGCGATTCGATCAGACCCGCGCCCGGCTTCGCTTCGCGGCCCACCATCTGGCGGGCCTTGGCGCACAGCCGGTCGTGGAGCTCCTTGACCAGGCCGTGGTCGCGCCAGCGGCGAAAGGACGCGCAAACCCGGTCCCACGGCGGGAAGTCGGCCGGCATCGCCCGCCACTTGATGCGGTCGTAGAAGGGTGATCAGCCGTCGCCGGCCGGCCTTGCGGATCCGGGCCGATGCGGTGCCGTTCCTGCAGGAGCTCGTCGTTGCCCGGATTCGACGCCCGAGAGAGTTGACCACCCAGTATTGGCCGGACGATTCGGCGAGCGCGACGGCGGTAGCCACGGCGCTTGGGGCCGCGGGCGCCGCATCGGCCGAAGGCATCCGTCACCGTGAATCGGTCCCACCAAAGGGAAAGACACTCTCCCGAGCGCAACGCGTCGATCGTTTAGGCGGCCTGGTCGAGGGGGGAGTGTGCAGACGTGGCGCGGGCCCCACGGCCGTCCCGCAAGATGCCGAGCTCACCCGCGCCCGCCGACGTGCAGTGCATCGCGCCGGAGTACCCCTGGGCACGTGGGCCGTTGCCCGTCTGTCCGTCACCGGCGGCCGCAACCTGCCGTGCGTCCTGCCGCGGCCACCACTACACGCAGGCCATGAGACCCATCCGGCCAGCTGTCCGGCAGCGCCGTCCCACGCGTGCGATCGCTTGACGGGAACCAGCCTCAGGACCGAGAGATCCTGGAATCAGCAGGGACGCGAAGGGGAAGGTGATCGACTATGGATCCACCGGAGCGCTGCCCTGGTGACTTGCTTCCCGCCGCTGGGGCTCTGGCAGTGGCGGCTCCGGACGGTGTGCTGACCTGTTGGAGCACCGGTGCGGAGCAGTTGCTCGGGCTCTCCGCCGCCGAGGCTGTCGGCCTGCCCGCGGCAGAGCTCCTCGCGTCGGCCCTCCCCGCGGCTGCTCGTGAGCGATTCGCCCGGCAGGAGGGCTGGACCGGGCTGGTGGCAGTCCGCCACCAGGACGGCAGCGCGGTGGAGTGCCGGTTGCGCGCGTGCCCGCTGCCCATGGGTGATGGGCGAGCCGGTTGGCTGCTGGAGGGAGTCCCGGTGCGGGAGGAGACGGAGCGCGACACGGACCCACTGATCCGCTGGTCATTCGACCAGTCCCCGTTCTCTCTGGCGATCTACGACTCCGAGGGCCGATTCCTGCGCGTCAACGAGCCCATGACCAAGCAGCTCGCCGCCTCCGAGCGGGAGCTTCGGGGGCTCCGGATCACTGAGCACATGCCAGATCAGGGCTTCCAGGCTCCCGAGCGATCTCTCGATCGTGTGCTGCAGACCGGTGAGCCCGAGCACATCGAGAATTACGTCAGAGTCCCGGGAGAGCCTCACGCGCACGCCTGGATCGTCCACTTCACCCCGCTCAAGGACCCCCTCGGACTGGTGCACGGGGTGCAGCTGGCCGCCTTGGACTTCTCCGAGCAGTACGCGGCCCGCGAGCGCTTGGCGCTGCTCAACGAGGCCAGCAGGAGTATCGGCAGCAGCCTAGACGTGTCCCGGACCGCCCAGGAGCTGGCCGACGTGGCCGTGCCTGCCCTGGCGGACTTCGTCTCCGTCGATCTCCTGGACGCCGTGCTGCGCGGCGACGAGCCCCCGCTGATCCCTGTCGACGGGCCCCTGTTGCTGCGGCGCACAGCCATCAGCTCCGGTGTGGAGCCCGCAGTCACAGTCGGCGAGCCGGCCCGCTACCCGGAGTTCTCACCGCCGGTCCGGTGCCTGGCCACCGGCCACGGCAGCGTGCACCAGATCGGGGAGCCCGAGATCACCCGCTGGCTGGCCCACGATCCCGACCGGGCTGCCTGGGTGGCTCGGTATCGCGCGCAGTCACTGATCGCGGTGCCGCTCCGCGCTCGCGGTACCAACCTCGGCATCGCCCTCTTCACCCGACTGGATCCCTCAGCCGCCCCGTACGGACCCGACGACCTGCAGATCGCCGAGGAGCTGGCGGCGCGCGCCGCGGTCTGCATCGACAACGCCCGCCGTTACACCCGCGAGCACAGGACGGCACTGGCTCTCCAGCACAGCCTTCTGCCACAGGGGACTGTCGCCCAGGCAGCCGTGGACGTCGCCGGCCGCTACCTCTCCGCAGACTCGCCCATCAGCGTCGGCGGTGACTGGTTCGACGTCATCCCGCTTTCCGGCGCCCGCGTCGCCCTCGTGGTCGGCGATGTGGTCGGCCACGGCATCGCCGCCTCGGCCGCCATGGGGCGCCTTCGCATGGCCGTGCGTACCCTCGCCGATGTCGATCTGACCCCGGACGAGCTCCTCACCCACCTTGACGACCTTGTGGTCCGGCTGAGCTCCGGGACCGACTCCAGTGCGGAGGCACCGTCGGGAGAACTCGGCGCCACTTGCCTGTACGCGGTCTACGACCCCATTTCCCGCGCGTGCTCGCTCGCCAGTGCGGGTCACCTCTGGCCCGCACTGGTGCGCCCTGACGGCAGAGTGGATTTCCTCGAAGTGCCCACCGGCCCGCCACTCGGTGTGGGCGGGATGCCGTTCGAGTGCGTCCACCACGAAGTTCCCGAAGGCAGTCTCCTTGCGCTGTACACCGACGGCCTGATCGAGGCACGCCATCGCGATGCCGATGCCGGTCTGCATGCCCTGCGCGGCGCCCTCGCCGATGCCGCCGCTTCGTCGTTGGAGACCACCTGCGACGAGGTGCTCAAGGCGCTGTTCGACGAGCGGTCCACCGACGACGCCGCACTGCTCATCGCCCGTACGCGTGCTCTGGACAGCGGGCACATCGCCGTCTGGAACCTTCCCAACGATCCGGAGGTCGTCGCAGGCGCTCGCTCTCAGACGACCGCGCAACTCCACGCCTGGGAGCTGGACGAGCTGACCTACGTCACGGAACTCGTGGTCAGCGAGCTGGTGACCAACGCCATCCGCTACGGCGGCGCGCCCATTCAACTGCGGCTGATCAAGGGGAAGACGCTGATCTGCGAGGTCTCCGACGCCAGCAGCACCTCACCCCACCTGCGACGTGCCCGCATCTTCGACGAAGGCGGACGCGGCCTCATGCTGGTCGCCCAGCTCACCGAGCGCTGGGGGACGCGGTATACCGGCACCGGCAAGACCATCTGGACTGAGCAGCCCCTTCCCGCGCGGGTACCCAGGACCGGTGGACGGCGGGCCGACGGGCCGACGGGCACCCGGAGGCGAACGGACGCGGTGTGACAGCGCGTGCCGGCGCGCTCAGCGGGACACAGAAACCGGGCGAGTGTCGGCGAGGCGGTTCTCCGGTCGGACAAACGGGTTCTTGCAGCGCGCCAGGCGTAGCCGAGGGTCGGCCGGCTGGCGACTTCCCGATGACCGAGACCATGATCTCAAGGCCGATGTACTCGTTGTCCGACGTACAAATAGCGGACCAGGTAGATGTTGCGCTGGTCATCTCGCACGCGTGGGCGACCGCTACGTCGCCGGCCTCCACCTGCGCGCCTCGATGATCTGGATCAGAGATCTCACCCGGATCGCCCACTGATCACGACTCGATACGCGGCCCTAGTGTCGGGCTCGGGCGATCAATAGGGCGACGTCATCGTGGTCGTCCGGATCGCGCAGTGTGTCCAGGAGCCGGTCGCAGGTTTCTTCCGAGGATCGGTCAGGGTTGTGCAGCAGTTGGAGGAGGAGGTCCAGGCGCTCGTCGATGGCGTGGTGGCGGGTCTCGACCAAGCCGTCGGTGTAGAGGACCAATTGGTCGCCGGGGGCCAGGCCGATGGTGGTGACTTCGAAGGCGACACCGCCGACCCCGAGGGGTGCGCCGGTAGGCAGATCGAGCAGTTCGGGGGACTCGCCCGTGCGCATCAGCACGGGGGGCAGGTGTCCGGCGACAGCGATGTGGCACAGGGCGCGGTGCGGGTCGTAGATGGCGTAGGCGCAGGTGGCGTACTGCTCCAGGTCAGCGGTGATCTTGTCGAGGTGGTGCAGCACTTCGGTGGGTGGGAGGTCGAGGTCGGCCAGGGTGGAGGTGGCGGTGCGCAGGCGTCCCATGGTGGTGGCGGCGCTTATGCCGCTGCCCATCACATCGCCCACGACCAGCGCGGTCTTGCCTTCCACGAGGGGGATGACATCGAACCAGTCGCCACCGACTTCGATGGTCGTTCCGGCAGGCCGATATCGGCAGGCGACCTCCAGTCCCGCCTGCTGCGGCGGGAGGTCCGGCAGCAGGCTGCGCTGGAGGGTGACCGCGGTGTTGCGTGCGTCTTGGTACAGACGGGCATTGTCGATGCAGACAGCGGCTCGGTCGGCCAGTTCACCGGCCAGGAGGAGGTCGTCGTTGTCGAAGGGCAGCGGGTTGCGGGCGCGAGTGAGGCCCAGGGTGCCGAGCACCTCGCCACGGGCGATCAGGGGCGTTGTGAGATAGCTGTGGACGCCGGCGCGGGCCAGGATGGCGGCGGCGTCGGCGTCACGGGCGATACGGGCCAGGTCCCGCTCGCCGACGTGGGGTATCAGAACGGGGCGGCCGGTCCGCACGCAGTGAGTGGCCAGGCGCTCCGCGCCGTAGCTGGCGAGGTGGCCGGGAGGGTCAGCGGCGCGGACGGCCTCGGTGGGGTACGCGGCTTTCACGGCGAGGGCGCGGAAGAGTGCCCGGCCGGTGCCGGGTGCCGTCGGGTGGCGGTCGTTCAGGATGGAATCCAGGATGTCCACCGCTGCCACGTCGGCGAGCTCAGGGACGGCGACATCGGCCAGCTCGCGGGCGGTCTGTTCCACGTCCAAGGTGGTGCCGATACGGGCGGAGCCGTCGGCGATCAGGGCCAAGCGCTGCCGGGCTCGGTGCCGATCGGTGACATCCACCAACACGATGGCTACCCCCAGTACTCGCCCGCCGGGACCATCGAGCCGGTAATAGGAGGCTGACCAGGCGTGATCGTTGTCGGGGTCGGCGGGAGTGCGCCCCACACTGTGCTGGTCGATCAGGGGCTCTCCGGACGTGAGGACATGCCGCAGCGCGGCCTCGATCGCATCGACCTCCAGGAAGGGCAGGGCCTCGCGGACCGGCCGCCCGAGGTGGTCTTCGGCAGGGACGCCGTTGATCTGCGCCAGCGCCGGATTGACGGCCACGTACCGCAGGTCGGTGTCCAAGACGGCCAGCCCGATCGGGGACTGGGAGACCAGCCGCGTGGATAGGGCCACGTCCCGTTCCACCTGGCGCAGGGCCGCCTCGTCGGTGGCGATGCCCAGGGCGTAGAAGTCACCCCGGTCGTCCAGCAGCCGCATGTTGCGGAACTCCACCAGCCGGGTACTGCCGTCCTTGTTCCGGACAGGGAAGGCGCCGGACCATCTCTGTCCCGTCCTCATGACCTCGCTGAACAGCCTGATCATCAGTTCCACGTGATGCTCATCGACCAGCAGTCGCGCCGCGTACTGGCCCAGCGCCTCCTGCGAGGTGTAGCCGAAGAGCTCCTCGGCCTGCGGGCTCCACAGCACGATCCGCCCCTCGGCATCCAGCAGCACAGCCGCGACACTGAGCAGATCCAGCAACTCACGTGGCTGTCTCGGTCCGGAACCCGGCTGGTCACCCTCGGCGCCGAAGGGATCGGCTGTCCTCATCCAAGCACTCCCTCCGCCTGTTCAGCTCGACACGCCGCCCTGCGCCGGCCTCAGGCTGTGGCCTGTGTCCCCTGCACCTCGCAGTGCTTCCATGGTCCCCCGTATCTGGGCGGCCGCACGGTCGCGCGATACAGCTCGCCGCGTCCCAGGCCCTAGCTAGGTGTGTTGACTCGCAGCGTTGGTCACGCGGCTGATCGGTGGCTGGCCGCCGAGCGCGGTGTGGCAGCGGTGCTGGTTGTAGGTGTGCAGGAAGCCTGCCAGGGCGTCGGTGCGTTCGGTGTTGCTGGTGTAGGGCCGCAGGTAGACCCATTCGTCGAGCAGGGTGCGGTTGAAGCGTTCGGCCTTGCCGTTGGTCTGGGGCCGGTAGGCGCGGGTGAACTTGCCGGCCGCGCCGAGGTCGGCCAGGGCCTTCTGCCAGGCGAAGCTTTGGCGGTAAGGCCAGGCGTTGCCGGTCAGGACCCGTTCGATGCGGTCGATGCCCGAGGCTGCGAAGAAGGCCGCGGCCCAGCGCGGGAAGCCGGCGCAGGTGGCAGCCTTCTTGTCGGGGTGGATCTCGCTGATTGTGTCGATGAGAAGCGGCAACGCGTGCTGGTGAGTTCTGGGAACGGTTGAGGGTGCTCGGCCGCAGAAATGTCGGCGAGTTTCAGCAACGCTGTGTCCCGGTCCCGATCATCGTCTTCAGCGCGATGGGGCGGCCTGGGGGCGAAGCGGGCGTCCGATGAGAGAGTCGAGGATGTCGCGAGCGGCGATCAGGTCGTCGATCGCCGTGTTGATCCGGCGACGCTCTTTCGCCAGGCCGTCGATGAGTTCTGGGCATTTCCCGGCCAGGACGACGGTGTCATCGACGGCGCAGGGAAGGATCTCTGCGACGGCGGATGTGCCGAGACCTGCGGAGAGCAGGATCTGGATACGCCGCACGGTGGTGACGGTGCGTTCGTCGTAGTCGCGGTATCCGTTCGGCAGGCGCGTCGGGGTGAGTAGTCCTTGCTCTTCGTAGTAGCGCAGTGAGCGCTGGCTCACGCTGGTGCGTCGTGAGAGTTCACCGATCCTCATGAGGGAGAGTCCAGCAGTGCTTGACCTTGACGTCAATGTGAAGGTTTAGCGTTCTGTGCATGATCGCAACCTCTGATGACAACTCTCGGCTGACGCCCGTGACCGTCCTCGGTCTTGGCCCGATGGGCCGCGCCCTGGCCTCGGCTTTCCTCAATGCCCGCCACCCGGTGACGGTGTGGAACCGCACGCCGGGAAAGGCCGGAGACCTTCCCGACCGGGGTGCCGTAGTCGCCGGCTCGTTCCAGGACGCGGTGCAGGCCGGACAAGTGATCATTGTCTGTCTCATCGACTACGCCGCGGTCCGGGCCACGCTCGAACACTCGCCGGCGGACTGGGAGAACCGGCGGCTGATCAACCTCACCAGCGGAGAACCGGCACAGGCTCGCCAGATGTCACGATGGGCCGATTCACGCGGGATCGACTACCTCGACGGCGCCATCCTGACCCCGACCCCGACGATAGGCACTCCAGCCGCCGCCGTCCTCCTCAGCGGCTCCCGCGACGTCTACGAGGCCGTTCAGGAGACGATGGCCGCCGTGGGCGGCACGGCGATGCATCTCGGCGACGATCCCGGCCAGGCATCCGCCTACGAGGTTGCGCTCCTGGACATCTTCGCCACCTCGGTCAACGGCATCGTGCACGCCTTCGCTCTCGCGTCCGCCGAGGGAATCGAGCCAGAACGGTTTGCCGCCTTCGCCACCGGTATCGGTGGACTCCTCCCAGAGATGATCACGCGTTTCGCCCAGCAGATCCAGACTGGCCACTATCCGGGAGACCGGTCCACGATCGCTTCCGCAGCGTCCGGGATTACCCACATCATCAGCACCGCCACCAGCCACGGAATCGATGTGGGGATGCTTACAGCGGCGAAAAGCATCATCGACCAGGCCGTCGCGGACGGCTACGGGCCAGAGGGACTGGCCCGTCTGACGACCGTCCTCCACAAGGCCGACCGAGTGTGAATCCCTGACCTCCTTCAGCTGGTGGCAGGTTGCGCGACCTTGGCCCGGGTCTGGGCGAGGCGGTAGGAGTCGGTGCCGGTCTCGATGATCGTGCCGTTGAAGGTGAGCCGGTCGACGATGGCGGTGCAGAGCCGGGGATCTGTGAACGTCTTGGTCCATCCGCCGAAGGCTTCGTTGGAGGCGATGGCGACGCTGTTCTTCTCCTCGCGTTCGGTCAGCACCTGGAACAGCAGCTCGGCGCCGTGCTTGTCGAGTTCCATGTAGCCGAGTTCGTCGATGCATAGAAGATCGACGCGCCCGTAGCGGGCGATGGTCTTGGTCAGCTGCTTCTCGTCCGCGGCCTCGACGAGTTCGTTGACGAGTTTGGTCGCCAGGGTGTACTTCACCCGGAAGCCGGCCATCGCCGCCTCGGTCCCGAGCGCGATGAGCAGGTGGGACTTGCCGGTGCCGGAGTCGCCGATCAGGCAGAGCGGCTGTCCCTTCTTCACCCACTCGCAGGTCGCCAGCGTGTGGACGACGGCGGCGTCGATGTTGGAGTTGGCGTCGAAGTCGAACTCCCGCAACGCCTTCTGCCTAGGGAAGGCCGCAGCCTTGATGCGGCGTTCGGAGCGGCGCCGGGCCCGGTCGTCGCATTCGGCCAGTAGCAGTTCGGCGAGGAAGGTGAGGTAGGACATCTGCTCGCGGGCGGCCTGCTCGGCCAGGTCCGGGAACTTCGCACGGATGGTAGGCAGGCGGAGCATCCGACAGGCGCCGACGACGGCCGTCTCGGCCGCCTGCTCGCTCATCCGGCGGTGGCTGGTGGCGTTCATGGCATCTGGTCTCCCGTGCTGGTGCGACTGGTGCGGCGGCCAAGAAGCTGGTCGTAGGGGACGGGCGAAGGCAGGGGGCGGGTGTCGGGCGGCAGATGAGCCAGCCGCCGCGCGGTCAGGAAGGTCACCGTCGGCTCCCGCCGCAGAGGCGGCTTCGGTTCGGCGAGGGCCGTGTCGGCGTCGTCGGCTTCCTGGGCCTTGCGGGCCTCCAGGGCGACGGCGTCCGCGGTCAGTGCACCCACTCGCAGCGTGGCCGCGAGCCCGGTCACCAGGTCCTCGTGCGGGATGCGCCGGCCCAGCAGCAACACGTCGATGAGGGCCCGGGTGCCGTCCCGGTCGCCATGGGCCTTGCAGGCCGCAGCCCACCATGCGTCGTGGACGGGAGTGAACTTCCCTGCGGCTTTGGCCTGTTCGAGGGCGGTCGCTCCGGGCAGGGCGCCGGGCTTGCGCACCAGGGCTTCCAGGTAGTGGTCCAGGACCAGCCGTTCTCCGCCTTTGGCGATCAGCCGTTCGTGCCGAGCGATCTCCGTGCTGCCGTCGTAGACGACCACATCGTTGGCGTGCAGCACGGCCCGCACCCGGCGGCCGATGAAGCGGACCGGCACTGAGTAGCTGTTGGTGCGGACCGAGATGCGGCTGTGCCTGTCCACCCGCAGCGCGAAGGTGCGGCTGGTGTCGAACAGTTCCTGCGGTAACGGCTTCAACAGGGGCTGTTCAACGGAGAAGTACTCGCCGACGGTGCGCGGCCGCATCCGGATGCGGCGGTCATCGTCCTCCTCGTCCCACTGGTCGACCAGCACGTTCAGCTCGGCCAGGGAGTTCACCTCGGGCACGGGGACAAGCCGGTTGCGGCGGAAGTAGCCCACATCGACTTCCACCCCGCCCTTCTCATGGGCGCCAGCGATCCCGGGGCGGCAGTAGAAGCTCTCAACACCGAAGTGCTCACGGAAGAGGATCCACCGCTCGTTCTCCTGCCTCTCCCGGGCGAACCCGATCACCTTGGCGACCGCGGCCTTCAAGTTGTCGTAGCGGACCTTGCCGGTCGGCACCCCGCCCAGCACCCTGAAGGCGTGCACGTGGCCTTCGAAGAACGCCTCCTGGCCGCCGGACGCGAAGATCCGGTGCACCGCCTTGCCCGAATACGACAGGCGGAAGCTGAACAAGTAGCAGACCACGCTCTGCCCGGCCAGACGGACCGTCACGTCCCCGAAATCGACCTCGGCCTCCACCCCGGGACGGTGCGACTGCGGCACGAACGCCTCAACGGGGCCGCGGCCGGCTGCCGCCCGGACCTCGCCCCGGCGCACCGCGACGTAGTCGCGGACCATTCCGTAGGAGATGCCGTTGGCCTGATGCTCCTCAAGCAGCCGGTCGAAGACGCGTTTCGCAGTGTGCCGCTGCTTGCGCGGCGCGTCCAGATCGGTCCGCAACATCTGGTCGATCAGCGGCTTGTACGGATCCAGGCGTGTCGGCCGCGGCGGCAGCTTCTTGCGCGGCCGGGGCCAGGCAGACTCCAGTGCCTTCTGCACGGTGGGGTGGCCGACGCCGTACTTGCGCATCACGGCCCGCTTCGTCATCCCAGCACGGCAGTCCCGGCGGATCGCCGCGTACAGCTCGACCCTCGACTTCGGCGCCATCGACGCCCCCTCACAGCACGGAGCACACCCATGTTCCCACCGCAAGCCCCCTGGTGTTGCCGAAACTCACCGACACCCACACGTCTCAATCCGAGGCGTTCCCGGCGCTGAGCGACACCTGTTCCCCAAACCCGCCGACATACCCAATCTCGCTGTAGGCGAGGCGGGAGTGGTCGTCGACGGCGGAGTGGACGACCACGCGACGTTGGGACGAACTCAGGGCTGGTGACATATCACTCGATTCCGAGGGGTGCGATGCCCAGGTCCTCACGCATGAGGCGACGCATCTGCGCCATAGCTTTGCGTCGCCGCTCTATCAGGGGGGCGTCGTCGGCGGAGCCGACAGCCACTCCACGGGCATAGGCGTCGCGGATTGCGCGCAGGCGGTGGAACGCCTCGTTCCCCGCCTCCACCACCTGCGGCGGGCCCACGAGCCAGAGGCGTTCGCTCGCCGTGTAGATGCCGGTGCCACGCACGGCTTCCCGCACCGCCGCGTCGCGTGCCGACTCGGACATGTGGTCGCCCAGCGCGACGGCCCGTATCTCCTCACCTGCGGCTTTGAGGGCGGAAACATACTCCGTGTAGACCTCGCGCCGTACTTCCAAAGCGTGCCTGGCTTCCTCGCGCCGCCACCGGTTGCGGTCGGCGATCAGGGTGGCTGCGATGCCGATGACAGCACCGGTCAGTGTGGAGAGCAGGGGCGTCCAGTCCATGTGTCGCAGCTTGTCGAAACCGGTGCGCTGGCACCAGTACTTTCGCTACGCATGGCTGTGGCCGGCACTTTCGAAACACGCCCCTACTGATCTATTCGTAAGTTCGGTGGGGGTGGTGGGTGGATGGGCAGGCCGGTATGGGCGAGGAATGACCATGGCAGTCGGGGGTTGGCATTGATGCGGCGGATGCCTTGCTCGGTGGCGTCGGCGACATCGGCGAGGTGGTCGCCGGCGAGGTTGGCGAGTTCGCGTTTCTTGAGTGAGGACCACAGCAGTTCCACCGGGTTCAGCTCGGGAGCGTAGGCGGGTAATCGCTCCCGGGTGAGCCAGTCCTGTTCGGTGACCCAGGCCCGCATTGCTCGGCTCCAGTGGGCGGACAGACCGTCACAGACCAGGACCACTCGCTCGCCGCGGTAGAACACCTTCATCTGCTCCAGGACCTCGATGAGTCCGGCGGTGTCGTAGCTGCCGGGCTTGAGGTGGAAGCACAGGCGGGCCCCGCGACCGCGGTCGGTGGAGTGGTAGCCCAAGGCTCCGGCCATGGACGCGCGCTTCCAGTTCAGGCGGTGCCGCAGGAGCGGAGTCCGCCCTCGGGGCGAGTAGGTACGGCGGATCTGAGGAAGCAGGGAGACTCCTGATTCGTCGAGGAAGACGATCCAGGCACATGTGTTCACGGCCCCTTTTTGATGCGCGGCCACTCGTGCGCGATCCAGCGGGCAATCTCCGACTCGTCCCGCTCGACCGCCCGCCGCTCAGGCCGTTGCAGGCTCCGTCCGAGCCGGCCGGTCAGCAGCCGCCACACCGACGCCTTCGACAACACCACCCCCGTTGCCCGGGTGACGACCACGCCGACGCGTTCCAGGGTCCACAGGTCGGCCTCGAACCCATGAGCCTGGGCACCCTTCTCCAACGCGGCCCGGACCATCTCGACCTGGCTGTCGTCCAGCTTCGGCGGGCGTCCGGTGGCTGCCCGCCTCCGCAGGCCCGAAGCACCGTCTTGCTCCCACACCCGCCGCCACCGCCGCACACTGTCGGCACACCCCCCCACCGCCCTCGCGATCTCCGCATTCGCGACGCCACCCTCGAACAACTCGACTGCCCGAACACGACGCGCCTCCGCCAACTGAGGCCGCGACAAGGGAGGAAGAGAGGAGCCGGCAACCGAAGGGGAAGGTTGATATGCCACCCCGACAGCCTCCCACCCACACGGCCACCAACCCCACCGAACAAACGAAAAGATCAGTAAGGGCTGTCCCGCAACGTTGAGGCGGGCGGTTGAGAGACCGAGAGGTTCGCCGCTTATCCTCCTGTTGTGCAGCTGCCCCTGGGTCCGTCGAACGTCGCCTATGCCCTGGTGGCAGCGTTTCCGACCCGTCTTGCCCGTGACGTGCAGAGCGTCCTGGCGGTCATGCCGGAGGCCAGGCTCGCTCCGACGATGCCCTTCGAGGTCGAGGTGCAGGGCGAGACCGTCGCCATCCCGTCGCGCATCTACAACGAGGAGCCGAGCACCGACTCGGAGCGGCCGCCCCTGGCCGGAACTCAGCAGGTGATTTTGCACTGCCTGTACTCCCGGCACAGTGATGGCCGGGTCCGCCAGCGGCACCTTGAGCAGATTGTGGCGTCGGGCGAGCCGTGGGTGGTGCCGTTCGTGGTGCAGTTGGCCGGCGAATACGTGCTGGAGATCATCGAGGCGATCGGCCGCGGTCTTCCAGGACTCGCCGTCCCGGGCTCGGCCCAGCGCCGCCTCTACGGGGAGTTCATCGCTCGGAATCCGGCCTTCTTCGCTCGCACGGAGCGGCGGGTGGTGAGCTACTGGTCGTGCTACTACCGCTGGAAGTACGGAGCGTTTGGGACGTATCCCGGATACGTCCTTTTGGAAGCGTTGCGGGCCGCTGTGGTGGAACAGGTGGGCGCGCAGTGGCTGCGGCACACGCCGCACCCCGCTGGCGGACGCAGGTGAGGGACCTGCCTGAGTTCGGCCATGGCCCTATCCAGCAAGGTTGAGATTGTGCAGTCGGGCGATGCCGCGCACGGCGTGGTGGACACCGTCGCCCTTGAGCCGACAGTCGCGGAGGATTGTCCAGGTCTTCATCCGGGCAAAGAAGTGCTCCACTCGGGCACGGACCTGCTTGTGTGAGCGGTTGTGCTCCCGCTTCCAGCCGGGCAGTTCCTCGCCCTGGGTGCGGCGGTGAGGCATGATCAATCCGGTCCCTGGATAGCCGCCATCAGCTATCACGGTCGTCCGGCCGACCGCTGCCTTGGCCCCCGATTCCTCCCACGCCTTGCAGTCGTTCCGGTTGCCGGGCAGCGGCCGACCGACCACAACGACCAGGCGGGTGTCGGCATCGATGACGACTTGGTGATTGGTGGAGTACCGATAGTTCTTCGACTGCTCGGCCACCGCATGGTCTCGGGTGGGCACCAACGTCCCGTCCACGATCAACACAGTGCCCTTCGCAAACCGGCGTCGGGGCGGCAAGGCCAGCAGAGGGCCGATGTAGTCGATGATCCGGTCGGTCGCCGACTTCGAAACCCCGAATAGCAGGGCCAGTTGGCGCATGGTCAAGTTGGTTCGCCAGTAGGCCGCGACCAGGAGAATACGGTCTTCAAGCGACAGGCCCCACGGACGACCCGTCCGTGGTTCGGCTGCACTCTCGCGCTGCACCGCGGTCACCAACTTGCCGAAGGAGCGCGGGCTCAGCCCGGTGAACGGACCTATCCAAGACGGCTCTGACGCCGTGATCACACCAGCCACACCAAGATCATCCCAGGCCGGTTAGGGTGCCTTCTCCGAGCCGACAGACTGGAGACGGATGATGGAGCCGGACGAGGCCCTGCAACTCGCGGGGGCGTTTCTCGCGCACAGCCAACGCGATGACGAGCCGCCTCTCGCCATCGACGCAGAGCGGGTCCGTGAGAGCAACGGGTTCCTGATCGTGCCCTACAACTCTGTGCAGTATCTCGCCTCGCGTGAAGCGAGAGAGCAACTGTTGGACTGCTGGCCCATCCTCGTCGACCTTGAACGCGGAGACGTGCGATTCGGGACCCTGGACGAGCGGCATCTGTGGAGGAACCAGAGCACCTGACGACTGTCCCGCAACCACAGTTACGGGACAGCCCTTAGTCGGATGCTGGCGCTGTGCTGACCTCAAGGCGGCCCGACGACACGGCGCGGGTGTTCCGAGCGAAGCGCGCTTGGATTGGCCGTTCGTAACATTGATGGACCAGCAGAGCCACCGCCTGTGCCGCCACCATCACCCCAACTGCGAACAGGATTCCGTTCAGCAGGGCAAACCGGTGCTTGACGCCGACGGCCTGCCGGGCGGACATCAACAGGGGAAAGTGAACGATGTAAAGGGCATACGATGCCTCCCCCAGCGCAACTACGGCCGGACGGGCGAGCAAACGGCTGCGACTGTGGATGTCTCGCGCGGCCAGCCCGGCAATAATCAAGGAGAATGGCACGCCATAGCTGGCCCCGAGAGAATACGGTAGGGGAACGAATGGAGTTGCGGCGAGTACCGTTGCCATCGCTCCGATGCGGGTCAGCGCGTTCAACCGCGGCCAGGACTCTACCTGGACCAGACGCGCGGTGACCATTCCGAGCATGAACTCCGTCAGTCGCACGGGTGGGAAGACGTAGGCGAACCAGAGGGTGTTCAGACCGAGCGGCCAGCCTGGGAGTGCTCGCCCGCCGAGCTCCAGCGCCACTGCGGGGAACACCAGGATTGCGCAAGCAAGGGCCAGCCACGCGCAGCGCAGCCCGGTCCGGGTCAACCTGCGGGCAGTGGGAATCAGCACAGGGAAGAGCAGGTAGAAAAAGGCCTCGCAACAGACAGACCAAGATGGGTCGTTGAAGCCATTAAATACTTCCCGAGCAGGCACCCAGACCTTTACCAGGAATAGCTCTGCGACCCCGCCCAACACGGTTGCGCTACCGTCGGCCGTCATGGGGCTGGGGGCCGTCGTGACTACAAAGAAGAGCGCACCCAGAAACCAGCCCAACGCGTGGTTGGGGTAGATCTTCCAAAAGCGGCGTCTCCAGAAGGCTCGGGCACGATCCCCCGGCCGGTACGACCAGGCAAGCACGAAGCCGGAGAGGACGAAGAACCCGGAAACAGCGAGGGCGGCCAGCGGCACCGCAGCGATCGAAAGCACAGCCTGCGGCTCTTCGCTGAAGAGTGCCGAACCCGACAAGGAATGAGCCATCAAGACAAAGGCCGCTAGGACGAAACGCAACCCGGTCAGTGATGGAAGTCGCTTCGAGTCAGTAGGGGACAGCATGAGGTCGTGTCTCCTCCGCCTCCAGGGCCACCGAGTTGCTACACGATCAATCTGTCACAACCAGCCCCATTCCAACCGACTTAACCAGGCCGTACCGACCGTGCCGAAGGGCGCCCGGATGCATTCGGAGCACACCAGAACCATCCAGGCGCCCCCGACAACGCAGACCAGTTGGCGAATTCAGCAGACAGGTGTCCCCGTAGGGCTGATTGGTTGATCTGGACGGCCATCCGATCGTCATGCCTTTCCAGGCCTTGTCCGCGTCCGGAGCGCTGAGCATCGGCCCTCCTGGGCTCAAGAGGGTCATGCAGTGAAGTACGAGCAGGTACTGCTTCTCCCTCGGTAATCTCTCGTGTCCGAGGCGGGAGGCATGAGGCAGGGTCTCGGCAACGGCCGAATTTGGGTGGGTGCGGTTCCTCTGAAGGGAAAGGTTGAGCTGGAGGAAGGCTGAGTAGGGCTGTGCTCGGGGCTGCTCGTCTCTACCGTGGTGGTGGAGGAGGGGTAGCGGATGGGCTCGCTGTTCGAGGAGTTGGAAGCGCGGGAGGCGGCTGCCCGGGTGCGGGTGGAGGAGCTCGAAGCCGAGCTCGCGGAGCTGTCCGGGAGACTGGATCTGGCGAGGGAGAGCCTGGAGCGGCTGCGGATCGCGCGGGAGACGGTCGCCGAGGTGCTCGCGGAGATGACCCCAGAGAAGTCGGCAGTGGGTGTCGATGCTGGCCGGCTGGCCGTGGGTGAGCCGGTGGCGTCTGCGTATGCCGGGGCCGAGCGGCAGGTGATCGGGGTGCTGTCCGTTCCGAACTGGCGGCCGGGGATGGGGGCGGAGGTCCTGCCGCAGGTGTATCGGGACATCCTGGAGGTGGTGGCGGACGCGCCTGGGCCGGTCCGCGCCAAGCAGATCGTGCCAAGGATTGGACTGCCGGCCGAGACCGGGAAGATCGAGGGCACGCGGTCGATGCTGAAGCGGCTGGTGGAACGCGGCTGGTTGGACGAGGATGTCCCCGGCCTGTTCACTTTGGCCCGCCGCCGGACGGCCGTTTCGCCCAACTCCCGTTAACAGCAGGGCTCTTCCGCGCCTACATTCGAAGGTGCGACCCAATCGATGCTGGACGGGAAGAGCCCCGGAGATGACACCGTACGACCCCCAATGCACCGCTGACCCCTTTGCGCGCTCCATCAGCGCCTTCGAGACGCTGATGCACACGCTGTCAGGCAGTCCGGCGACCACTTGGACCCACGCCGAACTAGAGGAACACCTCGACGCGGCCGGGCGAGAACTGCTTCGCCTGCTGCTGCAGGACCACCTGGACATGCGGGCCAGGCAGGAAGAGAACCAGGTCCGCACCGGTGCTGGCCCGGCGGTGACCGGGCCCGAGGGGCGAGTGCGGCCCTGGCGGGAGGCTGGGCACTCGCGGTGGCTGGCCAGCGTGTTCGGGACGGTCCGGGTCACCCGGGTCGCCCACCGGGGCCCGGGCATGGGCAACGTCCACCCGGCTGACCAGGAACTGTCTCTGCCTGCAGGCCGACACTCGACCGGATTACGGCGGCTCGCTGTCACCAAGGCCGTCCGCGGCTCTTTCGACCAGGCCCACGACGCGGTGACACGCCGCTGCGGGAGCGTGCTCGGCAAGCGCAGGCTGGAAGAGCTCGTGGTCGCCGCCGCGGTCGACGTCGACGGCTTCTACCGGACGAGGATCCCGGTCCCGTGCAGCTGCGAGATGCCGCTGGTGATCCAGGCGGACGGCAAGGGCGTGGTCATGCGCCCGGAGGCACTGCGGGAGGCCACCCGCCGGGCCGCCGCCAAGACAGCTGGTGGCCATCGCGGCCGACTCGCGCCAGGCGAGAAGCCGAACCGCAAGCGGATGGCGACCGTGGCCTGCGTCTTCGACACTCGTCCGGCGCCCAGGCGCCCACACGATGTGATTCACCCGCCCGGCGGCCGAAGCGGCGAACGCCCCGCCCGCCCAGGGCCCAGGGCAGAGAACAAGTGGTGCACCGCCTCGCTGGTCCGCCCGCCCGAGCAGGTCATCGCGGATGTCTTCGACCAGGCCCAGGCACGCGACCCGAAACACTTACGGCCATGGGTCGTCCTGGTCGACGGCGCCCGCCACCAGCTCGACCTGATCAGCGCCGAGACCACCCGACGCGGCGTCACGGTCCACGTCTTGCTGGACTTCGTGCACGTCGCCGAGTGCGTCTGGGCCGCCGCCCACGCCTTCCACAAACCCGGCACCACCGAGGCCGCGACCTGGGCGGCCGACCGTCTGACCGCGGTCCTCTCGGGCCACGCCGTTCGCGCCGCCGCCGAGATGACCGCCCAAGCCAAGCGGGAACACCTGTCAGCCGCCCGGCACGAGGCCGTCGACGCCTGCCACCACTACCTGACCGGCCACCTCGATGAGCTCCACTACGACACCGCGCTCGACAACGGGTGGCCCATCGCCACCGGCGCAGTCGAGGACGCCTGTCGCCACCTGATCGCCGACCGCCTCGACATCACCGGCGCCCGCTGGGGCCTGCCCGGAGCCGAAGCCGTCCTGCGACTGCGCGCCATCGTTTCCAACGGCGACCTCGATCCCTACTGGCGCTTCCACGCCGCACGCGAGCACGAACGCCTCTACCCAACCCCGGACCAGCAGCGGTTGGACCTCGCCGCTTGATCACGGGACTACTTGCGGACAGACTGCGACTCATGAGGTTCACAGGCGTGCCCACCGACGCGCAGACCACCCGCGTCGACGCGGCTCCCTCCTTGCGCAGGCAGGCTCACCAGTGAGAGCCGCCCTGCCCTCCTTCCGCTACCACCCCGAACCCGTCGCAAGCGGATCCATTCGCGAGAGCGCTGAGATCTGCGCCTGCTGCGAGCGCAGCACCGGGTGGATCTACACCGCGACCTTCTACACAGCCCAGGACGTCAGCGGGCAGTTCTGCCCCTGGTGCATCGCCGACGGCAGCGCCGCTGAACGATTCGAAGGTGAATTCACCGACTCATACGGGCTCGACGGCGTCAGCGAGGAGACCCTGGAGCACGTCACCCGCCGCACCCCCGGCTTCCACGCCTGGCAGGATCCGCACTGGCTCGTCCACTGCAACGACGCGGCCGCCTTCATCGGCGAGGTCGGATACACCGAACTCGCCGCCCACCCCGACGCACTCGACCAGCTTCGAACCGACCTACGGATCGGCGGCTGGCACGACGCATCCCAGCTCGAGAACTTCCTGACCCACCTCGGGCAGGGCACAAGCGCCATGCTCTTCCGCTGCACCGTCTGCGGCACCCACCTCGCCTACGCCGACGCTTCATAGCCACTCAGCCCAGACGCGCCTTTCCCTTCAAAGGAACTGCACCCAACTTCGATGGCACAAGCTCAGGGAGTGTCTTGTTTTTCGTGTAAGCCCTGGTATTGACGCTCCTTGGGTTTGTTCGGGTCTTACTGGTTGTCGATGACGCGGTCGCCGTAGAAGCCGGCGAGAGTGTTGATCGCTTCCTTCCAGTTGTAGGTGCGGCCGGTGGGGTTGCGCCGGTTAGGCTGGCGGTCCCGGATCACGAGGTAGAGGACTTTCAGGGCGGCTTCCTCGTTCGGGAAGTGTCCCCGACGCCTCGTCGCTTGGCGGAAGCGGGAGTTGAGGGACTCGATCATGTTCGTCGTGTAGACGATCTTGCGGATCTCGGGCGGGAATCGCAGGAACATCACGAAGTGTTCCCAGCTGCGGCGCCAGACCCCGATCAGGGCCGGGTAGCGGGCTCCCCAGATCTCCTCGGACTCGGCGAACCGCTGTTCGGCAGCGTCGACGGTGGCCGCCGTGTAGACCTGGCGGAGTTCCTTGGCGATCTGCGACCAGTGCTTGGTCGAGGCG
>NZ_JBIAUL010000036.1:0-19921 GCF_042892755.1 Streptomyces sp. NPDC001714
TTCAGCTCAAGCTCCCGGGCGACTTCGGAGATCGTCTTGCTTGACCTCAACGCGATCTGGACGGCTTCCTCGCGGAACTCCGGCGAGTACTTACTAGGTGGCGCCACTTCTTCCTCGTTTCCTTGTTCAGGACAACCCTATTGGGTGCCTGTCCGGAAACTGCGTGGCCCCTCAGTCGAGGGTGAAGTTCGGGCTCTGGGGTCAGAACCGCTGTCCGTCCCGACGGACGTGACCTCCCCCGAAGCGGTGACGGCCCTGGTGGACGCCGCGGTGAGCCGGTTCGGACGGATCGATGTGCTGGTGAACAACGCCGGGATCGGGAAGGTGGGCTGGGTCGAGTCGGCGGCGTTCGAAGACAACGTTCGTCAAACGATGCGGGCGAGCCTTTTCGGGATGATCAACGTAACGCAGCGCGTGCTTCCGGTGCTTCGGCGGCAGGGTTCAGGAGCGATCGTGAACATGTCTTCCGTGATGGGGCGCAAGGCGTTCGCTCGATTCGGCTCGTACGCGGTCGTGATGCACGGGGTTTCTGCCTTCTCGGACAGTCTCCGCCAGGAGGTGGCCGACGGTGGTATCCGAGTATCAGTGGTGTATCCGGCGCTCACCGCAACTGACTTGCTGCGGGAGGCGAAAGAGGCGGAGATGCCGCCCCCGTTCCGGCACATGACGCCGCTGTCGGCGGACGACGTGGCGCGAGCCGTGGTGGCCGCAGTCCGGCAAGGGAAGCGCCGGGTGGTGCTGCCGCGTAGGGCGAACATGCTGCTGCTCGGCGAGGCTTTGTCGCCTCGCATCGGCGACTTGATCGCAACCGCTCTGACCAAGCGGCGCATCGCCAGGCTGCTCGGGATGAGCAGCGGGAAGACCTATCACGAGACGATCGCGGGATACCCGGGCTGATGAAGCGACGCCGGTACATGACTCGTACGTCGTCGAGGGCGCTGCTGCTGGTCGCGCTCCTCCTTGCCTCGTTCCTGATCAACCTCGACACCACGTTGGTCAATGTTGCTCTCCCGACGCTGTCCCGGGAGTTGGGCGCCTCCAACACGCAGCTGCAGTGGGTGGTGGACGCCTACAACCTCGTCTTCGCCGCCTTGCTGCTGACCTCGGGGAGCCTGTCGGACCGGCTCGGCCGCAAGGGCGTGCTCATGGCTGGCCTGCTGGTGTTCGGTGTGGCGAGCTTCGTCGGTGGCCATGCCGGCTCCTCGGCGGAACTCGTCGCGGCCAGGGCGGTGATGGGCCTGGGGGCCGCGATGACCTTCCCGGCCACGCTCGCGCTGCTCACCGGCGCCTTCACCAGCCGCAAGGAGAGGGCGCTGTCCATCGGCCTGTGGGGCGCGACGGCCGGCATCGCCATCGCGCTCGGGCCGATCGTGGGCGGGTTCCTGCTCGAGCACTTCAGCTGGTCGAGCATCTTCTACGTTCTGGGCCCGGTGTCCGCGGTCGTCGTCGTTCTGGTGGCGCTGTGCGTCCCAGGGGCGCAAAACCCCATCCCGCGCCGCCTGGACTCCGCGGGTCTGGTTCTGTCGAGCGGCTTCATGGGGCTGCTCGTCTACACCATCATCGAGGCCCCGAACCGCGGTTGGGCGTCACCGGCGTCGCTCGCCGGCTTCGCCGGGGCCCTGGTCCTGCTGATCGCGTTCCTCGTCGCCGAGCGCCGCGCTCCCGAACCGATGCTCGACGTACGGCTGTTCAAGGACATGCGCTTCAGTGCCGCCAGCGCCTCAGTCACCATCGCGTACTTCACGCTGCTCGGATTCATCTTCCTGATCACGCAGTACTTCCAGTTCGTCCGCGGATACAGCCCCCTGTCTGCCGGCGTTCATCTGCTCCCGGTCGCGGTCTCCGTGGCCATCGGATCGACCCTCGGCACTCGGCTGGCGGTCCGTGTCGGCACCAAGGTGATCGTCGCGGTCGGACTGGCTCTTCAGGCGTCCTTCTACTTCTGGTTCGCCAGTGACGTCTCTCCGACGCTCAGCTATGGAGTCGTCACCGTTCAAATGGTCGTCTACGGCCTGGGCATGGGCCTGACATCCGCGCCCGCGACCGAGTCCATCATGGGCGCGGTCGCAGCGGACCAGGCCGGTGTCGGGTCCGCCGTCAACGACTCCACCCGTTTGCTCGGCGGAACCCTCGGCGTCGCCGTCATCGGCAGCGTGTATGCGACGCTCTACAACTCGCGGCTCGATGACACCCTGCCGGCGTGGCTGTCTCCCCAACTGGCTTCACTCGCTCATCAGTCCGTCGGGGCGGCATCCGATGTCTCCGGCCATTTCACCGCCCAAGGCCGGCCGATCCTTGCCGAGGCCGTCCGCCAAGCCGCGATCGGGGCCTTCGACCACGGCCTGAGCATCGCGTGCGTGGTCGCGGGACTCGTCGCGGTCGCCGGGGCACTACTGGCTGCCGTCTTCGTGCCTGCCCAGCCACCGCAGCAGCCCGGACCTGCGGACCTGCCGGCGCATCGGATGCGAGACCAAACGGGCGCCGGCCGCTCCGTGTGACCAGCCCGCGCCCTGCCCGGAGAAGGAGCCTCCTTTCATGTCCAGCAGCCCCCCGCGCCTGTCGCAGCGATACCTCGCGCTCGCCGCGACGATCTGCGCGGTCGCCATGACCTTCATCGATCAGACGATCGTGTCGATCGCAGCGCCGACGATGCAGGGCGAACTCCACCTGACCGCCACCGATGTGCAATGGGCTGTCAACGCCTACTTGCTGGTCCTCGCTGCCCTGTTCTCCTTCGGTGGCCGGCTTGCCGACACAGTCGGCCATCGGCGCATGCTGGTCGTCGGTGTAGTCGTCTTCGCCGTCGCCTCAGCGCTGGGCGGGCTGACGCCCGCGGGGGCGGTCACCGAACCATGGCTGATCACCTTCCGTGCCTTGCAGGGCGCGGGTGGAGCACTCCTGTATCCAGCGGCGCTGGCGATCGTCGTCAGCACCTACGCGCATCATGAACGCGGCCGTGGGCTCGCCCTGTTCTTCGGCATCGCCGGCGGATTGACCGCGATCGGCCCCGTCCTGGGCGGCTACCTGACCCAGTGGACGTGGCGGGCCATCTTCTGGGTCAACGTCCCGGTCGCCCTGATCGCACTGCAGCTGATCGCGCTCGCCCGGCCGCAGACCTCGCACCGGCCGGCACCGATGGACTACAAGGGGCTGGCCCTCATAGCCGGCGGCACAGGACTGAGCGTCTTCGGATTCCAGCAAGTCGGCTTGTGGGGATGGTCCCTGGGAACCTGGCTCTGCGTCGCGGCCGGCGTGGCGCTGCTGGCCTGGTTCGTCCGGGTGGAGGCGCGCAGTACGTCACCTCTGCTGGACATCGGGCTGTTCCGGGACCGGTCGTTCCTGGTGCAAAACCTCGTCCTGCTGGTGTCCATGGCCACCTTCGTCCCGGTGACCTTCTTCACGAGCGCATACGCAGAGGTCGCGCTCGGGATGAACGCCTCTCGGGCAAGCCTGGACCTGCTGTACTTCTTCTTCGGATTCGTGGTCGCCGCGCAACTGGGCGGTCGGCTGCTCGACCGGGTGGGCGCAAAACGACCGGTGGTGCTGGGCAGCGCTCTGGCCTCGGCCGGGTACTTCCTCTTGGCCGACCGACTGACCGCCTTGGACGAGAGCGCGATCATCTGGTGCGTGGTAGTGGCCGGCGCAGGCATGGGTCTGATGCTCGGTCAGTCCAACACCGACGCGCTCAACCGCGTGCCGAGGACCTCTTACGGCGAGGCGACAGGGGCAACCCAGACGGTTCGCAACTACGGAGCGAGCCTGGGCCTGGCGGTCCTCGGCACGCTCTTCGCCTCTGCTCTGCAGTCCCGGCTGACGGCGTCCTTCACCGCTCTGGGGCTGCCGCACGACGTCGCGGACAGGGAGGCCGCCAAGATTGCCCGTCTGGGATCAGGGACCGGCGGCAGCGGTGGCGCTACCGGTGTCCCGCACTTCGTGCGGCTCGCCTTCGCCGAGGCGACCCAGGCGGTCATGTACAGCATGGGAACGATCATGGCCGTGGCCTGTGCGATCGCGATCCTAGGCCTGCGCAAGGGAACGCAGAGTGAACTGCCTGCCCCAGCCAGAGGTGAGAAGGCCGAAGCTGCAGGCGCCCGCCCGGCAACGGAATCCGGCCTGGCATAGCAACCAGACCCCTTTCTTCAACAAGCGCATTTTTTCACTGCAATGCTTTTCAAAGGAGGAAATACAATGAGAATTCTGATAGTTGGGGCTGGCGCTGTCGGCGGCTACCTCGGGGGACGGCTGGTGGGTGCGGGCCGGCAGGTCGACTTTCTGGTCCGCCCGGGACGAGCGGCCCAACTGCGCGACACCGGACTGCGCATCGTCGATGGTGAGCAGGTCGAGAAGATCGACGCCAGCTGTCTCACCGCGGAAGGGCTGACCGGGCCCTACGACCTCATCCTGCTGTGCGTGAAGCCCGACGCACTGCCCGCCGTTCTGGACGACCTCGCATCCGGCGTCGGGCAAGGAACAGTCCTGGTGCCCTTCCTCAACGGCATGAGGCACCTGGACCTGCTCACCGAGCGATACGGAGAAGCCACCCTCGGGGGCGTGGTGAAGATCGTCACGCAGCTCGACGCGAACGGCGACATCCGCCAGCTGCTGCCCGGGGGGCAGATGCAGGTCGGCGAACTCGACGGCGTCGCCTCCGACCGCGTCGCGGCGGTTGCACAGGCACTGGCCATACCGGACTTCCATGTCACCGTGCTGGACAACATCGTGGACGCCATGTGGTCCAAGTGGGTGATGATCGCGACGATCGGTGCCGTTACCTCGCTGGTCCGCGGCACGATCAGTGACGCTGCCGCTGTTGAGGACGGCGCCGCCTTCGCGACCAGCACCCTCGACGAGGCGGCGTCGGTCGCAGCAGCGGCGCGACACGCGCTGAGCGAGAGCGACTACACCGGCTACCGCGAACTGGTGACCGCCGCGGCTCTTCCCCTCACCTCGTCACTGTCACGGGAACTCCTCGCGGGCAGGATCACCGAAGTGGAGAACGTCCTCGGCGACCTGATCAACCGCGCCCGCGCCTTCGGTCTCGCCGTCCCCCGACTGGAGGCCGCGGCCCTGACGCTGCGAGCGCACAACGCCCGGGCGACCTCCGCTTCATAGCCCTGCCCCTGACCGCGCCAGGTCCAGGCCTGGTTCCTGCACCGACGCAACGGCTGTGGCCGCATGGGGCCCGACTCCCAAGGCTGACGCCTTCCAGCCGTCAGGGGCTGCGACCGCCTTCCGAGGGACCTGCGCCGGTCCGCCAGGCGGCATCCGCCTGATCTGGCACCTCGACCACAAGCTCATCCCTCCACCGTCACCACTGTGAACCTTTTCCTGAGAGGAATACGCTGTGCTCACCGCATTTGCAGAGGCAGTTCACCGCAGAGCAAAACTCGTACTGGTCCTATGCGCTGTCGCACTCATCGCCATGGGCGCCGTCGGTGTCAGCGCTTTCGGTCAGCTCAAAACCGGCGGCTTCGATGCGGAAGGCGCGCAGTCCACCCGCGCCAATGAGATGGTGGATACCACTTTCGGCGGCGCACCCAACTTGGTTCTTCTGGTCAGGGCTCGCAATGGATCGATCGACTCACCTGCTGCGGCAGCCTCCGGGGCCAAACTGGCCGACGATCTCGCCCAGGAGAGCGGCGTCCACAACGTCACCTCATACTGGCTGACGCACAGTACGGCGCTGAAATCCAAGGACGGCACAGCCGCCGAGATCGTCGCGAACGTCGACGCCGACAACAATGAGCTGATCGACCACATCGTGAAGACCTATGCACACGACACGAAAATCGTCACCGTGGAGGCCGGCGGAGGGGCGGTAGTCAACCGCACCGTCAACTCCCACGTCAGAGAGGACCTCGCCCGCGCCGAGGCCATAGCAATCCCGCTGACGCTGCTCCTGCTGGTCCTTGCTTTCGGCGGCTTCGTCGCGGCTACCCTGCCGCTGGCGGTAGGGCTGGTGGCGATCCTCGGCACCTTCGCCGAGCTCTCGCTGCTCGGCCGCATCACCGACGTGGCGGTGTACGCCATCAATCTGACGACTGCCCTCGCCCTGGCGCTCGGTGTCGACTACGCCCTGCTCATGGTGGCCCGCTACCGCGAACTCGCCGGACAAGGACTGGATGGTCGCACCGCAGTCGTGATCACCGTGCGAACCGCAGGACGCACCATCTTGTTCTCCGCGGCGACAGTCATCGCCGCACTGGCCGCGTTGCTGATGTTCCCTCTCTACTTCCTGCGCTCGTTCGCCTACGCGGGCATCGGCGTGGTCACCATCGCCGCCGCCGCAGCCCTGATCCTCATGCCGGCACTGCTTACCGTCCTTGGTCCACGTGTCGAGGCAGGGCGCCTGCCATGGTCTCGAACCCACCGCGGCAGCGAGGCCCCCTTCTGGGGTCGGCTGGCCGGCGCGGTGATGCGCCGCCCCCTGGTCGCGCTCGCACCCCTGGCGCTCCTGCTGGCCATGGCGAGTCCACTGGCACACGCCGTCTTCGGCACCCCCGACGAAGGAGTCCTGCCCGCCTCGGCGCCAGCACGTCACACCTCCGAGGAACTGCGCACCGCATTCAATGGCGACCAGGCGACCACACTGCAGGTCGTCGTCCAAGGCGACCCGGCCACACTGCCGGACACAATCGCGCACCTACCCCACGTCGCCCACGTCGCCGGCCGCACCGCGGCGGACACCAACACCCACCTGCTCACCGTGTCCACCGATCTCACCAGTCACTCCACAGCTGCACAGCAACTGGTCGGCGACATCCGGGCGCTCCCCGCCCCGCACAACGCCACCGTCCTCGTCACCGGCGACTCCGCACGGCTCGTCGACACCAACCATGCAATCGACACCCGACTCCCGTACGCCGCAGGCCTGGTCGGACTCACCACGCTGATCGTGCTCTTCCTGTTCACCGGCAGCATCGCCCAACCGATCCGGGCCCTCATCCTCAACGCCCTCGGAATGACCGCGTCCCTCGGCACGATGGTGGATCTTCCAGGACGGCCACCTCTCCTCGTGGCTCGGCTTCACCCCGCGCCCGATGGACACAGCGATGACCGTGGCCCTGTTCTGCATCGCCTTCGGCCTGTCGATGGACTACGAGGTGTTCCTCACCAGTCGCATCAAGGAACTTCACGACGGCGGAGCCAGCACCTTCGGAGCCGTCACCCAGGGACTGGCGCGCACCGGACGGATCGTGTCGACCGCGGCCGTCCTCCTCGCGGTCAGCTTCTTCGCCTTCGGCACCGCCTCGGTCAGCTTCCTGCAGATGTTCGGCCTCGGCTGCGGACTGGCCATCCTTCTCGACGCCCTCTTGATCCGCGGCATCCTCGTGCCGGCCGCCATGCGGCTCCTCGGCCGCCACGCCTGGACTGCCCCGCGCCCCCTGCGCCGCCTCCACGACCGCGTCGGACTCACCGAGACCGACGAACGCAAGGACCTCACTCCAGTCGGATAGCCGTCACGGTGCCGGTGCCCTTCTTCACGTCGCCGGTGTAGTCGACCACGAGGACGGCCTCGTCTTCGTGAAGGTGCTCGACCACGTAGTCGCGTAGGTCGTCGCGGACGAAGTCGACGTCCCCTTCGGCGCGGTTCAGCAGGTGCTGCACGCCATCTGGGGTCGCGTCCCCAGCCCACTCGGCGAGATGGTCCAGCAGTTCTTGCGGGGCAGGCCCGAGAGCAGGCCGAGCACCAACCGTCGTATCCGGCGGCGGGGTTCGACCCGGGCGAATCGGCCCGCGATACGGTCCATCAGACCCTCGAATGCGTCCTGGCAGCGGGCGGGGTCTACGCTGTGACCTGCGGCCACGGCGTGATCGTTTGTCTTCAGACGCCGATGATCAACGGTGTCCGCACCAGGTCCGCACGGCGCAGCCTGCGTGATCAGGATCCACCGCTGGAGTACGAGTCCAGAAAGATTCCGGCGAGGCGTGGCAGGTGGCGGCGCATCTCATCGTCGTCAGCGACGTCCCATCGAGTTCCGGCTGGCTCGGTCATGGCGCTGAGCGGGCCAGCTTCTGGGGAAGCCTCCAGCGCCTCGCTGAGCCCGTCCGGTTCACCTGTGAGACGTTGGTAGGCCCGGTGGGCCACGTGGCTGAAGTCCTCGTTCCCGATGAGCGCGTCCTCGCCGTCCCCGCCCGTCGGACGGTCAGCGAGAGAGTCCGGATCCGCGAGCGCGTGTTCGTACCGATGTCGGCCGAGCGAGATGAGGCCGTCGCGGAAGTCCATGGACGCGTCATCGCACCACCAGCCTTCGATGAGGAACGCCGCAGCCCACAGGTCGTACCGTAGGCATGGTCGCGCAGCTGCCACTGGTGCAGTGAAAACTGGATGATCTCGGCAGGCGTGCGGCTCACAAGCTGCTCCTCGCACGCGTGCTCGATCGCGTCGCGCCGATCGTCGAAGTCCAGTTCCAGCGCGTCAACCTCGGCGCACACCTCGTCTATCCTCGACATCCATCACGGCTTGAGTATGCCGGGCGATTCGAGACCTCGCGGCCTGCGGCGCAACCGGCGCCAGACCAGCACACCGCCGGACAACGACAATGCACCCATCGTGACGCCGACCAGGCCGCGCCGTTGGTGCCCAGGCCCTTGAGCAGCTGCTGCGCACGGACGCCCACGCCCTTCGGGCCGCCGGGCAGGGTGGTGTAGCCGTTGGCGTCGGTGCCCTGGGTGCTGCACTGCGAGGCCCAAGACCAGGTAGACCCTCGGCACACCGTCAATGTGCCCTCTCAGGACGGCAGGGCCGCCGCTCCTGAGCCTGGGTGTTCAGGTCTCGATGTCGTACTTCGCCCCGTCAGTCTCTTGATCTTGTGCATCACCGACGCCAAGGCGGGCTTGCAGGCAATGGCGAGCACGACATGACGGCCGTCGCACCAGGGCCCGCGCTGGATGTGAAAGCCCGTTGATGGCTCTTCGCAGTTGGGGGTGTAGCCCCGAGAAAATGGAGTTGTTTGACGGTTGGATGTGATTCGTCAGGAGGTGCGAGAGCCGTAGTTCTCGCGGTTTGCGAGGACCTCGGCCATGTGCGTCTGCGCCCAGTTCCTGAGCCCGCGCATCATGTGGTGAAGCGAGAGACCGAGGTCGGTCAGCTCGTAGGAGACGGTGACAGGGACGGTTGGTGTCACGGTACGGGTGAGCAGACCATCGTGCTCCAGCGACCGTAGCGTCTGGGTCAGCATCTTCTGGCTGACCCCGGCCAGAAGGCGAGCGATCTCGGAGTAACGCATCGCCTTCGGAGCGTCTGCGTGTGCTGCCTCGTGCTGGCTAGGTTCATTGTCGCCCAGCGCACACAGGACCAGGACGACCCACTTGTCCGAGATTCGGTCGAGAAGCTGCCGGCTGGGGCACCCTGCAAGGAAGGCGTTGTACTCCTCCTTGGCCTGAGCCCTCTTCTGGGCCGCCTTCATCGTCGTCACTGATCGCACCTCTCACCAAAGGGTGGGTTACGCACTCCCAAGTGCCTACTTCCCGTCAGGAAGTTTCTCTCCAATGCTGATGCAGGGAGGCAGCATGCGCCACCCCCAAGCGCGCGACGAAAGGCAACAAGATGAGCACACCCTCCCGATCCCTTCCCGGCGGCAACTGGACCCTGGGTGACCTGACCGTCACCCGGTTCGGCTACGGCGCCATGCAACTGGCCGGCCCAAGGGTTATGGGGGCGCCCGCCGATCGCGAGGGTGCCCTGGCCGTTCTGCGTGAAGCGGTCGACCTCGGTATCACCCACATCGACACCAGCGACGCCTACGGGCCGCGCGTCACCAACGAGTTGATCCGCGAGGCACTGCACCCCTACCCCGACTTGCTGCACATCGTGACCAAGGTGGGCGCGACCCGCGACGAGCAGGGTGGCTGGCCCACGGCCCGGCGCCCCGAAGATCTGCGCCGCCAGGTCCACGACAACCTCAAGTCCCTCCGGCTCGACGTACTCGACCTGGTCAACCTCCGACTCGGCAATGCCGAAGGTCCCCAGCCGGGCTCGCTCGCCGAGGCGTTCGAGACGCTCGTGGAACTCCAGCAGCAGGGCCTGATCCGTCACCTCGGGGTCAGCAACGCCACCGAGGAGCAAGTGACCGAGGCGCAGAGCATCGCGCCGATCGTGTGCGTGCAGAACCTGTACAACCTCGCCCACCGCCACGACGACAAGCTCATCGACCGGCTCGCCACCGACGGCGTCGCGTACGTGCCCTTCTTCCCCCTCGGGGGCTTTACCCCGCTGCAGTCCTCGGCGCTCTCTGCGGTCGCTGCTCGATTGGAGGCGACACAGATGTCCGTCGCACTGGCCTGGCTGCTGCAGCGATCACCGAACATCCTGCTCATCCCAGGCACGTCATCGACGGCACACCTGCGCGAGAACATCGTCGGCGCGGGACTTTCCCTCTCGCATGAGGACTTGACCGAGCTGGACGACATCGGCCGCTGAACGGCCCACAAGCCAATGCCGAAGCCACCGTTCAAGTCTCGGCCCCGGCCACCTTCGCGCGACAGGGGCCGAAGCAAGACGAGATTCTCCCTCACCTGGTTGACTTCAGAAGCTGTCCCTCAACCGGACGTGATCGTTTGATTTCTGCTGGTCAGCATGGTCTCGCTCGGAGCGAGGCAGGGATGCGGCGTCTTGTGTCCGCTCGATGGCCGAGGGGTGCGCGGTGGCGTGGGTGCTGGGAATGCTGGAGGAGCGGGAGGCGACTGCCCGTGTGCGGGTGGAAGGGCTGTGGGAGGAAGTCGCGCGGCTGGTCGGGGTGGTGGAGACCGCGGAGATCGAGCTGGACGGGCGGGTGATCGCGCGGGAGGAGCTGGTCGAGGTGTTGGCCGCCTCCGCCGCCGAGTCCACTGCCGAGGCCGAGGCGGAGGCGGAGGCGGAGCAGGAAACTGCGGCCTCGCCCGTACCGGGGTCGACGGTGCCGTCCTGGCAGGACGGATTGCCGGTGACGGTGCCGGCGCCGGACTACCAGCGGATCCTGGTGTGCTGGAGCAGCGGCCCTCAGCGGGTCAGGGATCGCCGAAGGCCAGGGAGATCGCGGTGGAGCTGGGCCTGGACGCGACGTCGGCGAAGGTCGAGGGGGTGCGTTGGAAGGCCAGACGGGCCTGGTGGAGCGCGGGTGGCTCTTCTTGGAGGAGCCGGGGCATTCAGTGCCGGGCGGCGGCCTGTGACCGTGCCAGACGTCGGCTCATCCGCGTGATCATCGACCGCCGGATCATCGCCTCGCTGGTAGCGGGCAGAGTTTCGTAATCGCGGGCCAGGCGGCGGGAGTTCATCGACCACGCGCATATGCGCTCTGCCACCCAACGCCTCGGCAGCACCACGAACCCCCTCATGTCGTCGGTGCCTTTGACGATCTCCCGGGTGAGGGCGAGTTATTTGCCGGGACCAGTCGACCAGGCCGCCGGTGTAGCCGCCGCCGGCCCAGACCAGGGTGATGTCACGGTGCAGCCGGCCCAGCCGCCCCAGCGGGCCCGCGGCGGCGTCCTGGTCGCCGATGGTCGCGGCGGTGACCGCGACGACCAAGAGGACCCGAAGTGCACGCCGGGCGCGATCTCCCCGGCGGTCACCCAGTCGAACCTGGCGTCGACGATCTGCCGCAAGGGCGGCTGTACCTCCGGCATCCGCCCCTCGACGTCGGCCACCGGCAAGGAGAAGGAGCTGAACGCCGCCTCCTACGGCTTCACGGGCAGCATGCGGGATACCGATCATGACCACCTGCTATCCGGCGTCACCCTGACGCCGGGGTGAGTTTGACCAGGTGCCGATGTGGGCGGCATGCCGCTATCGATGGCGCAGTTCGACGGTGCGGCCGGATTGCCATTCGATGGTCTGGGACGGACCGTGGCCGTCGCCTTCGAAGTTCAGGGGGGACCTCGTGGCCGAGAAGCCAGGGCCTCGGCGAAGTCGCCTGATGCCCGGTTTGTGGTCCTGGGGTCCCAGGAGACGACGGGCGCCGAACGTCCACGAACTCACGTGCTGGTAGCTTCGCGCCCGTGATCGTGTATCCGCTGTGGCATGTCGGCCACCAGAACGAAGCCGGCGACGACGGCTCGACAGTGCACGTCGATGAGAGCGGCGTCTTCTGCGACGAGTCGGACGGCGACGACGTAAAACTGCTCGGTATCTACTCAACCCTTGAACGGGTTGAGGAGCGCGTCCGTCAGGCTCGACTGCTACCGGGCTTCCGTGATGAACCGGAATGCTTCTACTTCGACGCCTGCGAACTCGATGAGGACGATTGGACCGAGGGGTTCGTTCGAGTTCCGCCGGGCGAGTAGGCCCGTCGACAGGGTCTTGGCGGGATGCCGTTCCGTGGTCACGTAAGCCCAGAGCCCCAGAGGAGTCGGGTTTGTGGTTTATGTGAGTCCCAGGAGCCCTGGCCGAGAAGCTGAGCAGCTTCAGTGGGCACTCATCCGGAGGGTTTTGACTGCATCCCGGTTGGTGGGGAGCCCGCCGTCCTGGTCACTGCCCTTCCTGCGAAGCCCCGCAGCTTGCATGACCGGCGTCACGTGCCGCACGTAGCAACCACAGGCGTGGCCGTCTCGACTCGCCCACGCCAGCGGCGACGCCTCCAGGGCTACGGCACCGACGGCCGAGTGTCCGTCCAGTCGATGATGAGCTTGCGCTCGGCGAAGAGCCACTCGCCCTCGTGCTCGGCGAAGGTGTCCTCGTAGCGGATCGACATGAGGATGAGTTTGCGGCCGTCGTCGCCTTCGAGCAGGTGGTGGGCTAGGCAGTAGGTCTCGCCGGTGGCTCGGCCCGCCCCAAAGGCCACGTCAATCGTGCTCTGGCCGTTGAAGTGCGTCGTCGCGACGTACTGGTTCAACGACATGAAGCCCTCGACGTGGGCGTCGCGGCCGACCAGTACCTGCACCGGCTCAGAGGTGGACGGGTCGGCGGTGTAGACCAAGGTCCTGGCTTCCGGGGCGTACAGCGCGGCCTGGCTGCCTGCCTGCCGACGGTCGGCGAAGTGGGCGTAGGCGTTGATCAGTTCGCGGATCGCGAGCCGGTCCGCCGCCTCTTCCGGGGTGATCGTGGCGTGGGAACTCATGTTGGTCTCCTCCTCATGGCGTGCCGTATCAAGTGGTGTCAAGCAGTACGAAGCGGCAATGCGACGACCGGCCGGCGCGTGCGCCGGCCGGTAGGGCGTCGTCGCGCTGCACGCTCATGCGGCGCTGAGGCCACCGTCGACGGGCAGCGCCACGCCGGTGACGAAGCTGGACTTGGCCGAGGCCAGCCACACCACGGCGTCGGCGATCTCGCTGGGCTGCGCGATACGGCCGATGGGGTGGTTGGCGATCAGCGGCAGTATGTAGTCGTAGAACTCCCCGGACGGGGTGTGCAGCAGGCCCGTGTCGACCAGGCCGGGGGCGACCGCGTTGACCCGGATGCCCTTGGCCGCGTAGTCGAGGGCGGCGCTGCGGGTCAGACCGATGCCCGCGTGCTTGGAGGCGACGTACCCGGCGTGGCCGGGGACACCGAGCAGTCCCGCGCCCGAGCCGATGTTGACGATGGCGCCGGAGCCCTGGCGGTTCATGAGCTCGAGCTCGTACTTCATGGCCAGGAACGTGCCGCGCACGTTGGCCGTGAGCATGTCTTCCACCATCTCGCTCGTCCACTCGTGGGTCGGCAGGGACGCCGAGCCGTCGTAGCCCGCGCTGTTGACGGCGACGTCGAGCTGTCCCTCGTCGCCCGCCGCGGCCGCCACCGCGGATCGCACCATCGACTCGACGGTCACGTCGCACTTGACCGCCTGTGCCGACCCGCCGATCTCGGTGATCGCGCGCACGGTGCTCTCCAGCGATTGCTCGGTCCGCCCGGCGACGGTGACGAAGCACCCTTCGGCCGCCAGGGCTATGGCGCTCGCCCGGCCGATCCCGGAGCCTCCGCCGGTGACGAACGCCCGTTTTCCTTCGAACAGCTTGTTCATTTGTGGCACCTCTTCTCGTACGTCTGCTGGTGGTGTGAAGGGGGACCGGGGTCAGCTGTCGGGCCGGACCTCGGAGGTGAGCTCGGTGAGCCGCTGGACCTCGTCGTCGGACAGGCGGAGCTTGGCGGCCGCCATGTTCTCGGCGAAGTGACCGGGCGTCGTCGTGCCCGGGATCGGCAGGCTGTTCGGCGACTGGTGCAGATGCCAGGCGAGCGCGACCTGCTGCCGCGTCGCGCCGTGGCACTGGGCGATGGCCTGCACCTCGTCCCTGATGTGCAGCGTGTCGGGGCCGTCGATCCGGGTCGGTCCCCAGGGGGAGAACACGACGTCGGCGCGCTCGGCGGCGGCCAGCTGGGCGGCGCCGGCCCGGCTGGCGAGGTTGTACTCGGCGGTGATGGCGGCGATGTCCACGATGCGGCGGGCCGCCTCGAACTGGTCGACGGTGACGTTCGACAGGCCGATGTGGCGGATCAGGCCCTGCTCCTTGAACTCGGCCAAAACGCTGACCTGGTCCTCGAACGGTGCGTCGGTCGCCCTTCCGCTGTGGAGGTAGTACAGGTCGATGCGGTCCAGGCCGAGGCGCCGCAGGCTCATGTGCACGCACTGCCGCAGGTAGTTCGGATTGCCGACCGCGCCGAGGGTGTCGTACGGGTATCCGCCGCGGACAAAGCCGCCCTTGGTCGCGATCACGAGGTCGTCGGGGTACGGATGGAGCGCCTCGCGAATCAGCAGCTCGTTGGAGTGCGGCCCGTAGACGTCGGCGGTGTCGATGAACGTGACCCCCGAGTCGACGACCTGGCGCAGCAGGGCAATTCCGCCGTCGTGGTCCGGGTACTCGCCCCACACCTGATCACCGGTCAACCGCATGGCGCCGAAGCCCATCCGCCCCACGGTCAGCTCTCCGCCGATCGTGATCGTCTCGGTGGTCGGTTCTGTCGTTGTGGACATGGGTCCTCCTTGTTCGATTGGTGGCGGGTTTGGTCAGTACTGCCGGGGCCCTGCGTCGGTGTCGAGGGTCGCGAGCATCCCGGCGGGGTAGCGGTCGCCGACGGCTGTGCCCATGGGGGCGGCGTCCTCGAGCGCGGCGCGGTCGGCGTCGGTGAGGACGATGTCGGGGGAGGCCGCGTTGTCCTCCAGGTACTGGATCCGGCGGGTACCCGGGATGGGCACGTGGCTTTGGTCGAGGAGCCAGGCGAGGGCGAGTTGCGAGGGCAGCACCCCCTTGCCGGCGGCCACCTGGCCGATCGCGGCCACGAGCCGCAGGTTGGCGTCGAGGTTCTCGCCCTGGAAGCGCGGGTCGTGGCGCCGGAAGTCGCTGTCGTGGAGGCCTTCGAGGCTGGTCAGCGCACCGGTGAGCATGCCGCGGCCGAGCGGTGAGTACGGGACGAAGCCGATGCCGAGTTCCTGGACGGTGTCGAGGACCCCGTTGTGCTCCACGCCGCGCTCGAAGAGCGAGTACTCGCTCTGCACGGCCGTGAGGGGATGCGTCGCGTGGGCGCGTCGGATGGTGGCGGCGGACGCCTCGGACAGGCCGATGTGGCCGACCTTGCCGGCCGCGACCAGCTCCGCCATGGCGCCGACGGAGTCCTCGATCGGGATCTTCGAGTCGATGCGGTGCAGGTAGAGCAGGTCGATCTGGTCCACGCCGAGGCGGCCCAGCGAACCGTCCACGGCGGTGCGCAGGTGCTCTGGGCTGCAGTCGACGGCGGGCCGGCCCCCGTCGTGGGTCACCATGTTTCCGTCGTCGTCGAAGACGAAGCCCACCTTGGTCGCGATCCGTACCCGGTCGCGGACGGGGGCCAGGGCGCTGCCCACGAGGCGCTCGTTGTGGAACGGCCCGTACGTCTCGGCCGTGTCGAACAGCGTCACCCCGAGGTCGACTGCCCGCGCGAGGGTGGCACGGCTGGCCTCGTCATCGCTGGGCCCGTACGTGGTGCTCATGCCCATGCAGCCGAAGCCGAGGGCGCTGACCGTAAGACCCTGACGGCCGAGTTTCACGCTCTTCATCGTTGTCACCTGTCCCATCCGGTTGTGCTGGTGGCGGCCCCGCATGCGGTTCAGGGCCGGTAGCTCCAGAGTGGTTTCCAGGAGGTCCCTTGCCCCCAGGCAAGTCCCTGGGAGGACCCACGGGTCCCGGCAGGCAGCCCCGGGCAGGCACGCGACCCCCGGCGAGACCTGGGGGAGCGACGGGGGTGCGATGTGAGTGCCGGACCTCAGCCCGCGCCCGTACCCTGTGTGCATGTCCAGATCGCGGAGTGCTGCCTTCATGGGGCGCGCCCGTGAGCGGATCGAACTCGACGCCCTGCTCGCCGACGCCCGTCACGGGGCCGGCTCGGTCCTGGTCGTCCGCGGCGAAGCCGGCATCGGCAAGACAGCCCTGATGCAGTACTGCGCACGTCAGGCGTTCGGGTTCCAGGTCCGAGAGGTCTGCGGCGTCGAGTCGGAGATGGAGCTGCCGTTCGCCGCGCTCCACCAGCTGTGCGCGCCGATGCTCGACCGGCTCGACGTCCTGCCGGCTCCCCAGCAGCAGGCGATCCGGGTGGCCTTCGGGCTGGCCGGCGGAAGTCCTCCGGATCCGTTCATCGTCGGCCTGGCGACGCTCGGCCTGCTGTCCGAGGTCGCGGCCGAGCAGCCGCTGGTCTGCCTCGTCGACGACGCCCAGTGGCTGGACAGCGTGTCCAAGCAGGTGCTCGGGTTCGTCGGCCGGCGGCTGAACGCCGAGTCCGTGCTGCTGTTGTTCGCCGTGCGGTCAGACGCCGGGGACGCCGATGACCCGGGGTTCGCCGCGTTGCCGGGCCTGACGCTCGGCGGGCTGACCGACGAGGACGCGCGCGAGCTGCTGACCGCGACCGTTCCCGGGCGTCTGGAGGGACGGGTCCGCGACCGGCTGATCGCCGAGACCCGCGGAAACCCGCTGGCCCTGGTGGAGCTGGCCGGCGGGATGAGCGCGGAGGAGCTGGCCGGCGGCTTCGCCGGCCGGCCGTCCATGACCGGCATGCTGCACGACCTCTACCTGCAGCGGATCGCGGGCCTGCCCGAGGCAGCACGGATGTTCCTGGTGCTGGCCGCGGCCGAGCCGACCGCCGATCCGGTACTCGTGTGGCGTGCGGCGCGCGCCCTGGGCCTGGGACGCGAGGAGGCCGCGGCCGTCGAGGCGGAGCAGTTGCTCGTCATCGATTCGTTGGTGCGCTTCCGGCATCCGCTGGTGCGGTCGGCGGCGTATGCGGCAGCAAGCCCGGAGCAGCGCCGAACCGCGCACCAGGCGCTCGCCGAGGCGACGGATCCGCAGGCCGATCCCGAACGCCGGCTGTCGCACCGGGCCGCAGCCGCCACCGCGCCGGACGAGGACATCGCCGTGGAGCTGGAGCGGGCGGCGGGACGGGCCGAGGCCCGCGGCGGTTTGTCGGCCGCCGCCGGGTTCCTGCAGCGGGCGGCGACGCTCACCGAGCGTCCTGGTACGCGGGCGGACCGTACGCTGGCGGCCGCGTCGGCACACCTGCAGGCGGGCTCGCTGCAGACCGCCGCAGGGCTGGTGGCCGAAGCCGAGGCGGACGCGGACACCGACCTGCAACGGGCTCTGGTGGCGCGGCTGCGGGGGCAGATCGACTGGGCCGCGGTCCCCGGGCGCTCAGCCCCGGTGCAGCTCCTGCGGGTCGCGACGCAGCTCGACGGGCTCGACGCGGGTCTGGCGCGGGAGACCTACCTCGACGCCTGGGCTGCTTCCCTGGTCGCCGGCCGGTTCGCCGAATCCGGCGGGCATCTTCCGGTGGTGTCACGGGCGACCTTGCAGTCGCGGGCCCTGGCGGAGCCGTCGCCCGGCCCGGCCCACCTGCTGCTGCGCGGCCTGGCGACCCTGATCGACGAAGGACCGGACGCCGCGGCTACTAGCCTGCGTCAGGCCGTCGACGCGTTCGTGCACGACCCCGATCCCGGCTGGTTCCAGAAGGGCGCCAACCTCGTCGCGACGGCCGCCGTCCTGCTGTGGGACTTCGACACCTTCGCCCTGCTGAGCGGCCGATGGACGGAGCACGCCCGCGCATCGGGCGCCCTGGCCCCGCTGGTCGGTTCCCTTGGCGTGCAGGAGCTGGTCACCACGTGGAGCGGCGACCTGAAGGCGGCAGCGGCGCTACGGAACGAGGGCGAGACGATCGCCGAAGCGACGGGGACGAGGATGTTCCCGTTGGGAGCAGCGTTGCTCGCCGCATACCGGGGCCGCGTGGACGAGGCCGTCCCGCTGATCGAGGCGACGGCCGCCGCCGCGGTCGAGCGCGGCGAGGGCATCTCCTTGCAGGCCGCGCACTGGACGCAAGCGGTGCTGCGCAACGGACTCGGCCAGTACGCCGAAGCGGTGGCAGCCGCGGAGAGGGCCGTCGACGAGACGTACCTGCCGCAGATCACCTGGTGGGTGCTGCCCGAACTGATCGAGGCGGCCGTCCGCGCCGGAAAGCGGGACGTCGCCGAGCAGGCGTTGCGACGACTGACCGGACACGCGGGCGACTCGGACTGGCCGGTGGGCATCGAGAGCCGATGCCGAGCCCTGCTCACCGGCGGTACCGAAGCGGAGCCGCTGTACGCCGCGGCCATCGAGCGGCTCGACCGCACGCCGCTGCGCCCCGAAGCCGCGCGGGCACGGCTGCTGTACGGCGAGTGGCTGCGCCGCGAGCAACGGCCCACTGACGCTCGCGACCAGCTCAGGGCCGCCCACGAACGGTTCTCCGCCATGGGCGCGGAGGCGTTCGCCGAACGGGCCCGCCGCGAGCTGGCCGCGGCCGGCGAGAAGATCCGCAGACCGGAGTCCCAGGCCGCCACCGGGCTCACGTCGCAAGAGGAGCACATTGCGCGCCTGGCCCGGGACGGACGCACCAACCCGGAGATCGGCGCCGAGCTGTTCATCAGCGCGCGGACCGTCGAATGGCACCTGCGGAAGATCTACATCAAGCTCGGCATCACGTCACGCAGAGCCTTGCGGGAGGCGCTGCCGACCCTGGGCGACGGATCCTCAGCCGGGCCGCGCTAGGCCTGGCCAGGTCCGGCGCCGAGGCCCGCCGCCTCACCAGGCCTGATCCGCCGCCCGGACGAGGATTTCGTTCACCGCGACGCGGTGCGGGCTGGCAACGATGAACGCCACGCTGCGCGCCACGTCCTCCGGCGCCAGACGCTCGATCTTCCGGACCTGCGCCTCGGCGCCGACGCGTTGCTCCTCCGGCGCCTGCGGGGTATGTCCGATGCCCACGGTGCCGGGCACGACCACGCTCACCCGGATCCGCTGCGGCTGCAGCTCCTGCCGCAGAGACTCGGAGAAGGCCACCACGCCGGCCATGGTCATGGAGTAGACGGCCGTCCCGGGGCGAGCCACCCGCCCTGCGGTCGAACCGATGTTGACGACGTCGGCCACGTGCCGCGGGTCCGAGGCGGCGGCTTTCGCCAGGTGCGGTTGCGCGGCCCGGGTGACGTTGAGCAGCCCCAACTGGTTGACCGCCACCATCCGCTCCCACTCGCCCGGCGGGGCGTCCTCGACGGGGCCGACGAGCATGGCGCCGGCGTTGTTGACCACGGTGTCCAACCGACCGAAGCGGGCCACCGTCTTCTCCACCGCCCGGGCCACCTGCCCGCGGTCGGTCACATCCGCCTCGACACACAGCGCGGGAGGGCCCGCGTCGAGCACCTGCCGCGCCACGGCCTCCAGACGGTCGCGCCGCCGCGCCACCAGGGCGACCGCGGCTCCCTGCTGCGCGAGCGCGACGGCAGTCGCCGCGCCAATGCCGCCGCTGGCCCCGGTGACCAGGACCACGGTGCCATCCAGTCGCTCCATGATCGCCTCTTCCCACGTCTGCTCCGCCCGTGCTCCAGCGCGGCCGGTGTCCTCTGCCGAGATTGCTCCCGGCCCGGCGGTGGGGGGGGGGGGGGGGGGGGGGGGGCCCCCCCCCCCCGCCCCCCCCCGGCGCCCGCCCCCCCCCCCCCCCCCCCCCCCCCCCCCCCCCCCCCCCCCCCGCGCGCCCCCCCCCCAG
>NZ_JBIAUL010000036.1:19931-74674 GCF_042892755.1 Streptomyces sp. NPDC001714
CGACATCTCAACCCCGAACCCCCTGACCCGCCCCGGCCCCAGCCCGGGGGGGCGCTCCCGGGCGCGCCCCCGGGCGCGGCGGGGGGGGTGGGGGGCCCCCCCCCCCCCCCCCCCCCCACCCCGGTGGCCATCGATGCGCGGTGCGACGGTGGGCGGCGCGACGGCCCTGCCCTGCCGGCAGCAGGGTGGCCCAGCCCATGTCGATGCCGTAGAAGGCGCGGGAGGTGGTGCACAGCGCTGCGATCACCGTGGGCAGTGCCTCGTCCGGCAGTCCCTCGGTGACGGCGAGTTGCTGCCACAGCGGCTACGTCCCAACGTTCACCACGTTCCGCCCCTCTCCGGTTGCGACCACGTGCGACCGTCCGGTCACCGCACAGCCTGAAGGTGACGTATGCGGCGGCAGCCGCTCGGCGTTCGCGAACGGTGTCATGCGCCGTCAGATTTGCTGCCGGGCCGGGCCCGTCGTGTGGTCTGGAGGGGCAACGGGGCTGGTGGCACGATGAGATGTGGCGGAACGGGACGGGGTGTGGCGTTGCGTGGTGGCGGGTTGCCGGGTGCCGATCGGAGGCAGATCCAGACGGCGGTGCTGGGGGCGGTGGACTCCCAGGAGCCTTTGGTGCTGCCGCTGGAACCGGGCTGCGTGAACAACTCGGGCTGACCTCCAGCACACCGAAACGCCTCCACGCTGGGACGCCTCCCGGCCCCCTGGACGGCGACGCACTGGACGACGCCGTGGGTGCCTGGCTCGCCCGGCACGTCGCCGACCCGGTCTGCGACCCCGGCGACACGCTGGTCGGCCTGGCCGTCGACGGCAAGACCGTGCGTGGATCCCGTACCGACGGCACCGGCGTCCACCTGTTCGCCGCCGCGCTGCACGCCTGCCAGACCGTGGTCGCTCAGCGCCAGGTCACCGCCGAAAGCAACGAGATTCCCGCGTTCGCTCCACTGCTGGACCGGATCGACCTGCGTGGCGTTGTCGTCACCGAGAGCGCTCGCGCACTGTGTTCCTTGGTGCCCTGGAGTTCGGCTGATCTTGGAATTCGCCGCATCATGGTGCCCCGTCCGGTAGGTGCCGGGCGGGGCGGAGATTCAGCGTTCGAGGCGTTTCAGGGCGGCGCGGCTGTAGAACGCCGCGGCGAGGGCTCCTGCGAAGGCCGCCGAGGCGAGGACGAGCGCGATGATGTCGACCGTGCTCGTCCCGCTAGCAGTGCCCGTCCCCTGCTGTGCGTACTGGCCGGGTTCGGAGCCGGTGGGGCCGGTGCTGGGCGCGGCCGACTGGGATGCGGAGGCGCCGAGCGCTCTGAAGGTTCCGCACAGTGCCGGGGCGGTGGCCTCCTGGGTCTGCGTGGTGTCGTCTTCGCTGGTCCCGAGGGCGTCGTCATACCGGCCGTGGCCGTCGTAGTCGATGCCATGGACCACGAGGACCGCCTTGCCGTCCTGCAACTGCTCCACGGTGTCGCTGTCGAGCGTCACCGTTCGTGCGTAGGCGAGATTGCTTCCTGAGGGGAAGCGGTCCGAAGTGAACGCCCGGCTCGGGCTGGTATCCCCGCTCACCGTCAGCGATGACATGATCTCGCCGTAGGCGGCGGCGCCGTCGGTCGCGCTGATCGCCGTGTGCTGGTTGTGCTGCCTCGCCATCGAGGCATCGGGGCATTTGCCCTGGCCGTGGATGTGGATGTGCAAGGCGTGCCAGCTGTTCACGAGGCCGGCGGTCTCGATCGTGATCTGTGCCTGGGTCCCGCTGAGCTGCAGGTTGGCCAGGCCCGACCCGTTGACCCGGTTCGTGGGAACCGGGTCGAGGGGAGCCTGGTAGCGCTGGACGCCGCCGGGTTGGGCAACCGCGGCGGGTGCCGCGGTTGACGCCATGGTCGCCAACGCCATGACGGCGTAGAGCGCTCTTCTCACGCTGCCTCCCTGCTACGGAGCGTCGCAAATCTATTGCATAGAGTAATATTCACTATGCGGTATAACTCGACAATCTGGTGCATTTGGGAGTGATCGACCATCGTGAACGCTGAGCGCAGTGGCTTCAGCCCTGACGAGGAGGTGCTGCTGACCATGTACGCCGAGCACGGCGAACCGCTGCTGAACGAGGCCATGGATCTCACGTCGGGAGATCGGCAGCAGGCGCAGGCGCTGGTGCGGGAGGCGCTTCTGCGGGCTTGGCGCAACTTTGATTCCTTCGACCCGGAACGGGAATCCCGCCGAGAGTGGCTGCGCTCGGTCCTGCGCGGCCTGGCCGCCGAGCCTGGTTTGGCGGTGTGTCCGGAGGAGCCCGCCCATAGGCCCGCCGGAGAGGTCACCGTGGAGCACGGGCGACGCGGATCCGCCCCGGCCTGGCGGGTGGCCGAGGCCGTGCGTGCCCTCGTCCCCACCCAACGCACCGTGCTTCTGGAGACCTTCTATCGCGGCAGGGGTATGGACGAGACAGCTGAGGCGCTCGGCGTCCCCGTCGGAACGGTGAAGTCCCGTCTGTATCACGCGCTGACGCAGCTCCGCGGCGAGCTGTGCGAGCGGGGCCCCCAAGGTGGTGGCCCCGAGGTCGCGGACGGTACGGCGGCGGGGCACGCGGGGGTGGCGTCAGGCCCCGTCGCTCCTGCCCGTACCGACCGGGGCGACGAGATGCGCACGCACACCTCGGGATTCGACCCCGCCCGGCTCTCACTCGGTGCGTACGTGCTGGGCAAGCTCGCGCCGGACGAGGCACGGGTGATCGCCGCCCACCTCGCCACCTGTGCCGACTGCCGGGCGGAGCGGGACGCGCTGGCCGAGCTCGTCCCGCTGCTCGACAGCGTCAGCGAAGCCGATGTGATGCCGGGGCGCGCCTCCCCTGCCGCAGCCGGGGCGGAGAGGACGGTGGTGATCGGTCGCGACGCCGGTGGTCGGCTCACGCCCGATGAAGCCACCCAGGCCCAGCCCGGCGGAACGGCCCTCGACGAGATGCATCAGCAAGCCGGCGACCAGCCGCTCCGGGCGTGGCGGCGGCATGCCGCCGTGCTCGCTCTGGTGGTGGTCGTCGCCGCCGTCACCTGGGTGGTGGCGTCACGGTTGTCGTCGCCTGGCACCACCTCCCGGATCGGCGCGCCGGGCACCCGGACCTTCAAGGCGTCCGACCAGGCCTCGGGCGTGAGGGCCACGGTGACCACAGCCCCCACACCCTGGGGCAGTGAAGTACGACTCAACGTATCCGGGGTCCCCTCCCAGACGCACTGCACGCTGGTCGCCGTCGGCCTGGAGGGCAGCCGCGAAACCGCCGCCAGCTGGCTCGCGGGCAACGGCTCCGGCACCGTCCCGATCCCCGGCGCGATCTCGAAGAGCGTGGATGCGGTCGCCCAGTTCGAGGTCGACACGGACAGCGGGCCGCTGCTGTCGATCACGACGAGCTGACCACAGTCCGGCGCCCGTGGTGCAGGACACTCAATGGTTCACCGACCACCAGTGATACAGCGTCTGCATTTCGGAGCCGCCGACGACGCGGAGGGTGGCCTTCCCCTGGCGGTCGTCGGACCAGGCCAATGTGGGTCCGTCCCGGCCGGTGAAGCAGTACAGCGTTCCAGAGGCGACCGTGCTGCCGGTCGGCCAGCTCTGCGCAGCGGGCCCGGCGCCCGTGCAGGGCCCCTTCCCGGCTCGGGCGGTCTGCGCACCGATGACCTTGTCCAGGGTGTCGGAGCTGTCGAACCTGTAGAAGTTCGCCACGGCCGGTCTGCCACCAGGGCCGCCGTTGTCCACCCAGCAATGCACGGCAGCGCGGACCGCATGGTTGTTCTCCATGCTCTGCATCGGGCGACAGTGGTCGAAGTGCGAGGACCGCATCAGCGGCTGCTCGGCCGGACTCACCGTCTCGTTGGTGTCGTCCGCCGCCGGAAGCGACGTGGTGAAGAGCGCCGGCAACGTACCTGCCCCCGGTCCTGGCGTCTGGTTGGCAGAGGGTGCGGTGGAAGCCGTCGGCGGTGAGGGCGAGGACCGCAGGCCGAACACGAGCAGGCCGGTGCACAGCCCTGCCGCGACGGCGGCAGCGATCAGGAACGCCTTGCGCCTGAACAGTGGCTTCGGGGATACCCGGCTTTCCGTCGCTGCGCGGTGATCCGGGGCTCGCGGGTCCTGGTGGTCCGTGGCGTGATCCGCGCCCGAACCGCGCCGCCGGCTGCTGTCGCGCTTCGCGGCTGCGTTGCGCTTGTGCCCCTGGTCCGGCGTGGACTGGAGACCCGCCGTGGCGTCCAGGGCCGGCCTGCCTCCCGCGGAGGGTGTGACCTGCCGGGGCGAGGTGCGTTCCCCTGCTGGTGGCCGATGTCCGGGATCGATGTCCGCCACCCTGGCCCCGTGCCCCCCGGCGGTCGCCGCTTCCGCCACGCGCCGCAGGTGCCGTGCGAGCTCACCGGCCGTCGCGTACCGCTCCTCGGGCTGCTTCGCCATGCCCTTGGCGATGATGCCGTCCAACTCCGCCGGGAGCCAGGCGACAGCCTCCGAGGCACGAGGCGGCGGCAGCTCGAGGTGAGCATGGCACTGGGACGCGAATTCCTGCCCGGGGAACGGCGTACGGCCTGTCAGGCACTCGTAGAGCACGCAGGCGAGTGAGTAGACGTCGATACGCGAGTCCGTGCCTGTGCCCAGGAAGCGCTCCGGAGCCATGTACTCCGCGGTTCCGACTGCCTGGGTGGGCGCGGTGAGGGTGTTGCCTCTTCCGGAACGGGCGATACCGAAATCGACCAGGTAGACGAAGGGGGCACCACTGTGTCCCTTGCTGAGCAGGATGTTCGACGGCTTGACGTCCCGGTGGATCACTTCGGCCTCGTGAGCGGCGTCGAGTGCGTCTGCGACCTGCCCCAGGATGTTCGTCGCCTCCGCCAGGGGCAGCGGGCCGCGGTCGCGCAGCCTGCTGCGCAGGTCCTCACCCTCGACCAGCCGCATGTCGAGGTAGAGAAGGCCCTCGATCTCGCCGTAGTGGTGAATGGGGATGATGTGCGGTTCGTTCAGCCGTGCCACGATCCGTGACTCACGCTGGAAGCGCTGTCGGAACTCCTTGTCGAGCCGCAACCGCGGGGAAAGGATCTTGAGTGCGACCTCTCGGTCCTGGCCCAGGTCGTACGCCCGGTACACCTGCCCCATACCGCCCTCGCCGAGCACCTCACACAGCACATAGTCGCCGAGTCTGTCGAAGCCCTCGAAGCTGCAGGTACCCGAACGGCCGACGGAGGATTCCCCGACGGCCGACGAACGACGCTCGTCCGGCTCACCGTCGCGCATGATCGGAGCCTCCTAGCTCCGGTGCCGCAGGTACGGACAATTCTACGTCGGCACACCGGGCATCGTGGCTTTCCTGAGCACATGCGCGTGCAGGAACGCTCGTCAACCGCACCGTATCGCGTGGTCCCCTGCGACGGGCTGCTGCAACGCCTCCGCGAACCTGACCGCCCCGTTCGACAGCGCCCTCCAGCGCGGCCGCCGCCCGGCAGGCGGCTGTGCGCGACGGACGACGGGGAGGGAGCGGAGCCGCGCCGTGCCCGTGAAGCCGGCCACGTCGCCGTCTCCTGGATCCCTGACAGCATCGAGGTCCGGCGGCTGACTCCCACGGCGGGTGGCGGGTACCGGGTGCCCCGGGTGCGCTAACGCCGCCACTCCTCCGCGCAGGCGGGACAGTCCGGCACCGGTTCCGGCGCCGGACTGTCCATGATCGGTTAACTCGGTGTGCTGGAAGGGCGGTTGACGGCTGTTACCTCTACGTGTCCGTCAGGAGCACCAGAACAGGTTTCCGTTGCTGTAGGTGTGACCCATATTCCCGTACCGTCCGCCCTTTTCCACGACGAGGTAGATGGACGACCGGTAGTACCACCGAGTGGAATTGTCGTGCCGGCAGCTCCGGTAGACCGCCTGTACCGGCTTACGGATCTTGCATGCTTTCCAGGACCCTCCGTTGTGGGCCACTACGTGCCACTGGTGGGTGCGCCCGTTGTACTGTTCCAGGTCCACTCCCAGGTGACAGCTGTCCGGGGAACCGAAGCAGGAGGTGAGGTAGCCCTCCCCGTGGATGTCCCTGCTGCTGTGGGTCACGGTGAACGGCTTGGTGGCGTGCGCGTAGCACCCGACGTAGTACCGCAGCGAAGTCGCGCCGCTCTGCGCCGGGGCCGGCACCTGCTTGCGCACCATCGAGGAGCCCGGTGCCGGACTTCCTACGGCGCGGGTGGGCGACGCCGCGGAGGCGCCTGAAACGAGTGCCTGGGCGCCCGTCGGCACCGACAGCAACGTCAGGATTGCGGTGACGAGCGCGAACAGGGCCCACACCGTCCTGGTGTTCCGGAGTGGCTGCTGCTTTCCCATTGTCTTCCGGCCTTTCTCTGAGTCGGGGATCAGTCGAGGACAGCTGCGGGGCCTCATCCCCACCACGGGCTGCAGTAGGAGACACCGGAGTTCAGGCCGATGGGCACGCCCCTGCGGTGCAGGCAGATCCGTGCGTAGACCGTCCTGCGGTGGCGGTACGACTTGTCGATCGAGACGCTGGTCTTGGTCACCTTCGACTGGCCGCCGAAGGTTCCGTTGACCTTGAAGACGACGACGACCTCGCGGTTGGTCGGTGCCCAGTAGTGGTTCAGCGTGCCGGTCATCGTCCCGGAGTAGTAACCGCTGCCGGAGTACGTGTGCTTGATGTCGACGTATCCGTTCGCGCCGCCGCCGACCTGGGTCCACAGCCGGGTCTGGTGAACGACGAGAGGCGCTGCCGGCTCGGCGCTCGCCTGGGACGGGATGCCAGCGGCGAGACCTGCGCCCAGGGACAGTGCGGCGCCCGCAAGCCCGATCCGCTTGCACACGGTAGTGATGGCCATGCTGTGTCCTTTCGTTGTTGATGTGGCCGCCGTCGCCCACCCCCGTGAGGGCGACGGCCGGTGCCGTGCACCGGCGCCACCGCGGGGTGGCGCATCACCGAGTCCAGCGGTTCCGGAATTGAATGGGCAGACGGTTCTGTCACCCTGATCATTGGCCGCACCGCAGGTCACGGCGAGGAGTAGCGGCTTTGGCCGAAGACGGCGCTGCTCGTTTGCTCTCCTGTCACGGGCACCCGTACCTTCACGAGCCACGACGCCGCGTCCACGGGGGAGGCGGGGGCGGTGAGGGGAGTCGTCGATGGCGGGGCGTCCGGAGAGCCCGCTGGATCCGAGTGCGGGGCCGGTGGCACGGTTTGCCGCCGAGTTGCGTAAGTTGCGGGCGGAGGCCGGGAGTCCGACGTACCGGGCGATGGCGCAACGCACCGGCCAGGGGGCGAGCACGCTGTCTCAGGCGGCCGCGGGGGAGCGGTTGCCGACGCTGCCGGTGGTGCTGGCCTACGTCCAGGCCTGCGGCGGCGAGCTGGAGGAGTGGGAGGCGCGGTGGCGTCAGGCGGCCGCGGAAGCGGCGGCCGAGCCACGCACCGACGAGGAGAACGATGAGCCCCCCTACCGGGGCCTGGCCCGTTTCGAACCCGGCGACGCCGATCTGTTCTTCGGCCGCGACGAGCTTGCGGACCGTCTTCTCGAACTGACCCGTATCCGCCGCTTCACCGCCGTCTTCGGCCCCTCGGGCAGCGGCAAGTCCTCTCTGCTGCGCGCCGGCCTCATCCCCCGTCTGCGCACCCCGGGCCCGACCGGTCCGCAGCCGGCCGCGCTGCGCGTCCTCACCCCGGGCGAACATCCTCTGCGCACCCACGAGGAGCGCCTGATACCGAAGGACGCCGACGGCGACACCTGGCTGATCGTCGACCAGTTCGAAGAGCTCTACACCCTCTGTACCGACCAGGCCGAACGCAACAAGTTCATCGACGGCCTCCTCACGTCCGGCGACCCCACCAGCAGGCTGCACGTCGTCATCGCTGTCCGTGCGGACTTCCTCGGCCATTGCGCGGAACATCCTGGACTGACGGCTGCGTTGCAGGACGGCACTGTGCTGGCCGGACCGATGAGCCGCGACGAGCTTCGTGAGGCCATCGTCAAACCCGCTCAGAGTGGGGGGACGATCGTGGAGCGCGCCCTGACAACACGGATTCTCGACGAGGTCGACGGTGAACCCGGCGCGCTGCCGATGATGTCCCACGCCCTGCGGGAGACCTGGCGCCGTCGCAAGGGCCGCGCCCTCACCGTCGAGACCTACGAGGCGGCGGGCGGCCTGCACGGCGCCATCGCCCGCACCGCAGAAGACCTCTACACCGCTCTCACCGTCGCTCAGGCCGACCTTGCCCGGCGCATCTTGCTCCGCCTGATCACCCCCGGCTTCGGCACTGCCGACACCCGACGCCCCACCCCGCGCGCCGAACTCGAACTGGGCGACCCGAACGACGCCACCACCGTCCTGGAACGTCTCACCCGCGCAAGGCTGCTCACCCTCGACGACGGCGCCGTGGACCTCGCCCATGAAGCCCTCATCACCGCCTGGCCCCGCCTGCGTGGCTGGATCGACGCCGAACGCGACCGCCTGCGCTTGCACCGGCAGCTCACGGCCGCTGCCACCGGCTGGGACGATGTGGGCCGCGACTCCGGTGCCCTGTACCGCGGCACCCGCCTTGCCGCAGCAGAGGAAGCTTTCCCCGCCGCCGATCGCAGCCGCTACCTCACCGGTCTCGAGCAGGCGTTCCTGGCCGCCAGCGTCGACGCACGCCTGCGGGAACAGCGCGCAGCCGCCCGTACCACGCGGCGGCTGCAGTCGCTCATCGCAGCCCTGTCCGTCCTGGCCCTGATCGCCGTAGGAGCTGCCGTCACCGCCTTCCAGCAACGCACCACGGCCCACAGGCAACGCGACACCGCCGTATCCCGGCAGATCACCACCGAAGCCGACCAGCTGCGCGGTACGGAGGTGCCCCCGGAAAACCAGGACGTGTCGCTGGCCGCACAGCTCGACATCACCGCCTACCGCCTGCGCCGATCACCGCAGACCTACACGCGATTGATCAACGCCGCCAACACCCCGTTGTCCGGCACCGTGCATGGTGCCAGCGCCGCCGTCTACCAGGTGGGCTACAGCCCTGACGGCCAGGTCCTGGGCTCGGTGGGATCCGATGACAGGATCCGGCTGTGGGATGCTCGCGACTCCGCCCACCCACAGCGCGTGGGCCCCGCCCTGCCAGGTACGACCATGGCGTTCAGCCCCCGCGGGCACCTCCTGGCCACCGCCGCGCAGGGCGATACAAACGCCGCTTGGCTGTGGGACGTCACCGATCCCGCCCGACCCCGGCAGCTGGGCTCCCCGTTCAACACCGCCCACGGTGTCGGGACCGTGGCCCTGACGTTCAGCCCCGACGGCCAGACCCTGGCCACCGCAACCGATGAGAACAAGGTCCAGCTGTGGGACATCCGTGCACCGGCACACCCCCGGACGACGGGCCGCCCCCTGCCGGGGACCACCGTGGCGTTCAGCCCCCGCGGGCACCTCCTGGCCGCCGCGGACGACGACTACACCCTGCGGCTGTGGGACACCCGGCACCCAGACCACCCCCGACGCATCGGCCATCGGTTCAGCAGCGACGCCATGTCGATCGCCTTCAGCCCTGACGGAAGCACGCTGGCCACTGTGAGCGACACCAACACAGTCGCCCTCTGGAACGTGCGCAACCCGTCGAAAACCCTCCGGATCGACACCCCCTTGTCAGACGACGCCACCGGCATGGACGCGATGTTCAGCCCCGACGGCAACATCCTCGCTCTCGCCCAGGAGGACGCCGTCCGCCTGTGGAACATAACCAACCCCCTGGACCCGGTCCTGCTGGGCCGACCCCTCGGCCACTCGAAGCAAACGGCGTTCTCGATGGCATTCAGCCCCGACAGCCGGCATCTGGCCATGGGCAACGACGACAAGCTTCAGATCTGGACTCTGCCGTTCACCAAGCTGACTCACTTCAGCAGTTCCGAAATGGTCTTCAGCCCCGACGGCCACATGCTGGTCACGGGAGGTGAGGACGGCGTCCTCCGGCTGTGGGACATGCGCGAACCCGCCGATCCCAGACGGGTCGTCAACGCCGCCATGGTCCCGGAGGACCAGAGCGAGGCGCTGGCCTTCAGCCCGGCCGGCCCAGTACTCGCATCGGCAACGGAGGACGGCACGCTACGTCTCTGGGACGTCACCGCCCCCCTGACCCCCACCCCCCTGACCCCACCGCTGCCCGCCCCCACCGGCATCGGCGAACTCACCATCAGCTCTGACGGTCACACCCTGGTTGCCGTCATCACCGGCCACCTCACAGATGACAGTGCGGACCGGGTGCAACTGTGGGATCTGCATGACCTGGCGCACCCGCGGCGCCTCCCCGGCTTTCTCTCCGGCCTTTCGGACGGCGTCATCGACCACCTTGCATTCAGCCCTCACGGGCACACGCTGGCAGTGACCGGTGACACCGGGGCGAGCCTGTGGGACCTGGGCGACCCCGCGCACCCGCGGCGGATCAGCCGCTCCTTCCAGGGGAGCAGCCCACTCTTCAGCCCTGACGGCCGCCTCCTCGCCATGGGCAACGCCGAGGACGGCAGCCACGTCAGATTGTGGGACCTACGCGACCCCGCGCATCCCCGGGACGTCGGGGCCGCCCTCGGGACCACCGCCGTGACCGCGGCGTTCAGCCCTGACGGCCACGTACTGGCCACAGCCGCCGATGACGACACCTGGCGGCTGTGGGACATCACTGGCGACCACCTCAGGCCTCTGACCGACCCCCTGCGAGTCGCTGCCACCGGCATTCAGTCGCTGGCGTTCAGTCCCGACGGCCACACCCTGCTCACCGGCGGTCAGAGCGCAACCCTCTTCTGGGAGACCGATGCCAACCGAGCCATCCAGCGGATCTGCACCGCCGCCACGCCCCCTCTGACACGCAAGCAGTGGCGGCAGTACGTGGGCACACTGCGCTATCTACCGCCATGCCCGTGACGACACGCTGTGGATTGCGGCTGGGGGATCCGCATTTCCTCATACCGCACCGCCTCGTTGTCGGTGGGGCTGCGAGGCAGGAGAACCAGGAGAACACGGACAGCGACGACGAGCAGCTGCTGCGTGGTCGGATCTACGGAGCCGACCCCGACCACCCGGGCCCGACGCCGGGACGGAGGGATGCACGAGGACGCCTGGTGGATCTCATCGTCCGGCAGGGACAGACCGGCCCAAGCGGCGACAGCCGCAAGCAGGGCGCCGTAGACCCAAGTTTCCTCCGGCCCGCCTGTTCCGGGACGCGACGATCGCGGCGTACGGCAGAATGACACCAACCGATGTGCCGTAGCGCAGCCGTGACCGCAAGTGCCCTGTTTCACGCGGTCTTTGGGCGGGCGAGGAGAGGATGACGTGAGCGAGAACCGGAGCGCCGACGCCGGAGTACAGCGACTCGACACGGGGACGGCGCACAACGCTCGCGTGTGGAACTACTGGCAGGGCGGCAAGGACAACTACGAGGTCGACCAGCAGGTGGGCGATCACGTTGCCGGAATGATCCCCGTCATCCGTGACATCGCGCGCGCCGACCGGGAGTTCCTTGGCCGCGCCGTGCGCTGTCTGGCACAGGAGCACGGCATCCGTCAGTTCCTCGACATCGGCACCGGCCTGCCGGCCTTGGAGAACACCCACGAGATCGCCCAGCGGATCGCTCCCGAGTCGCGGGTCGTGTACGTCGACAATGACCCCATCGTGCTCGCGCACGCCCGCGCCCTGCTGACCAGTGCCCCGGAAGGCGCCACCGACTACATCGACGCCGATGTGCACGACCCGGACACCATTGTGCGCATCGCCGGACGGACACTCGACTTCACCAAGCCCACGGCACTCATGCTGCTCGGCATCCTCAACTTCGTCCTTGACGGTGAGGAGGCGCGGGCCATCGCACGTCGGCTCGTGGAGGCGCTGGCCCCCGGCAGCTTCCTCGTACTGACCCATCCCACCACGGAGCCCGAACTCGGCGGCGACCTCCAGCTTGAGGCGATGGAGTTCTGGAACGCCAACGCCAAACCGCCGGTCACCGCCCGCAGCAGCGAGGAGGTCGCCCAGTTCTTCGACGGGCTCACGCTCCTGGAGCCCGGGCTCGTGTCCTGCTCGCTGTGGCGGCCGGAGCCCGGCGAAGAGCCCACGGTCGTACCCCAGCTGGGAGCCGTGGCGCTGAAGCCGTGATCTCTGGCTTCACCTCGCTGCCGCGCACTCACCGGCGGGCCCGCCCCTCGTTCCTGAAGCCGACCTGGCTACTTACCGCCTTTCCCTCTTACCACCGACGGGGTCAGCGCCGCGGAGCAGCACTCCCGGCGCACCGTCGCGTACCTGTGCGCCGCGTTCGACGACCTGCCACTTACTGTGCGTCTGGCGGCGGCTGAGACGCTGGAAGCCGTCGACCAGGACCGGGGGCAGGTGGGGGCCCGCGGTCTGGGCGCTGGCCGAGTAGTCCGCGAGTGCCGTGCTGGTCACCTCTACGTCCGGGACGTGCAGACTTCCTGACCTCCCGGAGGTCGAGACTGGGCCGTTGGCGAGTTGGGCGAGAAGGACCGTGCGCCCGGCCCCTGAGGGGAAGAACGACGGCCTGATCACCTCGATTGCTTCTGGAACGGACACGCGACGCACTCCTCGTGACTCGGCCTTGCGACCGTGGAGACGCTGCGGACCCTGTTCGATGCGGCACGCACGTTCGGGACCGAGATCCATCTCGCGCCGGCGCCGGTCCCGGACCGGTGGACAGGCCCGGCCTTCACGGGCGACGCTGACATCGCCGCCCTACTTGCCGCCAAGGCGGATGAGGGCCGGCGGCTTGGCGAACTGCCCCTCACCTGAATGTGATCGTCGAGCCGTCGGACGCCAACGGGACGGCTCGCGCCTTCAATCGGTCCCACCGGGAACGCCTCCTGTTGTCAGTGGTGCCTGGCATGGTTTGGATCACGTTCGACGGACTTCATGGCATCGACTGGGCGTCGATGGCCCTTGACCGCTGACACTGCCGCAGGAGAGACATGTCCTTTCCCGAGCTTCCCCAGCCAGCGCCCGGTGAGGTGCTGTTGGTCTGTACGTGCTACGAGGACGGCAGGGCTCTGTGGGGCAGGCTCCTCGACGAGATCGGGGCCCGCCGGGAGAATGCAGGGCTCGTCGTCGAGGGCAGCGGGGTGCGGCTGCGTATGGCCGAGAACGGCGGATGGGGCCACCTGCACGGGGGAAACATCCCGGCGCTTGTTCCCGACAGCAGCCCCGTGCCGCCGGTCGTCGTCCTGGCGGACATCCCCGTGGTGTACGGCGGGGACGGGCCGCTGCTGGTGGACCTGGCGGAGATACCCGGGCGTGGCGTCCGGATCCCGTCAGCCCGGCTCGGCGAGATCCTCGCCGACCTGCTGGGCGGCGAACTCTCCTTCGACGACCTGGTGCACGACATGGACCGGTGCGGGACATACCAGGGCAGTGGCGGCCGGCCGGCTCTCCCCACGCCCACGCCACCACGCCGGTCCTTCCCGTCACTTCCATCCACCCCGGCGGCACTGCTGGTCCGCACCTGCTTCGACGACGAGGCAGGTTGGCAAGCCCTACTGGACGAACTGGGCGGGACAGACGAAGACGGCTGGGTCGGCGCGGACCTGGACCCGGACGAGATCGACGTGGAGCACTACCCGTTGACAGCGCTACTCGTCGACAACCCTGCCTTCGAAGGGCTCCAGCCGGGCCACGTCCCGGCGCTCGTCCCGCCCGAGGAGCACACCACGCTGGTCGCGCTCGCCGACGCCCGGACCTTTGCCGAGACCGGACGACCGCTGACCGTCGTCGACCTGTACGACACCCCGGGGCAACAGGCCGTCCTTCCATGCCGCGAGGTCGGATCGATGGTGTGCAACCTGGAGATCGCCAACATGGACTTCTACGAGTTCGTGGCCGAGGACCGATGCTCCCGCTGACAAGGTCCGGTTCACTCGGGAGACGAAGGCTGGCGCGCTCTGCACCCCCACCCCCGACCTCCGGGCCGGCCGCTCCGCCGTGGAGACAGTCGCACGATGACTCCCGAGCCGAACCTGCCGAAAACGGCCTCGCCGCGGCCTCAGCGGGCCGTCACGCGCCCCTGACGCGCGTGACGCAGGCAGAGGCTTCGTCGGCTTCGTGCCGTTCGCTGAACTCCCACACGGGCACCGTCTCCGCCGGGGAGGGCATCTACGTCATAGTGCCCCCCACCTCGCCAGGTCTTCCTCGCACGCAGCCCCGCCGGCCACCGCCAGGGCCACGACCCCACCACGAGGGCCTCCACCCTGAACAGCGCCTGGGTGCCCGGCGCGACAGTGCTGTACGTCGGCAAGGCAGCCGGCCGGGTTTCCGCCCCCAGAGGTCATCCGGCACCATCCCCGGAGGACCGTTCCCCCATGACTTCCCCATGACTTGTTCAGCGAGCCATCCGGAAGGGGGATATTGCTACGGCCGGGCTTTCTATCAGCCGCTGTAACTCCCGCAGCTGACGGCCTGGAAAATAGGCTGCGGTCGGCTGAACTGGGGTGATAGGCAAGCGATGTGACAGAGAGTCTTGAGTATTCCGCCCTGCTGCACCTGATCGACGAGCGGTCGGCCGCGTTCCGGAGTGCGGTTGCTGCCGCGCCCAGCCTTGACGCGCCGGTGCCGTCCTGCCCCGAGTGGCCGTTGTTCGATCTGGTGCAGCACCTGGGTACGGGCCAGCGCTGGTGGGCCTCGATCGTCGCCGCGGGCCCGGCCGGGGCTCCGCCGGCCAAGGATGCCGCAGAGGTGCCGCGCGAGCTCGAGGCGCTGCTGGCCTGGTATACCGAGTCGAACGAGCTGCTGCTGAGTGCGCTGCGCGAGGCTGGCCCGGAGCGCGAGTGCTGGGCGTGGTGGAGCGCCGGCGTGTCGCCGGCGAATGCCTGGGGCGTTGCCCGGCGCCGGGTGCACGAGGTGCTGGTGCACACCTACGACGCCCAGCTCGCCGCAGGCGCCGTGCAGCCGATGCCGGTGCACGTCGCGATCGACGGCGTGGCCGAGTTTCTCGACACCTGCAACTCCACCCCGGCGGCCTGGCCGCACGAGGCCGCCACCGTCCACTACCACGCCACCGAGGGCCGCTCCTGGCTCCTCAGGCTGGACGACACCGGCGCCTGGCCCGCACCCCTCACGGACGACGCCGCGCCCCCCTCCGCTTCGGCCACGGGCACGGCCGAGCAGCTGCTCCTCTTCGTCTGGGGCCGCCTCACGCTGAGCGACCTGAAGATCGAGGGCGACCAGCGGGTGTTCGAGCAGCTGATCGCCTGGGAGCCCGAGGAGTAGCCGGTCAATACCGCGAGCGGACGGCGTCGATGACGTCCGCGTCGGTGAACATCGCGAACAGCTCCGCCCCCGCGCGGCGGAGGGCCAGTACGGCCTCGTACAGCTCGCGCCCGAGCGCCTCCCGCAGCACTGCCGACTCAGCCAGGAAGGGGATGGTTACGACCAGGCTTTCTGGTCGGGCGTCCCCTGGTGATCGTCGGCGCCGCTCTCACCGCGCTCGACCTCACCGCGACCGCCCTGGTGGTGGGGGCGGAGCCGGGCGACAACATGCCGGCGAGCTTCAGGACGCCGATGGCCAAGTTGCGTCAGGTGGCCATGGCGCGTGGTGCGCTGCCGGTTCGCAGCGGGAGTCATCCTCGGCGAAGGTCGTGTCGCGGACGTGCCCAGACCGCTGGTGACGCCGGTGATGAACCAGGTACGGATGCTTATGAGGTCGCCTTCTCCGGTGCGTCGGTGAGCGCTTCGGTCAGCGCGGTGACCGCGGCGACGACCGCTTCGCGGTGCGCAGCGGCGCGCTGCTCTTCGGGCTCGCCCAGGGGATTGCGGATGCGTTCTGCTGTGGCGTTCCAGGCCATCGCTGCGCCCAGGGTGATCATCATCAGGTCGGTGGCCAGGTTGAGGTGGACGCCGTAGCTGGCGGCGATCTCGGTGGCCTTGGCGACGTGGGATTCGATCTCGGCTTCCGATGCTTCGGGGAACTCCAGTGCGCGCCACTGGCTGAGGCGCTGGAGGCCGGGGTCGGCGACCAGGGCGTCGAACAGGGCGCCTGCGTAGCCGGGCAGGTCGTCGGCGGTGATGGGTGCGACGTCGGCGAGAACGCGGAGGCGGTCGGCCATGACTGCGTCGAACAGGTCTTCCTTGGACCCGAAGTAGAGGTAGATCGCCTGTTTGTTCGCCGAGGCGGCCTTGGCGATGCGTTCGACGCGGGCGCCGGCGAGGCCGACCCGGACGAACTCCTCGTAGGCCGCGTCCAGGAGCCGGGCTTTGGTTGCAGCGGAGTCGTAAGCCATGACACCAGAATAAACCAACCGTTTGACTTACCAGAGGGGTCGCCGTAGCTTGAGGCCAAGCAACTAAACCAAACGGTTGGATTAGGGAGTGGTCATGGCTTCAAAGACCTGGTTCGTCACGGGTGCCTCGGCCGGTATCGGCCGCGTCGTCACCGAGCAGCTGCTGGAGCGGGGCGATCGCGTCGCGGCGACCGCCCGCCGCCCCGAGGTCCTGTCCGACCTCGCCGACCGCTTCGGTGACCAGCTGTGGACGGCTCCTTTGGACGTTACCGACACCAAGGCGCTGAACGACACCGTCGAGCGCGCGTTCGCCGGCCTGGGCCGGGTCGACGTCGTCTACTCCAACGCCGGACGCGGATCCGCCGGCGCAGCGGAGGAGATGACCGTCGCCTCGATCGACGAGCAGATCGCGCTGAATATGACGGCGCCCATCCACCTGCTGCGTGCCGTGCTCCCGCACTTCCGCGTCCAGGGCGGCGGCCGCTTCATCCAGATGTCGACCATGGGTGCGCACATCACCACACCCGGCGCGAGCATGTACCACGCCTCGAAGTGGGGTGTGGAGGGCTTCTTCGAGTCGGTGATCGCAGAGGTGGAGCCCTTCGGTGTCGGGATCACCATGGTGGAGCCCGGCATCATCCGCACCACCTTCGGTGCCAACCTCGACGTTGCGCCGGCGATGCCCGAGTACGCCGATGGCCCGGCCGGGCAGATCCGCGCGTACCTCGCCAGTGTCGACAACGTCACCGCTGAGGCGCCCGGTGACCCGCAGAAGGTCGCCGCCGCGATCATCGCCTCGGCCGACTCCACCCCCGCGCCCCGCCGGCTGGTCCTGGGAAGCGACGCCTACATCGCCATGCGCGCCGCTCTGACCGGCCGCATCGCCGAGCTGGACGCTCGCAAGCAGACCGCCGCCTCCATCGACTTCTGATCCCACCCCGCCGGGCGGAGCGTCGGTACTCCGACGCTGCCCCGCGATGCCACCAGGCGATCACGCCTGCCCATCACACGAAGGAAGATCCCCATGTCCAAGGTTCTGGCCATCTTCGGTGCCGGCCCCGGTCTCGGCACCGCCCTCGCCCGCCGCTTCGGCAAAGAAGGCTTCAGCGTGGCGCTCGTCGCCCGCAACGCCGGCCGGCTCCAGGCCATGGCGGCCGAGCTGGCCGCCGAGGGCATCGACGCCGACGCGTTCCCGGCCGATCTGTCGGACCCGGCCAACGCCGCCACGGTCGTGCAGGAGATCAAAGACCGTTACGGCCGCATCGACGTCGTCTCCTACCAGCCTCTTCCCGGCGGGACCGCATTCGTCCCCGCCGCCGAGCTGGACGCCGAACGCCTTGGCCCCTGGGTGAACCTGTTCCTGCTCAGCCCTGTCGCGATCGCGCACGCGGTGCTGCCCGGGATGATCGAACGCAGTACCGGCGGGTTCATCGTGACCGGCGGGTTCACGGCCGCCGACCCTCAGCCCTTCATCAGCGGCATCGGTCCGGCGATGGCCGGCATCCGCAACTTCGTCTACTCCCTGCACGGTGAGGTCGCCGACGCCGGCGTCTACGCGGGAGTCGTCACGCTGTCGGCGCTCATTGAGCACAGCGAGGCGTACAACGCCATGTCGCCCGAGCAGCTCGCCGAGATCACCGGCGGCACCACCGGCATGCACGTCATCGACCCCGCCGAACTCGCCGAGACCTATTGGCGGCTGTTCACCGACCGCACCCAGACCGAGTACCGCTTTCCCGCTCCGGCCGCTCACTGACCCGGACCCGCAGAACCATCCGCACAGGAGGAAGACCATGACCGACCTCACCGGCAAGACCGCTGTCATCACGGGCTCGGCCCGCGGCATCGGCAAGGCCATCGCACTGCGCTACGCCCAGCTCGGCGCCAACATCGTCATCAACTACTCGTCGAACGCCGCCAACGCCGACGAGGCGCTCAAGGAAGTCGTCTCACACGGCGGGCAGGCCATCGCCGTCCAGGCCGACATCTCCAAGCCCGCCGACGTCGACCGCCTGTTCACCCAGGCCAAGGAACGGTTCGGCTCCATCGACATCGTCGTCGCCAACGCCGGCCTTGAGCTGCTCGGGGCCCCGATCGTGGACCTCACCGACGAGCAGATCGACAGCATGGTCAACGTCAACGCCCGCGGCGCGCTGTTGACCCTGCAGCGGGCCGCGAAGCACACCACAGCCCACGGGAGGATCGTGTACATCGCCTCCACCGCCATCGCAGGCCCCGTGGCAGGGGCCGGTCTGTACACCGCGACCAAGGCCCCGGGGCGCTACTTCGCCGAGGTCCTCGCCCGAGAGCTCGCCGAGCGTGGCATCACGGTCAACACCATTCAGCCGGGCCCGATCGACGAGGCCGGAGTCTTCATCGACTCCATACCCGGCGACTCCCCGTTCCGCGGCATCCAGGCCGCCGGCCGCATCGCCGACCGCATCGGCGCCCCCAAGGACGTCGCCGACGCCGCCGAATACCTCGCCGGTGACCTCGCCGCCTGGGTCAGCGGCAGCACCCTCGCCGTAACCGGCGGCCTGCCTCAGTGATCACGCGGCGCGCCGGACCACGCCCGCCTCCGGCGCGCCGCCTCCGCTGCCGGTGAGTTACACCGGCCGCAAGGCGAGTCGGTCAGCTCCCCCCGCCACCATGGCGGTGGTCCCGCCGGCGCCGACGGCTTCGGCAGCGGTTTCCATCAGTGCCGCGACCCTTGTTGTGTCCACGCTGCAGTCGAAGGTTCCTCCTGTGCCCAGGAGACGGTGCACCGTATCGGGAGACAATACGGTTTCGGCCGCAGTGGCCCCGAGTTCCACCGCGAGCCGACAGCGCTGTGGCGATCGGTCGACCACCACGATGTGTTCTGCTCCTGCCTTCCGGGCGGTCAGCACGGCCGAAAGCCCGACCGCTCGCCAGCTCCGAACACCACGATGGCCTGGTCCTCAACGCCATCGTCCTCTGGACGACGAAGTACATCGACGCCGTCATCGCCCAGCTCCGCGCCGAGGGCCACGAGATCCGCGATGAGGACATCGCCCGCCTGCCCCCGCTCAAGCCACCGCAACCTGAACCTGCTCGGCCGCTACAGCTTCACCGCCGGCGTCCCGGCCGCTGGCGCCCTGTGCCCGCTACGCGACCCCCGACGGGCCCGAGCCGGACGAGGACGACGACAGCGAGGAATGGCCGCCCGAGGCCCCGCGGTGGTGGAGCGGACGCACGCACGCGTCCTCACGGGCGGACCGTGAGGCCGTCCAGGGTGAGGTCGAGCAGGCGCTCCGCTTGCTGTCGGTGTTCAGCACCCGCCGAGGTGAGGGCGATGCCTTCCAGGGCAGCGCCGATGTCGGTGGGCCGGATATCAGTGCGGATCACCCCAGCGGCCGTGCAGGCGTCCATGAGTGAGGTAATGGCGGCCTGGATCATTTCCAGGCTGTGACCATAAGGATTGCTTCCCGTCGCGGCGATGGCGCGCAGGGCGTCGATCATGCCGTACTTGGCGGTGACGTAGTCCAGGAATAGGCGTGTCCACGCACGCGGGGCCTCTGCTGGCGGCTTGCTCGGCTGCGGCCCGTTCACCCAGGGCTCGGATGCCTCGCAGGAGCGCGTTGTAGGTCCGGCTGTCGGGGGGGAAGTTGCAGGTGGGAGCCGCCGCGGGGTTTCTTGACGGGGTGGTGGACGCCGATGTCGGTGCCCTGGTAACCGGCATCGGCGAGCGTGGGCAGTCCATTGGCCGCGGCCTGGTAGAGGGCGGGCAGGCAGTGCGCGGGCCGCGGTGATGTCCGGCACCGAACCAGGCTCGGCGTCGGAGACCCATAACTCGGAGACCCATAACGGGGTACCGCCCGGTGCGGACAGGAACTGCACGTTGCCTCCGATGGCCCTGTCCTTGGCCGAGTACCAAGTGTCGGCTTCCCTGCCCCCAGCATTCAGGTGGGTGCCGGCCACTCGGTCGGACTCAATCAGCGTGCCGTCCAAGATCACATGGGTCAGGCCCCCACGGCAACAGCGGTCCAACACGTCGTGCAGGCCCGGGCTTGCTCGGCAAGGATGGCGATGCCCTCGTGCAGATAGCGGTAGCCGGTGGTCTGCGAGATCCCGCGCATCGCGGGCCAGGCAGTGCACGCAGCCGTGCTCGCGGAACCAGCGCAGAACCAGCACCGCCTGCCGGAACGGTCCCAGCGCCCGCGAGCCCTTCGGCGTGCCGATCCGCCGGCGATGCGCGGTCAGCAGGCGGGCAAGGAACTCGACCACGTGGCGCGGTACATCAAGCGTGGCAGCGTAGGTCACCAACCTGAGGCCTCTGGTAGTTACGGGCATGATCTTGGCGGACCTGTCCTACCAGAGGCCTCACACCGACTCGCCATCAAGATCCAAGCTTGTCGAGCGCACCTGACTGCTGCTTGCGGAACCGGCCTGGGCGCCGCTGCGTCGAACCGGCGTGCTTCTTTCCCACAGGTTCATCAGGAACCTCTCGTTAGCCCTGACGCTCTGCGGAGCTGCCCCCTGGCTGACCGGATGCGGCGCAGCTCGGGCGGTATCCGCCGCTACTGTCATCGGCTCTCCCGCCTCGGCTGTCTCAGCTCCCCTGGTCGGCGCTCGACACCCCTCGCATGCCACGGCCGGGTTGATTCCCTCGAACGTGGTCTCGATCCGGGTGATTGCCGGGTCGACCTTGACGCCGACGACAACGGAACAACCCGCGCTGCGGACCGTCACCGTCTCCGATCACGCTCGGGTGAGGGCGGTCACCAGCTACCTGAACGCGCTGACGTTCAACGGTGGCTTCCTGCCCTGTCCGGCGGACAACCACGGGTACCTGGAACTCGACTTCTTCTCCGCCGGGCATCCGCGCAAGCCGTCCGCAACAGCAATCGTGCACCGCACGGGCTGCAACGGTGTCCTCGCGTCTGAGTCCGGCCATCTCGAGCAAGTGCACCAGGGCGCGATCCTCGACCAAGTGCTGGCGAAGCTCGGGCTGCCCCACCCGGCACGGTGATGATCATGCCAAATTGGCCAGCCGACATGGGCCCCCGGTCAGGCGATCTCTCACACAAGAGGTCTCCTGACCGGGGGTTTCACGCTTGTCTGCAGCCGACTCCCGATCAAGCCGCAGCCGGGCGGCCCTTCAGAACCCATCGAGATCGTCTCGTTGAGAAAACCTCACTGCCCCCATCGTCCGGAGCGCAGGGAAGGTTCCCGCACGAGCGGCAAAGGTACGGCGAACGGTTCGGCGTCGCTGACGACACGCTCGGACCGCTCGTGGCGGGTTTTGCGCTCCCGCGAGCAACTCCTTGCTGGTGAGCGAAGCGATACACCGAGCAGGACAGTTGGCGTCCACCTCGCGGTATGGGTCGACGACGAGACGAATCAGGTGCTCGACGCCGCCAAAAGGAAGAGGGGGGCCTTCGGAGTCGGATGTCGTGGTGGCGTTGCGCCAGGCCCAGGCGGCGATCTCGACCCGGTTCCGGGCCGACAGCTTGAGCTGGACGCCGGACAGATGCGTCTTGACCGTGGACAGTGAGGCGTACGGCTCGGTGGCGATCTCGGCGTTGGTACCGCCGACGGCCACCAGCAACTCCCGTCGGGGCCCAGCCAGTGCTTGCGCCGCCAATGCTCAACAGCATGAGCCGACTTGGTCGAGAGCCGAGCGGAAGAACGCCGGCAGCCGACCGAGACTCCGGGAACGCATGCAACGTCGCACCTGACCGGTGGAACCGGCACAGGAGGTTCGGAATGAGAACGTCCACGCCCCGCATGGCAAGTTGACCGGTTCTCCGGCCCAGGTCGGAGGTCGTCGAGGGCCGGGACGGCTGGTTGGCCCCGTTTGTTGTGTGTCAGGCGAGGGTGCCGTTCGAGGCGGTGACGGAAGTATGAGTCCGTCACCGTGTCATCCCATAGGCGTTCGAAGCTCGTTCACTCTGTGATGAAGTCGGCCATCATGGCCATGTCCTCGTGTTCGAGGTTGTGGCAGTGCAGCATGAACCGGCCGGGGTAGTCGGTGAAACGGGTGACAATCTCCAGGGATTCGGCGGGGCGCAGGTCCACGGTGTCCTTCCAGCCCGCGTCGTAGGGGCCGGGTGAGCGGCCATTGCGTGCGGTGACCTGGAAGTGGTTGAGATGGAGATGGACAGGGTGGTGGAAGTCCGTGACGAACCGCCAGACCTCGGAGATGCCGAGCCGGACGGTGGCCAGGGGCCTGCCGGGCTCGTACGGGCGTCCGTTGATCGTCCAGCCGGTGGATCCGGAGTGCCGCTGGAAATGGAAGGTGCGGGTCGCCGCTGCCCGCTCCGGCTGCGGCGCGGGTATGGCAGTCAGCCGGTCCGGTATGCGCGAGTCGTCGGCCGGTGGTCGGGCGGTGGAGACATCGAAGCGCATGACCTTCGCCGTGCTGCCGCTGCCCAGCCGGTTAACCAGCCGTACGCGGGTGCCGGGCCGGTAGCGGGAGAAGTCGACTATCACGTCGAAGCGTTCGGCCGGGGCGACGTCCAGGGCGTCGTGCGCGAGCGGCCTTTCCAGCAGGCCCCCGTCGCCGCCGATCTGCACGAGACCGCCGCCACCCGGCGGCGGAGGATCAAGTGCCAGACGGTAGCGGCGGGCGTTGGAGGCGTTGAGCAGACGGAGGCGATAGCGCAGCCGTTGTGTCTCAAGTACAGGCCAGGGCGCCCCGTTGACGAGAAGGACGTCGCCGAGGACGCCGTCCATGTACGGGTCGGTGACACCGGGCGTGTGTTGCGCCGCGTCCAGAGCGGGGTACCGAAAGGCTCCGTCGGCCGCGAAGGCCCGGTCGGCGATCATCAAGGGGATGTCTCGTTCTCCGTCCGGCAGGGACAGGGCCTTTTCCTCGTCGTCGTGGACGAGGTGGAATCCCGCGAGGCCGTGCCAGACGTTCGGGCCGGTGAAACCCATCCGATGGTCGTGGTACCAGAGAGTGGCCGCCCGCTGGTCCATCGGATACGTATACGTACGCTCGACTGCGGTAGCGTCTCGTGAACCGGCTGTGCCGGCCATGCCCGGCATCCCGGCCGTTCCATCGGTGTGGGAGGCCGTGCCGCCGCGCGGCAGGATCAGCGCGGTCGGATAGCCGTCGCTGCCGTAGGGAGTGTGGCCGCCGTGCAGGTGGACCACGGTCGGGTGCGGCAGTTCGTTGCGGTGCCGTACCACCGTCCTGCGGCCCGAGCGAGAGACCAGGGTCGGCCCGGGGAAGGTGCCGCCGTACGTCCAGGCGGTGGTCTCGAGCCCGGGAAGGATTCGCAGGCGCGCGGTTTTCTGGGTGATTTCGTAGACGTCCGTGGTGCCGCTGGAACGCGTCGCCGCGAGTACCGACGGGACGGGCAGTGGTACCGCGTAGGGCCGTGGCAGGGGCGCCTGGCTGCGTAGCAGAAGACCGGGTTGACTGGGCGTCAGTGATCCTCCTATCACAGCCCACCCGCCCGCGGTGAGTGCGGTGCCGCCCAGGGCTGCAGCCGTGAGCAGGCGACGTCTGGTGATGCCGTCAGTCATGCGCGCTCCTCGGGGGCGGAGTTCGGGCCTGCTGCCGGGCGCCAGGCCCAGACGAGCATGAGGAACGTGCAGGCGATGATCGCGACACCCAGCGGGACGTGTACGGCGAGTACGCGCGCATACCCCATGGCGATCTGCCCCGCCTCTGCACCGAAGAGTGCGATGCTGACCAGAAACGGCCAGTTCGGCCCGCCGCCGAGTCGCCACAACAGCAGGGCGGCCACGATCTGCGCCACCGCAGTCAGCCCGGTGGCTGTGGCGTTGAAGGCATGGAGGTCGAGGGCTTGGTAGTGACCGGACAGGAAACTGCCGGCCAGTACGGCCTGCCCGAGTGCTAAGGCGGCCTCACAGGTCACCGCGACCCGGAAGAACGCGAGGGGCCAAGGCCGCACAATCGAATTAGGCATGGCCAAGATAGTGCCACCCGAGACTATCTCGGTGCAATCAATCTTGGCTTGCCCTATGCTGGACGGCGATGAACGCGCCCAACTCCCCTTCCTTCGCGCTCGGCAGCGGTCCCGCGCGTATCGGTCCGCTGCTGCGTCTCGCACAACGCCGTGCCGCGCGGACGTTCGCCGAGGCTCTGCGTCCACTGGGGATCGAGGGTCGGCACTACGGTGTTCTGCTCAACCTCGCCACGCACGGGCCGCTCAGTCAGCGACGGCTCATCGAACTCACGGGCAGCGACAAGTCCGCCATGGTCCGCACGGTCGACGACCTGGAGGCTCGCGGCCTTGCTGTGCGGCGCCCCTCTCCCTCTGACCGGCGCGCCTACGCGGTGGAGTTGACCGACCAGGGCAGGGCGGCCTTTGTCAGAGCTTCAGGGATCAGTGACGAGGTGGGTGCCCTGCTCCTCGGCTGCCTGGAAGACGGCGACCAGGAACTGCTGTGCGCCCTCCTGGAGCGTTTCATCGCGGCCCAGGGAACCTAGTTGTATGAGGGCTCGACGTTGGTGACGCTCTTGCGGAGGCGTGCTGCTGGCGCCAGTACTGTGCGGCCGGTGGTAGTCGTAGTGGATGCTCCACACTGTGATCGCGGCTGACCGGGCGTCCTCGCTGGTGAACTCGCGGGCGCAGAGGACTTCCTCGGCCATGATTCCCGTTGTGCCGAGGTGTGTAGGGCTTGGTTCTCTGCTGCCGGGTGCCTTGCCCGACGATGCGGGCGAAGTCGCCGGAGCGGTAGCAAGCGCCATTGTCGGTGACGTCCGGTGGATGTGGTTGATGCCGTGGGCGGCGAACCCGACCTTCGCCCGGGCGAGGAAAACAGCAGCCGTCGCACCCTTCTCATCGCCCAGCGGTTCTGCGCAGGCGAGCCGTGAGAAACCATCGACGACGGAGTGCAGGTAGACGTAGCCACGCTTCGCCCCGGCCGACTTCGCCCGACTGGCGACCTTGGCCTGATCGCTGTCCCCGTCGTGGATCCGCCACCCGGCACCATCAGGAGATCCGGCCGACCTTCTTCACCTCCAGGTGCACCATGTGTCCGGGCCAGCGGGCAGTGATCTTCCCCGGCTTCCGGTTGTTCTCACCGCCTGGGTCGATGAAGCGGCGTTCGCGAGGCCGAGCCGGGTCAGGTGTCGGCTGACAGCTCGCCGGTCGATCACAAAACCGATACTCACCAGTTCGTCGGTGATCCGATGCGCGGACCACTTGAGCTCGCGGCGCCAGGACTCGATCTGCTCGATGACCCATGCTGGAGTCGCGTTCGGACTGCGGTGCGGACTCGACGGCCGGTCTTGCCATCCCGCATCACCGTGTAGCCGCCGGCGATTTACCCACTTGCCGGCGCATCCGTGAGAGATACCCATCTCAGCGGCGACGTGGGTGATGGGACGTGTCTGGCACCGCTTCACGAGCCGCCTACGGCCCTCGACGCTCAGGGGCGCATCGCGTGGGGCACTCGTCGTCCTCTCGAAGTCAGACGACGGCAGGCGCGACACCTATCGCGCGCGCCTGCCGCATTCGGCCTTTCAGTCCCGCGGCGCGACGCGGATACGGTTCCCGTCAGGATCGGCTGCGAGGAAGGTCAGCCCGAACCCCGCATCATGAGGCTCGCGCAGGATCGTGACTCCCTTGGAATTCCACTGCTCAAAGGTCGCGTGGACCTCGTCGGGCCCACCGTCGATGGCCAGGCAAACCTCACTGGTGCGCGGGACGTCCGGTGACAGATCCCCGAACTGGCCAGACCACAGACCGAGGTCAGCGCCCGGCCCGAGGTCGAAGGTGATGTATCCCGAAGTCTCGAACGAGGGGTTCATGCCGAGGAGGTCGCCGTAGAAACGAGCTGCGGCGGGAGCGTCGTTCACGTAGACGATGGACACGACGGAGGTGGTCATGGTTGTTCCTTCTCACAGGTCGTAGGTGCGCATCCACCAGCCTGACCGGGATATGCGCCGCATCGTGTCGCAATTCCTGAAAAAATTTGTGTGTGACCCCAGACCGCTTCTTCACCCTGACGCTGCTCCTCACATCGAGGGATGCCGTGACCACACAGGAACTCGCCTCAGCGCTGGGGGTGTCCCTTCGAACCATCACCCGAGACCTGAACTGGCTCCGCGACGCCGGTCTGCCGGTGACCGCGCACCGGGGCTGCCTCGGAGGCGTGACCATGCTGCCCGGATCCGGGCTCGACCTCACGCGACTCACACCGGGCGAGCGTGATCATCTGTCGCTCACCGGGCTGGATGAGAAGCAACGTGCGGAGCTGAACGCATCGGCCGAAAGCCGGCGCGCGCTGTCCAAGATCGCCGCTGCACAGCCACGTGGAGTTCATGAGCTCCTGCCGCTCACCGACGTAGTGCACGTGGACAGCCGTCCCTGGAGTCAGGCACGGGATTCCGGCACGACTCCGGCTGCGCTGATCGGTGCAGTGCGGCGAGGCCGCCGGCTACGGATCGAGTACGACAGCCCACGCGAGTCATGCCCACGCGACCTGGTCGTGGATCCCTACGGGCTGTTCGCCAAGGCCGGCATCTGGTACCTCGTCGCCGACTGTGACCGAGTGCCACGGATGTACCGACTCGAACGCATCACGACATGGAAAGAAGTCGACCAGCCACGACGGATCCGCGAGCGCCAGACCCTGGCCACCGTCGCTGCCGCGCTCATTGACCAGTGGGAACACAACCACGCGATAGAGGTCAGCGCCACCATCGACCAGACCCAGATCGAGCGAGCGCAACGGATCTTTGGCCTACGACTCGTCTGGGACGACCATGAAGAATCCGCCACCGGCCGCAAGGTGACAATCCGCTTCCTGCATCTGGAGGACGTGCGAGCACTACTGCCGTTCGGCAGCGCCATCACTGTGCACGGCCCCACCGAAGCCAGGACTCACCTCCGCGACCTCGCCACCAATATTGCCCACCACTATGCGCCGTCACCAACGTCCTGACCCGCAACATCTAGAGGCGCTGGCCGAGGAGGCTGCCCCCGTCGACGTAGCCGGCGAGGTATCGAGGAGGAAGCCGGCCGGGCCGCGTGGGGCAGTGCCTCACCGGCGACTCGCGACCGGGATGAAGGAGTTGTCGCCGGACTATCAGGCGTTGATGACCGCCGCGGTCGATGCGGCAGGCGACGGGCCGGGTGCCCGCCGGGCGGCGGTGGTGCTGTTCGCAGACGGACAGGCGGTCGGCCGTCCCTGGCCGCACAGTCGAATGGCTGCGGTCGTGCGCCGCCTTCCGTACGGCGGGCGGGAGGGTGGCGGCGGCTGGTGCGCGGGGGAGGAGCGACAGGTCGGGCGGGTGGCTGTGGCGTACTGGCCATGCCCGGTCGGGGGTGGTGGCCGGCGGGATACGGCGCTGCGGTGAACGATGAGGTGGGGGCGTCGGCGGGAGCGAGCGGGCTGCCGTTGGTCGACGGGGTGCTGGCCGGTGCCCCCGACACCGTCGGCTCCGGGACGGCGGCGGTCGGTTCGCCGGTGACGGCGGGTGCGGAGTGGGAGCGGGTGGCGGCGGCCGAGGCGCTGCGAGGCGAGTTGGAGCGCCCGGGCGGCTACCACCGGGGCCGGGCCCGTGCCGTCATCGAGCGGCTGACGGGCGTCCCGCTGGGTACGGCGCAGGAGACGGCGCTGGCGGCTGCTCCGGCACCCGTCCAGGCGATCCAGTGGATCCGCGAGAGTCCGAACAGCAGGCTCCTCGCCAGCCTCGTCCCCGAGGACCACCCGCTCAGCCGCGAGCTGCTCGACGAGCTGCCGCCCAGCCGGAACCAGCACTACATCCGCCAACTCCTGGTGCACACCGGCGTCTTGGCCGCCCGCAATGAAGACCTCGAACGGATCCCCGGTTGGCTGGAGCATGAACTGGCTGACAAGCCGCTGGCCCATGCGAACCTCGCCCGCCCGTTCTTGCACTGATTCCTGCTCGACGCGCGCGCCAACGCGCGGCCGTCCGCTGTCACCGTCGGGCTGGTCGACGTCGTGGGACAGGGCGGCCAGTACGGCCTGGTGCTCGGCGTCGGCGGGGTTGATGGGCTCGCGGGAGTGGGTGCAGGCGCGCAGGTCCGCCACCGTGCACCGTCTGCTGGGCGGGAAAGGCCGGCCGGACGGCGGCCGACCGGGCCCGTGGCATTGACACCGACTGTCCTCCCGCGCGCCATCTGGCGGGCTATCCCCGGAGCCGCAGGCCGGTGAGTTGTTCGGAGGTTTGCCATACGCGGGTGGCCTCTTGGGTGCTGGTGAGGCGGCTGTAGAGCTTTTGCTCGGCGGGTGGGCCACCCAGGTGGAGCGGTCCGCTGGGTCCGTAGAACCAGCCGGGCTTGGCGTCCGGGGACGTGGCGGCATACAGGGCGGGGAATTTCGCGGTCTCGACGGTTCCGGCAATGATGCCGCGGGCGGATAGGAAACGGATAACGCGGACACCGAGGGTGTCCTTGTCCCGCCCCATCTCGGGCCTGGCGGACAGCAGGCTAGTCGGTGCGACACCAGGGTGGGAGATGTTGCTGGTGATGCCCCAATCGCCTGCTTCGCTGCGCCGGTTGAGTTCCAGACCGAACAGCCCAAACGCGATCTTCGACTGGCTGTAGGCGCGCTGGCCGTGGTAAGAGCGTTCCCACTGCAGGTCGCCCCAGTTGATGGCGCTCTGGTTCGCCGCGATGCTGACCTGGGACGTCACCCGGGCCTGGCCGGCACGCAGCAGCGGCAGCAGATGGGCCACCAGGGCGAAGTGCCCGAGGTGGTTGGTGCCGAACTGCAGCTCGAACCCGTCGGCAGTGGTCTGCCGGTTCGGCGGCGTCATGACGCCGGCATTGTTGATCAGCAGGTGGACCGGCCGGCCCTCCTCGATCAGCGTCTTGCCGAAAGCCTCGACCGAGGCGAGCGAGGACAGATCGAGACTGCGCAGGGACACCTCCCCGCCGGGCGCCTGTTGACGGATCTTCGCGAGCGCCGCCTCACCCTTGGGCAGATTGCGGACCGGCATCACCACCTCCGCACCTGCGGCGGCAAGCCATGCCGCCATACCAAGCCCCATACCGTCACTCGCACCGGTCACCACGGCGCGCTTCCCAGACAGATCAGGGACGGGGATGTCGATGGAATCACGCGGCATGCGAGCTCACTCCAGATCGTTGTGTCGTTGCCTCCACTGTTACGGACGCCGCCGTCGTTATGCAGGGCCTGCTGATCCCCCGCTACGGCGCCAGGTCCGCAGCTGGAGGCGTGCGTAAGGGGGGATTACCAGGCCGTGGATACCGATCTGCACGGGCGGTAGCAATGATGATCTGAACAACCAGCAGGTAAATGAGGCACAGATGGTGATTGACCGGACTGGGCTGGCGGAGTTTCTAAGGCGCCGCCGGGAGGCGTTGCAGCCCGAAGATGTCGGCCTCCCGCGCGGGCAGCGGCGCAGGACGAGCGGGCTACGGCGGGAGGAAGTGGCTTCCCTGTGCCACATGTCGACCGACTACTACGCGCGGCTCGAGCGAGAGCGTGGCCCTCAGCCGTCCGAGCGAATGATTGCCTCCATCGCGCTGGGGCTCCACCTCTCCCTCGATGAGCGCGACCACCTGTTCCGGCTCGCCGGACACACCCCGCCGCCCCGGGGCACGGCCAGCGACCACATCAGTCCCGGCATGCTGCGCATCCTCGACCGCCTTCGGGACACGCCTGCGGAGATCGTCACCGAACTCGGCGAGACCTTGCGACAGACACCCCTGGCCGTCGCACTCACCGGTGACCTGACCGCGTATGAGGGGCCGGCCCGCAGCATCGGCTACAGATGGTTCACCGACCCCGCCACCCGGGCGCTCTACGCCCCCGGCGATCACCCGTTCCTGACCCGTATGTTCGCCTCAGGTCTGCGCGGGCTGGTCACCCTGCGCGGGCCCCAGTCCCGCGCGGCCCGACTCGCTGATCTGCTGCTGGCCCAGAGCGAGGAGTTCCGGGAGGCGTGGCAGGCCCACGAGGTCGGCATCCGCCCCAACGAGGTCAAGCGCTTCGTCCACCCCGAGGCCGGCGCAATGGAGCTGGCCTGCCAGACCCTCCTGGACCCAGACCAGTCGCATCAGCTGATCGTCTACACCGCCATTCCCGGCAGCGAGAGCTACGAACGGCTGCAGCTCCTGTCCGTCATCGGACCACAACCGCCCCGCTGAGCATCAGTGTCGTGTGAGGTCGGGACTTTGTTGACAGCTTGGCCTCATGACATCGTTGACGGCCTCAGAACATTGTGGACAGTTCGTCAGAGCTTCGGTGTGTGGATCTTCGCCGGAACCGAGTGAGCGAGTGCTGGTTCTTGCGCGGGTGGAGTGCGAGGTCGGCTCCGTTGAGGGTGACCGTGAAGAAGGTGTCCTCGACGTGGACGGTGACGATCTCGCCGGCGCAGGTGCCGCCGACGCGAAGCCGTTTGTCGGCGTACAAGCGAACTCGCTTGTACGCCGACACCACCACGAGGGCGACGTTCGGGTCGTCCGCCCCGGTCGGCTGCCGTTTACTGGCCGGGTGTGAGGATGTAGGTGTTGAGGGTGGTGACGGTGGTCAGCGGGGTGGGCGACCCGGTGTCGTAGCGGTCTACGGCCACGTAGTTGGGCTTCTTCCGGGCGGCGGGAGTGCAGAAGTTCTGTGCCCGGTTGAGGATCTTGCCGTTGTCGGTGGCGGCGGTGGAGGCGATGGGGTAGTCCCGGAAGTGGTTCATCACGAACAGGGGGTGGAAGGCGGACGAGTCGGTGGTGAGTGGTCTGTCGGTGCCCCATCGGCTGTAGCAGGACCAGTCGGAGTCACCGAGGCCGGCGCCCATGGACCAGTAGTTCTCCACGGTCCACTCGCGCTGGTACATCACACCGAACGTGTCGCGGGTGGCATACCCGTTCGCGGTGTCGCTGGCGCGGGTGCGGTCGCTGAAGATCAGCAACTGCTTGCCGCGGGCGGCGAGGTCGGCCATGGTGGGCCAGCCTGTGGTGGCGACACCCTCCTGGTCGGGCCGGTACAGCACGTCGTACAGCCCGCTCACGGAGGCGAGGGAGGACTTCAGCACGTCGGAGGAAACGTAGTCCTCCAGGAACACGGTGGCGAACTGGCCGGGGTTGGCCTTGAGGAAGTCGACGATGCGCTTGAGGTCGGTGGCGAGCGGGACCGGATTGCTCACGCCGTCGCAGCTGTTGTGGCACAGCACGGCCTGCCCGGAGACCGTGTAGTCGTCGAGCATGAAGCCCCGCACGCCGTCGGACAGCTGCCGGCTGATGCCCTGGTTCTGGTTGGGGAAGAGGCTGACCGGGAAGGACGCGAAGTTGCCGTCGGAGCTGTTGGCGAAGGCGTTGTGGGCGGTCAGGAAGGTGACCTGGTCGAGGGTGCGGGTGTCGGTGGAAGGCATCGCCGTGGTGGCGTAGGAGACCGGGGTGAGGAACCAGCGGGCAAGGTCGTCCAAGGACCCGACCTGCACGGCGGAGGAGTCCGACGGCGACCCGGTGAGGTACTGGGAGGTGCCGGGGACGGTGAGGGAGTAGGTGCTGCCGGCGCCGGCGGTGATCGTCCAGGTGGTGCCGTCCGCCCCGCAGGCGGCGGTGACCGCGGCGGTGCCGCTGCGTTGCAGGCAGGTGCCGGACTCGTCGGCGTTCTGGAGCTGGTAGCCGCCGCTGACTGCGACGGCCCTCCACTGCTGGTGGTCTTCGTTGCCCTTGGGGTTGTGCGCGGCGACGGTGCCGCCGCTGTCGGCGGCGTTGAGACCGGTGGCGTAGTTCTGCAGGTAGACCGGGGAGGCGGGGACCGCGGCCGACGCGGTGCCCGGGAGGAACACGGGCGCCGACAGGGCGAGGACGGCGGAACAGCACAGGACGCGCAAGGGGCGCAGACGCACGGGATATCCCTTCGCTGTGACACGGGTTGCCGGAGGTGGCAGAGCCATGACTTACCCGCTGGTAGGTGTGTCGCGCCAGTACTCTCGCCTGAATTCCACGTCATCCAAAGGAACTTGATGCCCCGTCATCATGACGCCGGTGTCGGCCCGTGCCCGGCCGGTGCGGCTGGGGCCCGGGTGAGAGAAGGTAGGAGGCGGTGGGACGGGGGGCGGTAGCGCAGGTATCGGCGAACGCCGCCCCGTCGCAGCCGTGACCTGCTCCGACGTCCGGAAAGAGGCAGCCATGACAGGACCAGAGGCCGAGGCCGAGGCCGAGAAGGAGATCCTCGGCCGCATCACAGAAATGATCAGCCAGGAGAAGGACCTGCGTGACCGCCTGGCGCAGGAAGAGATCGACGGGACGACTGAACACGCCCGCCTGGCCCGCCTGGAGACGGAACTCGACCAGTGCTGGGACCTGCTGCGCCAGCGTCGCGCCAGGGTTGCGGCCGGTCAGGACCCCGGTGAGGCGACCGTCCGCCCGGCGTCCCAGGTGGAGCGCTACCTGTCCTGAGCGCCGCACCGGCCCGGCGGCACGACGTCAGCCTGCGCCGTCGGGCCGGCAGGGACTGGACTGGTCGCTCCCCTGCACCGATCGTTGGCGGTATGGACGATCACCGCACGGCCCCCGCCGCCTCCGCCACCTCCGCCATCCCTGCCGAACCCGCTCCCGCCCACAGGTCCGTTCACGGTGCCGGGTCACCGGTGGCGGGCGATGCCACCGGCGAGGCGGGGGCCGCGGCCGGGGTGGTCGGGCATGAGGAGGCGGGGGAGATCCGCCGCTTTCGGGAACGGGTCGGCTTGGCCGGGCTGGTCGACGTCCACACCCATTTCATGCCTGAACGGGTCCTGCGCAAGGTCTGGGACTACTTCGATGCGAACGGGCCGCTGATCGGCGACCTCGAGTGGCCGATCACCTACCGGAGGCAGGAGGCCGAACGCACCGCTCTCCTGAGGGAGTTCGGGGTGCGGTCCTTCACATCGATGCTGTATCCGCACAAGCCCGGCATGGCGGTGTGGCTGAATGCGTGGGCCGCCGGTTTCGCCGGCCGTACTCCCGACTGCCTGCACACGGCGACCCTCTTCCCCGAGCCCGGAGTGGAGGCGTACGTCCGGGCGGCCGTCGAGGCGGGCGCCCGGGTGTTCAAGGCGCACGTGCAGGTGGGCGGGTACGACCCGGCCGACGAACTCCTCGACGGTGCCTGGGGGCTGCTGGCGGAGGCCAAGATTCCCGTCGTGATCCACTGCGGCTCCGGTCCCGTCCCCGGCAAGCACACCGGCCCCGGTCCCATCGAGCGGGTCCTGGCCCGGCATCCGGGGCTGCGGCTGATCGTCGCGCACATGGGGATGCCGGAGTACGAGGAGTTCGTGGGCCTGGCCGAGCGGTACGAGCAGGTGCGGCTGGACACCACGATGGCGTTCACGGACTTCACCGAGCGGTTCATGCCGTTCCCGCCCCGGATACTGCCCCGAATCGCCGCTCTGGGCGACCGCGTCCTGCTCGGCTCCGACTTCCCCAACATCCCGTACCCCTACGTGCACCAGCTCCACGCCCTGGAGCGGCTGGAGCTCGGCGACGAGTGGCTGCGGGCGGTGTGCCACGACAACGCAGCCCGCCTGTTCGGGCTGTGACGCCCAAGGCTCCGTCGGCCTGACCGTGGCGGAGCGCCGGCCCGGCACGGTCAGGCCGACGGAGCCTTGGGCGCGGCGACGACCACGATGCCCGCCTCCTGCCGCTCGAACAGGCCCACCAGCTCGGTCAGGGCGACCGGCCGGCCGCCGTCCTCCACGTGGTGGTCGATCAGCGTCACGGGCTGGTGGAAACCGTCCCGCTCGGCGGGCACGAAGTCGGTGACGGTTTCCCGGCGCACGAGGACGACACGGCCGTCGTGAAAGGGATCGCGGGGGAGCCGGTCGAGGTGCGCGCGCAGCGCGGCCGGACGTGAGGCCAGGTCCTGGGCGAGCACGTCCCGGCGGGCCAACAGGGACACGGAGAGCCGGTTCCCGGTCCGCTCGTAGCGGGCCGAAAGATCCTCCGGCAGCAGGTAGAACACTCCGGCCTCGCCTTCGTGCCCCCGGTTCAGCAGGACGCAGGCCATCTGCTCGGCCGGATCGCCGGATGTGTGGTCGAGGTCGAGGATCACTTCCCGGGTGTCCGGGTCGAGGGAGGGGATCTCGCTGATCCACATGCGGGTGGAGCCGTCCATGCCCGGCATTGAAGCACACCGCCGCATCCGGGCCCGCAGGCCGCCCGCACGCCGCCTCACCCGGGCCCGCACGCCGCCTCACCCGGGCGGGCGGACCGCCCGCGGGCCTGCTCGCCCCCCGAGGACCGTACTGTCTCGGCTGCTCACGCCCCGATGAACCGTACCGTCTCGGTGACTTCGGCCCGGCCGGCGCGGACCTGTGGCGCGCCCTCCTCCTCGAAGCCCACCGCGAGACCGCACAGCAGCACGAGCTGGTCACCGGCGCCTACCAGTTGGCTGACCGTGCGGCGGTACATGGTCCACATCACCTGGGGGCAGCTGTGCAGGCCTTCGGCCCTCAGCAGCAGCATGACCGTCTGGAGATACATTCCGGCGTCCGCCCACTGGCCCGGGCCCATCGCCCGGTCGAGATAGCAGAACAGCACGAGGGGTGCCCCGAACGCCTGCGTGTTCAACGCGGCAATCTTCAGGGGCCGTTGCGGGTCGTCGCGGTCGATGCCCAGCGCCGCGTACCGCTGCGCGGCCGCGGCGGCGAAGCGCTCGGGATACGGCGCGGTAAGATGCGCCGGGTACATCGGGTACTCCCGTTCGTCGCCCGCATCACCCGCGAGCGCCCTGGCCGTGGCCTGCCGTTTGAGTTCGGCCAGCGGCTCGCCGGACACCGCGTACACCTGCCAGGGCTGGAGGTTTCCGCTCGACGGCGCCCGCGTGGCCGCGGTCAGTACCCGGGTCAGCGCGTCCCGGTGCACCGGCCGGTCGCTGAACGCCCGTACGGCCCGGCGGCTGTTGACCGCCTCGTACACATCCACGTCGGCTCGGCCTTCCGGGTACGTCGCAACGGGCGGGGGACTGTCGGGAGTGCCGCAGGGGGCGGGGGTCAGGGGAGTTCGACGCTGATGACGTTACGGAGCATTGTGCGCAGGTGGTCGGGCATGTCGATGGTGTCCGGGCTGAGCAGCCATTGGATCTGCAGGCCGTCGATGTAGGCGACCAGATCCGCCGCCAGGTGCGAGGCGTTCACGTGGGGGCGCAGCAGCCCGCGGCGTGCCAGGTCGTCGACGGCCGACTGCATTTCGCGGCGGGTGCGTTCGTAGCGCGCGGTGAAGTACGGGCGCGCGGGGTGGTCGGTGGCGGTGGCTTCGCTGGAGAGCACCGCGAACAGGCTCACGATGAGGGGGTTGGCCTGGTTGTGCGCGACGAGCCGGATTATCGCGGCGAAGTAGGCGAGGCCGTCCTGGCTGAGCGCGCCCGAGGCGAGGAAGTGCTCGCCGTCCTGGCGGTCGCGTGTCTCCAGGACCGCTTCCAGGAGGGATTCCTTGGTCGGGAAGTGGTGCAGCAGGCCCGCGCGGGAGACACCGCAGGCGGCGGCGAGCTGCACCATGCTCGCGTTGCGATAACCGACCTGCCCGAACGCGGTGAACGCGGCCTCGATGATCTGGGCGCGCCGCCGTTCCCCTTTGGGGTAGTTCCGCGGGGCCGACCCCGGCCGTGCCGTTTCCCTTGCCATGAATGAGATGCTAACGACCCCTAGAAACCATCACCCCTGTCGGTATTCTGTTTCCGGCTCGTCCGCCACGAGAGGAGTTCCCCTTGTCGACACCACAGTTGTCGGTTCAGCTCTACTCCCTGCGCCAGGCTCTTGAGGCCGGCGAAGACGCCGCCCTGGCCCGTCTGGCCGCCCTGGGAGTGACCACCGTCGAGGCTTTCGCCTTCACGCACCGCGCGGACGAACTCGCCGGCGCGCTCGCCCGGCACGGCCTGTCCGCGCGGACCGGGCACGCCGGCTTCCTGTCGCCCGACGGCGCGCCGGGGGCCGATCTCGACGACACGTTCAGGGCCGCGCGGCGTCTGGGCGTGGAGATCCTCTTCGACCCGTTCGTGCCCGCGTCCCGGTGGGCCGACGAGAAGGAGATCGCCCGGACCGCCGCCCTCCTGAACGAGGCGGCCGAACGCGCCGCCCGGCACGGGCTGAGACTCGGTTATCACAACCACTCCCAGGAGTTCGTGCACACCGTCGCCGGTGTCAGTGCCTTCGAGTACTTCGCGGGCCTCCTGGACCCGGAAGTCGCTCTGGAGATCGACCTGTTCTGGGCCGCGGCCGGCGGCAACGACGTCGTCGCCCTCCTGGAGCGCCTTGGTTCGCGGGTACGCGCCCTGCATGTGAAGGACGGACCCGTCATCGACGACCCGTTCACCTCGGGCGCCCCCTTCGACCCTGCCGGCACCGGCCAGGTCGCGGCGGGCCGGGGGCAGATCCCGCTGGCCGCCTCGCTCGAGGCGGCCCCGTACGCCGAGTACGCGGTCATCGAGTTCGACCACTACGACGGCGACGTCTTCGAGGGCATCGCGGCAGGCATCTCCTACCTGAAGGGCAAGGGCATCGCCTGATGACGGCACACAGCCCGGCACACCACCCGGCAGGCAACCCGGCGCGCGACCCGGCCGGCCCGGTCGGTGTCGGCATCATCGGTGCCGGCAACATCAGCGACCAGTACCTGACCAGCCTCACCCGCTACCCCGACCTGCACGTGACCGTCGTGGGCGACCTGGACACCGCCCGCGCCGAGGCCCGGGCCCGCGCCTACGGCATCCGGGAGTGGGGAACGGCAGCAGACGTCCTGGCCCACCCGGACACCGAGATCATCGTCAACCTGACCGTCCCCGCCGTGCACGCCGAGGTCAGTTCGGCGATCCTCGCGGCGGGCCGGCACGTCTGGTCCGAGAAGCCCCTCGCCCTGGACCGCGCCGACGCACGGGCCCTGCTCGACCAGGCCGCCGCGGCCGGCCTGCGGGTCGGAGTCGCCCCCGACACGATCCTCGGCCCGGGCCTGCAGACCGCCCTGCGCGCGGTCGCCCGCGGCGACATCGGCACCCCGCTGTCCGCGCAGACCGTCATGCAGTACGCGGGCCCCGACCTGTGGCACCCGGACCCGGAGTTCCTCTTCGCCAGGGGCGCCGGCCCCCTCTTCGACATGGGCCCCTACTACCTCACCGCCCTCATCTGCCTGTTCGGGTCGGTCTCCCGGGTCGCCGCGCTCGGCTCGACCGCCCGCACAGTCCGTACGATACGCAGCGGACAGCGCGCGGGCACCGAGTTCACCGTCGCCGTCCCCACCCACGTCTCCGCGCTCGTGCAGTTCGAGAGCGGGGGCGTCGGCCAGAGCGTGTTCAGCTTCGACTCCCCGCTCACCCGCACCGGATTCGTCGAGGTCACAGGCACCGAGGGCACTCTGGTGCTGCCCGACCCCAACACCTTCGCCGGCGAGGTCAGGATCACGCGTGTCCCGCAGCGCGGCCAAGAGGCCCAGTGGGAGACCGTGCCGCCCGCCGGTGCCGCCGGGGCCGGCCGCGGCCTGGGAGTCCTGGACATGGCACGGGCCGTCCGCAGCGCGGGCCCGCACATCGCCACCGGAGAGCTCGGCTACCACGTCCTGGACACCCTGGTCTCCATCGACGAGGCCGTCACCAGCGGCGAGACCGTCCGCGTCGCCAGCACCGCCCCCGCCGTCCCCCTGATACCCGAGGACCGCGACCCCTGCGAAGCCACGGTGTGAGCCGCCCGTACGCGCCGGATTCACCCCCCGGCGGATCTCCCGCCGGCGGCGCCCGCCACTCCGCCGGCGCCGGGTGGTGTCGCGTGTCCGCCGTCCCGCCCGCGGCCGCCCAGTTCACGGACGGCCGCAGGCGGGACCGTCCCTGGATCCAGGAACTCCTCGAGACGCTCACTGCCAGGGCGACAGCCAACTGGTACTCCAGCGCGGTTTCGTGATCAGGACGGTGTTGCCTTCCTGAGGGCCGAACGCCAGGGCGGATTCCCGCCAGCTTCCGGCGCTGGTCCCGGCAATGCTCGACGTCATGAACCGACTTGAAGGAAACCTGGCGTTGATCACGGGCGGCAGCCGGGGTATCGGTGCCGCTGTGGCGTTACGGCTGGCCGAAGAAGGCGCCGACGTCGTCCTCACCTATGAGAACAGCGCGGAACACGCGACCCGGGTGGTGGAGCAGATCAAGGCCGGAGGGCGCCGGGCACTCGCCGTCCAGGCCGACAGCGCCGTCCCCGAGGCGCTCACCGCCGCGGTGGACGAGGCCGCCGCGATGTCCGGCAGACTCGACATCCTGGTCAACAACGCCGGTGTCTTCATCGTTGGCCCCCTCGAAGACCTGGGGGCGGCGGAGATCGATCGGACCCTGGCGGTGAACGTCCGGGCGCCGTTCGCGGCGTCCCAGGCGGCCGTGCGTCACATGGGCCGGGGCGGCCGGATCATCAGCATCGGCAGCAATGTCGCCGAGCGTGCGATCTTCCCCGGACTGGCGCTGTACTCGATGAGCAAGACGGCCCTGGTCGGGATGACCAAGGGCCTGGCCCGAGAACTCGGCCCGCGGGGAATCACCGTCAATCTGGTGCATCCCGGCCCCACCGACACGGACACCAACCCCGCTGACGGGCCGGACGCCGAGGTGATCGCAGGCTTCACGGCTGTGGGCCGCTATGCGGAAGCGGCCGAGATCGCATCCACCGTCGCTCACCTGGCAAGCGCGGACGGCGCGTACATCACGGGAGCCTCGATCCATGTAGATGGCGGCTTCACCGCCTGACACGCGGGCTGGTGCTGTGACCGGGAGAGTTCACGGGTGCGACTGAGCTGGTCGGCCGCTTCGGCGCTCGGCCATGGCATGCCGTCTGTTCAGTCCAGGACGGCGGTGGCTTCGATCTCGACCAGGTGGTCGGGGACGTCCAACGCCGCAACGCCTATCAGCGTGGTCGGCGGGGCCGGGGTGATTCCCAGCTTCGCGGCTGCCCTGGAGATTCCTTCCAGGAGCTGCGGCATCTTGTCGGGGGCCCAGTCGACGACGTAGAAGGTCAGCTTCGCCACGTCGTCGAAGGAGCCACCGGCCTCCGTCAGGGCCGTGCCGACGTTGAGATAGCTCTGCTCGACCTGGGCGGCAAGGTCTCCTTCGCCGATCGTGATGCCGGCGGCGTCCCAGGCGACCTGCCCAGCGATGAAAACCAGTCTCGACCCGGAGGCGATCGACACCTGCCGGTAGACATCGATCTTGGGCAATCCGCTGGGGTTCACAAAGGTGATGGCCATGCTGGTCTCCTCGTGTGAGCGTGTAAGCGTGTGGGTCCGGGTACGCCCCGGCCAGCACACTCATGGTCTCTTGTGGTTACTCAGGAACCATAGGAGAGTGGTCGCTGACGTGGAAGAACGCACTTTTCGGTGACTGGAGAACCTTATGGTGACCAAGCAGCTCACAGGCTCGCCCGAGGACACGGACCTGGCGCGGGCGGGCTCTTTGGCGCGGGAGATCTTCTCGGACGTCGCCAACAAGTGGGCGTTCCTGATCGTCGAGGGTCTAGGTGAGCGCACCTTGCGCTTCAGCGAGCTGCGCAACGAAATCGAGGGGATCAGTCACAAGATGCTCACCCAGAACCTGCGCATGCTGGAACGCAACGGCCTGGTCGAGCGCACCGTGCACCCCACGATCCCACCACGGGTCGAATACACCCTCACCGAGCCGGGCCAGGCTCTGCGAGCGACGGTCGACGGGATGTGCGGCTGGACCCGCCAGTACTTCGGTCACATCGAGGCTGCCCGTCGTCGATTCGACGCCTGACTTCCGCGGCGCCGCCCGCCCCTTTGGGGCGGGGGACGATACCGGCAGGGTCTGACAGTCCAGGGCCTGAAGCAGAGATGACTGATGCCACTCTCGTTCCGGAGGACTCAGACCCGGCGGGGCGAGGACCGAGCCGGCATGCTCACCGGGCTGCCAGGTGCCGGCCGCGTGGACAAAATGCGCTCCGTCGCCGGCGGCGGACCTTGGGGGGTGTCCGGTGAGGCCGTGCCCGGGCGCCTTCCAACTGACCCGCCAGCCCGCCGCGCGGGTGCCCCTGCCGGCGGGCAGCGCTGACCGTCCGACCTGTCCGGCGCCCCCGTCGGCCGCTGCACGACCGGCCCACAGCCCCAGCGGACAGCCGCCCCGACGAGGGCCACACCCCGCGAGCCCTCCAACGCCCGGACACCGACGGCTCGCGCTGTCGTCCACCGGTGCGGACGCGGCGGCCCGACGACGCACCTTCGGAGGTGACCGAGGCGCGCAGGGACATCCTGTGCTTCATGTCATGGCGGACACCGCCCTTACCCTTGATGATCCGGCGTCCGATCCGACGTCATCTTGAGGCGCCGAAGTCAGTGAAGCTGCCGCGCCAGTAGGTCTGCGGCCAGGTCGGCGACGATGTCGGGTGCCTGAGTCGCGTCGAGCTCGGCTCCCGGCTCGTCCGGTTCGAGGGGTTCGAGCGTGGCAAGTTGCGAGTCGAGGAGCGAGCTCGGCATGAAGTGGCCGGTGCGTCCGCCGAGCCGGTCCGCCAGCACTTCGCGGCCGGCGGTCAGGTGCAGGAAGATGGCGCCCGGGCAGGCCGCTCGCAGGATGTCGCGGTAGCGCCGCCTGAGTGCGGAGCAGGCGACCACCGCACCTGTGCCCGCCACATCCCGCTGGTGCAGCCAGCGGCCGACGGACTCCAGCCAGGGGCGACGGTCGGTGTCGTCGAGCGGCGTGCCGGCCGACATCTTGGTGATGTCGGCCGGGGAGTGGAAGTCGTCGCCGTCCGCGAAGGGCACGCCCAGCCGCTGCGCCAGCAGGTGGGCCACCGTGGTCTTGCCGATCCCTGCGACGCCCGTGACGACGACGCACGCGGACCGGCGCTCAGTGCGGTCCATCTTCCGGTAGCGCTTCGGGATGCAGCAGGTCGCTGCGACGCCGTGGGGCGCCCTCGTGCGGCCGGGGAGGCGGACCGTCTGAGCCGGCCGGATACTCCTCCAGCGGGACCCGGTTGCTCTCCCATGCGCTCAGGACGGGGGCCAGGACCCGCCATGCCTCCTCGGCCTCGTCGCCCCGGATGGACAGGGCGGGATCACCCTTCATGACGTCCAGCAGGAGCCGGCCGTAGGCGGGCAGGTCGGGCGGTTCCATCCGCGCGGTCAGTGAGAGCTGGGCGAGGGCCTGGGCGCGTGCGCCGATGCCCGTCATGTCGAGGGTCATCCCTTCCGGCTCCAGCCCGAAGCGCAGCACGTTGGGCTGGGCCTGTCCTTCGTGCCCGAAGGGCAGGTGGGGCACGGACCGGAAGCGCACCGCGACCTCCTTGCGGTCCTTTCCGAGCGCCTTGCCGCTGCGCAGCCGGAACGTCGTCCCCGACCAGCGCCAGCTGTCCAGTTCCAGTTCGACCTCGGCGAAGGTCTCTGTGCGCCGCCCGGGGTCCACACCTGCCTCGTCGACGTACGCGGGGATGGCGTGGTCACCGATCCGGCCCGACAGATAGCGCGCGCGGCGCGTGCGGTGCACGACGTCGTAGTCGGTCAGGAGCCGCACGGACCGCAGCACGTCGACCTTCCGGTCGCGCAGGTCGCGCTCGCCGAGGGTGATCGGGGGTTCCATGGCCACCAGGCACAGCAGTTGCAGCAGGTGGTTCTGCACCATGTCCTTCAGTGCGCCGACGCCGTCGTAGTAGCCGGCCCGCCCTTCCAGGGCGAGGGTCTCGTCCCAGACGATCTCGATGTCCGAGATGTGGGTGCTGTTCCATATGGGCTCCAGCATGCGGTTGGCGAGCCGGCTTCCGAGCACGTTCTGGACGGTCGTCATGGCGAGGAAGTGGTCGACCCGGAACACCGCCTGTTCGGGCACGAGACCGGCGAGCAGCCGGTTGAGGTGGCGCGCGCTCGCCAGGTCCTCGCCGAACGGCTTCTCCAGCACGATCCGGCTGCCCGGCGGCAGGCCCCCCTCGTGCAGGGCCGTGACCATGTGCGGGAAGAGCGCCGGGGGAAGGGCGAGGTACACGGCGATCGGGTCGTCGCCGGCGACGACCGCGGCGACGTCAGCGGGGTCGGTGACGTCGGCCCGCCGGTAGCGGGCCGAGGCTGCGACGGCCTTTCTGGCATCGGCGGGGTGGGAGCCGCCATGGCGGTCGAGCTGGTCGGCGCACCATCCACGGAAGTGGTCGGTGTCCCAGCCCTCCCGGCTCGCGCCGGTCAGCTGGAAGCCGTCGTCGATGTGTCCCGCGGCCCGCAGGGCGGCCAGGCCCGGCAGGAGGTAGCGGGCGGTGAGGTCGCCTGTCGCGCCGAATACGGCGAGCCGGTTGATCATGTCCGTACGCCTGCCTTCGCCCGGGCGAGGTTCACGCCGCTGGCGATGATCCCGATATGGCTGAACGCCTGGGGGAAGTTGCCCATGAACTCTCCAGTGGTGGGGTCGATCTGTTCCGGCAGCAGCCCGAGCGGGCTGGCACGGGCGCACAGCGAGGCGTACACCTTCTCGGCCTCTTCGATCCGGCCCTGGGCGGTCAGGTTGTCGGCCAGCCAGAAGCCGCAGAGCACGAAGGCGCCCTCGTCGCCGGGCAGGCCGTCGGGCGACTCCTCGTGGAGGTAGCGGTAGAGCAGGCCGTCGCCGGCCGACAGGCGTTCGGCGACGGCGGTGGTGGTCGCCGCCATCCGCGGGTGGTCGGCCGGCACCACGTGGCGCAGCGGGAGGGCGAGCAGGCTCGCGTCGAGCGCGCCGCCGCCGTCCAGGTGTGCGCTGAGCGTCTGGGCGTCCTCGTCCCAGGACTCCTCCAGGATGCGCCGACGCAGCCGGTCTGCCGAGGCACGCCAGGCCGAGGTCGGTCCGGGCAGGCCGAGTCGCTCGCCGATGGCCGCGGCCCGGTCCAGGGCCACCTGGCACATGCCGGCCGAGTACGTGAACACCCGGCCGTCGCTGCGCACCTCCCAGATCCCCTGGTCCGGCTGGCGCCACACCTGCTCAGCGGTGTCGGCCAGCCCCGCCAGGCCCGCCCACAGCGCGGGCTGCACCTCGCGGCCCGAGCGCAGCCACTGGTCGGTGCGCAGCCACTGGTCGGCGCAGTCCAGGATCTCACCGTAGACGTCGTGCTGGCGCTGGTCGGCCGCGCCGTTGCCCCACCGCACCGGACCGGAGCGGCGATACCCCTCCAGCTCGGTGTCCTCGATCTCGTCGGGTACGGGGCCGCCGTCGAGGTTGTACATGATCCGGGGGATCCGGCTCTGCTCCACGGCGTCGAGGACCCAGCCGAGGAAGGCGTCCGCCTCGCCGGTGAAGCCGATGCGCCGCAGGGCGAACACGGCGTAGGCGGCGTCCCGGATCCAGGCGTAACGATAGTCCCAGTTGCGGACTCCGCCGATCGGCGCGGGCAGGGAGGAGGTGGGCGCCGCGACGAGGGCGCCGTTGGCCCAGTCATCGCACAGCTTCAGGGTGATGGCGGCACGCCGGACCAGTGCCTCCTGGGGACCGGAGTAGCCGAAGTGTTTCATCCAGCGCCGCCAGGCGTCAGCGGTGTCCGCGAGCATCGTGTCGGCCTGGAACCGGTGATGGCGGTGAAAGCGGCCCCAGGACAGTACGAGGTCGAGGTGTTCTCCCTGTCTCAGGTCGTGGGTGCTGTGCAGGCCGGGCAGCGCGCGGTTGGAACGCAGGTGCAGGCGCAGGTCCGGCCTCCGCGAGGGCCTGAGTTCCAGGCCGCTGAACAGCGCCTGCGCCGTGCCGCCGCCGCGGGGCTCCAGGTCCACCCGCAGCCGGACGTGTCCGGAGAGGACCACGGCCGACCGGACCAGCTCGCACCGGCCGGCCGGGGCGTCGTCGGTGAGGTCGGCGCCGGTGCGCACGGTCAGCGCGTCGGTGACCCGCACCAGGCCGGTGGTACTGCGCATCTCGGTGGTGAGTACGCCGGTGTCGGGCTCGTAGCGCTGGCGGGCCTCCACCAGGTCCTGCGGGGCGAGGGTGAAGTGGCCGCCTCGTGCGTGGTCCAGCAGGCCGCAGAACAGGGGGTCGGAGTCGAACCGGGGGAGGCACATCCACGGGATCGAGCCGTCCAGGCCGACCAGCGCGGCCGTCGTACCGTCCCCGATGAGGCCGAGGTCCTCCAGTGGCAGGTAGCCCTCGCGCCTGCGGACCGGGCGGAACGGGGGGTCGGGGTCGTGCATGGCTCCTCGCTTCCGCGGCGCCGCAACGTACCGTCCGGCGCGCTGCGCAGGTCCGGGAAGGGCAGCACCTAGAAGGTGATCAGCACCTTCACGACGTCTTCGAGCTTCTTGTCCGCGACCTCGAAGGCCCGCTCCATGTCGTCGAAGGGAAACGTGTGGGTGGTCATGTGCGTGGGGTCGACGCGCTTCGCCTCCAGCACGCGCAGCAGCCGTTCCATGCGGAGCCTGCCTCCGGGGCAGAGCCCGGTCGCGATCGTCTGGTCCGCCATGCCGACGCCCCACTCGACGCGGGGGATGCGGATGAACTCGCCCTCGCCGAAGTAGCCGATGTTGGAGATGGTGCCGCCGGGTTTGGTGATCTTCACAGCGGTCTGGAAGGTGATGTCCGCGCCCAGTGCCTCGATGGCGGTGTCGACTCCTTCTCCTCCGGTCAGCTCGTGGATGCGCTCGACGACGTCCTCGCTGGTGAAGTCCACGATCTCATCGGCGCCGTACTCGTGCGCCAGCTTCTGCCGGCTGGGGACCGACTCGACCCCGATGACCCGGCCGGCGCCGCGGAGCCTGGCCCCCACCGTGGCCATCAGGCCCACCGGTCCTTGCGCGAGGACGGCCACGGTCCCGCCGATCGGGATGTTGCCCTTCTCCGCTCCCACGAATCCCGTCGAGAGCATGTCGGCGCAGTAGACCGCCACGTCGTCACCGATGGTGTCGGGAATCCTGGCGAGATTGGCGTCCGCGTCGTTGACGTGGAAGTAGTCGGCGAAGACCCCGTCCTTGCGGTTGGCGAACTTGAATCCTCCGAGCGGTCCGCCCGACTGCGAAGGGAACCCGTTCTGGGACGCCAGGTCGCCCCAGTCGGGGGTGATGGCACCGACCAGCACTCGGTCGCCGGGCCGGAAGTCCTTCACCTCGCTGCCCACTGCGTGCACGATGCCCACCGCTTCGTGGCCCAGCGTCAGGTCCTTCCTCGGGCCGATGCCGCCGTGAACGGTGTGGGAATCGGAGGTGCAGATCAGGGCACTGGTCGTCTGGACCACCGCGTCGCTCGGACCCGGCTCCGGAACAGGCTTCTCCATGAAGCCCACCCGTCCGATTTCCTTCATCACGAACGCCTTCATCCGCCTGTCCCTCCTGTCCCGACTCACTGGTTGCTGTCCCGACTCACTGGTCGACCGGACAACCGTGAGCCGGTCGAATCGACTCCGGCATTCGACGTCAGCCCGTCACTCCTGCCACTGTCGCAAGGTCCGAGCCCGCTCGCGACTCGACCGGACGATGGCCCCGGTCAGGGGATGCGGGCGTGCTGGCAGGTTCAGCAGGATTGCCTGGTGGAGGTCTGGGGGTGACACGCTGTTCCGGCACTGGCCTGGGCGGCGAAGGCGCCCCTGTTGGCGTTGGGCCACGCGCAGGGGCGGAGGACGCTGTGGGTGATGACAAGCGCACGGATCGAGCCTTCATCGGATCGTTCACGTCGTCGGGCGGCCGCGGCATCGTGGTGGCCGCCGTGGAACCGGCAACGGGAGCGCTGACCGAGATCGGCGTCATCAATGGCCTGCCGACCCGTCCTACCTGACTGTCGATCACGCTGGGCCGGGACCGGTCCTGTATGCCGTCTCCGAGACGGCACATGGCTCGGTCGCCGCCTACGACATCGCCGGTCCCGAGCCCGGCCCGCTGGGCGCCCCGTGGCCGTGCAAGGGGATTCGCCCCCCACCTTTCGGTGGTGCGCGGACACCTGCTGACCGCCAACTACGCCTCCGGCAGCGTCACCGTGCTCCCTCTCGCCGCCGACGGCGGCCTGCGGACCGCAGGCGACGTGCGGCACTGGACGGGCAGCGGAGCGGACCCCGCACGCCAGTCCGGCCCGCACGCGCACCAGGTGCTGCCCGATCCCCCAGGACGGTGGGTGCTCGGCGTCGACCTGGGCGCCGACAAGGTGTGGATCTTCTCCCTGGACGCGCAGGAGGGAAGGCTGGTGCCGAACGGCGAGACGTCCTTGCCGCCCGGCACGGGTCCCCGTCACCTCGCCTTCCACCCGTCCGGAAGCCACGCATACATTCACGGAGAACTCGATCCGACCGTCACCGTGTGCCGCTGGGACGCCGCTGGCGTGCTCGAACCGGTGCGGACGGCACCCCTGTTCCCGGACTACACCGACGAGGCCGTCTCCCCCTCGGCGCCGGTCGTCTCGCCCGACGGGCGCCATCTGTGGGCGGCGGTCCGCGGCACCGACACCATCACCGTCCTGGCGCTCGAGGCGACCGGCGAGCACGCGGAGCCGGTCGCATCTGTGCCTTGCGGAGGTCGATGGCCGCGCGATCTGGTCCTGCACCCGTCCGGCACGCGGCTGTACGCGGCCAACGAACGCTCAGGCAACGTCACATGGCTGGACCCGGACCCCGCAACCGGCGTCCGGCAACGCGCGGGTTCCCCGCCGGTACCGGCGGCGTCCAGCGTCGTCTTCGTCTGAGGCACGTGCACAGGACCCCGGTCACGCCCTGCCGCGGACGACGGCGACCGGGCAGTGCGCGTGGTGCAACAACGCCTGGCTGACCGATCCCAGGAGCATCCCGGAGAACCCGCCGCGCCCCCTGGCGCCGGCAACCATCAACTGGGCGTTCCCGCTCGCCTGGACCAGGACCTCGCGGGTCTCGCCACTCAGCACCTCCTGTCGGACCGTCACGTCCGGATATCTCTCCGCGCGTCCGGCGACCGCCTGGGCCAGCAGGCGCTCCGGGCTCTCCACGCCCGTACCGGCCGGTTCGTGATCCGGCAGCCACGCGTGCACGGCGACGAGCTCGGCTCCCCGCAACGCCGCCTCCGCAAAAGCGAATTCAACCGCCTTCTCGCCCTCGGGGGACCCGTCGACGGCCAACACGACGGGCGCGGCGCCGTCCGGTTCCTCGCGGACCACCAGCACCGGACAGTGGCTGTGGGCGGCCACGGACAGCGCCGTCGAGCCCAGCAACATGCCGGCGAAACCCCCGATGCCCCGGCGGCCGACGACCACGAGGTCCGCGGCGCGCGACTCGGCCACCAGCACCGACACCGCACCGCCGATCATCACGGCGTCGCCCACCTCCACGCCGGGCGCCACACGCCGGGCGTCCTGTGCGGCGTCGTGCGCCAGCGTGTTGAGCGGGGACGGGTCCAGCGGCGCGTACATGGGCCCGACCGGCCAGCTGAAGGCGTGCACCACACGCAGCTCCGCACCGCGCCGCTCAGCCTCCCGGGCGGCCTGAACCACCGCGGCATGACTCGACGACGAGCCGTCCACCCCTACGACGACCATGCTGCCCACAGCGTCTCCTCACACACGTCAGTACCGCTGGCCCTGGGCGAGAGGGGCCGTCAGTGGGTTCCTTGCGGCTGTCCGCTGAAGGCGATGGGCTCCTCCTTGTGGCCGGGCTCCGGTTTCCCCGCTCCCACGAATCCGGTATCGACGACCTTCCCGGCGGAGTCCGTGAAGTCGACCTGCATGGCACAGGACGACTTCTGGTTCGTCTTGTTCGTGATCGTGACCAGGGCGCGAGCAGTCCTCCGCTCTGGTTCCGGGGCAGGCTCTCGGATACGGCGATGCCGGCCCGGGCGGCCTCGGCGTCTGACCGATGCCTCGAACTCCGTGGCCCGGGCGGCCGCGGAGAATGCCGCTGCCGAGGCGGACGCGCGAGAAGAGGCGACTGTGGAAGCCGTCGAAGAGGCCGCCGACGGCGGCATGCCGGAAGGGGACCCCGGATGGCGGCTGCTGGGTGGGGGGGGGTGACGAACCGGTGTTCTGACCGCCACCGCGGCAGCCTGTCAGGGTGAGCGCCCCGACGGCGCAGCGAAGCGTCAACGGGACGGCTCGGTGCCCGAAGCGACCGGAGCGGCCAGGAAACCTTGGGGACATGTGCCATCCTTTGCGCCTTACGCGGCCAAGCACACTCATCTTCCGCGCCGCGATCGCGTCCGGCGAGTCGACCGTGGCCATTCGAAGGGGGCGTGGACACTCCCCACGCAGCGCTCACCACTGCCGCCCCACACGCGAGCCCCTCACCGGCCCGTCTTACGACCCTGACCCGACGCCGGTTCACGTCATAGTGCTGCTACCAAGCGGGGGTACCTTCCCTCCTCGTGGCGTGGGCGGCCTGGAGCCACCGCGACGTGGAGCTTTCGCTGCCTTCGGTGAGGGGCGTTCCGCATGCACAAGATCGCAGTCGCGATACGGAACGTATGCGGCGATCCTGGCAGGGAGGCACGGCTGGCTTCGCGTACTCCATTGTGTGTCGCTGACCGCGCCGACAGGGAGGCGATGACCCATGACAGCGGTACCCACCAAGACACAACGAGGGCGCGGCAGCGCAACGCTCAACGGCGCCTCCTTGGCCGCTGGGGGCATGATGACGTTCAGCGGGTCGTTCAGCATCCTCATGGGTGTATCCGGGATCGCACAAGACAGCCTGTTCGCCACCTCGTCCCGCTACACCTACTGGTTCGACCTCACCACCTGGGGCGTACTTCACCTCGTCGTCGGTGTGCTGCTCGTCATCACCGGCGTGGCGGTCCTGGCCCACAAGAGCTGGGGGCGTGGGGCGGGCGCAGCGGTGGCAGCAATCAGCCTGATCACTCAGTTCATGTTCGTCCCACACTATCCGGCATGGGCCATTCCCATGATGGCCCTCGATCTCCTGATCCTGTTTGCACTCACGAGGTTCCATATCGAAACAAGCGGCAGCCGGTAGACCGAGTTGAGGTGGATGCACATCAGATGGACGGCGACCGCCTGGACGACGTCCTCGCCCACATCGCCGCGCGCCGGCGCGCCCAGCTGTCGGCGACCGAGTCGATCGCCGCGTTCCAGCAGCAGACGGCCGCGCCAGGGCAGTTGTCGGCCCAGTTCGCCGACGTCGCCGAGCATGCCACCGCTGCCCGGCTGACCGGCCTGCTCGAACGCACCCTCGGCGCCGATGAGAACGCGCCATCGAACCATGGCACTTGATGCGCGCCATCGAAGTCTGGTCGCCTGGGCTGACACTAGCCAGATCGAGTGGGGTCCACGCCGGCTGTTCTGGCGCTCGATTGGATGACAGAGCGACTGGCTTCCCGTCCAAGGGCAGCAGCTCGCCTGGGGCAGACAGGAAAGATCCACGAAGGACTGCGGTATGTGAACGTAGACAACCTTCCGGGAAAACCTCGGGTCAGGACGGACCGACAACCCCCATGCGCTCACGCGCTGGATCGCCCGAGTCCGAACCGCCGATCTGCCCCACCTCCACGCCTTCACCCGGGGCCTGGACCGGGATATCGACGCCGTGATCGCCGGGCTCACGCTTCCGTACAGCAACGGCCCCACCGAGGGCGTCAACACCAATACCAAACGGATCGCCCGCCAGATGCACGGACGAGCAAGCTTCACCCTGCTCCGGCACCGCATCCTCCTCGGACAGCAGCACGCCCCGTCACCACCGAATGCGAGACAGGGCCACTCGTTTGACAGTCCCGTCCTAGGGCGTCGAGGACTGGTCGGCATCCCGGTTGTTGCGGTCGATCTCCGGCATGTGCGTCTCGGCCCAGAGCCGCAGGACGGAGAGCGGTCCTTCAAGGGACAGGCCCAGCTCGGTGAGACGGTAGTGCACGGCAGGGGGCACGGTGGGCTCCACGCGGCGCGCCACCAGGCCGTCGCGGGCCAGGCTCTGCAGCGTGGCGGACAGCATCTTCTGCGAGATGCCCGGGACACGACGCCGCAACTCCGCGAACCGGACCTCGTGCGGGGACTCCTCGGCCAGCACCTTGACCGTCATCGACGTCCACTTGGTGCCGATGCGGTCGAGCAGTTGGCGGGTCGGGCAGCGCGGGTCCAACAGGTCGCCTCGCTCACCTGGCCGCCTGTCCTGTCCGTCGGGACCCGACGTGGTCACCTGGAGCTCACCACCTGAAGGGAAAGTGCCGTCTTGGGCGAGACAGGCTAGTTCCCTACGGTGACCTTGTCACCTTTCTTACCAGTCTCCGGAGCCCGCCATGCCCGAACTGCGCCGAGTTGCCGTCAACGGCGTCGACCTGAACGTCGCCCTCGCCGGAACCGGCCCGGCCGTGCTGTTGCTGCACGGCTTCCCGCACACCTGGCAGGTGTGGACCGACGTCATGGCCGACCTGTCGGACAGCCACCGCGTCATCGCGCCGGACCTGCGCGGATTCGGCGCGAGCGGCCCCGCTGCCTCCGGGTACGACGCGCACACCCTGGCCGAGGACGCCGCGGCGCTCCTCACCGTGCTCGGCGTGTCCTCGGCCGCCGTGGTGGCCGTCGACGCCGGCACTCCGCCGGCCTTCCTCCTCGCCATGCGCCGCCCCCGCCTCGTACGGCGCCTGGTCGTCATGGAGTCCCTGCTGGGGAGGCTGCCCGGCGCCGTGGACTTCCTCTGCGACGGGCCGCCCTGGTGGTTCGGCTTCCACGCCGCCGCGCCCGGCCTCGCCGAAACCGTGCTGGAGGGGAACGAGGCGGCCTACGTCGACTGGTTCCTGCGGGCCGGCACGCTCGGTGACGGGGTACGCCCCGACATCCGGGACGCCTTCGTCCACGCCTACACCGGTCGGGAGGCGTTGAGCCGCGCGTTCTCGTACTACCGGGCCCTGCCCGAGAGCGCGGCACAGATCGAGCGGGCGGTCGGCGCCAACCGCCTGGCCGTGCCGACGATGGCGCTGGGCGCCCGCCCCGTCGGCTCGGCGCTGGAACGCCAACTCCGTCCCGTTACCGACGATCTCACCGGACACGTCATCGACGACTGCGGCCACATCATCCCGCTGCACCGGCCGCAAGCCCTGCTCGCCCGGGTGCGCCCCTTCCTGGCCGGCCACGACCCGAGCGCAGCATGAGCGGACAGACCGGGCGGCCGCCGCGCTCGCACGCTACTTCTGCCAGCCGACGGTCTCCGGCAGAGGAGTGCCGAAGATCGTGGCGCCGACGTTGGCCAGCCCCTTCCTGACGCCGTAGACGGACGGACCGCTGAAGAGGGGCAGGAAGGCGTACTGCGCCAGTTCTTCACGTTCGATGGCGTTGGCGCGGGCGGTCTGCTTGGCGGGGTCGGATATCTCGGAGGCGGCGTGGATCTGCTTGTCCAGCTCCGGGGTTCCGGTACCGGTCAGGTTGGAGTCGCTGTCGGTGCCGTAGAACTGGTAGAGATAGCGCGCGCCGAAGGGGTCCGTGGAACGGTTGCCGGACAGGAAGAGGTCGAAGTCGCGATCGCTGAGGATCTTTGAGAAGTCCGCCTCGTCGGCCTTCTTGATGTCGACACCGATGCCGACCGGCTTCAGCATCGCGGCGAACGCGTTGGCCGTGGCCTTGTCCAGCGGGTCGTCGCCGAGCAGGGTGTAGCGGACGGTGAGCCTGGTGCCGGCCTTCTCGCGGATGCCGTCGCCGCCGGCCTTCCAGCCGGCGGACTCCAGGGTCTTTCTGGCGTCGTCGGGCGCGTACTTGATCACCGATGAGACGTTGTCCTCATACCCTTTCTGGAAGCTGTAGAGGAGCGCTGAGCCGGGAAGCGGCTCGGAGTAGTCAAGTCCCTGAAACTGGATCTTGGCGATCTGTGTCCGGTCGACGCTCTCCAACAGCGCCTTGCGCACCCGCACGTCCCGGAGGACGGCGGACTTCGAGTTCACGTACAGCGAGTACTCGAACGGGCTGCCGCCGCGGCGGATCTCGGTGCCGGCGACGCCGCTGATCTGCCTCAGTCCCTCGGCGCTGCCCGTGGTGGCGTAGTCGACCTGCCCGTTCTTGAACGCATTGATCGCCGCGGACGATTCCAGGTTGACGTAGATCCGCTTGTCGAGCTTGCCCTTCTTCCCCCACCACTTGGGGTTCCGGACGAAGGTGAGGTTGCCGCTCTTGGTGTCGAAGGTGCCGACGGTGTAGGGGCCGGCACCCCATTCGGGATGGGCCTTCTTCACGTAGGCGTCATTGAAGTTGGCCACCGTGGCGGCCTTGGGGTTCAGCAGCGTGGTGAACAGGCTGGACCACCATGGATCCACGCCCTTGAAGTTGATGACGGCCTGCTTGTCGTCGGCGCCGCGGGTGACCGAGGTGATGTTCCGGTACCCCTCGGTGTTGCTCGCGTTGTAGTCCTTGTCGGCGCCGTTGTCGGCCTGCCAGGTGGCTTTGACCGCCCGCCAGTCGATCGGGGAGCCGTCGTTGTAGGCGGCCTTGGGGTTGAGGGTGAGGACGACTCGCTGGTTGCCGCCGGTGACACTGACTTTGACGTCGCTGAGGTAGTCCGGGTTGTACTGCACGTCGCCGGTGGGCGAGTAGGTGATGACGTCGGGGTTGTACCAGAACCACACCCGGGTGGCGGTGAGGGTGGCGTTGGCGTTGAACGGGTTGCCCTGGTCGTCGAAGGTCCCGGGCGTGGTGTAGGTCCCTCCGTCCTTGATGTTGTCGTAGGGCTGGGGGTTGTAGTCGACCTTCGCCGACGCCACGGCGGGCGTCGAGCCCTTGGCCGACCCTCCGGTGTCCGGCGCGTCGGCCCCGGACGAGCTGCAGGCGGTGGCCGTCAGGGCGAGGGCCAGGGTGAGTACGGAGGCCTGGGCGGTTCTCGGTCGCATGGCGAGTGGATCCGTTTCTTCGTGGGGGTGGGGCGCCGCACGATGCGGCGGCGCTGCGGAAGAGAGGCCGGGAGGGCGGTCAGCGGGCGTGGCAGGCGGAGCGGTGGCCTGCGCCGGACCCCGCGGGGTGCAGGGCGGGACGCTCGGTACGACACCGCCGCCGCAGTCCGTCGTCGAGCAGCCGGTGGAGCGGACAGCGGTCGACGAAGACGCACCCTTGCGGCAGGCGCGACGCGCTGGGCTGCTCGCCCTCCAGGACGATGTGCTCGCGGGTGCGTTCCCATTGCGGATCGGGTACCGGGATCGCGGACAGCAGCGCCTGCGTGTAGGGGTGCTGGGCGTTGGCGAAGAGTTCTTCGGTGCCGGCGGTCTCCACGATGTGCCCCAGGTACATCACCGCGATGCGGTCGGACACGTGGCGCATCACCGCGAGGTCGTGCGCGACGATCAGGTACGCCAGCCCCAGTTCGCGTTTCAGCCGGGTGAGCAGGTTGAGGACGCCGGCCTGGACGGAGACGTCGAGGGCGGACACGGGTTCGTCCAGGATCAGGATCCGCGGCTCGGTCGCCAACGCCCGTGCGATGCCAACGCGTTGCCTCTGACCACCGGACAGGGCCGCTGGGAAGCGGTCCGCCACCGAGGCGTCCAGCCCTACCAGGGAGAGGAGTTCGCCCACCCGGGTCCGGATCGCCGCCCGATCCTCACCCACCGCCTGGAGCGGTTCGGCGAGGAGCTGGAAGACGGGCAGGCGCGGGTCGAGCGATCCCATGGGGTCCTGCATGACGATCTGCACGGCACGCCGAAGCCTCCGCCTCTGGCCGGCGGAGGCCGGGGCGGCGACGTTCGTGCCCGCGATGTCGATCAGACCGTGCTCGGGTCGCCCGAGCCGCATGATCTCCAGCAGGGTGGTGGTCTTTCCGCTTCCGGACTCGCCGACCAGACCGAGGGTCTCGCCGGCCCGCAGTTCGAAGCTGACGTCGCTGACCGCGTGCAGCGTCCCGACCCGGCGTCTGAGGAGAGCTCCCTTGGTGAGCGGGAACGTCTTGGTCAGGCCGGCGACCCGCAGCACCGTCTCGGCGCCGGTGCCCGCGCCGGGCCCGGCCTGCCCTTCGGCCTCTGCCGCCTGCGGGAAGAGCGCGTCGGCCGCCAACGTGCCGTCGGCAATCTCGTCCGCGCGCAGGCAGGCCACCTGTCCGTGCCCGGGGACCGTGGTCAGCTCCGGTTCGTCCGTGTGGCAGGGCCCGACGGCGGCGGGACAGCGGTCCGCGAAGGAGCATCCTGGCGGGAGCCCGACCAGTGACGGTGGTTCGCCCGCGATCGGCACCAGCGGGTGGTCCGCCCGCGCCTCGGGTCGGGGGACCGCGCCCAGCAGTCCGATGGTGTACGGCATGGTCGGCCGCGCGAACAGTTCCTCGGCGGGCGCCTGTTCCACGATCCGGCCCGCGTACATCACGGCGACGTCGTCGGCGTATCCGGCCACCACCCCCAGATCGTGGGTGATCAGCACCAGGGCCGCGCCGGTCTCGGCCTGGGCCGTCCGTAGGACACCCAGGATCTGTGCCTGCACCGTCACGTCGAGGGCGGTGGTCGGCTCGTCGGCGACGATGACCGACGGCGAGTTCGCCATCGCCAGGGCGATGACCACGCGTTGGCGCATGCCGCCGGAGAACTCGTGCGGGAACGACCGTGCGTTGCGCCGTGGGTCCGGGATGCCGACCAGGTCCAGGAGTTCGACGGCCCGGTTCCACGCGGCCTGCTTCGTGAGCTTCTGGTGGACGCGCAGAGCGTCGGACAGCTGCCGTCCGACGGAGAAGATGGGAGTCAGTGCGGACAGCGGATCCTGGAAGACCATGCCGATGTCGTTGCCGCGTACGGCGGACAGCCGTCGGTCGTCGAGCCCGACCAGGTCGCGGCCGCCCAGCAGCACCCGGCCCGACACGCT
>NZ_JBIAUL010000037.1:0-67072 GCF_042892755.1 Streptomyces sp. NPDC001714
TGGGGCTCCCCCGGGCCGGGGGGGCCCGCGGGGGGGGGGCCCCCGGGGCGGGGGGGGGTGTGGGGGGGGGGGGGGGGGGCCCGCCCCGGGGGGGGGGGGGGGGGGGGGGGGGGTGCCGGCCCCCCCCCCCGCCGTGGCAGGAGTGTCCGCGGGTGTCAGGCGCCGCGGACCTCCGCGATCGTGACCGGCCGGTGCTCGTGCAGGGACAGCGTGCAGGCGTCGGCGATCCAGCCGGCCTCCAGGGCGTCCTCGATCGTGCACGGGGAGGGCCGGGTGCCGGCCACGACCTCGGTGAACGCGGTGAGCTCGGCGCGGTAGGCCGCCGTGAACCGGTCCATGAAGAAGTCGTGCGGGGTGCCCGCGGGGAAGGTCACGCCCGGCTCCACCGAGCGCAGCGGGAGCTTGTCCTCCAGGCCGACGGCGATGGAGTCGGCGAAGCCGTGCAGCTCCATGCGGACGTCGTAACCCCGGGCGTTGTGCCGCGAGTTGGAGACCACCGCGATGGTGCCGTCGTCCAGGGTGAGGATCGCGCCGGTGGTGTCGGCGTCGCCCGCCTCCTTGATGTACTCGGCGCCCCGGTTGCCGCCGACCGCGTACACCTCGGTGACCTCACGGCCGGTCACCCAGCGGATGATGTCGAAGTCGTGCACGGAACAGTCCCGGAAGATCCCGCCGGACGCGGCGATGTACGCGGCCGGCGGCGGGGCCGGGTCCAGGGTGGTGGAGCGCACGGTGTGCAGCTTGCCGAGCTCGCCCGCCCGGACGGCGGCCCGGGCGGCGACGAAGCCCGCGTCGAAGCGGCGGTTGTAGCCGATCTGGATCGGCACGCCGCTGTCCTGGACGGCCTTGAGGACCTCGACGCCCTCGGCCATCGTCTTCGCGACCGGCTTCTCGCAGAAGACCGGGACACCGGCCTCGACACCGGCCAGGATCAGGGCCGGGTGCGCGTCGGTGGCGGCGGCCACGACGATGCCGTCCACACCGGCGGCCAGCAGCGCCTCGGGCGAGTCCACGACATCGGCACCGAACTTCTCCGCGGCGGCCTTGGCGGCGTCCGCGAACGGGTCGGTGAAGACGAGCGACTCGACGACGTCGAGCCCGGAGAGAGTCTCGGCATGAAAAGCACCGATACGGCCGAGACCGAGGATTCCGATACGCATTGAGGGTTACTCCTTGATGTTGATATGTGCGGCGCCACCAGGTGCCCCCAGGGGCGCGGGGCTGTGTCAATATGCGGCTGCCGCCTAGTGGGCGCGACCAGCCCCGACGAACCCGCAGACGACCACGGCCTGTCGGCCCTCAGCTCTCCCGCCGTACCGCCGCGTGCCGCAACCCGTCCCGCAGCACCCGCGGCGCCCACCCCTCCCGCAGCGCCCGCCGCACGAGGTCCGCCTGCGAGGGCGGGGCGATGCCGTCGACCGGCGGATCGCTGTCGAGGTTGGTCGGGAACGGGTAACCCTCGGCGCTCGCGGCGATGACGTGCTCCAGCCACGCCTCGCCCGCCCCCTCCGACCGGCGCCGGCGCAGCACCGGGTAGACCGCGTTGGCCACCGCCTCCCGGTCCACGGTCTCCATGGCCCGCCCGAACGCGGACGACACCTGGAGCAGGTTGGCCATCCGGCGCACGTCGAGGGTCCGGTTGGCGCCGGCCGCGTGGAACACCGCCGGGTTGAAGAACACCGCGTCGCCCTTCGCGAGCGGCAGCTGTACATGGCGGGCCTTGAAGTACTCCTGGAACTCCGGCCGCCGCCACGCCAGGTAGCCGGGCTCGTAGGTCTGCGAGTACGGCAGGTACATCGTCGGGCCCGACTCCACCGGCATGTCGCAGTGCGCGACCGCGCCCTGCAGGGTGAGCACGGGGGACAGACGGTGCACATGGGCCGGGTAGGCCCCGGCCTGCTCGTCGGAGAGGAAACCCAGGTGGTAGTCGCGGTGCGCGGTCTGCGCCGCGCCGCCCGGGTTCACCACGTTGACCTGCGAGGTGATCTGGTAGCCGGGGCCCAGCCAGGCCCGGGACACCAGGGCCAGGACGTCGTTGGCGTAGTAGTCGGCGAACGCCTCGGGGTCGTACAGGGCCGCTTTCTCCAGGGCGTTCCACACCCGCTCGTTGGCCCCGGGCGTCGCGAAGTGGTCGCCGGCCCCCGCGCCCGACTCGTGCTGCTCCGAGATGAGCGCCTCGAACACCGCGGTCGCCCGGTCGACCACGCTCGGATCGGGGAACGCACCCCTGAAGACGACGACGCCGGGACCGTCGGTCAGGGCGCGGACGAGTTCGGTCCGCACCTCGTGGGCCGCGCCGGCGGTGCGCAGCCGCTCGCTGTCGTAGACGAGGACGCCGTCCTCGACGGCCGAGGCGTGCGGGTAGACGGCAGGGTCCGTGGTCCGCTCGACCAGGGCACGGAAGGTGTCCAGGTCGCAGTCCTGCTGCGAGAGCCAGGGGCGGCCCTGTTCGGCGGCGAGGGACATCGGTGTCCTGCTTTCGGTCACGGCCGCGGTCACGGCCACGGCGGGGCTCTGCCATTCTTGTCAGCACAAACCCCTCGAACAACCAGCAGCGACCCGTCAAAAACCCCTCAAGGAGGCAGCCCGTGGGCCACCCCTTCCCCATCCGTGAGATCGCCCGTCAGGCAGGGCTCAGCGAGGCCACCGTGGACCGGGTGCTGAACGGCAGGGGCGGCGTCCGGGAGAGCACCGCCCGCGAGGTGGAGCGGGCCATCGCCGATCTGGACCGGCAGCGCACCCAGGTTCGGCTGGTCGGCCGTACCTTCATGGTCGACATCGTGATGCAGGCCCCCGAGCGGTTCACCACGGCCGTGCGCGGCGCGCTGGAGGCCGAGCTGCCCGCACTGCACCCGGCGGTGGTGCGCTCCCGGTTCCACTTCCGGGAGACCGGGCCGGTGGAGGAGCTGGTGCGGACGCTGGACCGGATAGCCCGCCGCGGCTCGCAGGGCGTGATCCTCAAGGCGCCGGACGTCCCCGAGATCACCGCCGCCGTCGGGCGCCTCAGGTCGGCGGAGATCCCGGTCGTCACCCTCGTCACCGACCTGCCCGCCAGCGGCCGGCTGGCCTACGTCGGCAGCGACAACCGGGCCGCCGGCGCCACCGCCGCCTACCTGATGGGCCAGTGGCTCGGCGACCGGCCCGGCAACGTCCTCACGAGCCTCAGCAGTGGCTTCTTCCGCAACGAGGAGGAGCGCGAGATGGGCTTCCGCAGCGCCATGCGGGCCCGGCACCCCGAACGCACCCTGGTGGAGATCGCCGAGGGACAGGGGCTCGACGCCACCCAGTACGACCTGGTCCGCGCCGCCCTGCAACGCGACCCGGAGATCCGAGCCGTCTACTCGATCGGCGGCGGCAACATCGCCACCCTGCGTGCCTTCGCCGACCTGGATCGCGAATGCGCCGTGTTCATCGCCCACGACCTCGACCACGACAACACCCGGCTGCTGCGCGAGCACCGCCTGTCCGCCGTCCTCCACCACGACCTGCGCCAGGACATGCGTGAGGCCTGCCACCTGGTGATGCGCGCCCAGGGCGCGCTGCCCCCGGCGGGTCCGACCCTGCCGTCGGCGATCCAGGTGGTCACGCCCTACAACATGCCCGCGGCCACGACCCGCTGAGCGTGCTCGCAGGCCGGACCGGCTGGGCGTGCTCGCAGGCCACGACCCGCTGAGCGGGCTCGCAGGCCGGACCGGCCGGGTGGGCTCGCAAGCCGGACCCGCCGGGTGGGCTCGCAGGCCGACCGGCTGAGCGGGCTCACAGATTGATCGCGTATGCCTTGCGCAGCATCTCGTGCACCGTCCACGTCGTACGGTCGCCCGCGCGTAGTACGGCCATGTCCCCCGGGCCCACGGTGAACGTCGCCCCGCCTTCGACCTTGATCGTCGCCGAGCCGCTGACCACCACGAACAGCTCGTCCGCCTCGGTGTCGGTGACCACGCCCGGGGTGATCTGCCAGATTCCGCGGATCTGCTTCCCGTCGGCCGACTCCCAGAGCACCTTCCCGGCGACCTCGGGCCTGCCGGAGACGATCTGCGCCGGGTCGAGCGGGTCGGGTTCGAGTTCGGCGTCGGGGATGTGCAGGGCGAAGCTGTGCGTCGTCATACGGCGACCCTAGCGAGCCCACCGCCGTCCCGGCCGTGGACAGGGTGTGCGGCATCCGGCCTGGTGGGGGGACACTTCGTCGGGTCGTGCCCGGTGGCGGCCGGGCCCGGCACGGGTGATCGTGGAGGACATGCCCGACTCCCCGGCCGCCGTTGCGGAGCCGCGCGCGCACGACACCCGCGAGGCCGTCCTGTTCGGCGGGGTCTACGGCGCCGTGCTGGCCTGCTCGATGGTGGCCGCGCTCACCCAGTACGGCCACACCTCCGAGGCCAGCCGCCGCTACGACGCCCTCTGGCTCCTGGTCACCGCCTGCGCCTCCGCCCTGGCGCACGGCTACGCCCACTACATCGCAGAGCGGGCCCCGCACCGGCGCTGGGACGCGCTGCACACGCTGGCCGACGAGTGGCCGCTGGTCACGGCCGTGCTGCCCACGGTCTTCCTGCTCGCGGGCGCAGGCTGGGGCTGGTGGCCGCCCAAGGGCGTCGAGTACCCGGCGTTCGTTCTGAACATCGTCATCCTCTTCGGCCTCGGCCTCGTCACCGCCCGCTGGGCGGCGCGGAGCTGGCCCGCCGCCGTGCTGATCGGCGCGGTGGACGCGCTGCTCGGGGTGATCGTGGTGGTGGCCAACGCGCTCATCAAGTAGGCACGGTGAGCAGGTGCGGTGCGTGGCTGCGGTTCATTGAACGGTGAACGGTTTACGATCACCCGAGGGCACTGTTCCTCCGGGCAAGGAGCCGGCATGACCACCGATGACGCAGTCACCAGCAAGGCCGTCGACAGTCTGCGGGGCACCGACGACCCCCGGCTGCGCGAGTTGCTCACCGCGCTGATCCGCCATCTGCACGCCTTCACGCGCGAGACCCGGCTGACCCGGCACGAGTGGGAGGCGGCGATCGCGTTCCTCACCGAGACCGGGCAGACCTGCACGGACACCCGGCAGGAGTTCATCCTGCTCTCCGACGTGCTGGGCCTTTCGATGCTGGTCGAGACGGTCAACGGACACAGCGACCCCGGCAGCACCGAGTCGACCGTCCTCGGCCCCTTCCACATGACCGAGTCCCCGGTCCGGGAACTCGGCGCCGACATCGACCTGGTGGGAGCCGGCGAACCGTGCGTGGTCAGCGGTGTCGTCCGCTCCGCCGACGGCACCCCGCTGCCCGGCGCGGTCCTGGACGTGTGGCAGGCCGACCCGAACGGCTTCTACGACGTGCAGCAGCCCGGCGTCCAGCCGCCCGGCAACGGCCGCGGCCTGTTCACCGCCGACGACGAGGGCCGCTTCCGGTTCCGGACCTGTGTGCCCAGCGCCTACCCGATCCCGACCGACGGCCCGGTGGGCGCCCTGCTGAAGGCCACCGGACGGCACCCCTACCGCCCGGCCCACATCCACTTCATCGTCTCGGCGGCGGGGCACGCGCCGGTCACCACGCACATCTTCGTCGCCGGCGGGGAGTATCTGGACTCCGACGCGGTGTTCGCCGTCAAGGAGAGCCTGGTCGAGGACTTCACCCCGACCGACGACCCCGCCCTGGCCGGCGAGTACGGCGTGCCGAACCCGTTCCGGCACGCCCGCTTCGACCTGGTCCTGGAGCGCTCGTGACCCCCTTGGACTTCGTGCACGAGACCCGTCCCTCCCGGGTGGTCTTCCGCCCCGGCGCCGCGCTCACCGCACCCGCCGGGGAGGCCCGGCACCTCGGGCTGCGGCGACTTCTCGTGCTCAGCGGCGAGCGGGGCGCGGAGACGGCGCGGGCGGTCGCCGACTCGCTCGGGGACGCCTGCGCAGGCCTGCACACCGGGGCCCGGATGCACGTCCCCGTGGAGGTCGCCGACCGGGGTGTCGAGGCGGCCCGGGCCGCGGGCGCCGACGGCTGCGTGGCCGTCGGCGGCGGCTCGGCCATCGGCCTCGGCAAGGCCGTCGCGCTGCGCACCGGACTCCCGCTGATCGCCGTTCCCTCGACCTACGCCGGCTCCGAGATGACCCCGGTCTGGGGTCTGACCGAGCACGGCGTCAAACGCACCGGCCGCGACCCCGTCGTACTGCCCCGCAGCGTCGTCTACGACCCCGAGCTCACCCTCTCCCTGCCCGTCCCGCTCTCGGTGACCAGCGGGATCAACGCCCTCGCCCACGCCGTCGAGGCGCTGTACGCCCCCGACGGCTCGCCGCTGGTCGCGCTGATGGCCGAGGAGGGCGTACGGGCGCTGGCGGGCGCGCTGCCGGAGATCGCCGCGGCCCCGGACGGCGTACCGGCCCGCTCCCGCGCCCTGTACGGCGCCTGGCTGTGCGGATCCTGCCTCGGAGCCACCACCATGGGCCTGCACCACAAGCTGTGCCATGTCCTCGGCGGCACCTTCGGCCTCCCGCACGCCGAGACCCACACCGTCGTCCTGCCGTACGCCCTCGCGTTCAATGCGCCCGCCGCCCCGGAGGCGGCGGCCGCCGTCGCCCGGGCCCTAGGCGCGGACGACGCCCCGACCGCCCTCCAGGAACTCGCGGCCCGCCTGGGCGCACCCCGCTCCCTGGCCGGACTCGGCCTGAAGGAAGCGGACTTGGCGGTCGCCGCCGCCCAGGTCGCCGGGCAGCCGTACGCCAACCCGAGGCCGGTCACGACCGACGACGCCCTGACCGTGCTCCGCGCGGCGTACGAGGGCGGCCCGGCCCGGGCGTGACGGCCGCCTGGCGGCACCACCGCCGCGGCGCCGGCGCGGTGGACCCTTCGGGCCGGACCGCAGGGCGCCGGCCCTGCCGCCCGTGCTGCCGGTCCGGCCGGTTCAGACGAAGTCGGCGAGCCCGCCGAGGAAGCGGTCCACGTCCTCGGCGGAGTTGTAGGGGGCCAGGCCCGCGCGCAGGGCGGGGTCTTGGAGCTTGAGCGCCGTGAAGGGTTCGTAGGCGTAGAACGACCCGGCCGGTGCCACCACGGCCCGCGCGGCCAGATGCGCCTGGGCCTCGCGGGCGTCGCGGCCCTCCACGGACAGCAGGAGCGTCGGGGTGCGGTCGGCCGCCTTCGAGTGCACGGTGATGGCGTCGCCCAGGGACTCCAGGCCTTCCTCCAGCCGTGCGCGCAGGGTCAGTTCGTGCTTGTGCACCGACTCCAGGGAACGAGTGAGGCGCTCCCTTCGCGAGGCCCCGGAGCCCGGGTCCAGGTCGGCGAGGAAGTCGACGGCGGCGGTGACGCCCGCCAGGATCTCGTACGGCAGGGTGCCGAACTCGAAACGCTCCGGCACGGCGTCGGGGGACGGCAGAAGCTTGTCCGGGCGCAGGGTTTCGAGGAATCCGGGTGCCGCGGCGAGCACCCCGCAGTGCGGTCCGAGGAACTTGTACGGCGAGCAGACGAACATGTCGGCGCCGAGGGCGGGCACGTCCACGAGGTGGTGCGCGGCGTAGTGCACGCCGTCCACGTACACCAGGGCGCCGACTTCATGGGCGCGGTCGGCGATCCGGCGCACCGGCGGCTCGGTGCCCAGCACGTTCGACGCCGCCGTGACCGCTACCAGCCGGGTCCGGGACGTCAGGGCCCGCTCGTAGGAGTCGAGGTCGAGCTCCGTGGTCTCCGGGACGATCTCGATCCAGCGGACCGTCACTCCGGCGCGCTCGGCGGCCTGGACCCAGGGCCGGACGTTGGCGTCGTGGTCGAGGCGGCTGAGGACGATCTCGTCACCCGCGCTCCAGGTCCTGGCCAGGTGGCGGGAGAAGTCGTACGTGAGGTGCGTGGCGCTGCGGCCGTGGACGACACCGCTCGCGGGCACGTTCAGCAGATCGGCGCAGGCGGCCCGGAAGTCCGCGACGGCGCGTTCGGCGTTGAGCTCCGACGGGCTGACGGTGCCCCGGTTGGACAGGGGACCGGTCAGTGTCGCGGCGACGGCGTCGGCCACGGGGCGGGGAGTCTGCGTTCCGCCCGGACCGTCGAAGAAGGCGAGCCCGGTGGCGAGGGAGGGGAAGTGGGCCCGCAGGGCGGTGAGGTCGATGGCCATCGTCTCTGCTTTCTGTCGGGCGGAGTGCCTGGCGTCGCGGTGCCTCTACTCTGGCCTCGGCCCCGGGACACGTAAAGCGATGGATCACGAAGAGAAAGTTCATGAACCGTGAAGGCTCAGCCGGATCTGAAGCTCCTGGCCACCTTCCTGGCCGTCGTACGCCGCGGCTCGATGGCCGAGGCCGCGGCCGAGCTCGGCTACGTCCCCTCGGCGGTGTCCCAGCACATCGGCGCGCTCGAACGCGACATGGGCGTCGAACTGATCACCCGCCGCCCCGGCAGCCGGCTGATCCTCACCGCGGCCGGCCGTTCCCTGGCCCGGGCGGCCGAGACGCTCTTCGACGCGACCGCGCGCTTCCAGGACGCCGCCCACGGCATCGCGAACCGTGAGATCGCGGAACTACGCGTCGGGACCTACCCCAGCGCCATGACGTACCTGCTCCCTCAGGTCCTGTCCACGCTCGGGGCGCGCCGGCCCGGCCCCCGGATCCGGCTGGTCGTCGTGGAGACGGACGAGGGGGTGCCGAGGGTGAAGTCGGGGGACCTCGACCTGCTCGTCGCCTACCGCTACCTGCCCGAGGATCCGCCGGCTCCCTCCGAGGCGTTGACGATCACGCTCCTGGGACGCGAACCGCTGCTCCTGGTCACGGGCGCCGAGCAGGGGCGCCGCCGCCCGGTGGAGCTGGCCGAGTGCCTGGAACGGGAATGGGTCTCGGGCCACACCCACAACCCCGACCGGCGTCTGCTGCACCGCTGGGCCGGCGAGCTCGGGATCGCTCCGCACGTGGCGTTGGAGACCGAGGACCTGCACAGCATGCTCGCCATGATCCGGGCGGGCCTCGCGGTCGGCCTGATCCCGGCCACGCTCCTCGGAGCGGGAGACGACGCCGGAGTCGAGAGGGTCGCTCTGCCGTCTGGGGCCGCTCCGCTGCACCGGGAGATCCTCGCCGTCGGCAGACCCGGTGCCCGCTCCCCGCTCATCGACGAGCTGGTCACCCTCCTGGCCGGTGCCGTGGCCGGCGCGCGGCCGGCACCGGCGACCTGATCCGGCCGGACGCGCTCGCCGACCGCCGGTCAGCCGCGGCTGCTCGTGGACATCGGCGGAGCGGACGCGTCGGCCTGCCGCAGTTCGGCGAGGAGCACGTTCTGCCCGTCGAGGAGCTCGGTGAGGATGCGGCGGGCCGCTCGCAGGAGTTCGGCGACGTCCCCGCCGGCCAGTGCGTAGCGGACGGTGGAGCCCTCCCGGGTGGACACCACGATGCCGGAGCGGCGCAGGACGGCCAGTTGCTGGGAGAGGCTGGACGGTTCGATCTCGATGTCGGCGAGCAGATCCCGGACCGGGACGGGCCCGTGCTGGAGCAGTTCCAGGACCCTGATCCGTACGGGGTGCCCGAGCATGCGGAAGAAGTCCGCCTTGGCCTGGTAGAGGGGGACTTGCATGACCGCTCGCTCTCTGCCGGGACGGGTGGGGTGGGCCGCCGAGGTGCGGCGGCGCCTTGCGACACCGCCGCACCGGCCCTGTACGGCCGATCCTTGTCGCCCGGGGCCGTGCGCAGGCATGAATTGGGATCATGCTGATGTGGTCACTTGAAGAAGTTTTCACATCATGGGCGCACGAAGTCCCGGAACCTGGACCGTCGCTAGACCTCGAGTTCCTCCTCGACCCGCTTCAGCTGGTGACGGGCCATGGCGAGGTTCGAGCGCCCCTTGTCGAGCACCAGATACAGGAACAGGCCGTTCCCGCTGCGCCCGGTGATCAGCCGGATGAGGTGATACTGCTTCTCCAGTGTGATCAGGATGTCCTCGATCCGGCTCTTGAGGCCCAGCTCGCCCATCGTGCGCACCTTGGCCCGGATGACATCCGTGTTCCCGGCCGCCGCGACCGTCAGATCGAGGTCCTTGCCCCCGCCCAGGGTCCCCAGGGCCATGCCGCTGGTGTAGTCGACGACCGCGGCTCCCAGCGCCCCCTCCACCCCGGCCATCATTTCCTTCAGCGACACTTCCACGCTCGCCATACTGGCGCCTCCCCTTCGAATGTCGACGGCGGCGGACCGGCGGTCGCCGACCCGCCCGATGTACGGACCGTAGGTGGGCGGAAGTGCCACCGGGACGGCGTCTCCGGGTCTGGCGAATGCTGGCCGATCGGCTGCGCCCCCAGTCCGTTTGGGCGACGGAAACTGGTGGGATGCAGCACGAAGTTGACACCGCGCCCTCCGGGGCCATGGGCGCGAGACGTGCGGCACCGCTGTCGACGAGCTCCGCGAGCAGAGTGGTGAAGATCGGTTCCCCTGTGCCGTCGACCGTCCGCTCCGCCACCGCCGCCCCGTGCTCACCCGACGAGAATGCGCCGAACAGGCCTTGAATGCGGCCTAGTTGGCGAGCCGGGACGCCCCGGGGTGCCGTCGGCGCCGGCAGTCCGGAGAGTTCGCGTCATCGCAGGTCACCAGGCGCGTCCTCCGTCACCGGGCTACCCGGGGTCGGTTGCCTGTCTGTTGCCCCGGCGTCAAATCATGGGCACAAATTCCACACAACCCTCTCTTCAGGCGGGCGCAGATGGTCTAGATTGACCGTGCTTCGCATGGTGGGACACGGGGCCACAAATGATGATCTATGGGTCAGGCGATACGGACGGCCAGTAGCGGCGTCTGTGCCGCCGGGCGTGGGGATGATCAACTCCTGGGGTCCGAGAGGGACTTCGGGTGCGGGGAGCACCCGGGGTTCCGACAGGCTCCCGTGCACCTCGGAGCCTGGCAGGGGCATGCAAGGCCGCTACCGGAAGGGCGGGTCGTACAAGCAGCGCCGAAGTAGCCGGGATGTCGTACGCGGAGGGCGGGGGCCGTCCGCGGAAGGAACAGCGCGGCGCGGGGAGCCGGGGGGCCTCCCGGGGGCGGAAGCGTGCGGGGGGCGGGGGCCTCCGGGGGGAGGAAGCGTGTCAGGGCACCATGTCGAACCACTGGGGACCGGGGGGTTTCTGTGCGACAGGGGGGACTAGTCGGCCCTTTTCCGCCGGCGCGCGGGCGTCTGGCGAACGGGTCGGTCAACAGGCCGGCGATCGAGTGGGAGCAGCGGTACCGGCGTACCGTGATCATCAGCGACACCGTGGCCACCGCCTTCGTGGTGGCGGGGATCGGCGAGTTCTTCGGGGCCCGGGACGCGGCCAACTGGCACGAGAAGTGGGGGATCCTCGCTTTCGGCACCGAGCTGCTGGTGCTGTCGGCGCTCGTGGTGGGCCGGTCGTGGGCTCCGGCCGTGCTCGGTCAGGGCGCCGAGGAATTCCGCCGGCTGGGACGCTCGCTGTTCGCGGCGACCGTCGTCCTGGCGCTCGGCGGGATCGCCCTCACCTCACGCAACATCAAACTCTGGATCTTCGTGGCGATCCCCGCGATCGGGCTCGTCACCATGACCGCGCGGTATCTGCTCCGCCTCGACCTGCACAGACGGCGCAAGGACGGGCGGTGCCTGAGACCGGTGCTCGCCGCCGGCAGCCCGGCCACCGTGGGCGACCTGATCACCCGGACCCGCAAGTACCCGCACATCGGCTGGCGGGTCGAGGCGGTGTGCACGACGGACGGTCGCGGGACCGACGGTGACGAACTGGACGGCGTACCGGTCGTCGGCGGACTGGCGGACGTCGCCAAGCACGTCCGTCACGACGGCTACCGGGTCGTCGCGGTCACACCGGACCCGCACTGGACACCGGACCGGTTGCAGCGGCTGGCCTGGAACCTCGAGGGCAGCGATGCCGAGATGGTCGTGGCCCCGGTGCTGATGGAGGTGGCCGGTCCCCGGCTGCACGTCGACGCGGTGCTCGGGATCCCGCTGCTGCGGGTCAGCCTGCCGACCTTCACCGGGGGCCGCCGGGCGATCAAGGAAGTCGTCGACCGGGTGGGAGCGGCGGTCCTGCTGCTGCTGTTCGCGCCGCTGATGGTGTCCGTCGCGCTGCTCGTGCTGGTGAACAGCCGGGGCGGGGCATTCTACAGCCAGCGCAGGGTCGGCAAGGACGGCCGGGAGTTCACGATTCTCAAGTTCCGCACCATGGTCGCCGGGGCCGACCGGGCACGTGCCGACCTCGCCGACCGCAACGAGGGCGCGGGGCTGCTGTTCAAGCTCCGCCGGGATCCGCGGGTGACCCGGGTGGGAGCGGTGCTGCGCCGGTACTCGATCGACGAACTCCCTCAGCTCTTCAACGTGCTGAGCGGATCGATGTCGCTCGTCGGCCCGCGGCCTCCGTTGCCGGAGGAGTGCGCCGCGTACGACCCGGACATTCGCCGGCGGCTCCTGGTCAAGCCCGGTCTCACCGGCCTGTGGCAGATCAGCGGACGCAGCGATCTGCCGTGGGAGGAGGCGGTCCGCCTCGACCTGCGGTACGTGGAGGACTGGTCGCTCGCCCTCGACACAGTGATCTTGTGGAAGACGATGCGTGCGGTGCTCCACGGGCAGGGGGCCTACTGATGCGCGGGGGGCGCCGTCCGGCCGACGTGCGGACCGCAGGCCACCAGGGCCTGCCTGGGGGGAGGGACGAGTCATGAGAGTCAGCGTTTTCGGGCTCGGCTACGTGGGCTGCGTATCAGCCGCGTGCCTGGCCAGCATGGGCCACGAGGTCATCGGGGTGGACGTGAACCAGGTGAAGGTCGACCTGGTCAACGACGGCAAGGCCCCGGTCGTGGAGGAACGTATCGGCGAGCTCCTCGCCGAGGTCGTGCGGACCGGAGCCCTGCGCGCCACCGGCGACGTCCGCGAGGCGATCACGGGCAGCGAGGTGTCGCTGGTCTGCGTGGGCACGCCGTCGGAGCCCAACGGCAGCCTGTGCACCACGTACCTGGAGCGGGTCACCGAGCAGATCGGCACCGCGCTGGCCGAGGGGGCCGAGAAGGGGGGCCGGCATACCGTCGTCTTCCGCAGCACCATGCTCCCCGGCACCTGTCTGAACCTGCTGGTACCGATCCTGGAGAAGAACGTCGGCGGCACGGCCGGGGTGGACTTCGGGGTCGCGGTCAACCCGGAGTTCCTGCGCGAGGGCACGAGCGTGCGGGACTTCTTCGACCCGCCCAAGACCGTGATCGGCGAGCTCGACCCGGCAAGCGGTGACACGGTGGCGGCGCTGTACGACGGCCTGCCCGGCGAGGTGTTCCGGGTGCCGGTCCCGACGGCCGAGGCGATCAAGTACGCGGACAACGCGTTCCACGGCCTCAAGATCGGCTTCGCGAACGAGCTGGGGGCGGTCTGCCAGGCGCTCGGCGTGGACTCGCACCAGGTGATGGACGTGTTCCTGGCCGACCGCAAGCTGAACATCAGCCCCGCCTACCTGCGGCCCGGCTTCGCCTTCGGCGGCTCCTGCCTGCCCAAGGACCTGCGCAGCCTGGTCCACGCGGCCCAGCGGGCCGACGTCTCGGTACCCATCCTCGCCCACGTGCTGGCCTCCAACTCCGACCATCTGCAGCGCGCGGTGGACCTGGTCGAGCGCACCGGCAGGCGCCGCGTGGGGATGTTCGGGCTGTCCTTCAAACCCGGCACCGACGACCTCCGCGAAAGCCCCCTCGTCGAGCTGGCGGAACGTCTCTTCGGCAAGGGGTACGACATCAAGATCTACGACGCCAACGTGAGCCTCTCCCGGCTCATCGGCGCGAACCGCGAGTACATCGAGACCCGGCTGCCGCACCTCGCGCAGCTCCTCGCGGACTCCGTCGAGGAAGTGCTCGACCACGCCGAGGTGTGTCTGGTCGGGACCAGGGAGCCCGCCGTGCTGGCGGCGCTGCCCCACGGCGAAGGACCCGTGATCGTCGACCTCGTCCGCCTTCCCGACGCCGAGACGCGCCGGGCCGAACCGGGGTACATGGGCCTTGCTTGGTAACCCGACCGGCGCCGCCGGGACCGACCGGCGCGCGCTGATCCTGGTGGAGAACCTGTCGGTGCCGTTCGACCGGCGGGTGTGGCAGGAGTGCACGACACTGCGCGACGCCGGCTGGACGGTGCACGTCATCTGTCCGCAGGGGACCAAGCGCGACACGGAGCCGGAGGCGGTGATCGACGGGGTGCGGATCCACCGCTACCCGTTGCGCGCGGCCACCGGAGGACCGGCCGGCTACCTGAAGGAGTACGGATCGGCGCTCTGGCACACCGCCCGGCTGGCCCGCAAGGTCGGCCCGGTCGACGTGGTCCACGCCTGCAACCCGCCCGACCTGCTGTTCCTGCCGGCCCTGTGGCTCAAGCGGCGCGGCGCACGGTTCGTCTTCGACCAGCACGACCTGGTACCCGAGCTGTACCTCTCCCGGTTCGACCGCGGCAAGGACCTGCTCTACCGCGCCGTGTGCGCACTGGAGCGGCGGACCTACCGGGCCGCGGACATCGTCCTCGCCACGAACGAGAGCTACCGCGACGTCGCGGTGCGCCGTGGCGGCCGGCGGCCCGAGGACGTCTTCGTGGTGCGCAGCGCGCCCGCGATCGAGCGGTTCCAACCGGTGCCGCCCGAGCCGGAGCTGAAGCGCGGCAAACCGCATCTGCTCTGCTACCTCGGTGTCATGGGCCCTCAGGACGGCGTCGACTACGCCCTGCGGGCCCTCGCGAAGCTCCGCGACGACCTCGGCCGGACCGACTGGCACGCGGTGTTCGTCGGCTCCGGCGACGCCTTCGACGCGATGGTGGAGCTGTCCCGGCGGCTCGGGCTCGGTGACCGGGTGCAGTTCACCGGGCGCATTCCGGACGCCGACCTGGTGCGCTACCTGTCCACCGCGGACGTCTGCCTCTCCCCGGACCCGCGCAATCCGCTCAACGACGTGTCGACCATGAACAAGGTCCTCGAGTACATGGCGATGGGCCGGCCGATCGTCTCGTTCGACCTGAAGGAAGCGCGCGTCTCCGCCGGCGAGGCCGCCGTCTACGCGCCCGCCAACGACGAGGCCGAGTTCGCCCGGCTCGTCGCGCAGCTCCTCGACGACCCGGACCGGCGGGCCCGGATGGGCAAGATCGGCCAGGAGCGGGTCGGCGGGCCGCTCTCCTGGCGCAACTCGCAGGCGTCGCTGCTTGCTGCCTACGCCGCCGCCTGCCGTGACCACACCCCGGTGTCGGCGGTCGAACAGGTTCGAACAGGGAAGAGGCAGCGCAGTTGAGCGAGGAATCGATACGTCTGGTCACCATCGGGCGGATATTCCGCCGGCGCTGGCGGTTCCTCGCCGTCCTCGCCGTCGTGGGCGCGCTCGTCGGCTACGGCGCCTCGGTGGTGTTTCCGCCGCGGTACACGACGTCGGCGTCGGTCCTGCTGCCCGGCCAGTGGGAAGAGCGCGCGCTGCTGACCCAGGTGGACATAGCGACCAGCTCGACCGTGGTCGACCGCGCGGCCGCCGCACTGAACTGGCGGGACGTCAGCGCCGCCGAGCTGCGGGACCGGGTGACCGCCTCGGCCGCCGACGGGAACATCATCAAGATCTCGGGTACGGCCGACACTCCCCGGCGCGCGCAGCAGCTCTCCGACCAAGTGGCCGCGCAGTTCGTCAAGTTCGCCGCCCGGGTCGCGGGTGGCGGCACCGACTCCGCGGCGGCCACGGAGGCCGAGGCGCTGCGGAAGCAGGTCGACGAGACCAACCGCCGCATCACCGAGCTGGCCGACGCGGCCGATCCGGGGCAGACCGTCGAAGGCGTGCAGGCCCGGACGGAGCTCGAGAAGCTGAGCACCTCGCTGGAGGAGGCCATGACGAAGCTGGACGAGGCCGACCCGGCGACCAACAAGGCCGGCATGGTCGTCATGGGCCCGGCGGCCCGGCCGACCGGCGAGGCGCCGCCGACGCGGTTGCAGTTCATCGGCGCGGGTGCGCTGCTGTTCTTCCTGCTCGCGGTCGTCGGCCACCTCGCCGCCGCACGGATGAACCGCCGGCTGCGCACCGAACCGGAGATCACCGCGGCGCTGGGCTCGGCGCTGCTGGGCACCGTCGAGGTGCCCGGTGACCGGCGCGTCGCGCACCGGCCGGAGGGCGGTGGCCCACGGGTCTTGATCCGCCGCCTCCTCGGCGTCGACACCCGGTGGGACCTGCCGACCCCGCCGAGGTCCGACGACGAGGCCGCTCGACGGATCCGCTACCGGCGGGTCTGCGCCCGTCTCCGGGACCAACTGCCCGCGCCCCGGCGGCTGCTGGTGGTCGTACCGGACGGCGACGAGATCGCCCGCCGGGCCGCCGGGCAGCTCGTCGCCGAGGCCAAGGGCGATCCGCAGCTGCGGGTGGTGGAGGTCTCGGTGGACCGGCCGGTCGTGCCGGACCGCGACACCGAGGCCGGTGCCCTCGTCGTCCTCAGCGCGGGCAGCTGGACCGCGGAGGAACTCGCCGGGATCGCCGAGGCATGTGCGGACGGCCGGCACGAGGTCCTCGGCATCGTCGTCGCCGACCCGGTCCGCGCCCGTCAGACACGGTCCGCCGGCCACCACCCGCCGGACGACGCCACTCTCGCACTCGCGGTTCGCGGCCCGGCCACAGGAGGTTCAGCGTGACGACCAGCACGACCGCGGAGTCGTCGGCCGCCGCTCCGCTTCTCGATCTCCAGGCCCTGGTGGTGTCGGTGCGCAGGCGCCGCCGCCTCTGGTACGCCACGGCGCTCCTCGGCCTGCTGGGGGGCTCCGGGCTGGCGGTCGCGATGCCGCCGGCGCCGACCGCGGTGACCGAAGTGCTGGTCGCGCACGAAGCGGACCAGCCGAACGACACCGGAACGCTGATCCGCACCGACGTCCAGCTGCTCCAGACCACGCAGATCGCCGACAAGGCCCTGCGGTCCCTCAAGTCCGCGGAGAAACCCGAGGACTTCCTCCAGGACTACAAGGGCGCCGGCCTGACCAACAACCTGCTGCAGATCACCGTGACCGGCGACACCGACGCCCAGGCGGTGGCCCGCGCCAAGGCGCTGGCCGACGCGTTCGTCGCGGACCACGTGCAGCGGATGCAGCGGACCGCGCAGGCCGAGGCCCAGGCCCTGCTCGACCAGCGCGACCGCATGCGGGACGAACTCGCCCAGGTCAACAAGGAGATCGGAAACCAGCAGGCGGACAGCGACCCGAAGGCGTCGGCGACCCTCGAATCGCTCTTCGCCCGCCGCGCCGAACTCAACTCGCGCATCGCCGACTTCGACGAGCGCGCCGCGGACGCGCGGACCGGCGCACCCCAGGTCGTCGCCGGCACACAGATCGTGGACGCCCCGCGCGCGCTGCGGCACTCCCTGCCCAAGGCCGTAGCCACCGACTCGGCGATCGGCCTCGTCCTCGGGCTCTTCCTCGGGCTCGCGGGGGCCGCGGTCGGCACGGTGGTGGCGGACCGCCCCGTGCTGCGCCGGGACATCGCGGCGAACCTGGGCGCCTCGGTCATCGCGGAGCTGCCCCGCCGGCCGGGCAGGCCGTGGCAGCGCCGACGGACCCGGCTGACCCGCGAACGGCTCGCCGCGTCCCTGGCCCGCACCGTGCGCGGCTCCGCGGAACCGGTGTCGCTGCTGGAACTGGGCTGTGCCCGCGGCGCGAGCGTGATCGCCCTGGACCTCGCCAGGGCCCTGACGGCGGAGGGGCCGGTCACCGTCGTCGACGCGCTGCCCCGCCAGCAGCTGGCGGGCCGCCGGCAGCAGAAGCCGGGCGACCCGACCGTGGTCGGTGCCGAGCATGCCGCGACCGTGCCGCCCCAGGAGCGCCGGATCGGCGTCGGCTCGGTGGCGCCCGGCACGGCCTGGACCGACCTCCAGTACCTGGGCACCCAGACCGTGCTCGTGGTGCGGGCCGGGCACGGCAGCGCCGCCTGGCTGCACACCGTGGCCCGGCAGCTCGCGGACCAGCGCATCCCGGTGATCGGGGTGGTCCTGATCGACCCCGATCCACGGGACCGCACCGACGGCACCCTGTGGGACGGGCTGCAGACCGCGCTGCGCGGCCGGAGCGAGCGGCCGGCCACGCAGGCGGGGACGGGCCGACGGCGGACCGAGCGGCAGCCGGTGTGGGCCGTCCGGGGCCCGGACAACGACCAGGAGGCGCGGTAACACATGTGCGGCATCGCAGGCACCTACCGATGGCCGGACGGAAAGATCGTGACCGACCGGCTCACCGACACCCTCGCCCACCGCGGTCCGGACGGATCGGGCCGGTACAGCCACCCCGTGGGCGACGGCGAAGTGCACCTCGGGCACCGCAGGCTGGCCATCATCGACCTGTCCGACACCGGCGCCCAGCCGATGGTCTCGGACGGCCTCGTCCTGACGTACAACGGCGAGCTGTACAACGCGCCCGAGCTGCGTGCCGAACTGGCGGCCACCGGGGTGCGCTTCCGCGGCACCTCCGACACCGAGGTGCTCCTGGAGGCCTGGCGGCGCTGGGGCACCGACTGCCTGCCCCGGCTGCGCGGCATGTTCGCCTTCGGGATCTTCGACGAGCGGACCGGCGACCTGGTGCTCGCCCGCGACCAGCTCGGCATCAAGCCGCTGTTCCTGCTCCGGCGCGGCGGCGGCCTGGTGTTCGCCTCCGAGCTCAAGGCGCTCGCCGTCGCGACCGGCCGGTCGCTGCAGGTGGACCCTGCGGCGCTGGTCGCCTCGCTGCTCTACTACTGGGTGCCGGACTCCCGGTGCGCGTTCCGCGAGGCGGAGAAGCTGGAACCGGGGAGCTGGCTGAGGTGCCGGCCCGACGGCCGGGTGGAGCGGGGCCGGTTCTGGAACCTGAAGGACGTCGCCGCCGAGGGCCGGGAGCGGGCCCTGGCCGGCGAGCAGCCGGACCTGGCCGCCGTCGTCGAGGAGTCGACCCGGCGCCACCTGCTCTCCGACGTACCCGTGGCGACCTTCCTCTCCGGCGGCCTCGACTCCAGCTGGCTGACCGCGCTGGCGGCCCGCCACCGACCCGGGATCTCCGCCTACACGATCGGGTTCCGCGCCGAGGACGCCAGGTTCGAGGCGATGCCGGACGACCTGCGCTACGCCCGTCAGGTGGCCGGGAAGTTCGGCGTCGACCTGCACGAGATCGAGATCGCGCCGAACGTGCTCGACCTGCTGCCGCAGATGACGTACCACCTGGACGAGCCGATCGGCGACCCCGCCGCGATCAACACGTACCTGATCTGCATGGCCGCGCGCGAGGCCGGGGTGAAGGTGATGCTCTCCGGGATGGGCGCGGACGAGCTGTTCGCCGGCTACCGCAAGCACCTGGCCAACCTGATCGCGCTGCGCTACCAGCGCGTCCCGCGGCCTCTGCGGCGCGGGGTGTCCGGGGCCGTGGACCGGCTGCCGGTCGCGACGAGCCGCCGGGGGTACCGGTCGGTGCGCTTCGCCAAGCGGTTCCTCTCCTTCGCCGACCTGCCCGAGGAGACCGCCTTCCGGCGCAGCTACACCATGTACGACCAGGACGAGTTGCTCGCCCTTCTCGATCCCGACCTGGCCGGCACGGTCCAGGACGTGCTGACCGAGCACGCGGACGTCTACCAGGACAACGACCTGGACGACTTCGTCAACCGGATGTGCCTCGCCGACGCCCGGATGTTCCTGCCGGGCCTGAACCTCACGTACACGGACCGCTCCAGCATGGCCGCCTCGACCGAGGTACGCGTGCCGTACGTGGACGTCGAGGTGGTCAAGGCCGCGTTCGCGGTGCCCGGCGACCGCAAGATCGTCGGACGGCAGGGCAAGGCCGTCCTCAAGGAGGCGGCCACCTCGATCCTGCCCCGGGAGATCGTGTACCGGCCCAAGGGCCTGTTCAGCGCCCCGCTGCGGGCCTGGATGAGCCGGGACCTGGCACCGCTGGTGCGTGAGGTGGTCGACGACGGCGAGCTCGTTCGCTCCGGGTTCCTGCGCCGCGAGGCGCTGCAGCGCCTCGTCGCCGAGGACGCCGCCGGACAGCGGGACTACTCCAAGCATCTGTGGCACGTACTGACCCTCGAGTACTGGTATCGCGACGCGACCTCCGGGTCCGGCCAGAGCACTCGGTTGACGGCTTAGGAATCAGGGGACTTCGGTGAAGCAAGTTGTGCAGAACTACAAGAGCGGCGAGCTGGCGGTGCTCGACGTTCCGGTTCCGGGGTGCAAGCCGGGCGGTGTGCTGGTCCGCAGCGCCTACTCGCTGATCTCCACCGGCACCGAGCTCATGAAGGTGTCCGAGGCCGGCATGTCGATGCTGGGCAAGGCCCGCTCCCGGCCGGACCAGGTGGCCAAGGTCATGCAGAGCGTGGCCACCAACGGGGTGCCCGCCACCTACCGCAAGGTGATGGGCAAGCTGGACTCCTACACGCCGCTGGGCTACTCGCTGTGCGGGGTGGTCGAGCAGGTCGGCGACGGCATCGACGACGTGAAGGTCGGCGACCTCGTGGCCTGCGCCGGCAACGAGCACGCGCTGCACGCCGAGTTGAACTGGGTGCCGAAGAACCTCTACACCCCGGTGCCGGACGGCCTCGCACCGCGTCACGCCGCCTTCGGTACCGTCGGGTCGATCGCGATGCAGGGCGTCCGCCAGGGCGAGCCGCAGCTCGGCGAGGTGGCCCTGGTCATCGGCCTCGGCCTGATCGGGCAGCTGGTGGTCCAGCTCCTGGCCGCCGCCGGAGTCCGCGTCGTCGGCGCCGACCCCGACCCGGCGCGCTGCGAACTCGCCGCGCGCCTCGGCGCCGTGGCCTGCGGCGACCCCGCGTCCGCGGCCGTGGAGACCGCCGTCGCCGAACTCACCGGCGGACACGGCGTGGACCAGGTGTTCCTGGCCGCAGGCGGCGGCAGCAACCAGCCCGTCGAGCTGGCCGCCCGGCTCTGCCGGGACCGCGGCCGGGTCGTCGACATCGGCAAGTGCCGCCTGGACCTGCCGTGGAACGCGTACTACGAGAAGGAACTCGACGTCCGGTTCTCGCGTTCGTACGGCCCCGGGCGCTACGACCCGGAGTACGAGCTGGAGGGCCGCGACTACCCGATCGGCTACGTGCGCTGGACCGAGCGCCGCAACCTCGCGTGCTTCCTCGACCTCGTCGCCCGCGGCAGCGTCGACGTGGAGCCTCTGATCTCGCACGTCGCCGACTTCGACGACGCGGTCGAGACGTACCGGCGGCTCAAGGACGGCGAACTGAAGGCCGTGGCCGTGCTGTTCCGGTACCCCGAACAGGCGGAGGCAGGAGAGGCCGAGGCCCCGTCGGTGGCCGTGCCCGCCGTGCGCCGCAGTGGGGGAGCGGCCGCACCCGCCCGGGCCGCCACGTCACCGGTACGCCTCGCGTTCGTCGGCGCGGGGAACTACGCCACGTCGATGCTGCTGCCGCACCTGGCCCAGCGCGACGGCGTCGAGCTGTCGACCGTCGTCACCACGACGGCGCTCTCCGCGGCCAACGCGCAGCGCAAGTTCGGCTTCGCCGAGGCGACCACCGACCTCGACGCCGTGCTCGGCGACAAGTCGATCGACGCGGTGTTCGTGGTCACCCGGCACAGCTCGCACGCCGAACTGACCCGGCAGGCGCTCCTCGCGGGCAAGACGGTGTTCGTGGAGAAGCCCCTGGCCCTCACCGAGGACGAACTGGCCGGCGTGCTCGCGGCGGTGGAGGAGTCCGGCAACGACCGGCTGCAGGTGGGCTTCAACCGCCGGTTCGCGCCGCTGCTGACCGAGGCCAAGCAGCGGTTCGGCGCCCGGACCGGACCGGCGAGCCTGCGCTATCTGGTCAACGCGGGCCAGTTGCAGCACGGCAGCTGGTACCTCCGCCAGGGCACCGAGGGCTCGCGGTTCGAGGGCGAGGGCGGGCACTTCGTGGACACGGCGAGCTGGCTGCTCGACGCCGACCCGGTCTCGGTGTACGCGGTCGCTCCCTCCGGCAACGAGGACCTGCAGGTCGTACTGCGCTACCCGGACGGATCCACCGCCACCATCAGCTACGTCACCACCGGAGCGCCCGGCTTCCCCAAGGAGACGGTGGACCTCCTCGCCGACGGCAAGGTGCTCAAGCTCGACGACTTCGTCCGTGCCTCGGTGTACGGCCGCAAGCGCTGGGTGAGTTCCCGGCTTCCGAAGGCCCGCGACAAGGGCCAGAACGCCGAACTGGCCGCGTTCGTCAAGGCCGTTCGGACCGGCGGGCCGATGCCGGTGCCGCTGGAGTCGCTGGTCGCCACCACGGCGGCCACCCTCGCCGTGCGGAGCGCCCTGGCCTCCGGCGCGCCGGTGACGTTGGAGCGGGCACGATGACTGTGATCTCGGGGAGTGCGGGCTGGTACCTGCGGCGCCTCTCCCGGATGGGGCCGCGGGAGGTCGCGGGCCGGGTGGGCGACACGGTGCGCAGACGGCGGTGGCGGTCCGCCCGGCCGGACTGCCCGACCGTGACCGGTGCCCGGTTCACCGCCGTCCTGCCCGCCGGGACGCTCGCCGCGGTGCCACCGGACGCCGCGAAGCGTCTCGTCGCCGAGGCGGACCGGCTGATGTACGGGCACGTCGAGTACTTCGGGGTGGTCCGCGACGACCTCACCGACCCGGACTGGTGGTGCGACCCGAAGACCGGGCGCCGGGCCCCCTGGGGCTACGCCTTCGACGTGCCGTACCGCAACGAGGACGCGGTCGGGGACATCAAGCAGATCTGGGAGCTGTCCCGGCACCAGTACCTCACCGTGCTCGCCGCCGCCTACGCGATCACCGGGAACGAGCGGTACGCCGAGCGCGTGGCCGAGCACCTGCGGTCGTGGTGGACGGCCAACCCCCCGCTGCGGGGCGTGCACTGGATCAGCGGCATCGAGCTGGGCATCCGCCTGCTGTCCTGGGTGTGGATCCGCCGGCTGCTCCACGACTGGCCGGGTGCGGCCGGGCTGTTCGAGGACAACCCGGTGGCGCTGAACCAGATCTGGCACCACCAGCGCTGGCTGGCCGCCTTCCCCAGCCGGGGGTCCTCGGCGAACAACCACGTCATCGCCGAGGCCGCCGGGCAGTTCGCCGCGGCCTGCGCGTTCGGCTGGTTCCCCGCCTCGGGGCGCTGGCGGGCCGACGCGCTGCGGTCGCTGGAGCGGCACCTGCGCGGCAACACCTTCCCCTCCGGCCTCAACCGCGAGCTGGCCACCGAGTACCACGGACTCGTGCTGGAACTCGGCCTGGCCGCGGTGGCCGAGGCGGATGCCGCGGGCGTGCCGGTCCCCGCGTCCGTCCGCCTGGTGCTGCTGCGGATGACCGACGCGCTCGCGGCCGTCGTGGACAACCGGCTGCGGCCGCCGCGGCAGGGGGACGCGGACGACGGGCACGGTCTGGTCGTGGACGGCGCGGGCACCGACCGCTGGGCCTCGCTCCTGGCCACCGGCGACGCCGTGTTCGGCCGGCTCGACTGGTGGCCGGAGGCGACCGGCACCGATGTGCGCACCCCGCTGCTGGCCGCGCTCATCCGGCGGTACCCGCAAGACGGAACCGGGACCGGGACCGGAACCGCACCCGTGTCCCGCCCGGCGCACCGCCCGGCCCACTTCGCCGACGCGGGGCTCACCGTCCTGCGCGGTCCGGGAGAGATCTGGTGCCGCTGCGACGGTGGCCCGCACGGCTTCCTGTCCATCGCCGCGCACGCCCACGCGGACGCGCTGTCCGTGGAGGTCCGGCACGACGGGGTCGACGTGCTCGCCGACCCGGGGACGTACTGCTACCACGGGCAGCCCCAGTGGCGGCAGTACTTCCGGTCCACCCTCGGCCACAACACGCTCCGACTGGACGGCGCCGACCAGTCCGTCTCCGGCGGCCCGTTCCTGTGGACCCGGCAGGCCCGCACCCGCGTGCTGTCCGTGGACACGTCCGGCGAGGACGTGGCCCGCTGGTGTGCCGAGCACGACGGGTACCAGGGCTCCGTGCACCGCCGCCGGGTGGAGCTGACGGCCGCGAGCCAGGAGCTGAAGGTGGTCGACGAGGTGCGTGGCCCGCACCGGACCGTGCAGCTGGCCTTCCACCTCGGCCCGGAGATCGCCGCGGACCTGGTGGGGAACCGGGCGGTGCTCACCTGGATCCGGGACGGCGAGGGGCGTTCCGCCGTGCTCGACCTGCCCGGGCAGCTGTCCTGGCGGGCGCACCGCGGTGAGACCGATCCGCCGCTCGGCTGGTACTCCGCGGGATTCGGGCGCAAGGAACCCAGCACGACGCTGGTCGGCACCGGCTCGACCGACGGCGCGGGCGGGTTCACCACCGTGCTCAGGTTCGGCGGCTAGGGGGCACGTGGTGATCAAGAGGCGGCACTGGGCGTTGACGGCGGCACCGTTGGCGCTGGCCCTGCTGACGGCGACCGGCTGCGACAGCACCTCGGGCGCCCAGGCAGCGAAGCCGACCGCCGCGTCGTCCACGTCCATGGCCACGTCCGCGGCCCGAGCTGTCGCCCGGGTGTGCGCCAACCCCGCGACCGGACCGGCGAAGGCGCCGGCGGGCGCGGTGACGGTCGACCCCGCGGTCGTCGGCGACCTGGCGGCGAAGACCAAGAACAGCCCCCCGAACACCACGTTCTGGCTCCGGCCGGGCAAGCACCGGCTCACCCCGGACCGCTACGCCCAGGTCATCCCCAAGAAGGGGGACCGCTACCTCGGCGCGCCGGGCGCGGTGCTCGACGGCGGGAAGAAGAACCAGTACGCGTTCGCGGGCACCGCCCGCGACGTCACCATCCGCTACCTGACCGTGCAGCATTTCGTCGCACCGCAGAACGAGGGCGTGGTCAACCACGACTCGGCCGACGGTTGGGTGATCGAGCACGCCACGATCCAGGACAACTCCGGGGCGGGGCTGATGGCAGGTGCCCACCAGCAGGTCCGCGCCAACTGCCTGCGCGACAACGGGCAGTACGGAATGAACGCCTACAAGAACGGCGGCGGTATCCGCGGCCTGGTGGTCGAGGGCAACGAGATCGTGGGCAACAACACCGACGACTGGGAGCGGCGGCAGCAGGGCTGCGGCTGCACCGGCGGCATCAAGTTCTGGGCTGTCAGCGGCGCCGACATACGCGGCAACTGGGTGCACGGCAACCATGGAGCGGGGTTGTGGGCGGACACCGACAACAACGACTTCCTCATCGAGAACAACGTGCTCGAGGCCAACGACGGTGCCGCGCTGATCTACGAGACCAGCTATAACGCGGTCGTCCGGGACAACACGATCCGGCGGAACAACTGGGTCGAGGGCCGCAAGTACGCCGACCGCGGCGACAACTTCCCGTATGCGGCCGTCTACCTGTCCGAGTCCGGCGGCGAACCACGGATCCGGGCCCGCACCGACAAGATCGAGATCTACCGGAACGTGCTGGAGAACAACTGGTCCGGGATCACCCTGTGGGAGAACGCCGACCGGTTCTGCAACAGCCCGGCCAACACCTCGTCCGGTGACTGCACCCTCCTGGTGAAGAAGACCGACCGCTGCGCGAAGCCGGCGATCGACAAGGCCCCGCTGTACGCCGACTGCCGGTGGAAGACCCAGCGGGTGGACATCCACGACAACCGGTTCGTGCTCGACGAGTCCGTGGTCAAGTGCACGGAGATGTGCGACCGCATGGCGGTGCTGTCCAACTACGGGACCTATCCGGACTGGTCGCCGTACAAGGGCGAGAAGGTGGCCGAGGCGATCACCCACAGACAGGACAACCGCTGGCACCACAACGTCTACCTCGGGCCCTGGCAGTTCGTCGCCTACGACCCGAGCCGGGTGCTCGACTTCGACGAGTGGCAGGGCACGGACTACCGGCAGGACGCGGGCAGCACCCTCGACCCAGGGACCGGTGGTTGAGATGGACACGCAGATGAACGGGCAGACGAACGGGCAGACGGACCCGCGGTCCGGCGCCCAACCGGGCTCCGCCGGCACCCCGAGGATCGTCGGGATCGTCTGGGGGCTGCTGGTCCTCAACACGCTCGGCTCCGCCGGGGCGAAGACCATCGTCCCGCTGCCCCGCTCCCTCATCCAGATGGTCACCATGGGCGCCCTGGTCGCCGCCTTCACGCTGGCGCTCGCGGTCAACCTCCGGCTGCGCATCCGCCCCAGCGCCTACCTGCTCCTGCTCACCCTGCTGCTGGTGACGAGCGTGATCTCCAGCGCCAACCTGGAGTCCGGGTTCGGCGCGCTGTTCCGCTGCTTCCGGCTGACGCTCTTCATCGGCACACTGTGGCTGCTCAGCCGCTGGTGGGACGGCAGCCTGACGTTCGTCCGGTACCACATCCGGGCGTACTTCGCGGTGCTCGGATCGGTGGCCGCCGGCCTGGCCGTCTCACCGGGCGCGGCCCTGCCCGACCTCTACGGCGGACGCCTGGTCGGCGCGCTGTGGCCGCTCACCCCGCCGCAGATCGGGCAGTACGCGGCGGTGATCATCGGGCTCACCGCGCTGCTCCTGCTGGGCCGCCGGACCGACCGGACGAGCGCCGCGGTGGTCATCGTGCCGTCCTTCGTGCTGCTCGCGCTGACCCATACCCGGACGGCCACGCTCGGCCTGCTCCTCGGGCTGGCGCTGGCGATCGGCTCGCTCATCCTGACCAGCGCGGCCGCCCGCCGGTTCTTCACCTGGGCGGTGCTGGTCGGCGTGGTGGCCGCGGTGGGGTTCGCCTCCGCCCTGCAGACGTGGTTCCTGCGCGGACAGAGCAAGGAGAACTTCTCCAGCCTCACCGGCCGGGCCAAGGTCTGGGACGCCCTCCTCGCCGCGCCCCGGACGACCTCGGAGAAGCTGCTCGGCGTGGGCCTCGGCGACAAGTCGTTCGGCGGGCTGCCGATCGACAACAGCTGGCTGGCGGTCTACAACGAGCAGGGTCTGTTCGGCGTCACTCTAGTTGCGATCATCATCGTCGTCCTTGGCGGCGTCGCGCTGCTGCGGCCACCGTCGCTGCAGCGGGCCTGCGCGATCTTCCTGATCAGCTACTGCGCGATCGCCTCGTACACCGAGGCCGGGCTCGGCGACGCCTCGCCGTACCTGCTGCATCTGGCCCTGGCCGCCTCGCTGCTGGCGGCACCCGCCGCGGCGACACCCGTCCCGACGCCCGGACTCCCCAGACGATCGGAGGTGACCTGAGCATGCACGTCCTCGTGGTGCACAACCGCTACGGCTCCGCACAGCCGAGCGGGGAGAACAAGGTCGTCGACCAGGAGGTGGAGCTGCTGCGCGCGGCCGGCCACCGGGTCGAGGTGTTCGAGCGGCGCAGCGACGACATCGCCGCCCGGTCGCTTCTCGGCAAGGTCGCGGTGCCGCTCCTGGTGCCGTGGAACCCGGCGGTCCGCACGGAACTCGCCGCCCGGCTGCGCGCCGAGCGGCCCGACGTGGTGCACGTCCACAACGTCTTCCCGCTCCTGTCGCCCGCGGTCCTCGCCGCCTGCGCCGACGCCGGTGTGCCCGCCGTCGCCACGCTGCACAACTACACCCAGGTCTGCCCGCCCGGCACGCTCCAGCGGGACGGCCGGCCGTGCACCGAGTGCGTCGGCTCCACACCACTGCCCGCCGTCCGGCACGGCTGCTACCGGGGCTCCCGCCTCGCGACGGTGCCGCTCGCGGTCAGCCTGTCGGCCAACCGGCGGCGGTGGTGGTCCGGCGTGGAGCGGTTCCTCTGCATCTCCGCGGCCCAGCGCGACGTCCTGGTCCGGTCCGGCATGCCGGCCGAGCGCTTGGCGGTGAAGCACAACTTCGTGCCCGACCCGGGCGCGCGCCGGGAAGGCGAGGGGGAGCAGGTGCTCTACCTCGGCCGGCTCGCGGAGGCCAAGGGCGTACGGCTGCTCATGGCCGCGTGGGACGACATCGCGGCGAGCGGCGGGGTGGGCGTGCCGCTCGTGATCGCCGGCACGGGTCCGCTGGAGCGAGAGGTGACCGCCTGGGCCGCGGGCCGGGACGACGTGCGCTACGCCGGCCTGCTGGACACGGCGGCGTGCCGCAAGGCCGTCGCCCGGTCGGTCGCCGTGGTGGCTCCCTCGACGTGGCTGGAGGCGTTCGGCCTGGTGGTCGTGGAGGCGATGGCGGCCGGGGTCCCGACCGTCGCCGCCGGCCACGGCGCCTTCGTCGAACTCGTCGAGGACGGCGTCACCGGACTGCTGCACCGCCCGGGCGAGTCCGCCTCGCTCGCGTCCTGCATACGCCGGATCGCGGCCGACCCGGACCGCAACCGGGAGATGGGCCGGGCCGCCCGCCGCCGCTACGAGCAGGGCTTCAGCCCGGCCGTCGGACTGGCGCGCCTGGAGGAGGAGTACCGCACCGCGATCGCGGGGCGGTCGGCACAGGCCCGTGGCGGGGACATCCGCGCGGGCAGGGGGGATGGGGACAGCAGATGACACGATGCCGACTCTGCGGCTCGGAAGCGATGGCGAGCGTCGTCGACCTCGGGGCGACGCCACCATGTGAGAGCTTTCTCGCCGCGGACCAACTGGACGATCCGGAGCCGGCGTACCCGCTGCACCTGCGGGTCTGCACCGACTGCTGGCTCGCGCAGATCCCGCCGCTGATCACGCCGGAGGAGACGTTCAAGGAGTACGCCTACTTCTCCTCCTTCTCGACCTCCTGGGTGGAGCACGCGCGCACCTTCGTCGCCGACGCCGTGCAGCGGCTTCCACTCGGTCCCGACGCCTTCGTGGTCGAGGTGGCGAGCAACGACGGGTACCTGCTGAGGCACGTGGTGGACCAGGGGATCCGCTGCCTCGGCATCGAGCCCTCGGTGAACGTCGGCGCCGCGGCACGGGAGGCGGGCGTGCCCACGCTCACGGAGTTCCTCTCCCCGGACACCGGCGCGGCCGTCCGCGCCGAGCACGGCCCGGCGGACCTGGTCGTGGCCAACAACGTGTACGCGCACATCCCCGACGTGGTCGGGTTCACCCAGGGGCTGCGCGCCCTGGTCGCCGACGACGGCTGGGTCTCCATCGAGGTGCAGCACCTGCTGACCCTCATCGAGGAGAACCAGTACGACACGATCTACCACGAGCACTTCCAGTACTACACGGTGGCTTCGGCGATCCGGGCCCTTGCGAGCGGCGGACTCGCCCTCGTGGACGTCGAGTTGCTGCCCACGCACGGTGGCTCCATCCGGCTGTGGGCCCGGCCCGCCGAGGCGGCCGGCGAGCCGACGCGACGGGTGGCCGACGTCCTGGAGCGGGAGAAGGCCGCCGGGCTCCAGGAGCTCTCCGGGTACGCCGAGTTCTCCGCCCGGGTGGCCAAGGTGCGCCGGGACCTGCTGCGGTTCCTCATCGACGCGGCCGAGCGCGGCGAGACGGTCGTCGGCTACGGCGCCCCGGGCAAGGGCAACACCCTGCTCAACCACTGCGGCATCCGCCCCGACCTGCTCGCCTACACCGTCGACCGCAACCCCTACAAGCACGGCAGGTTCACCCCGGGCACCCGCATCCCCATCCTGGCGCCCGAGCAGATAGCCGCCGACAGGCCGGACTTCGTCCTCGTCCTCCCGTGGAACCTGCGGGCCGAACTCGTCGACCAGCTGTCCTTCGTCCACGAGTGGGGCGGCCGGCTCGTCTTCCCCATCCCGGAACTGAGCATCGTCGAGGCCGCGAAAGAGGTCACATCATGAAGGTCGTCCTGTTCTGCGGCGGTTACGGGATGCGGATGCGCAACGGCACCTCCGACGACGTGCCCAAACCGATGGCGATGGTCGGCCCGAGACCGCTGATCTGGCACGTCATGCGCTACTACGCGTACTTCGGGCACACCGATTTCATCCTGTGCCTCGGGTACGGGGCCCACCACATCAAGGACTTCTTCCTCAACTACGAGGAGACCACCTCCAACGACTTCGTCCTGCGCGGCGGGAAGACCGAACTGCTCTCCACCGACATCGCCGACTGGACCATCACCTTCGCCCAGACCGGCATCGAGTCACCCATCGGGGAGCGGCTGCGCCGGGTACGGCACCACCTGGACGGCGACGAGATGTTCCTCGCCAACTACGCCGACGTGCTCACCGACGCCCCGCTGCCCGAGATGATCGACAAGTTCGCCGCGCGCGACGCCGGGGCGTCGATGATGGTCGTGCCGCCGCAGTCGTCGTTCCACTGCGTGGAGCTGGGCGAGGACGGCCTGGTGGGCGGTATCACCGCGGTGAGCGAACTGCCGCTGTGGGAGAACGGCGGCTACTTCGTGCTCCGCCAGGAGGTCTTCGACCACATACCGGAGAACGGCGACCTGGTCGCCGACGGATGCGCCCAACTGGCCAAGCGGGGACGGCTGGTGGCGCACCAGCACCGCGGCTTCTGGAAGCCGACCGACACCGTGAAGGAACGGGCCGCGCTCGACGAGGCCTACACCCGGGGCGACCGCCCGTGGGCCGTGTGGGAGCGGGACCGAGCCGGAGCCAGAGCGTGATCCGGCTCGGGGCCGGGCCCCTGCACCGGATCGTCGCGGTGGGCGCGCACTGCGACGACATCGCGATCGGCGCCGGCGGCACGCTGCTGACGCTGTGTCAGGCGTGGCCGGGTATCCGGGTCGACGCGCTGGTGCTCACCGGCGGCGGCAGCGAGCGCGAGCAGGAGGAGCGGGCCGCGCTCACCGCCTTCTGCCCGGGTGCCGACCTGCGGCTGACCGTGCACAAGCTGCCGGACGGCCGCTTCCCGGCCCACTGGGAGGAGGCCAAGTCCGCGGTGGAGGAGCTGCGCGCGCAGACCGACCCGGACCTGGTCCTCGCACCGCGCACCGACGACGCCCACCAGGACCACCGCGGCCTGGCCAAGCTGATGACGACCGCGTTCCGGGACCACCTCGTGCTCGGCTACGAGATCGTCAAGTGGGACGGCGACCTCGGCCGGCCGGCCGCCTACCAGCCGCTGGCGCCGGAGACCGCCGAAGAGAAGGTGCGGCTGCTGCAGGAGCACTACCCCTCGCAGCGGCACCGGCCCTGGTACGACCGGGAGGCCTTCCTGGGCCTCGCCCGGATCCGCGGCATCGAATGCCACGCGCGCTACGCCGAGGCGTTCGCCGTCACCAAACTCACGCTCAACCTGGGGGGTTGAACCACCTTGCGCGTACTACTGACCGGACACCAGGGCTACCTGGGCACCGTGATGGCCCCGGTCCTCAAGGCCGCCGGACACGACGTCGTCGGCCTCGACGCCGGACTGTTCGCCGACTGCGTCCTCGGCCCGCGGCCCGACGACCCGCCCGGGCACCGGGTGGACCTGCGCGACGTCACCGCCGAGCACGTGGGCGGGGTGGACGCCGTGATCCACCTGGCCGCGCTCTCCAACGACCCGCTCGGCTCCCTGGCACCGGAACTCACCTACGACATCAACCACCACGCGTCCGTGCACCTGGCCCGGCTGGCCCGCGAGGCCGGAGTACGGCGCTTCCTGTACGCGTCGACCTGCTCGGTGTACGGCGCCGCCGGCGGTGACGACCTGGTGACCGAGGACGCCCCGCTGCGCCCGGTGACCCCGTACGCGGAGTCGAAGGTCCGGGTGGAGGACGACCTGCACGCGCTGGCCGACGACGACTTCACCCCGGTGTTCATGCGCAACGCCACCGCGTTCGGCTACTCGCCCCGGCTGCGCGCCGACATCGTGCTCAACAACCTGGTGGGGCACGCCCTTTTGTCCGGCGAGGTCCTTGTGCTCTCCGACGGCACCCCCTGGCGCCCCCTGGTGCACGCCGCCGACATCGCGCGCGCCTTCACGGCCGCGCTGACCGCGCCGCGCGAGGCGGTGCACGACCGGGCGTTCAACATCGGCAGCGAGGTCAACAACGTCACCGTCGCCGAGATCGCCGAGCAGGTCGCCGAGGCGGTCACCGGCTCCAAGGTGGTGATCACCGGGGAGACCGGCGCCGACCCGCGGTCCTACCGGGTGGACTTCTCCCGGTTCCGCGCCGCGATACCCGGCTTCGACTGCGAGTGGACCGTGAAGCAGGGCGCGCTCGAACTCGCCGACGCCTACCGGAAGTTCGACCTGACCCGGGAGGACTTCGAGCAGCGCTACACCCGGCTCGCCGTGCTGCGCTCGGCGTCCGACGCCGGCACCGTCGACGACACCCTCAGGTGGCGCCGGTGACCGACGTGAGCGAGGAGATGTACGCGCTGGTGGAGCGGATGTACCCGCTCTGCCGGAGCATCACCGGCGACGGTGTGCGCGCCACCCTGGACATCGTCGGGGAGTACATCCCGCTGCAGGTGCACGAGGTGCCGACCGGGACGCAGGTGCTCGACTGGACGGTCCCGCAGGAGTGGAACATCCGGGACGCGTACATCGCGGACGGCACCGGCCGGCGGGTCGTCGACTTCGCCGCGTCCAGCCTGCACGTGCTCGGCTACAGCGTGCCGGTGTCGGCGACCATGCCCCTCGCCGAGTTGCGCGGCCACCTGCACACCCTGCCCGACCACCCGTCCTGGGTGCCCTACCGCACCAGCTACTACAAGCCGGACTGGGGTTTCTGCCTGGCCCAGGAGACCCTGGACGCGCTGCCGGACGGCGACTACGAGGTGCGCATCGACTCCACCCTCGCCGACGGCCACCTCACCTACGCCGAGTACGTGGTCCCCGGACAGGTCGCCGACGAGGTCATCGTCTCCTGCCATGTCTGCCACCCGTCACTGGCAAACGACAACCTGGCCGGCATCGCGGTGGCGACGTACCTGGCCAGAGCCCTTGCGGAGCAGCCGACCTACTACACCTACCGGTTCCTGTTCGCACCCGGCACCATCGGGGCGATCACCTGGCTGGCCCGCAACGCGGAGCGGGTCGACCGGGTCAAACACGGGCTGGTACTGGCCTGCGCCGGGGACCCCGGCCGGCTGACGTACAAGCAGAGCAGGCGGGGCGACGCGGAGATCGACCGGGTGCTCCAGCATGTGCTGACCGCGTCCGAACGCCCGCACCGGGTCGCCGAGTTCACCCCGTACGGCTACGACGAGCGACAGTTCTGCTCGCCCGGGTTCAACCTGGGCGTGGGCTCGCTCACCAGGACCCCGTACGCCGGCTACCCCGAGTACCACACCTCCGCGGACAACCTGGACTTCGTCTCCCCGGCGGCGATGGCGGACACCCTCGCCGTCTGCCGCGAGGCGTTCGCCGTCCTCGACCGCAACCGGCGGTACGTGAACCTCAGTCCCTACGGCGAACCGCAGCTGGGCCGGCGCGGGCTGTACGACGCGCTGGGCGGCCGCAGCGACACCAAGCAGGCCCAGATGGCCATGCTCTGGGTGCTCAGCCTCTCCGACGGCGAGCACAGTCTGCTGGACGTCGCCGAGCGGTCCGGGCTGCCGTTCGACACCGTCGCCGCCGCGGCCGATGCCCTGCGCGGCGCCGACCTGGTCAAGGAATGACGCCCATGACCACCCAGGGGGAGAAGACGACGGCACCGGCCGGGTCCGCCAGGCGGGCCCTCGTCGGCCGGCTGTCCTGGGGACTGGCCGACCAGGCGGCCTCCAGCATCAGCAACTTCGCGGTGGGGCTCTACGTGGCCCGCTCGCTCGGGGTGACCGCGTTCGGCGTGTTCAGCCTGGCCTGGGTGACCTACGGCGTGGTGCTCAACGTCTCCCGGGGCCTGGCCACCGACCCGCTCGTGGTGCGCTTCAGCGGCGTGCCGGAGGCGTCCTGGCGAGGGGCGGTGGCCCGGTCGACGGGGACCGCGCTCGGCGTCGGCGGGGCCCTCGGCGTCGTGTGCCTGGCGGCCGGGCTCGGCCTCGGCGGCCGCGTGGGGCCCGCGTTCACCGCCCTCGCGGTCGTGCTGCCGGGGCTGCTGCTCCAGGACGCCTGGCGGTTCTCGTTCTTCGCCGCCGGCGCCGGACGGAAGGCGTTCGTCAACGACGTGGTGTGGGGCATCGCGCTCGTCCCGGCCATGGTGGCGGCGGCCCACGTGGACACCGTGGCCGCCTTCGTGCTCGCCTGGGGCGCGTCCGCCACGGTCGCGGCGGGGTACGGCTACCTCCAGTCCGGCATCTACCCCCGGATGGCCGAGGCCCGCGGCTGGCTGCGCGAGCAGCGCGATCTCGGCTACCGGTACCTGGTCGAGAACGTCAGCCTCAGCGGCGCCAGCCAGGTGCGCGCGTACGGGCTCGGCGTGATCGTCGGGGTCGGCGCGGTGGGCGCGGTGCGGGGCGCCGAGCTCCTGATGGGCCCGTTCCTCGCCGTGCTGATGGGGCTCTCGCTGGTCACCGTCCCGGAGGCGGCACGGGTGCTGCGGCGGGCCCCGCACCAACTGGGCAGGTTCTGCCTCCTCCTCGGCGGCGGGCAGGCCGCCGGAGCGCTGCTCTGGGGTTCGGCGCTGCTGCTGATGCCGGACCGGCTCGGCGACCTGGCGCTCGGCGACGTCTGGCACTCCTCCTCGCACCTCATCGTGCAGATCACCCTCAGCGTCGCGGGAGCGGGCCTCGGCACCGGCGCGGCGGCCGGGCTGCGCGCCCTCGGTGCGGCCCGGCGCAGCCTGCGCTGCCAGCTGTTCGCCTCCGCCTGCTACGTCGGCGGCGGGCTCGGCGGTGCGGCCGCCGCCGGCACGGCCGGCTCGGCCTGGGGCGTCGCCGCCGCGACCCTCAGCGGCTCGGCCGTGTGGTGGCTGCAACTGCGGTCCGCCCTGCGCGAGCACCACCACAACCCCGTTCCCGAAGTGAGGACCTCATGACCGCCCGACCCAGGCTGAGCATCGGCCTGCCCGTGTACAACGGCGAGGAGTACCTGGCCGAGTCGTTCGACGCCCTGCTCGGCCAGACCTACGAGGACTTCGAACTGGTCGTCTCCGACAACGCCTCGACCGACGGGACCGAGAACATCTGCCGCAAGTACGCGGCGCAGGACTCCCGCATCCGGTACCACCGGCTGCCCCGGAACATCGGCGCCACCCCGAACCACAACCACGTGTTCGCCGAGTCCCGCGGCGAGCTCTTCAAGTGGGCCTCGCACGACGACCTCTACGGCCGCGACCTGATCCGGCGCTGCGTGGAGGCCCTGGACGAGCGGCCCGACGTCATCCTCGCCCACACCGACCAGGCGGTCATCGACGGCGACGGGCAGGTGACGGTCCCCTACGAGTACACGCTCGCCACCGGCTCGCCGCACGCCCCGGAGCGCTTCCGCAGCCTGCTGTTCGAGCCGGGCGGCGACGACTTCTACGGGGTGATGCGCGCCGACGTGCTGCGCCGGGTGAAGCCGATGGACAGCTACCACCACGCGGACCGCACGTTCGTCGCCGAGATCACCCTGCACGGGCGCTTCCACCAGGTGCCGGAGCTGCTGTACTTCCGCCGCGACCACCCCACCCGCGCCGAGCGCGCGAACCCGTCCAAGCGCTCCCGGTGCGTCAACCTGGACCCGCGCCGGGCGGGGCTCCTGCACCCGACGCCCCGGCTGCTCGCCGAGTACGTCTGGGGCTTCGCCTCGGCGATCCGGCGGGCGCCCCTGTCCCCGGCCGACCGGCGCGCGTGCTACGGCCACCTGGCCGCCTGGATGACCAGCCGGGTCCGGCCGGGCGCCGGCGAGCGGGTCGAGGACCGCGCCCCGGTCGACCCGGCCCTGCTCACGGTCTCCGTCGACGCCCTCGTCGCCGGCCGCGAGGGAAGGCAGTCATGACGCCGACGCACGAAGCTCCGGTGCGCGTCGGGGTGTTCGGCCTGCTCGGCTCCGGCAACCTCGGCAACGACGGATCGCTCGAGGCCGTCCTCGGGTACCTGCGCGCCGACCACCCGGAGGCCGTCGTGGACGCGCTGTGCGGCGGACCCGAGGCGGTGACGGCCCGGTTCGGGATCCCGGCCACGCGGCTGCACTGGAACCGCGCGGAGTACCGGACCGCGTCCCGTGCGGGCGCGATCGCGGCGAAGGGGCTCGGCAAACTCGTCGACGTCTTCCGCACCGCCTCCTGGGTGCGCCGGCACGACGTGGTGATCGTGCCAGGCATGGGCGTCCTGGAGGCCACACTGCCGCTGCGGCCCTGGGGCTTCCCGTACGCGCTGTTCCTGCTCTGCGCGAGCGGCCGGCTGCTGGGCACCCGGGTCGCGCTGGTCAGCGTCGGTGCCGCCGAGATCCGCAACCGGCCCACCCGGGCCCTGGTGCGCTGGTCGGCACGGCTCGCCGCGTACCGGTCCTACCGGGACGGCCAGTCCCGGGACGCGATGCGCGCGATGGGCGTGCACACCGCACACGACGAGGTCTACCCCGACCTCGCGTTCTCCCTCCCGACACCACGGGCGAGCGCGCCCACCGGCACGCCGGGTCGCGTCTGCCTCGGCGTCATGGACTTCCACGGCGGCAACGACGACCGCGCCCAAGCCGAGGAGATCTACCGGCGCTACCTCGACGGGACGATCAAGTTCGTCCGCACGCTGGTCGAGGAGGGCAGGCCCGTGCGGCTCCTCACCGGCGACCAGTGCGATCTGTCGGTGGTCGACGCCGTCCTCGACGCGGTCGACTCACCGCTGGTCACCGCGGCCGAACCGGCCTCACTGGCCGACCTGATGAACGAGATGGCGGCCGCCGACACCGTGGTGGCCGTCCGCTACCACAACCTGATCTGCGCGCTGAAGACCGGAACGCCCGTGCTCGCCCTCTGCTACGCGGCGAAGAGCGAAGCGCTCATGGAGCGGATGGGCCTGGGCGCGTACTGTCACCCGGCCCGCGAGGTCGACGCCGACCGGCTCCTCGAACAGTTCCGGGACCTGGAGAAGCACGCGGCGGAGCTACGGCAGACCCTCGCCGAGCGGAACCGGGTCGCCGCACAGCAACTCGCCCAGCAGTTCGCCGCCTTGACCACGACCCTGTTCCCGGCGAACGACCACGCCCACGCCCCACGGAAGGCTTCATGAAAGCGACCGAAGTCCCGGAGATCGCCGGCGCGTTCCTGTTCGAGCCGACGCCGTACGCCGACGAACGCGGCTTCTTCTGCCGCACCTTCGACGCCGACGTGGTCCGCTCGGTGGGCCTGGACCCGGACGCCTTCGTCCAGGACAGCGTGTCCCGCTCGGTCCGCGGCGTACTGCGCGGCCTGCACCTGCGCTCCGGCGCCGGCGAGGCCAAGCTGGTGCGGTGCTCGTACGGGCAGATCTTCGACGTCGTCGTGGACCTGCGGCCGGACTCGCCGACGTACCTGGGCCGGGCCTTCTTCGAGCTGTCCGGCGAGACGCAGAAGACCGTGTACATCCCGGCGGGGTGCGCGCACGGTTTCCAGGCTCTTACCGAAATCGCGGACACCTCTTACCGTATTGACCGTCAGCACGATCCGTCCGAGGACGTGACGATCGCCTTCGACGACCCGGAACTCGCCCTTCCCTGGCCACTTCCGGTCACCTCGATGTCCCAACGGGACCGGGAGGCGCCGAGCCTCGCCGAGGTCCTGAAGCACCAAGAAAGATGAGGTCTGCGTGCACACCCAAGACACCGAGGGGTTGCTCCTGCCCCGCTCGCGGCAGGCCAACGAGCGGCTGCACGCTCTGATCCCGGGAGGCGCGCACACCTACGCCAAGGGCGACGACCAGTACCCCGAGAACCTGGCCCCGGTCATCAGCCACGGCAGCGGTGCCCACGTGTGGGACGTCGACGGCAACCGCTACATCGAGTACGGCTCCGGCCTGCGGTCGGTCAGCCTCGGCCACGCCCACCCGCGCGTGGTCGAGGCGGTACGGCGGGAACTCGACCGCGGCAGCAACTTCGTCCGGCCGTCCATCGTCGAGGTCGAGGCCGCCGAACGCTTCCTGGCCACGGTGCCGACCGCCGACATGGTGAAGTTCGCGAAGAACGGCTCCGACGCCACCACCGCCGCGGTGCGCCTCGCCCGCGCCGTCACCGGGCGCTCGCGGGTGGCCCTCTGCGCCGACCACCCGTTCTTCTCCGTCGACGACTGGTTCATCGGCACCACGCCGATGAGCGCCGGCATCCCGGCGTCGACCACCGAGCTCACCGTGTCCTTCCCCTACGGGGACCTGGCCGCCACGGAGGAACTGCTCACCCGGTACCAGGGCGAGATCGCCTGCCTGATCCTGGAACCCGCCACCCACACCGAGCCGCCGCCGGGGTACCTCGCCGGCCTGCGCGAGCTGGCCGACCGGCACGGCTGCGTGCTGGTCTTCGACGAGATGATCACCGGCTTCCGCTGGTCCGAGGCCGGCGCCCAGGGCCTGTACGGCGTCGTCCCCGACCTCTCCACGTTCGGCAAGGCGCTGGGCAACGGGTTCGCCGTCTCCGCGCTGGCCGGGCGACGCGACCTCATGGAACGGGGCGGACTGCGCGATTCCGCCGACCGGGTGTTCCTGCTGTCCACCACCCACGGTGCGGAGACGCACTCCCTGGCAGCCGCGATGGCCGTGCAGACCACCTACGTCGAGGAGGGCGTCACCGCGCGCCTGCACACCCTCGGCGAGCGGCTGGCCGCCGGTGTCCGCGACGCCGCGGCCACCATGGGCGTCGGCGACCACGTCGTCGTCCGGGGCCGGGCCAGCAACCTGGTCTTCGCCACCCTCGACGAGAACCTGCAGCCGTCGCAGCCGTACCGCACGCTGTTCCTCCGGCGGCTCCTCGCGGGCGGGGTGCTCGCCCCGTCGTTCGTGGTGAGCAGCGCCCTCGACGAGGCGGACATCGACCGCACCGTCGACGTGGTGGCCGAGGCGTGTGCGGTGTACCGGCAGGCGCTGGAAGCCGCCGACCCCACCGCCTGGCTGGCCGGGCGAGCGGTGAAGCCCGTGTTCCGCCGCCTGGCGTGAGGTGACCTGACGTGACGTCAGCGGCGCTCCCGCGGGCCCGCGCCGGTCATCCGCTCGACCCTCTGGCCGGCCGTCCGGTCGGCCAGCCGGTCGATCAGCCACGCGGTCGGCGGTATCACCGCCAGCGCGGTGCACCAGCCCCCGAGGGCGTCGGTCGGGTAGTGAGCGCCCAGCCGGACCTCGGCCCAGCCCATGGCGGCGCCGGCGGCCAGCGCCGCGCCGAGCACGAGTGACGTGCCGGCCGCCCTGCCGAGGCCGAGCCGACCGGTCGCGAGCAGCGCAGCCATGAGGGCGAGCGCGGTGAAGAAGGCGGTGTGCCCGCTCGGGTAGGACAGGTTGCCCGGGCCGTGGATGGTGCGCCCCACCACATGCTTGAGCAGCGTGGTCGTCCCCACGGTCAGGCCGGTGCCGGCGGCGACGAGCGCCGCCGCGCGGGGCCGCCGCAGCAGCAGGCAGCCCGCCACGCAGGCCACGATCACCATCGCCGATCCCGCGGGTTCCCCCAGGAAGTCCAGGGCCAGGGCGACGTGCCGCCACGGCGGCCGCACACTGTCCGCCGTCGGCGGGACGATCCACCGGTCCACCCTGCCGGGCTCGCCGTGGCCGGCGTACCGGACCCCGAGTACGGCCACCACCAGCGCGGCGAACGCCGCGATCCGCCCGAGCCACGCGCGCAGCGACGGGGGCAGCACCGCACGTGCCGCGCACTGCGCCGGGCCGACCTCCAGGTCCGCTCCCGCCAGGCGATCCAACGCGAGCCCCCCGTCGTCTCCGACCCACCCAGCCTCCGCTCGTCACCCTAACCAACAATCCGCGGAGACGTGCGAGCAGTGCCGGGACAACTCTTCGAGGACGCGCGGCCGACTGGGAGGATCCACCTCCCAGCAGGGAGCAATCCGGTCGTGGTCCCGGTTCTGGTCGCAGGCGCACAACGAACGCACGGAAACCCTGCGCACGGGGAGGTACGGCGCCGGCGCCGATCCGCTTCCTGATCCGCCCCGGAACACTCGCCGCCCGTACAGGTCGCCCGACTCCGCACCGCGCCCGTCCCGGGCCTGCGCCGCCCGGGGCAGGACCTCGATGAGCAGGCGGCGGGCCCCCCGCCGGCCGGACAGGTCGACGCACTCCCAGACCGCCAGCCCTTCGACGAAGGCCAGGAACCCGCCGGCGTACTCCTCGTAGCGACCGAGCAGGGCCGCCGCGACCGCCTCGGACGAGGTGTGCGGGGCAGGACTCGGCAAGTCCGCCGCGACGAGATCCGAGACCCGCGGTGCGGGTACCGGAGCCGTCGAATCCGCCCGGGCCAGAGCGAGGTGCTCGGCACGCGTCAGGTCGACCTCGTCGAGACCGAACGGCAGGTCCAGCTCCTGCATGGCCTCGAAGAACGCCACCACCACGACCACCGGGTGCGCGGCGCGCAACACGTCCGTCCGCTCGGCCCGGCTGTGCGCCCTGCCGAGACGCGCGCCGATGCCCTGCACCGCGTCCCGGCCGAGTCCGAGCACGCGGCCCCTGGCGTCGGCCATCCCGATCACCGTGCCGCTGATCCCGCCGGTCGCCGGGTTGAGCGCGCCGCCGAGGACCCGGTCGAGCGCCGCCGGCCGTGCCGTTCGGCACCTAGCAGTTCCAGTGCGTCGCCGAACCTCAGCAGTCTGCGCGCCCCCATGCCCCCCACTCCCCGTGATCGGCCTCCACTGTGGCACGTGCGGGCTTCCGGAGGAACGCAGACCGATTGCCTTATGCCCAGCAGCCGTTGACCGTGGCCGCCAGGCCGTCGAGGGCGTCCTTGGTGGCGGCCGGGTCGGCGGTGGAGTTGTTCTCGATGAAGGAGAAGACCTTCCAGCGCCCGTCCGCGGCCTTGGTCAGCCCGCTCAGCGCGATCGCACCGGTGAGCGTGCCGGTCTTCGCCCGCACCTTGCCGACGGCGCACTGCGAGTCCGCGGTGTCGAAGCGCCCCCACTCGGGACCCAGGGTGGAGCCGGCCTCTCCCGCGACGGGCAGGCCGTCGATGATGTACTTGAGGGTCCGGGCGTTGCGCGCGTCGTCCGCGACGTCGAGGATGTCGGCGATGGTCTGTGCCGGGATGCGGTTGGCGCGGGACAGACCGCTGCCGTCGTGGATCTCGTAGTGGGCCAGCGAGACGCCGTACCCGCGGAGCACCTCGCGTACGACCGCCGTGCCGTCCTCGAAGGTCGGCCGCCGGTCGGCACCGATCGCGGTCATCCGCAGCAGGGTCTCGGCGATGTCGTTGTCACTCACCTTGAGCATGTGCTCCACGATGGTGGAGAGTCTGTCGGACTTGTGCTGGGCGACCGGCACGTCGCCCGCCTCGGCCGTGCCGTGGGTGACGCTGCCCGTGACGGTGACGCCCTGCTGGGCGAGGAACCCGGCGAAGACCTGGCCCGCGTCCAGGGACGTGTCCGTGACCTGGTGGCCGTCGACCACGAGCGCCCGTACCGGTGCGACGGAGTCCGGGTAGTAGCCGTCGTTCCAGCCGGTCGCGAGCGTGGGCTCGGGGAAGAGGCTGTCGTCGACCTGGACCTTGACCGAGGTGAGACCCGCGCTCTTGAGCCCCGCGACGGCGGTTTGGGCCATCGCGTCGAGGGCGGCGCTGGTCAGGGTGCGGTCGCCGCCGCCGACGAGGGTCAGCGTGCCGTTGCCGTAGACCGCCTTGGTGGTGAACCGGTGGTGGGGGCCGAGCACCGTCAACGCGGCGGTGGCGGTGCCGAGTTTGGTGTTGGACGCGGGCATCAGCGCGGTGGTCGCGTCGTGGCCCCAGACGGCCTTGTCGGACGCGGCGTCGATGACGACGCCGCTGAGCGTGGTGCCGAGTCGGGTGTCCTGGACGCGCGTGTCTAGATTGTCCGCGATCTTCTGCTCGGCGGGGTCGAGTGCCGTGGCCGCGGTCCTGGAGACGGCCTTGTCGGCGGCGAAGGCGCTCGTGCCGAAGAGGACCGTCCCGGCGATGGGGGCGGTCACGGCGACGACGGCGACCCGGCGGAGTGCGGGGTGGACGGCTCTCGCCCTGCGGTGACCGGCGCTCGTACGGACGGAGGATGGGGGGTTGGACATGCAAGCCTCGTCGAAGTGCTGGTGGGACAACGGGAGTTGGGAGGGAGATCTTGAATTCCCAGGGTGAAAGCTACAGGCGTGATCCTGTTCTCCCCGCACGGTTTCCTGCATCCGGCTCCACGGATCCCGCCCCCGGGGGAATACCCTGGGCGAATGACGACCGGCATGCCGTCGGGGCCCGTGCGCTTCAGCACGATCGGACTGCCCGAGGCCCAGCGGGTCGCGCTGTGGGAGAACCACAACGCGACCGCGCTGATCGGCCTGCGCTGCCGGTCGCTCGAGGACCAGGCCCTCGAGGCGACCGAGATCAACCTCCAGCTCCCCAGGGTTCATGTGGCCCGGGTGACGGGGAACCCCCACGTCGTCGAACGCACCCGTGCGGTCGTCCGGCGTCTGCCGTCCGAGGCCATCGCCTGCTATCTGACGCTGGTCGGCGAGGCGTTCTTCTACCACGACGACGGCGTGCAGGTGGTCCGGCCCGGGCAGCTGATCGTGTGCGACGCGGACCGGCCCTTCATGCGGGGCTTCTCCCAGGGCCTCGAGGAGCTGGCCGTCAAGGTGCCGCGTCAGGTGTGGCGGGAGGTCGCCGGGCCGGAGCCGCTGGAGCTCCCCAGAGTGCTCGACTTCGGCACCGGCGACGTCCAGGCCAGGGCGCTGGCGCGGCTGGCGGGCCGGGCCGTGCACCCCGAGACGTCCCGGCCGGTCGACGAGGACACCCTGCTGGACCTGCTCGCCGGTGTGGTGACCGGCCGCCCGGCCGCGCTCTCGACCGTCCATCTGGCGATGGCCAAGGCCTACGCCGAGGACCGCCTGGCCGACAGCGGCCTCAACGCGGCCCGGATCGCCAAGGGCATCGGGATCAGCGAGCGCCATCTGTCCCGGGTGTTCGCGGCGGGCGGTACGACTGTTCCGCAGTACCTGCTCGCACGCCGGCTGGAGGGGGCGCGGGCCCTGCTGGCCGGGGGCGGGAACCCGACCGTCGCCGAGGTGGCCGCGCGCTGCGGCTTCGCTTCGGCCGCGCACTTCTCGCACCGGTTCAAGGAGCGGTACGGGGTGCGCGCCACCGACGTGCTGCGGGAGGCCCGGGCGGGCGGCTGACGGCCGGCGGCCCGCGAGGAGCCGAACCCGCCGCCCGGCCGGGGCGGGTCAGGCACCGTCGGGCGCAAGCACGATCTCAACCGGACCCGGGACCAGGCGCGCCCCGCCAGGCGGGGGCGGCGGCCCGGGTCTCGCCGGTCATGGCCGTGCTCCTTCCCGGGCCGCACGCACCAGCCGGAGGACCGGCCCGAGCGTGACGGCCCGCGGGTTGTCGGGCGGGGCGGCGGCGACCTCGGCGCTCGCGCCGGCGGCCGCCGCACCGGCCGCGCACCGGACACGCCGCGGCCGGGTCTCCTGGTCGAGGCGTACCGGCTCAGGCCCTTCCCAGTACGGCGGTCAGGGCGTCGCGCAGCCGGACCTCCGGGTCGTCCGGCAGGGTCGTGGCACGCCAGGCGATGTGCTTGTCGGGGCGGACCAGCAGCGCTCCGCTCTCCTCGACCTCGCGCAGCTTGGCCCAGTCGTAGTAGAGGTCGGTGACCTCCCGCCCCGGACCGATGACGACCGTGGCCAGCGGCACCCCGAGTTCCTGGCCGACCTTCTCGGCCGCGCTCTCCCAGGCCTCGCCCGCGATGCCGGTGACGAGCGTCCAGCGGTCGTACGGCGCCACGTCCATCAGCGCCTTGCGGTGCGTGCTGTCCCCGACCCAGGCGTGCGGCAGATGCGCGCCCGGCACCGTGGACATCTCGTAGTAGAGGTCGGGATCGCGCGGTGAGACGGGTGGCGCGCTGCCGTCGGAGAGGATCGCCGACGAGGTGTAGAACTGGCCGAGTTCGACGCCGTGCGCGTTGAACTCGTAGTTCTTCAGGTCCATCGCCCGCACCAGCGCGGCCCGTTTGGCGGCGCCCGCGGGGGTGTTGGCCTTGCGCTCCTCGATCGCGGCCGTCATCTCGGCCTCCGTCGTGGCGTCGAGGACACCGAGCGCCTTGAAGATGTCGACGAACTCCCGGCTCGACCTGTTGGCCCGCTTCACGATCCGCTCGGCCACCGGCGCCCGCTCGGCGGAGTAGGTGTCGAGCAGTGCGGGACCCGCCTGGCCCTTGAGGACGGCCGCCAGCTTCCAGACGAGGTTGTAGGCGTCCTGCACCGAGGTGTTGGAGCCGAGGCCGTTGCTCGGCGGGTGCCGGTGGACCGCGTCGCCCGCGCAGAACACCCGGCCGCTGTGCAGGCGCGTGGCGTACATCTCGTTGTTGCCCCACAGGCTGGTGCCGGTGATCTCGACATCGAGGTCGGGCATGCCGAGGAGGTTGCGGACGATCTGGACCGCCGCCGCCTCGTCGACCTGTGGGGGCTCCTCGTCGATGTCGTAGCCCCACACGATCAGCCACTCGTTCCAGGGGCGGACCATCCGGACCAGCCCCGCGCCGATCCCGCCGACGTTCGAGCCGGGCTGGATCACCCAGTACAGGACGGAGGGCCGGTGGGAGACGTAGCGGCTGATGTCGGCCTTGAAGGTGATGTTCATCGAGCCGGCGATGTCCATCGCCCCCTCGAAGGGCAGGCCGATGTCGGCGGCGACCATGGAGCGGGCGCCGTCTGCGCCGATCAGGTACTTGGCGCGGATCAGGTACGTCTTCCCGGTCAGCCGGTCCAGGACGTCGACGGTGACGCCCTCCGCGTCCTGCGTGTGGGAGAGGTACTCGGTGGAGAACCGCACCTGGGTGCCGCGCCTGGCGGCGTTGCGGACCAGGATCGGTTCCAGGTAGGTCTGCGGGATGTCGACGGTGAGACAGGGCGAGGCGAGCCGGTAGTCCGCCTCGCGGTCCGGGCGGGTGCCCCAGGTGTGGATCCGGCCGATCTCCTCCCCGGCGATGCTGGTGCAGAACACCGTGTCGCCGACGAGGGTGTGTTCCGTGGCGTCGGCGAGTACCTGGTCCTCGATGCCGACGTCGCGGAAGACCTCCATGGCCCGCTGGTTGGTGATGTGGGCGCGCGGGGTGTTCGCCGTCCAGCGGTACTTGGTGATCATGATGTTGTCCACGCCGAGCGTGGCGAGCAGCAGGGCCGCGGCGGCGCCCGCCGGTCCGGATCCCACGACCAGGACGTCCGTGGTCATCACCGGACCGGAGGGCAGTTCCGTCTCGGCGGTCCCGTCGTCGAATTCCGGCATCCTGGGCACCTTTCGTCCGTCCGGCGTCGTCGCCGGGGCTTCACTGTGCAGCCGGCGGCGCCTGATCGCAGCGGTGACGGACGTTCTCGGCGGAAACCGCAAGAGACGGCGGATCCGGGAAGACCGGCCCGCCCCGTGCCGCGCCGCCGCGCGCGGGCCCCGGCGCGGACGGGCGCCCCGGGCTCAGGGCAGGACGACGATCTTGCGCCCCTGGCCGGCCGCGAACCGGTCAAGGGCCTGCGGGTACTCCGCCAGCGGCAGCCGGTGGCTGATGAAGACCTGCGGATCGAGGACTCCGGAGGCGAAGAGCTCCGCCGCGCGTTCGTAGCTGTGCAGTACCGCCATGGAACCGGTGATCGTGATCTCCTGGTTGTAGATGCGGTACGGCGAGATGGTCGCCGTCGTCGCGTAGTCGGCGACCCCGAACTGCAGGAACGTACCGGCCTTGGCGACCCGGTCCAGGCCGTCCTGGATGGCGGCCGCGTTGCCGGTCGCGTCGACCACCACGTCCCAGCCGCCCGGCCGTGCCAGCTCGTCGGCCGACGGCGCCGTCCGGGACGAACCCAGCTTCTCGGCCGTGGCGAGCCGCTCCGCGTTGAGGTCGACGACGTCCACCGAGGCGGCGCCGGTGCGCTTGGCCAGCTCCAGCATCATCAGGCCCATCGTGCCGCTGCCGTAGATCAGCACATGGGAGCCGAGCCGGCTGTTGAGCACGTCGTAGCCGCGTACCGCGCAGGACAGCGGTTCGATCAGGGCGGCGTCCTGGACGTCCACGTGGTCCGGCAGCCGTACGCAGTTGGCGACGGGCGCCACGGCGTACTCGGCGGCGCCGCCCGCCACGGTCACCCCGATCGCCTGCCAGCGGTCGCACAGGTTGTTGTGGCCGGTCCGGCAGTAGCGGCACTCGTTGCAGTACAGCGAGGGGTCCACGGCCACCCGGTCGCCGATGGCGAGTTCGGTCACCTCGCGGCCGATGCCCACGACAAGACCGGCGAACTCGTGGCCCGGCACGACCGGCAGGGTCGGTGCGAACTCGCCCTGCAGGATGTGCAGATCGGTTCCGCACAGCCCGCAGGCCGCCACCTCGACCACGACCTCGCGCGGTCCGGGAGTGGGATCGGGCACCGTGGTGACGGTGACCTTGCCGGGTGCTTCGATGACGGCGGCTTTCACTTGACTGCTCCTAGGGACAGGCCACGGACCAGTTTGTCCTGGGCGGCGAAACCGGCGACGAGGACCGGCAGGGAGACCAGGGTCGCGGCGGCGCAGAGCCGGGCGAGGAAGAGGCCCTCGCTGGTGATGAAGCCGACGAGGAAGACCGGCGCCGTCGACGCGTTGGTCGCGGTGAGGTTCACGGCGAACATGAACTCGTTCCAGCTGAAGATGAAGCAGATCAGCGAGGTGGCCGCCAGGCCGGGCGCCGCGACCGGAGCGACGATCCGCCACAGCACGGTGAGCAGGCCCGCGCCGTCGACCTCGGCGGCCTCCAGGATCTCCCGGGGCACCTCGGCGAGGAACGAGCGCATCATCCACACCGCGATCGGCAGGTTCATGGCGGTGTAGAGAACGATCAGCGTCCACACGTTGTCCAGCATCCCGGCGTCCTTGACGATCAGGTACACCGGCAGCAGGGCCGCGATGGCGGGCAGGAACTTGGTGGACAGGAAGAAGAACATCACGTCGGTCCACTTCTTGACCGGCTTGATGGACAGCGCGTAGGCCGTCGGCACCGCGAGGGCCAGCACCAGAAGCGTCGAAATGACGCTGGCCATGGCCGAGTTGAGGAGGAACGGCGTGATGTCCCGGCTGAACAGCAGCCGGTACTGGCCGAAGGTGAGCGGGGCGAGCAAACTCGGCGGGTTGGTCGCCGCGTCCGCCTCCTGGTGGAAGGAGGTGAGCACCATCCACGCCACCGGCGCGAAGAACGCCAGCGTGGCCAGCCAGGCGACGAAGGTCCACAGCGGCGACAGCCGCGGCGCACCCCCCTGCTCGTCCTGGCGCCGGCGGAGCAGTTTCCTGACTCCCACGCCGGGCGCGGCGACGGCTGCCTGTGTCATCGGGACACCTCCTCGCGGAACAGTGACGCGATGGTGCGCAGCGCGAAGGTCGCGATCACGATCGAGCCGAGCACGACGACCACGCCGGCGGCGGCCGCCTGGCCGTACTCGTACTTGCGGAACATGGTCAGGTAGATCTCGTAGGGCAGGTTGGTCGTCTGCGACCCGGGGCCGCCCTGGGTGATCGTGTAGACCGCGTCGAAGGTCTGGACGACGTAGATCGTGCCGAGCAGGATGCCCAGCTCGATGTACTGGCGCAGGTGCGGCAGGGTGATGAAGCGGAAGGTCGCCGACGCCGACGCCCCGTCCACGCGGGCCGCCTCCAGGACGTCACCGGGCTGCGCCTGCAGACCCGCCAGCAGGATCAGCATCATGAACGGCGTCCACTGCCACACCAGCGACACGACGACGGCGGGCATCGGATACGACGAAACCCAGTCGATCGTGGGCCCGTTGGCGGCGCCGAAGAGCCGGTACACGGCGTTGAGGGTGCCGTTGAGCAGACCGTAGTCGGGGTTGTAGATGGCGTGCTTCCACAGCAGCGCGGCCGCCACCGGCATCACGAGGAACGGCGCGATCAGCAGCGTCCGCGCCAGACCGCGGCCCGCGAACCGGCGGTCCAGCAGCAACGCCAGACCGAGGCCGAGCACCACGCTGATGAGCACCACCGACGCGGTGAGCACGATGGTGTTGAGCACCGCGGTGCGCAGCCGCTCGTCGGTGAAGACGAACGTGAAGTTGGACAGGCCGACGAAGTGCCGGTCGCCCGGCTTGAGGATGTTCCACTGGAGCGTGGAGATCACGATGGTGGCGACGAAGGGCAACTGCGTGACGACGATGGTGAAGACGAGCGCCGGGAGCAGCGGGAGGCGGCGCTTCCACTTGGCGAGGGCCGGGGACCGTCGCGTCCGGGCCGGCGGTGGTGCGGTCGTGGGTGGAGCGGTGAGCGTGGTCATGGAGAGTTCCTCTGCCGGTGACAGCGGGGGTGGGGGAGCGGTGCCCGGCCGGCGCGGAGGCCGGCCGGGCGGTGACGGTCACCGGTAGTTCTTGGCGACGTCCTCGGCGAGCTTCTGGCCGTCGTCGAGCGCCTTGTCCACGCTGGTCTTGCCGGCGATGGCGGCGGAGATCTCCTGGGTGACCTTGGTGCCCAGGTCCTGGAACTCGGGGATGGCCACGTACTGGACGCCCACGGTCGGCCGGGGCTGAGTACCCGGGTCGGCCGGGTCCGCCTGCTCGATGGACTTCAGGGTGATGTCACCGAACGCCCCGGCGGCCTTCTGGTACTGAGGGATCGCGTACGTGCTGGCCCGCTTGCCGGCCGGGACACGCGACCAGCCGAGCTTCTCGCCGACCAGGTTCTCGTACTTCTTGCTGGACGCCCACAGCATGAACTTCGAGGCCGCGTCGGCGTTCTTCGTGGTCTTGGGCATGGCCCACGCCCAACTCCACAGCCAGCCGCTGCTCTTGGTCTCGGCGGTCGGCGCGTAGGCGTAGCCGACATGGCCGGCGATCTTGCTGGTGCTGGGGTCCTCCAGCGAACCGGCCGCGCTGGTCGCGTCGTACCACATCGCGACCTTCTTCTGGCTCATGGCGTTCAGGCACTCGGTGAAGCCGGACTGCGCCGCTCCCGCCTCGCCGTGCTTCCTGACCAGGTCGACGTAGAAGTTCGTCGCCTTCTTGAAGGCCGGGCTGTTGACCTGGGCCTGCCAGTCCTTGGTGAACCAGGTGCCGCCGTAGGTGTTGACCACGGTCGTCAGCGTCGCCCCGAGCTCACCCCAGCCGGCCAGGCCGCGCAGGCAGATGCCCCGCATCCCGGGCTCCGCGCCGTCGACCTTGGCCGCGATGTCGGCTATCTGCTGCCAGGTCGGGTGCTCGGGCACCGTGACGCCCTTCGCCTTCATGACGTCCTTGTTGTACATGAGGAAGGACGACTCGCCGTAGAACGGCAGGGCGTAGAGCTTGCCGTCGGAGCCGGACAGCGAGGTGACCATCGGCTTGAGCAGGTCGGCCGAGTCGAAGGCGGCGTCCTTGTCGGCGTAGGAGCTGAGCTCGTGCAGCCAGCCGTTCTTCTGCCAGATCGGCACCTCGTAGGCGCCGATGGTGGCGACGTCGTACTGGCCGGCCTGGGTGGCGATGTCCTGGGTGACCTTGTCGCGCAGCTCGTTCTCGGGCAGGACCGTGAAGTTGACCTTGATGCCGGTGTCCTTCGTGAACGTGCTCTTCGTCAGCTTCTGGATGTCCTCCATCTGCGGGTTGCCGACCATCAGCACGTTGATGCTCTTGCCGTCGCCGCCGGAGGCGGAGGTGCCGCCCGCTCCGCTGCAGGCGGCCAGCAGCGAACCCGCGGCCGTGGCGGTGAGGAGGACATGGATCATTCTTCGTGTGCGCATGACTGACTCCAACGAGGGGTTTCTAGGGCGTGCGGAACCAGGGCCCCGGCCTTACGGGGTGGGATGGGGAGTTGAACGTGCGTTGCGGCTCAGGCCTGGATGACCTGGGGACCCAGCAGGGCGTACCGGCGGGCCTCGGACGAGTGCAGCCCCGTGTCGGTCACGATGGCTTCGAAGTCCGTGACGTTCGCGAACCGGCAGAAGCTCACGGCGCCGAACTTGGTGTGGACGCCGGAGAACACCCGGCGTTTGGCGATACGCATGACCTCGGCCTTCACCTCGCTGACCGAGGGATCGGGAGTGGTCAGGCCCCACTGGCGTGAGATGCCGTTCGCGCCGACGTACGCCAGGTCGATGACGAAGTCGCTGAGCATGCGGCGCGCCCAGTGGTCGACCGTGGCCAGCGTCCCGCCACGCACCCGGCCGCCGAGCAGCAGGACGGTGATGTTCTCGGCCGAGGCCAGGTCACCTGCGGTGGCCAGCGAGGAGGTGACCACGGTCAGCGGCCGGTCGCGGGGGAGGGCGGCCGCGATGAGCTGCGGCGTGTAGCCCTCGTCGAGGTAGATGGTCTCGGCGTCCCCGAGCAGCGCGACCGCGGCGGCCGCGATCCGGGATTTCTCGGGAATGTGTTCGGTGGTGCGGAAGGCGAGTGTGGTCTCGAAGCCCGCGCTCTCGACAGGGTGGGCACCGCCGTGGGTACGGCGGACCAGCCCGTGTGTCTCCAGGAGGTTCAGATCCCGTCGCACCGTTTCCTTGGACACCCCGAGGTCGGCGGCGAGCCTGCCGACATCGACGGATCCCGAACGGCGTGCGGTTGCCAGGATCCCGCGTCTTCGTTCCTCGGCGTCCACGGCGGCACCTCCGTTTCACGGCTCTGTTCCATGCCTCTGCGCGTCGTGCCCGCGCCGGCTGATTGCGCGGAGTCCGGCCCGATCGGGCTCCGGTGGCCAAATTTGTACAAGGCGATGGCGCGTACTGACCAGCTTCGACGAGGCGCAGTTCATGACCGAATGTGCCCGCTTCCCGGAGGGCGAAGTGCCTGGACGGCGCGGTGGAGCGCCCCATGGCAGGGAACCGCGTTGCCCGCTCCCTGACCGGCGATCGCCCGTTCGCCGCCCGTATGTCACCGCGGCCCCGGGGAAACCGGCCGGTGCCGAGCGGTGCCGCCCATTGATCGCGGCCCGGCTCCGGCGGGGCAGCCGCCGTCCTCGGCCACGGGCACGGACGCAGGACCGGCGGTGGCCTCCGGCCCCCGTACGATCTTCAGGTCTTCCTCATGCGTAAGACGCGGCCACCCATGGCTCGTTGGAGCCTTCGGCCCACGCGGTGCTACGGCGAGGTGGGCAGGTGGGGGGAGCGGAGTACGAGCAGGGTGATCTCGCTGGGGGCGAAGACGCGGAACGGCGGGCCCCAGAAGCCGGTGCCGCGGCTGGTGTAGAGGCGGGTACGGGTGCCGTGGTGGCTGAGGCCGGCGAGGGCGGGCTGGTCGAGGCGGACCAGGTGGTGGAAGGGCCAGATCTGGCCGCCGTGGGTGTGGCCGGAGAGCTGGAGGTCGACGCCGTGGGCCGCCGCCCGGTCGACGAACTTGGGCTGGTGTGCCAGGAGCAGGACGGGCAGGTCGGGGTCGGCGCCGTCCAGGGCCCCGGCGAGATGGGCGCGGTGGCCCGCCAGGCCGGAGGACTCGGCGGTGACGTCGTCCACGCCGGCGACCACGAGGGTGTCGCCCCCGCGTTCGAGCAGCAGATGGCGGTTGCGCAGCGGCTCCCAGCCCAGCTCGTCCATCAGGTCGACCCAGCCCTGGGCCTCGCTGTAGTACTCGTGGTTGCCGGTGACGTAGACACGGGCCCGGGTCGCCCGCACGGTACCGAGCGGGACGGCCTGGGCGCGGCGGCGTTCGGCCGTGCCGTCCGCGATGTCGCCGGTGTGGCAGACCAGGTCGGCCTCCAGGGTGTTCACCGTCTCGCACACCCGTGCCGACCAGCGGGTGCGATCGAGCGGGCCGTAGTGGGTGTCGGTGATGAGGACGACGCGGAGGCCGTCCAACCCGGCGCCCAGACGCGGGAGTCGCACGTCCAGCCGGCGCACGCGAGGCACGCGGCGGGCCTCGGCGTATCCCCAGACGAGCAGCACGGCGGCGGTGCCGAGGACGGCCCACGTGACGATACGGGCCCGGTCCTGACTCTCGCCGACGCCGGCCACGGTCAGAGCGAGCCGCAGGAGGACGCCGAGCAGAACGGACCAGGTGAACAGGGTCCAGCTGGCGCCGAGCAGGGTGTCACCGACGATCGCAGCCCGGTCCTGCTGGCGCCGGCCGTGGCCGCGCACCATCGCGAGCGGCATGCCGACGAGGCCGAGGGCGAACAGGGCGGTGCCGACCAGCGAGACGGGCAGCGGCCAGTGCTGGCCGGCGTACAGGAGCACCCCGCAGGGCACGGCCCACAGCAGGACGGGGGCGATCAGGGGGATGTAGCGCATCAGGCGGTGCAGCCGGCTCTCCCGCGGAGCTCGCGCATCGCTGTCGGCGGGTCGGGTGTCACTGGTGTCGGTCACACTTCCCCATCTCTGACCAGGCTGACCTCTCACGCACTGTATCCGGACCGACGGGCCTCACGGCACGCGGGCGACGCCGACGGGGAAGCCGCTCGGTTCCCGGGCGGGAGCCGGTCAATCCTTGTACCACCTGGTCGCGGTGACCGGCCCCGGATCTGTCGCGCCTCGGACTCGGGTGCCGTACCCGGGCCCGCTGCCGTTGGGACCCCGACGGCAGACTGGTGTCACAGGGCCGTCCCCCCGGAGGCGTCGATGCACTGCCCCGTCACCCAGCGGGAGTCCGAGGAGGCGAGGAAGGCCACGATGTCCGCGATGTCCGCGGGTTGCCCCATCCTGCCGAACACGGAGAGCGCGGCATGCTGCGCCTCGGCCTCGGGCGTCGCCCAGCGCTTCCGGTTCAGATCCGTCTTGACGAAGCCCGGTGCCACGCAGTTCACCGTGATCTGCCTGCCCCCCAGTTCCTTGGCGAGCGTGTGAGTGAGAGCCTCCAGGGCCGCCTTGGCCATGGAGTAGGCGAGGGAGGACGGGAGGGCGACACGGGTGGCCGCCGAACTGATGTTGATGATGCGGCCGCCCTCGCGCAGTAGCGGAAGTCCTTCCTGCACGAGAAACAGCGGTGCCCTGGCGTGTACGGCCATGAGCCGGTCGAAGTCCTGCGGGGTCACCTCGAGGACACCGCCCCCGATGTTGAAGCCGGCGTTGTTGACCAGGACGTCCAGCGCGGTCGGCTCGCCCAGTGCGCGCAGGCCGGCATCGAGCCGCTCGTACACCGCCCGGATGCCGTCGGGCTCGTCGAGCGGACCGAGCACGGGGAAGGCGCGCCCGCCGGCATCGGTGATCAGCGCGACGGTCTCACGGGCCGAGGACTCGTCACTGCCGTAGTGCACGGCGACGAGCGCGCCGTCCGCCGCGAGTCGGCGGGCGATGGCCCGGCCGATCCCCCGCCCGGCACCAGTGACCAGAGCCGTTCTGCCGTTCAGCGTTCCCATAGGGCCCCCATGTCATCACCGGTACACGTCTCGCCCGACCAGGCGACCTTGCGATCTCCGGCCAGCAGTGATCCCATTCTCTTTCGCCACTGCACCAAAAGGCGCCTGACGGATGAAAACCCAGGTCAGGCGCCTTCTCCCAGGCGTCCAGAAGAAGCCCGGCCTCTTCGGCGAGTACGTCTTGGTCCGCCGTACTCGGGTGCACCGCGGTGCGGGGCGGTTCGGTGTGAGCGACCCTCGCGGAGCGGACGCCTACCTCTCTGCCGCCCTCAGACGCTGGGCCGCCGTGTCGCCGCGCCGGCCGACCGGTACGACGCCTGTCGCGGCGCCGAGGCCGTACGCGGGCATGTCGACGTACACCGATTCGTAGGAGCCTGCCGGGACGATGAACGTCTCGTGCCAGATACCCACATGACCCTTCCCGGCACGTGCTCGTCGGTTGAACGCCGTCCATGCGGGCCGGTGTTCCTTGTCCTGCTGGTGGGCGTAGGCGAGGAGCCGTTCCTCGTCGGCGCCGACGGTGTGGCCTTGCGACTGGTCGAGGTCAAGGGCGCCTCCCGGTCTGCGCAGGAGCATCTCGTCGGGCATCTCCTGCGGCATCTGGAGACCTGGCCGCAGCCGCGGCCCGACGAACCGGTCTCCGACGGTGTGCCGATCGTCAACCATCAGCACAAGCTGCACCCGGCGCAGCGGACGGCGGCGGTGTACGCGCGACCAGAGTTCGTCGCCTCGCTCGACTCGCTGCCTGTGACGGTCATCAGCACAGTGGAGCTTTCAACTCGTGGCGGCCGGGGGCTGGACGGCGATGCGCACGGCCGCGCTGGGAGGCGCGGCCGCGACCGCACAGCCGGCGACGCCAGTGAATCCGCCGCAATCGCCACCCGCTCAGCGGCGCCGATGGTGGAGCGGCGGACGGCACCAGCAGCGGCAGGTGGTGGGGCCACCGGCTGAAAGGCGCGACCGGGGGTCCTTTTCGTGCTGTGCCCGCCCAACCGGCCCCTGCGGTCCGCGCCGTAGCCCGGGGGTCCCTGCGCGCCTTCCACTCCGGCCATGGACCGCGCCTCGGCCCACTCGGCGCTCAGCGCGGCCGGTCGCGGTTACGCGCTGGGGGGCGGCGAGCACGCGATGTCGGAGACCGGCGTGACCGCCGAGGAGACCTGACCGGATGCGGAGGCGGTGCGCTCGTCCTGCCCGCGGGCGGTGTGGATCCGCAGCAGTCCTTCGATGCCGCGCAGCAAGGTCTCGCCGGCCAGGACGGGGTCGCCCAGGTAGCCGGCGCTCATCGCGCCGTCGCGGAGCATGACGAAGTGGCGCCCGGCGTGCTCGGCCTGCGCGGCCGTGATCTCGGCGAACAGGCCGGTGATCGTCTGAAGGAACCATTCGCGGTGTTGCACGACGGCACGGTGGACCGGGTGGCCGGGATCGGGGAATTCCGCTGCCGCGTTGAGGAAGGCGCATCCGCGGTAGCCGGGCGAGCGGATCTGCTCGACCAGGGACGCACCGATGCCCCGCAGGACGCCGTCGGCCGGCACGTCGGCGGCCGTCAGCGAGCCGATCTGGGCGCGGATCGCCTGGTCGACGCTTCCGATGTAGGCCACGGCCAGGTCTTCTTTGCTGCGGAAGTGGCGGTAGAAGGTGGCGTTGGTGACCTTCGACTCGGCGACCAGACGGTCGACGCCCACCGTGTGGATGCCCTCCGCGTAGAAGAGCTGCCCGGCGGTCCTCAGGAGCCGTTCCCGGGCCTCGGAGACTCGCCTGCCGGTGCCTGCGCCGGCTTCCGTCTTTGCCATGCGTCCATTGTAGAGGGTAGAACGCTCTCTCTTGTTTTCACGGAGGGGCTGTGCCAGGCTGCCGCCAAGAGAGAACGTTCTCTCTGCTTCGCAGACACTGGAGAACCCCATGGCATCCACCACTGCCTCCGCCGAGCCCATCGGTGCCCTGCCCGCCCTGCGCCGGCTGTACGTCGTCCGCTTCGTCTTCGCCGCCGTGTGGGCCGCGCTCCTGCTGGTGTCCGGCTCCGAGCTCACCGTCGGCGCCAAGCTGCTGCTCTTCCTCTATCCCGCCTTCGACGTGGCCGCGGCCGTCGTCGACGCCAGGTCGGCGCGCGCTGCCGGGCCGGTCAAGGGCCTGTACGCCAACATGGCCGCCAGTGCGCTCGCCGCCGCCGGTGTCGTGTTCGCCAGCACCTCGGGCGTCGCCGACGTGCTGCGCGTCTGGGGCGCGTGGGCGGTCGTCTCCGGCCTCATCCAGCTCCTCGTGGGCGTCGCGCGACGCCCGATGGGCGGCCAGTGGGCCATGATCCTCAGCGGCGGCATCTCCGTCCTCGCCGGTGCGAACTTCATCCGAAGCGCCACGCAGGACACCCCCTCGCTGGCCGCCCTCGCCGGTTACGCCACGCTCGGCGGGATCTTCTTCCTCGCCTCGGCGATCCGCCTGTCCCGCTCGATCCGCAGGAGCTGAGGGCCCTGGCGGACCGGGAACGCCGTGCTCGGGCCGAACGGATCCGTCAGGGTCGGCTTCGTGTACGTGCCTCGCCGGGCGTGAGGGAGCTGTCCGCCGGCCCCGGTTGCGGTCCTCGGCCGTCCGGCTCCGCGGGGGCCGCCGCACGTACGTCACGCGGGCTCGCGCCGAGTTCGCGGCGGCAGGCCTTGTTGAAGGCCTGGAGATCGGCGATGCCCACGGCCGCCGCTATGGCGGTGATGGACAGGGTGGAGGACAACAGGAGGTGGCGGGCGCGTCGCAGGCGCCGGTGCCGGATGTACGACACGACCGTGAGGCCGGTTTCCGCACGGAACACTCGCGTCAGGTACGTGTGGGAGATTCCGACCGCACGTGCGACGTCCGGTACGGACAACGGGCCGGCCAGGTGTTCCTCGATGTAGGCCTGTGCGGCGGCCACGAAGGGGTGGCGGTGCCCGGCTGCCTCGCCCCTCGGCAATTCGGCGATGCGCCACAGAGCGGTCCAGACCTCGGCCGTGGCTCGCCGGGGACAGGTCGGCATGGCCGTCACGGCGTGCCGGAGCAGATCGGCCAGGCGTGTGCTCTCGGCGGCGGCGTCCTGCATCACCGGCAGCACCCGCGCCGTTCCGCCGTCGTGCAGGCGTAGATGGACGTAGAGATGCTCCGACCTGCCCCGGTAGTCGAAGCGCACCTCGGTGTTCGGCGGCACCAGGCTGACGTGGCCGGGGCGTATGGGGTGGACCGACTGCCCGAGGGACAGGGCACCCTCGTAGTTGTAGAGGTGCAGCTGCCACAGGTCGGGCAGCCGGAAGACGTCGTGGGCGGTGGAGACGCCGTGCACCCCGATGCCTGCGTTGACCACGGTGGGCGACTCGTCGAGCCGTAGTGTCACGTGTTTCACGAGGGTGGAAAATTACCAGCACTGGAGGATTTCAGCCCACGACCTATCCGCCCGGGGCACGTACGTTTCATCGCATGTCAACCAGCAAACAACTCCTGACATCGGCTCAGGTGGCGCGCTTCGTCGCGCAGGGATTTCTGCGCCTGGACGGGGTGGTGCCGCAGGAGATCAACGAACGGGCCGTCGCGGCCTTGACCGAGGGGCTGCCGGAAGTGTCCTACGGCACTCCGCTGGGCGCGGCGTTCACGCCGGACACCTTCGTCCACGAGCTGCTCGCCCTGCCGGTCGTGGCAGGCGCCGTCGAGAGCCTGGTCGGCCCCGAGCCGACCGTCGACCACCACGCGGTTCATGTGCGCGAGCCGCACGAGGGACAGGCGCAGCCGCTCCACGGGGACGCGATCATCGATGTGCGGCCGGATGCGTTCGACATCCAGCTCATGTACTACCCGCACGAGGTGACCGCCGAGATGGGTGGCACCCTCAGTGTGCCCGGAAGCCATCTGCGCAGGATCAACGAGACGGACGTCGGCCGGGTCCAGAACCTCAGGGGGCAGACCCGTCTGACCTGCCCGGCGGGGACGGTTGTTCTCGTGCACCACGGCATCTGGCACAGTGGCCGCCGCAACGACACCGCGGGCCGTCGCTACATGTACAAACTCCGCCTCAACCCGACCGTGCCGCAGGTGCGTCTGTGGGACCTCTCCGACCTGCACGATCCTGCGGTGACCGCGGAACTCGACACGTACTTCCCCTGGTACGAGCAGGCCACGGCCCGACTGGAGATCTACAACCGGGTACTGCTGTGGCGGGCCCTGACCGGTGACGACTCGTTCGATGTCGAGTACTGGGTCACACGCGTCAGCAACCGGCCGGCCCTGAGGAGTCACGCATGAGGCAGCAGGTTCTGGTCCTCTATCTCGCGACGTCGGCGCTGGACTCCGACGTCGTGGGCTGGTCCCGCTACGACGGGACCGGCCGTACCCGTCCGACGACCGGCGACAGCGACGAGCCGCCCTATGCCACAGGGCTTGCCGCGCTGCACGACGGGTGGCGCCTGTTCCAGGCCTCCCAACTACTGCCGCCCCAGCCCGGCCACGAGTACGACGTCTCCTTCCTCAAGCACGAGTTCTTCTTCGAGAAGGTGGAGGACGGCTCTGGCCCGTGACCCGGGGCCGGCCACTCGGGCAAGGAGGCGACCGTCAGCGGCGACGGTCGGAGGGCGACCAGCCGCCACTGCTGGTTGGTTCCCTCGCCAGCCGGCCACTGGATCACCTTGGCTCCGTTGGCCGCCGATCCGCCCTCCACGTCCACGCACAGGCCGTTGCGGAGGGTGACGGCCTCGTAGCCTAAGGCGCCCTGTCCGGAGGTGTAGGTGCCGCGCAGGTTCAGGTAGCCCTAGCCGCCGGGGACGGTGGCGCGCGTGGTGAAGCTCATGCTGCTGGGAACCCCGGTGAGTGCGGTGTCGGCGCGCAGCGTGGTGTCAAAGGGGGACTCCTGTGTCCGGTCGGCCGTGCGTGGTGTGGGGGAGCGGAGCGGTGACCCGTCGTCGTCGTGACCCACCGCCGCCCGGTCGACTTGGAGCGGAATCCGGGCGGCGGCGGGGGTTCGCGGGGAAAGGGATCAGACGGCCGTGAAGGACCACAGCAGGTTGGAGCTGCTGCCGTACGTCCACTGCTTGGTGACGGAGCCCGAGGAGACGTTGCCGCCGCCGTCGAGGACCAGGCCGGTGGTGCGGTTGGCGATCGAGTAGCTGTTGCCGCCCCGGGGGGTGATCTTCCACTGCTGGTTGCTGCCGCCGTTCCAGGCGGCCTGTCGGGCTACGGAGCCGTCCGCGGTGGCGCCCCAGCCGTCGGCGACCATGCCGTTGGTGCGGTTGACCAGCTTGTAGTAGCCGCCGCCCACATCGACCGCCTGCCACTGGAGGTTGGAGCTGCCGTTCCAGGTCCACTGCTTGAGGTCCGATCCGGAGGCGACGTTGCCACCGCTGTCCAGGGCGAGACCGTCGGTGACGTTGGTGAGCCGGAAGTACGTCGACGGGTTGAACTGGACCCTCAGCGAGGTGATCTGATCGTTGTTGCCGGTGACCCTGAGGTCGGGGTTGTCGGCGGTGAACGTCCAGGCGGTGCCGGTGAAGTTGTCACCCGAGTAGCCGATCACCTGGTAGCCCGGGGCCGGACGGAGGGAGGAGATGCTGCTCGTGCCGACTCCCGCCGCGGTCAGGTCGGCCGCGTTGTGGTCGCCGAGGGCGAACGTGGCCGAGCTGCCGGTGTAGTTGACGTCCGCGAAGGCGGCGGCCCCGGCGAGCGGCGTCATGGCCGGGATGGTGCCGGAGAAGGAGAGCTTCAGGACGTAGGCGTTGGCGCTGTACGGCGCGGAGGACGGCAGGGTGACCGTGAGGCCGGAGGCGCTCTGGGTCGGCGTCGGCAGGTCGATGTAGGTGCCGGCGGTGGAGCCGAGGAGCTTCACCGAGGCCAGCGAGGACAGGTTGATCTGGTTCGAGCTGAGCGTCTTGATCGTCAGCGAGCTGCCCGGCCAGCCCAGGACGGTGGCGTACAGGACGTTGTTGTCCTTGTTGCGGGTGAAGCGGATGTCCTGCGCCGTGCCGGCCGTCGGGTTGGTGAAGGAGCCGCCGCCCATCTTCGTCGGGCCCTCGCCGTACACGCTCCACGCGCGGGTCGAGTAGATCGACTCGCCGAAACGCTTCAGATGGTCGCCTATGCCGAGCAGGACGTCCTTCTGCGCCTGGGGGATGGTGCCGTCGGCCATCGGCGCGATGTTCAGCAGCATGTTGCCGTTCTTGCTGACCCGGTCGATGAACGAGTGCAGCATCTGCTGGATGCTGTAGTAGCCGATGCCCTGCGTGTAGCACCAGCTGGAGCTGGAGATGCTGTCGTCGGTCAGCCAGTACGGTGTGGTGATGTCGGCCGGACCGCCGCGCTCGTAGTCGAAGACCTCGCCCTTGTTGTCGAACCCGTCCTTGTAGGTGGCGACTACCTCACGGCCCCAGCTGTTGGCCTGGTTGTAGTAGTACGACAGGAAGTTCAGGCGCTGCGTCTCGTCGACGGCGTCCAGCTTGAAGTCCTGCCACAGGATGTCGGGCTGGGCGCGGTCGACGACCTCCTTGAGCTTGTCGTACCAGAGCTGGTTCTCCGCGGCCGAGCCCAGCTGCCCGTAAAGCTTCTTCAGGCTCGGGTCCGTCTGGGCCGGGGCGTACTGGTAGAAGCCGTTGAAGTGGTACGCGTGGTGCATGGCCACCAGCAGTTTGAGGCCCTTGGCGCGAATGGCCGTGGAGAAGAGCTGCAGCAGGTTCAGCCCCGGGCCCTTGTTCACCGAGTTCCACTCGTTGACCTGGCTGTCCCACATGGAGAAGCCGTCGTGGTGCTCGGCGACCGGGCCGGCGAACCTGGCGCCCGCGTCGACGAACAACTGAGCCCACTCGTTGGGGTCGAAGTTCCCGCCCGCCGACTTCAGCTTCGGCGCGAACTTCACGAAGTTGCCCGCCAGGTCCTGCGCCCCGTTGATGAAGTTGTGGTACGGCCATGCCGAGGGCTGGCCGTAGGTCGCGATGTGGTGCTGGTTGGCGTTGCTGCCCGCCTGGTACATGTTGCGCGGGTACCACTCGCTGTCGTAGGCGGGGACGCTGAAGACGCCCCAGTGGAAGTAGATGCCGAACTTGGCGTCCTGGAACCACTCCGGGGCCGGCGGGTGCTGGTCGACCGAGTTCCAGTCGGGCGTGTACGTGCCGGGCGCCGCCTGGGCGATCCCGGCACCGAACACACCTCCGACAACGGCCGCCGCGGCGACGCACGTCGCACCGGCCAGGAAGTGGCGTCTGCTGATCGAACTCGACATGGAGACATCCCTGGTGCAGAAGGGGACAGGGGATTGGGGGCGCCGTTTGTTACGCATGAAGGTCCGCCATGTCTCCCTGGGATGTCAACCAGTGTGCAGGGATGAAAAGGGCTACAGGGCAAGGTAGTTGAACATATATACGGCCGGTTTGTTGCGATTTGTCACTGGCTAAACATCGCATGTCTGTCAGAACCTCGTGACCGATGCGAATGACCTGAACGCAATAATTGATGGGATGGATCTTGCCCCCGTGACGCCATCCGCTCTCGTCTCGGGCGGGTCGTGAGCTGGCACTACGCACATCCTCCGATCGCAGGGGTAGACAGGAGGTCGCGGGCGCGCCTATAAACATCCCATCTCTTCAGCACGGCGATACACAGATGTCGTCGAGGCGAAACAACTCCCGCTACGGGACCGGCGCGAGGAAGCACCGATGAGACTCAGAACCGCCCTCTGTTCCGCCGTCTCCGCCCTGTCCGCCCTGGCTCTGCTCAGTGCGTGCAGCAGCAGCTCCACCACTTCGGCGTCGTCGGGCGACAAGCCGCTGGTCGGCGTCGACTACCCGCGCTCCGACACCGACTTCTGGAACTCCTACATCAAGTACACGCCCCAGTACGGCAAGCAGCTGGGCCTGGACCTGAAGACGACCAACTCGCAGAACGACGTCGCCAAACTCACCGCCAACGCACAGACGTTCATCAGCCAGGGCGTCAAGGGCATCGCCATGGCCCCGCAGGACACCGCCGCCATCGCGCCCACCCTCGCGCAGCTGGAGGCGAAGAAGATCCCCGTCGTCACCGTCGACACCCGCCCGGACAGCGGCAAGGTGTTCATGGTCGTGCGCGCCGACAACCGCGCCTACGGCGAGAAGGCCTGCCAGTACCTGGGCACCAAGCTCGGCGGCAAGGGCAAGGTCGTGATGCTGGAGGGCGGCCTGGACTCCATCAACGGCCGTGACCGCACCGAGGCCTTCAACGACTGCATCAAGAAGAACTACCCGGGCATCAAGGTGTTCGGCGAGGCCACCAACTGGGACGGCGCCGTCGCCGCCCAGAAGCTGCAGACCGACCTGACGGCCAACCCGGACATCAAGGGCGTCTACATGGAGTCCAGCTTCGCGCTCTCCGGCACGCTCCAAGTCCTCAAGCAGAAGGGTCTGTTGGTGGACCCGAAGGACAAGAAGCACGTGTTCGTCGTGTCCAACGACGGCATCCCCGAGGAGCTCAAGTCCATCGCCGAGGGCAAGATCGACGCCACGGTCTCCCAGCCGGCCGACCTGTACGCAAAGTACGCCCTGTACTACCTCAAGGCCGCGATCGACGGGAAGACGTTCAAGCCCGGCAAGACCGACCACGACAGCACCATCATCCAGGTGCGCGAGGGCGTGCTCGAGGACCAGCTCTCCGCCCCGCTCGTCACCGCCGACGGTGCCACCTACGGCGGCGTGCCCAGCGTCAAGAGCGACGACAAGTCGCTGTGGGGCAACAACCTCGGCTGATTCGTCTTCCGGAACAACAGCCCACGAGATCAAGGCGGTTGAGATGAGCGACGGGGAGCGAGCAGCCACCCCCGCGCCCGCCCCGGCGGACGACGGGCGGGCCCCCTCGGACCCGCCCGTCGTCGAGGCGACGGGCATAGTCAAACGATTCGGACCCACGGTGGCCCTGAACGGCGCCCGGATCACCATCAGGCCCGGCGAGACCCACGCGCTGGTCGGCCGCAACGGAGCCGGCAAGTCGACCCTCGTGTCGGTCCTCACCGGCCTGCAGGCCCCCGACGAGGGAACGGTGACCTTCGGCGGCGAGCCGGCCCCCCGGCTCGGCGACCGTGACGCCTGGCGCCGACGCGTGGCCTGCGTCTACCAGAAGTCGACGATCATCCCCACGCTGACCGTCGCCGAGAACCTCTTCCTGAACCGGCAGCAGCACGGCCGGAACAGGCTGATCAGCTGGCAGAGCGTGCGCCGCGGCGCGCAGGACCTGCTGTCGGCCTGGTCGGTGGACGTCGACCCGCAGACCCCGGCCGGTGATCTGAGCGTGGAGCAGCGGCAGTTCGTCGAGATCGCCCGCGCGCTGTCCTTCGGGGCCCGGTTCATCATCCTCGACGAGCCGACCGCCCAGCTCGACGGGGCGGCCATCAACCGGCTCTTCGACCGCATCCGCGACCTGCAACGCCAGGGCGTGACCTTCCTGTTCATCAGCCACCATCTCCAGGAGATCTACGAGATCTGCGACATGGTGACGGTGTTCCGCGACGCCCGGCACATCGTGACCGCACCGGTCGCGGAACTGCCTCGCACCGACCTCGTCGCCGCCATGACCGGCGAGGCGGCGGCCGACCGGCGCGAGGAACGCACGAGCGCCCTCGACTCCGGTGCCACGGCCGCACTGAACGTTCACGCTCTGCGGGGCGACGCGTACGACGACGTCAGCTTCCAGATCGGGGCCGGCGAGATCGTCGGCCTCGCGGGAGCCGCCGGCAGCGGTCGTACCGAGGTCGCCGAGACCGTCGTGGGACTGCGGGCGGCAGCGGCGGGCGAGGTGGAGATCGCCGGGAGCCGGCCCCGGCCGGGCAGCGTGCCCGCGGCGCTCGCCGCAGGCGCCGGGTTCGTCCCCCAGGACCGGCACCACCAGGGCTTCGTTCCCGACATGTCGATCGCGGACAACGCCACCCTGTCGGTTCCCCGCAGGCTCGGCCAGGGCGGGTTCCTCAGCCGCAGCCGCCGGGACCGGCTCGCCGAAGGCTTGATCGAGAACCTCGCGATCAAGACTCCCGGCCCCGAACTGCCCGTCTCCGCCCTGTCCGGAGGCAACCAGCAGAAGGTCGTCATGGCCCGCGCCCTCGCCGACGACCCCCGGCTGCTGGTCCTGATCAACCCGACCGCGGGAGTGGACGTGCGCTCCAAGGAGTTCCTCCTCGGCAAGGTCGAGGAGACCGCGGCCACCGGCACCGGAGTGCTCATCGCCTCCGACGAACTCGACGACCTGCGCATGTGCGACCGGGTCCTGGTGATGTTCCAGGGCCGTGTGACCTCAGAGATCGCCCGCGGCTGGCACGACCACGACCTCGTGGCGGCGATGGAAGGAGTGGACCTCGATGCCTGAAACCGTCCTCGCGGACACCGCCGCCGCCAAGGGCGCGGAGCCGGCGCCCAAGCGGACCGTGCTGCTCGGCGGCCGGATACCCCTGGCCCGCCTGCGCGACCTCGCGCTCGTCCCGGCCATCGTGGTCATCGCGATCGTCGGACAGATCGTCAACCCGGTCTTCCTGCAGGCCGACAACCTCATCAACGTCCTGCAGACCATGTCCGAGATGGCCCTGCTGGTCCTGGCCCAGACGATGATCCTGATCGTCAAGAAGATGGACCTGTCGCTGGAGTCCACCATGGGCCTCGCGCCCGGCGTCGCGGCCTGGCTGGTCGTGCCGGTCGGCGCGGGGCACGGACTCGGACTGCTCCCCGGCGCGTGGTCCGTTCCCGTCACCCTGGCCGTGGGCGCGCTCGTCGGCGTGATCAACGCCCTGCTGATCATCCGCTTCGGCCTCAACGGCTTCATCGTCACCCTCGGCATGCTGATCGTGCTGCGCGGAGTCCTCACCGGCATCTCCGGTGGCCAGACCTTCTTCCAGCTGCCGCCGTCGATGCTCTACCTCGGCACGGCCGAATGGTTCGGGATGCCCGCGTCCATCTGGGTCTGCCTGGTGCTGTTCGCCGTTGCGATCGTGGTGCTCGGCTGGACCAGCTTCGGGCGTTCGCTGTACGCCATCGGCGGCAACGTCGACGCCGCGAAGGCGGCCGGTATCCGCACCGACCGGGTGCTGTGCATCGTCATCGTCACCGGCAGTGTCCTCGCCGCCCTCGCCGGGCTGATGCTCTCCGGACGCCTGGCCTCGGTGGCCTCCGCGCAGGGCAACGGCTACATCTTCACCGTCTTCGCCGCCGCCGTCATCGGCGGGATCAGCCTCAACGGTGGCAAGGGCACCATGTTCGGGGCCTTCTGCGGCATCCTGCTGCTCTTCATGATCCAGAACGTGCTCACGCTGGCGGGCGTCCCCGCGCAGTGGATCGGCGCTCTCAACGGCCTGATCATCCTGGTCGCCCTCGCCATCTCGCGTATCACGGGCGGCAAGGTCCAGGAGTGAAATGGCGGGCGTCCAGGACGCCCGCCGTCCTCCGCCGCACCCCCATCTCGTCGCCAGGGGTCGTCTCGCCCCCGCACCTCACAGGAGTTGCCGCCATGTCATCCGCCCTGTCCTCTTCCCAGGCATCCCCGGCCTCTGCCCGCATCACCGCCCTGGATGTGCTGGACGTGCGTTTCCCGACGTCCGAGCACTTGGACGGATCGGACGCGATGAACCCCGAGCCCGACTACTCCGCCGCCTACGTCGTCCTGCGCACCGACGCCGGCGACGGACTGGAGGGCCATGCCCTGGCCTTCACCACCGGCCGCGGCAACGATGTCCAGGCCGCCGCCATCGCCGCTCTCGCCCCGTACGTGGTGGGCCGGTCGGTCGAGGAAGTCTGCGCCGACCTCGGCGCGTTCTCCCGCTCCCTCGTCCACGACCCGCAACTGCGCTGGCTGGGCCCGGAGAAGGGTGCCATGCACATGGCCACCGGCGCAGTCGTCAACGCCGCCTGGGACCTGACCGCCAAGCGGGCCGGCAAGCCCGTGTGGCGCCTCCTCGCCGAGATGTCGCCCGAGGAGCTGGTCGCGCAGGTCGACTTCCGCTGGCTGTCCGACGCCCTCACCCCCGAGGAGGCCCTGGAAATCCTCAGGCGCGCAGAGCCCGGCCGCGCCCAGCGCATCGGCGACCTGCTCGACCGGGGCTACCCCGCCTACACCACCACCCCCGGCTGGCTCGGCTACTCCGACGAGAAGCTGTCCCGCCTGGCCCGCGAGGCCGTCGCCGACGGCTTCACCCAGATCAAGCTGAAGGTCGGCGCGGACCTGGAGGACGACATACGGCGTATGCGCACCGCGCGCGAGACCGTCGGTGACGGCATCCGCATCGCCGTCGACGCCAACCAGCGATGGGACGTCCAGGCCGCGATCGACTGGATGCGTGCTCTGGCGCCCTACCAGCCGTACTGGATCGAGGAGCCCACCTCCCCCGACGACATCCTCGGCCACGCCGCCGTGCGCAAGGCCGTCAGCCCCATCAAGGTCGCCACCGGCGAGCACGTCGCCAACCGGGTCGTCTTCAAGCAGCTCCTCCAGGCCGGCGCGGTGGACATCGTGCAGATCGACTCCGCGCGGGTCGGCGGGGTCAACGAGAACATCGCGATCCTGCTCCTCGCCGCCAAGTTCGGCGTCCCGGTCTGCCCGCACGCGGGTGGCGTCGGCCTGTGCGAGATGGTGCAGCACCTGTCGATGTTCGACTACGTCGCCGTCTCCGGCACGACCGAGGACCGCGTCATCGAGTACGTCGACCATCTGCACGAGCACTTCGTCGACCCGGTGCGCATTGTCGACGGCCACTACCTTGCGCCGACACTGCCCGGGCTGAGCGCGCAGATGCACCAGGCTTCCCTCAAGGAGTACGCCTACCCCGACGGCCCCGTCTGGACCGCCCGTGTCTGAGGACCAGGCCCTCGTCGACGCCCACCACCACGTCTGGGACCTGGACGTCCGGCCGCAGCCCTGGCTGGACGAGCCGGGGCACGAGCCGATCCGCCGCGACTTCAGCCCGCACGCCCTGCGCTCGGCCGCGACCCGGCCGATCGCCGGGCGGCGACTGACGAGCACGGTGGTCGTCCAGTGCATCGCCTCCGTGCCCGAGACCCGCGACCTCCTCGCCCTGGCCGACCTCGACCCGCTGATCGGGGCCGTGGTCGGCTGGGCGGACCTGACGTCCCCCGCGATCGGCGACGTACTCGACGACCTGCGGACCGGGCAGGCGGGCCGGTACCTGCGGTCCGTACGCCACCTCGTGCAGGGCGAGTCCGATCCGCACTGGCTCGGGCGGCCGGACGTGGAAAGGGGGTTGCGAGCGGTCGGGGAGCGCGGGCTCGGATACGACGTGCTGATCCGCAGCGCTCAGCTCCCGCAGGCGATCCGGCTCGCGGAACGGCTCCCCGAACTGCCGCTCGTCCTCGACCACGCGGGCAAGCCGCCGATCGCACAGCGCGAACTCAACGACTGGGCACAGCAGTTGCTGATGCTGGCCAGGCATCCCCAGGTCCGCTGCAAGGTGTCGGGGCTGATCACCGAGGCGGACCACGAGAAGTGGACCGTCGACGACATCCGCCCCGTGTGGGACGTCCTGCTCTCGGCCTTCGGCCCCGACCGGTTGATGTTCGGTTCCGACTGGCCGGTCGCGAACCTCGCGGGCGGCTGGAACCGCTGGGCCGCCACCGTAGAGGAACTCCTGGACGGCTGTTCCGACACCGAGATCCACGCGGTGCTCGCCGGCACCGCGACCGCCTTCTACCACCTCGACCCCCGTCCCATGAAGGAGGTGACACCGTGCTCCTGACGGAACTGCTGCACCCCGGGATCCTCGAGTCCCTGGCCGGAGCCGGTCACGGCTCCCGTGTGCTGCTCGCAGACGGCCACTACCCCGCGAGCACCGCCACCGGCGAGCGCGCCCGGACCGTCCATCTCAACCTGGCCCCAGGCCTGCTGGACGTCACCACCGTGCTCGACGTCCTGCTGCGTGCCCTGCCCGTCGAGTCGGCGCACGTGATGGTGCCGCCCGAGGGCGAACCGGAGCCGCCCGCCATCGCCGAGTACCGCTCGATGCTGGCGCCCCTCCCGGTCGACACGCTCGGCCGCTTCGAGTTCTACGACGCCGCCCGCTCGCCCGACCTGGCGCTGGCGATCGTCACCGCCGACACCCGCACCTACGCCAACCTGCTGCTGACCATCGGCGTCCGCGCTGAAGGGACCCTGACGACACGATGACACTCGCCGTCCGTTACGTTTCCGCCCGCTCCCTGGACACGGCTCCCGCGATCGCCGTGCCGCCTGGTCCGGGTGAGGTGGAGCTGGCTCCTGCCTATGT
>NZ_JBIAUL010000038.1:0-64951 GCF_042892755.1 Streptomyces sp. NPDC001714
CGGCGAGTACTTACTAGGTGGCGCCACTTCTTCCTCGTTTCCTTGTTCAGGACAACCCTATTGGGTGCCTGTCCGGAAACTGCGTGGCCCCTCAGCGGTCAGCTCAGGGCTGCAGGCGGCGGCCGGTTCGGGTTGCTGGTCGGTGGCAGGTGTCTTCTGCAGTGTCTGAGCGGTCTGGGAAGTGCCTCCATGGTCCGCTTGTGTCGTTCCTGTGGCACGGCTGCCCGTAGTTGAGCCGCGGGAAGGAGCGGAGGTTTCCGCTGGTGTGATGCCTGCCGCTGCCAGGCCGTCCGGGGCCGTGTCGGCCAGGGGGACGCCGTACTTGGCCAGCCGCAGCGGCATCAGGGACTCCACCGGAGCCTTCCTGCGCCAGGCGCGGCCGTAGCGGGAGCGGAGTCTTGCCTGGTAGACGAGGCGTTCCTGCTCCAGCTTGATGACCTGGTCGTAGGAGCGTAGCTCCCACAGCTTCATGCGGCGCCACAGCAGGAAGGTCGGCACCGGGGAGAGCAGCCACCGGGTCAGGCGCACCCCCTCCATGTGCTTGTCCGCCGTGATGTCCGCGATCCGGCCGATCGCGTGCCGGGCGGCCTCGACCGCCACCACGAACAGGATCGGGATGACCGCGTGCATGCCCACGCCCAGCGGGTCCGGCCAGGCCGCCGCGGCGTTGAAGGTGATCGTCGCGGTGGTCAGCAGCCAGGCTGTTGGCCGTAGCAGGGGGAGGGGGATGCGGATCCAGGTCAGCAGCAGGTCCAGGGCGAGCAGGACGCAGATGCCCGCGTCGATGCCGATCGGGAACAGGTAGGCGAAGTTTCCGAAGCCTTTGTCGGTGGCGAGTTGGTGGATGGCTGTGTAGGAGCCGGTGAAGCCGATGCCGGCGATGGTCATCGTGCCGGTTATGACGACGCCGATGAGGACGCGGTGGGCTGTGGTGAGTTTTGCTGGCGGGCTGTCGCGCCTCACGGCTGGCCGGCCTTGAGGGTGCTGGTGTGTGGTGCTGGGTTGTTGAGGAGGTGGTGGATGAGCTGTGAGGTTTCGTTTTCGAGTGAGCAGTCCAGTGCGTGGTTGATTTGCTGGATGCGGGTGATGGCGGTGTGGAGTCCTTGCCGGTTTCCGGCTGTGTGTTCGATGCGGAGCCAGTCGCGGTAGAGGAGTTCTGCTGTGTCGTCGGCGTCGAGGCCGGTCGCGATGGCCTGCCGGGCCGCGGTCAGGTTGTGGTGGGGGCCGGCGGGTGTGCGGTGGGTGGCGACGGTGTGTGCCACGTCGATGATGCGGGTGACCATGTCCTGCAGGTGTGGTTCGGCCCAGGGGAGGGGTTTGCCTCCGAAGGGGCGGCCGCGGACCAGGGTGAGTGCTTTCTCCAGATCGGTGAGTCCGGAGGGGCCCAGTGGCAGAGCGTGTTCGGCGAGCTGCTGGAAGCGTGTCCAGTCGCAGCGCACTGCGGGGGCGAGCCGGTAGGGGTCCTGTCCGGAGCTGCGGCGTGGCACGTAGGGGTTGCCGGCCGGGTCGTTGCCCAGGGAGCGGCGCAGGCCCTGTATCCGTGCGTTGAGGGTGCTTGTCGACCAGGGGCTTGCGGGATCCATGTCGTAGCACAGGACGTCTGCGCTGCGGCCCGGCCGGAAGTAGAGCAGGGCGGCGAGCTGGGCCATGCGCGGGCCGTGGCCGGTGTTGTCCACACCGGTCACTTCGAGGGGACCGAGCACTCTGATTTCCGGGGCGTGCAGATCATGCGCCTCGCACTCTGCCTCGCTGGATGGTGCGCCGTCTGGGACAGCGGTGTCCGCGTCGTCTTCGGTGTCCTCGTGGCTCTCGGCGCGCGGTGCCGCCGGCGCTGCGGGGGACGGAAGGTGCTCCTTCTCGGCCTGCGGTGCCGGCGCGGTGGTGGGCAGGAGACGCAGTCCTGACGGATCGGTGGTGGCGGCGAGCAGGGCAGGGAAGACTGCGCCGCTCACGTCTGCTGCTGACGCTGCGGGGGCAGGTGCGCTTGTCTCGGGGTCGGCGGCTGCCGCAGGTTGGAGTGGCTGCACCGTGCCGGCCTCGTCCGGGACGTCCTGCCAGGGGCCCTGGGCCGGGTGTGCCGGCTGCGCGGATACGTGTAGCGCTGTGGTGATCTGAAGGTATGAGGCGTGCTCGAGGCGCTGCACGGTGATGTCGGTGCCGGCGGAATGGAGATGCTGGGGTTCGCTGACCGAGGCGTTGAGGATGTCCGCGTCGGGGAAGTGCGCGGCCGCCGTGCTCGCCGGTGCGATGAGGGTGACAGGTACTGTGCGGGACTTGTCGATGAGGTCGGCGAACTGCCAGGCCGTGTCCGAGTCCAGAGGTGACGCGGACAGCAGCAGGTAGGGCTGATGGCTGGTCTCGGGCATCTGGTGTGCTTCCAGGAGGCGTTCGCTCATGTCGCGGAGTGCGTGCGTGGCCTGTCGCATGTGGGCGATGCGTGCGGTGGGCAGTAACTGCGGCAGGTCCTGGCCGAACCCGACGGTGACGATTTCGACGTCGCCGGCCCACGGGTTCATGGCGAGTTCCAGGGCGAGTGAGGTGCATACCTCGGTGATGTGGAGCGGGTTGCCGTCCAGTAGCAGGGCGGGCACTCGGGCGAGGTTGAGGAGCAGCAGGTCACCCGCCCGCGTGCTGCCGATCGTGACCAGTGCCGGGTAGGGGGCCGGTATGTCACGGGCGGCGTCCTCGTCCAGGAGGACGGCGCCGGCGCCCAGAACCCACCAGCCGCCTTCCCCGGACACGAAGGGCGCCGGCGGCTCCTGGGCCACGTCCTCGGGCAGGACCTCGACGCTCCGCGTGCCGATCCGCGCGGCCCGCAGCGCAGGCAGGACCGCGGCCTGGTCCGAGGGGAGGTGGTGGGCGAGTGTCCGCAGCGCGACGTCCAGCCGGGCGGCTGCGCCCGGTTCGGCGGCCGCCGCCAAGGTGGCCTCGGCGGGAGACGTCTGCGAGGCGATCGCGATCCTCTCGCCGGGCCGGCGGCGGCGGCGCTGCAGCGTGCGCCGCAGGGCGAGCGCACCGGTGATGGCGGCGGCCAGGAGAGCACCGGCACCCAGAACGGTGCGCAAGTCCAGCGGGCCGTCGGCCGGTGCCGACACCGGCGACGGCGCGACCGTGGGGGAGGAGGACGCAGAGCCCGACGCCGACGCCGGCGGCGAGGCGGGCCCGGAGGCGCCGGTGCTGGGCTGCGGCGTCGCGGTCGCCGCCTCCGGGGGAGAGCCCTGATCCTGCCCGGGCTGCTGGGCAGGCCGGCTGCTCGGCACGCTGGGAGCCGACGGCTCCGAAGCGGTGGTATGGCTCGGCGCGGGAGTCTGCTCGCCCGCGCTGCTCGGCGTCTGCTCGCTGCCTGGCTGCTGGGCGGGCGGGGGAGCGGTCTCCCGGCTGTGGCTGCCGTTTCCCTCGCCGGGGCCTGTGTCACGGGGCGTGTCCCGGCGCGGCTCGGTCCGGTCGGGCCGAGCATCGGGCACGGTGACCTGCTGCCCCGGATAGATCATGTCCGGGTCGGTGATCTTGGGGAGGCCGTGCGGCTGCGGCCTGTCCTTGCTGGCGTCGAACAGCTCCTGCCATGCGCTGCCGTCGCCGAGTTCCTCCTTCGCGATCTTCGAGAGGTAGTCGCCCGGGTGGACGGTGACCATGTGCGCGTTCCCCTCGCCGGCGGCCGCGGACTCCCCACCGAACTGGGTGCGTACCCCTGGCGCGGTCCCCGCGGCGTCGGGCATCTGAAGCTGCCAGCCGGGCTGGAGAAAGCTGTTCGCGCGGAAGATTGTGCCGTCGGCCATGGTGTGGCCCTCGTTGAGGTCGGCGATCTCCCGCCACCGCTCGCCGTTGCCCAGCTCGTGCTCGGCGATGCCCCACAGGCTCTGCGCGGGCCGGGTCTCGCGCACCGTGTACACCGGTCGCGACGCCGACGCCCCCGCGCTGGACGGTGAGGCCTGCTCGGCCTGAGCGGCCAGTGAAGCGTGGGCTGTCTGGCCGGGAACGCGGGCTGCGGAGGTGGCCGGCGCGGCCTGGGCGGGCGAGGCGAGGGCCGAACTGGCGGGCAGCAGAACGAGGATGCTGCCGATCAGCAGGGCGGCCGCGCGCTGACAGGCGCCCAGACCGCGCGGGGCGTGCCAGGTTAGGCCGCGCAGCTGAGCGGCCAGCTCGCCGACGGCGCAGAACGTGAACTGCGCCCACCCGATCCAGCCCACCGCGACGAGCAGCAGCAGGAACGCCGCGCCGGTGTCCTGCCGGTCAAGGAGGTGTGTGACGTCGTCGTGGGCGGCCGTCCAGAGGATGGGGGTGACCCAGGCGAGCAGCAGTGGCAGTCCGGCGAGTGCGCAGGCCAGCACCAGCAGGCTCAGGACGGCCTTGAGTACCCGGGCCAGGGTGCGGCTCGCCGCGGCGGCGGGGGAGGGGGTGGTGCGCATCAGTTTCCTTCGGGAGCGGTGACGCCGTGCAGGAGGGTCGCCGTGCCGTGGCCGGTCACCGGCAACGAGCCGATCCCGACCGCCGACAGGAAGGCGGTGGCGTACGAGCCGGTGACCGTGACCGTGAGGGTCTTGCCGTCGCCGGAGACGCTGACCGTGCCGGTGGCGCCGGCCGAGCGCAGGTAGGACTGGGCTGCGGCGGAAGCGGCCTGGGGGTCGACGACGATCGCTTTCCCGCTGATCGCGTCGGCGGGATCGATGGCCTGCCCGCCGGCCCGGGCGGCTTCGCCGGCGATGTAGTCGGCGCGTTCGGTGGCACGCATCGTGCTGCCGCCGTCGACGGCGACGCCGATGATCCCGATCAGAGCGACGACGCAGATGGCGACAAAAACGGTGACACCGCCCCGGTCGTCCAGCCGCGCCCGGCGCAGCCCGAGTTGACGGAAGATCATGACCATCAGTCACCCCGCTGCCGGTACTGGTCCACCACCGAGGTCGCCGTCGACGTCAGCGTCTTGGATCCGGGCACGCCGGGAAGCAGGAGGTCGGACAGATCGACCGTGCAGACCACGGTCGCGGTGACCGTGCCGACCTGCCCCACCGGCACGCTGAGACCACTCGTGCTGATGCTGACCCGGGTCGACGCGCACGTGATGCCCTGATCGTTGAGGGACTCGGCAGCCGCCGCCCGGGCGGCACTCTGGGCGGCGCCGGCGGTGCGGTGGATGGACGCCTCCCGCGCCGCGTCCTCGGCCGCAGCGTCGATCTTCGCACCAGAGGTGACGATCCTGCCGCCCGCGAGGGCCATACACAGGAACATGATCAATGCCGGGAGGACGATCGCCGCTTCGATGGCGGCACTGCCCTCGTCGCTGCGCAGTCTGCGTGCCAGGCGGGCCACTGATCGCACGTGCTTCACCCCCCGGGGACGGTCCAGCGCTCCACAGGGCCGGACGCCGACTGCGTGATCGTGAGCCCCGGAACACCCGGGATCATCGACAGGGCCGTGCCGGACACCTGGACGCGCACCCGCTGCCCGGTAGTGCTCGCGGCGACGCTGTAGCCGCTCAGGCTGTCCCCCGCGGTGCGCCCCAGCACGCTCCGCGCCTGGGCCGCGCCGTCGGCGGGGCCCGCCTGGTAGGCACGCGCGGCGGTCAGGCCCTCGCGGGCGGCCGTCAGGGCGATCTGCCGGGCGTAGTACCACATGGAGGCCTGGATGACGGCGATGGTGGCGAGCAGCACGAACGGGAACACGATCGCCATCTGGATGGACGTGTCCCCACGGTCCTCGCGCCACCGACGCCCCTGCCACCAGTGCGTCAGCCGCGTGGGTGGTTTCATCACAGGCCGCTGAGCTTGCCGTTGTACTTGGCGATGACCACGGCGATGGTCCCGGCGATCAGGACGGCGCCGGTGACGGCGGCCACCCAGATGATGACGGTCGTGGTGGAGATGTCGCCACGGTCCGGCCGGCGGGCGGCCTCCTCCAGGCCCTCCTTGAGGCGCGTGGTCACGCTGAGGACCGCACTGTTGGCGCGTGCCCACACAGCACGGCGGGTGCGGGCTGCGGTGTCCTTCATGTTCCGGTACCTCTCTTAAGCGTTGAACGAGTCGGGTGGGTGTCAGACGGTCAGCATGCGGATCACCGCGGGGAAGGCCATCAGCAGCATCACCAGGACGGCCAGGAGGGCCCCCGGAGCGGTCATCTTTTCGCTGGCCGCATTCGCCTCGGCGGCCTGGTCAGCGAGGAGTTCGGCGTTGAGGGCGGCGGTCCGGGCCCGCAGCGCCTTGTAGACGGCGGCGCCGTCGGTAGCGCTGCCGCGCATGATGTCGGCGACGTCGTCCAGGACGGGCAAGCGGTACTCGGCGGCCAGCTCGGTGAGCGCCTGGTAGGGCGGGATCTTCTCCAGCCGGGCCCGGCGCAGCGCGCCCCGCAGATACAGGAAAGGCCAGCCCTCGCCGACCGCGGCGGCCTTCTCCAGCGCCTCGGCAGGCCCGGCGTCGGCGGCCCGCTTGAGCGCGACCAGGTCGAGGTAGGCGGACAGCGCGTGCGCGAACTCCTCCCTCGCCCGCTTGGCCTGGTCCCGCACGGACAGATCCGGGGTGATGAACAGCAGACCCGCGAGGACGAGTCCGACGACGCCGGGCACGTAGAACGGCAGTCCCACGCCCGCGATGATCCACGGAATCGTCGCGATCACCGGGCAGAGCAGGCCCAGGGCGGCGAGCGCGGTCTTCTTGAGCATGAACTGGCCCGGCCACTGCCCCAGCAAGGCCAAGTCGGTGGCCGGGATGCGTACGCCCGGCAGACGTTCGAGGCGGGCCAGCAGCCACCGCCCCCACACCTCTTCGCGGTCCAGTTCCGGCTCGGGCATCGTCAGCGTCGCCGGAGCGCTCCGCTTGAGAGCCGGGCCCAACGCGGGCTGCGGCTGCAGGAGTTCCCGGATCAGCAGCGCGACGCCGGCGCCGACCGTGCCGCCGGTGAGGACAACGGGGATCAGGTTCACGGGGTGGCTCCTTCCGGCTCCCGGGCGGCGATCGGCAGGTCCGGCTCGGGGGAGGGGGCGGGCAGCCGGACGGCGCTGGCCGGGTCGGTGACCAGGAAGCGGGGGATGCGGCGGAAGTGGCCCAGCTGCCGCATCAGGGCGAGCACGCCGACGAAGGCGGCCGTCAGGAAGGCCAGCACGAGCTGGCCGAGGAGCGTGGAGTACGGCTTCGTGTAGCTGGGCACGAAGAAGCCCGCGACCACCACTGCGACGGTGATGATGGTCATCCACCGCACCGTCGTCCGTGGTTTGGCCCGGTCGGCCTCGATGGCGCGTTTCCTGGCGACCTCCTCGCGCACCGTGTTCGACAGGTCTTCCAGCGCCTGAGCCAGCCCCGGGCCGCGGTCGCCCACCGCCAGGATGAGCGCGGCGGCCACCTTGTCCGCGGTGACGTCGTCCAGTTCGCCGGCGAACGCACGCAGCGCCCCCTCGGGGCGCCATCCCAGACGCAGCCGGTCGGACAGGGTGACGATCTGCGGGGCCAGCGCGTCCGGTGCCCCCTGACGGCTGGTGATCATCGCCTGCTCCAGGCCCATACCGAGGCGCAGCAGACCGGCCAGCCGCTGCGTCCACTCGCTCAGGCCCTCCAACTGCCCGATCCGCTCCTTGGCCATCTGCGCGGGCGTGATCAGCCACGGCACCCCGACGACGGCCGCGCCGAGCAGGGCACCGCCGACGAAGTTCCCCGAGACGAGCCACACGACCACGAAGACCACGACAGCCGCGACGACGAGGGCCCGCCGGCGCAGCCGGGCGTCCTCGCTCTGCGGCTGCGACCCGTGCAGGGCCGCCCGCCAGCGCCGGCGCAGCAGGGCTGGGCGCGGCGCCGTGGTGCCCACGAGACCCGCGATGACGCCGATCAGCCCGCCGACCACGGCCATGCCGCTGAGCAGTGCGAACAGCAGGATCATCGGCTCACCCCCACCTTCAGCGGCAGCGGTGCCGGCCAGGCTCCGTACGGCTGCTGGAGCAGCGACGAGTCGAAGCCGACGCGCCGCAGGTCATCGATACATCCCGGGTCCATGCGGGGCACCGCCCGCAGCTCCCCCCACTCATGGCCGGGGGAGAAGACCGAGTTGGTGGCGGGCCGGCCGTTCTCGCCGATCCCGGTGAGCTCCAGGACGTGGGAGACGTAGCGGTGACGGCGGCCGCCGATCTGCGTCTCATCGGTCATGTCGACGTACACGATCATGTCGAGGCCGTTGGCGGTCTGCCGGTAGGCGAGCTGCTCGGAGAGATTCTCCTGGGCAAGCGCATACAGCTCGGCGATCCGGTCGAAGATGATGTCCGGGCGACGCGCGTGGATCGTGCACAGGTTGCCGCCCGACCCGTTCGTCAAAGCCTGCATCATCGCGACGACCTCAGGGCCGCGGACCTCGCCGACCACGATCCGCTCCAGCGACATCCGCAGCGCCGGATGCATCAGGTCCAGCAGCGTGACCTCGCCGGCGCCGCGGCCGGTGGCGTCCTTCTCCCCGTTGGACTCGCGGCCCACCAGGGACACGACCTGCCGGTGGTAGCCGTTGGCGTGGGCGAACAGCTCGTCCTCGGTCTGGATGGTCGCGAACCGCGTCTCCGGGTCGAACTCCTTGAGCATCGCCCGCAGCAGGGTGGTCTTCCCGGCCTTCTGCTTGCCCGCGATCATGATGTTCTTCTCGGCGCGGACGGCCGCGCCGAGGAACTCCCGCAGGATCGGGTCGATCGTGCCGAGCCGGACCAGGTCGTCGAGATCCGCGTGCGAGACCCGGTGCCGGCGGATGACCGCGTAGGTCATCGGCCCGAGTCCGGTGATGGCCTGGAGACGGGAGCCGTCCGGCAAGGACAGCGCGAGGGTGGGGCTCGCGGTGGAAATGGTGCGCTCGCTGTGCCCGGAACCCCTGGCCAACTCCCGCAACAATTCCAGGAGTTCCTCTTCGGAGTCGGCGATCGCAGGGACCTGGCGGCGTTCGCCGTCACCGAAGTCGAGCCACACCTCGCGCGGCCCCTGGATGATGATGTCCTCGACCCGGTCATCGTCCAGATACGGCTGGAGCCGGCCGGCCCGAAACAGCAGGTCGTACACGGCGCGGCGCAGGGCCTCGTCCTGCTGCGGCGTCATCGCCGCGGCGTCCGACCACAGCGCGACGGCCTCGGCGATCCAGTTCAGGCAGCGCTGCTCTTCACTGGCCCGGTCCATCCCGGGCTGGGACTTCAGGAGCTCTTCCCGCTGCTTGGCGACCTGGGACGCGATCTCACGGGCCACCCGGTGGTCGACGGTGACCTGCGGCGCCCCCGTCCCGAGGACGCGGGTGCTTGAAGCGGCACCGGCAGGCGCGGGCGTGCCGTTGGCCTGGGGCAGTGGTGCCACCGTCGGGTCGGGGTGCAGGGGCCTAGCGTGCACGGGTCACCTCTTCGTCTGCGGCGTGCGGGCCGCGCGGATCGAGACGGGCCCGGCGCAGCGCGGCCCGCTGGACCAGCGCGGTACTGCCGGCGCGAGCGGCCTTCATCAGCGGCGACCTGGTGAAATGGCGCGGCTGTTCCACGCCGTCGGACAGCACCCGGGCCTCCTTCGGCGCGTACGGCAATGTGGCCACCACGGGCACCTGCAGCACGCGCTGCACTTCGCCCGCGGGATACGGACCTTCGCTGATCATCAGCACGCCGACGTCGCCGACGCGTTCCTCCAGCGCACGCACCCGGCTCTCCGCCGCCTGCAGACAGCGCAGGGTGTTGCGGACCACCACGAACGTCGTATCGGCCTGCTCCGCCAGCACCCCCGACGGTCCGTACGCTCCGCGCCGGCCGAGGTCGATCAGGACGTCGTGACCATGGTCCGCCTCGATACCGCGGAACATCTGCGCCAGCATCTTCCACACCTGACCCAGGCTCGCCGACTGCGCCGGATCGGTGAGCCCGGGCAGCAACAGCCGGTCATGCGGGGACTCCCGCTTCCCGTCATCGCTGCCCAGGTCGATCAGCTGCCGCCAGAAAGCCTCGCCGAACTCGTTCTTGCGCGCGGCAACGCTGAGGTTGCGCAGACCATACCGATCGCCGAGCGTGCCCTGCAGCAGGCCGTGCAGCACGGCGCCACCGTCCGGATCACACTCGGCCAGGATCATCCGCCGCTCCGCCTCCAGCGGCCACGACAGCAGCAGAGCGAGGGCACTCGTGGTCACACCAGGTGCCCCGCTGCACCCGGCAAGCGCGATCACAGCCATCAGCTGCCGTCCGGAGCCGCGAGGACCAGGCGCAGAGTGCCGGCCGACTCCCACGCGGCGGCCGTGGGGCCCTCAGCGGCGGCCGTGGCCACGTCGACGACCACGATGCCCGTACCGGGAGCGGCACCGGACGCCTTCACGACCCGACCGTTGATCGTCTGCGGCGCAGCATCCGAGCCGTTGCCGGTGTCCGTCGCCCCCTGAGCCGGGACGTGCACGAGCTGTACCTTCTGGCCCGGCACCAGCGCGGTGGCCGGGATCTCCTTGGGCTCCAGACCGATCGGCACCAACTGCTCACCCGCCTTCACCAGCGAATCCTTCGTCACCTGCGAAGGCGCCAACAGAGAGCCGGGCTTGAGCTCCACGGCGGCCCGCTTGCCCACCACCGACTTCAGGTTGCCGGCGCGCACCGCCTTGACCGCCGGGTCCAGCGCCACGGACGCCTTGCCCAGGTCGTCCTCGGTCAGCACCTGTCCGACCTGGACGTCCCGGACTACGGTCACGACGTCGGTGCGGTCGCCGACCTGGAGCAGCAGGACGGCAACTCCGGCGCCTCCGGCGGCGATCAGTGCCAGCGACAGGGCGATGACACCGGGCCGTCGCCTGCGCGCTGACACCCGGGGAGGCGCCACGGGCCCGGCCACGCGTCCTTGCCGGGGGGCTCCGTTCGGGCCGGCTGTGTCCACACGTTCTTGGGTCTTGCTCACCGTTCTGTCCTTCCGGCGGCGTTACCTGACGACCTGAACTTCACCGACTGCCACCTGCACATTGGTCTGCCGTACCTCAGTGAGCTGGCCGGCCTGTCCGCCGCCCTGCCAGTTGATCGTCCACGTCGAGGTCGCTGTCACCGGGAACTTGCCGACTGCAGCCGAGGCCTTGGAATACACGTGTCCACAGGTCGGCGACTGGGCCATGCCCTCGGATGACGTGTAGGGGGTGCCGGGGCCGTTGCAGGTCACAGAGGTGCTGTCGCCCATCGACCATACGATCCTCGACACCTTCGCAGTTGCGGTGACGGTGATCCCGCCCGCGGTGGCCGAGGCGGTGTTCGGCCCGTAGGTCATGGCGCTCTGGTTGACCCACATCCACATCGGGACGCCCACGGTGTACGTTCCGGCAGCTCGGGGGCTAGCGATGTCCGGGCCGAGCAGGGTCATGGAGTCAACAGCACGCTGCGCCAACTCCCGAGGGTCGACCTGCGGGGCAGGGTCCTGCCCGGTGGGCACGACAACCCAGCCGTCGTCGATGCCCCCTCCGCTGTCGATGCACTCCTTGAAGTACAGGTCGTGCATCTTGGGGTCGGCTCCGTTCCAGGCCGGGTGGTCGGCAGGAGGTTTCGGATCGACCTTGGTGTACTTGCACTGCACCTTGCTGTCGCCGCTGCTACCGTTCCCGGTACCGCCCGCTTGCCCGTCGCTACCACCCGTCCCGTCGCCGACACCGACGCCGACGCAGAACTTGATGACGTGGCACTTTCCCGCGCCCACGTCCGGGTCGCCGTCGGCGTGCGCGATGCCGGCAGATGCGAGGACGAGGGCGCCGATGCATAAGACCAGACGCCGAGTCAGCAGGTTTGATCTTGAGCGGTTAACTTCGTGACCATCCACTTCGTTCCCCACTTTTCAAGCGTTGCGGTGCTGACGTATTTGGTGAGCCGCGTCGTTGGCAGCGGGACCTTCTTCTTCGTGGCCTCGTCGATCAACGTCCAGTGCGTGGTGTCGACGCAGTCTGCGACGGTGGCTACCGGGATCTTGGCTGAGGTCACCTTGATAACCTTCGGATGGATCACCGGTTTCCCGGTGGTCACCTGTCCGGCCGTCCGCATCGCCGAGAGGTCGCTCTCTATGTCGGACAGGGCCTTGAAGGTGGTGTTCTTCTTCAGGTCGGTGCCGGCCGAGGAGGCCTTGCTGTAGGCCTCGGTCTGCGCGGCCCAGGAACTGGTATAGGCCGCGAGGACGGCGGCGTCCTGGGATCCGGCGGTGGAAGCCGCGGACGGCGAGGCGGCCGATGGGCTGGAGCTGGGTTTGGACGATGTGTCCGAGTCACCGCCGCTACAACCGGACATAGCCACCACGCTGCAGGTGAGGAGCAGCACGGTTGCGTACTTCCGGGTGTGAACAGCGGCGCTCCCGCGCCCCTTGGAGCGGTTCATAGCTGTCACGTGGTCTCCCCGTACGACGCGGTGCGGTAGACCGCTGCCCCCGGCCTCCGGCATGCGGCTGCCCAGAACCGCGGCCTGGTCCAGCTGCGGTGATCCGTTTGCGTGATCACAAGGTTACGCATATGCCAGTCAACTTCCCAGTGTCATATTTGAATTGACGTGCGCAACTCAGGGCGTACCCGGTCACTTTCGGAACAGGGCGTCGATTTGTAGTTCTGTGGCTTCGCTCGTCGCGCCCGTACATCATCAAGGCGCGTTCGCCGGGCCGAATGTTGCGGTGTCCCAACTGGTCATAGCTCTGCTTCCTTTCGGTGAGGGGGGCGGGGGCCGGTCATGGCGGCGGAGGGCTCGCGCTGGGCGGCGTGGGCGGGGCGGGGGAGGCGTGTTTCACAGTTGCCCAGCCTGTGGCCACACGGTGATGACGTCGCCGTCGAGGGTGACGTGCCGTCCGGGGAAGCGGTCGCGCACCGCGCCCAGGTCGGCGAGGTCGAAGTCGCCGATCCCGTGGACCACGCACGCGGTCCCGAGGTACGAGATGTCCCGCGTCCGGGTGGGCCATCCGGCTTGGACGACCGTTCCCATGGTGCGAACCTGGCCAGCAGGGTGCGACATGTGAAGTCCCTAACGTCAGTGCACAGCCGGGACTTTCCGAGAGCCAGCCTCGTTGTGCAGTAGTAAATTAGATGTTCGCGCGAGCAAATCTCAAGGGGGTTTGTGAGGCAGTTGCAAGGCTGCGACATTCGGGCCCCGGCCAACGAGGCGTCACAGCTCGGTCCACGGACGGGGCTTGCCGCCACGCAGCGGCACCCACACGTCATCGGTGGCCCCGCGCTCTTCGACGTCTTCGAGGACAGCCGTGCCCAGCGGCACTTCGTGGGCCATCTCGGCCACGAGCGGATGGTGGGCGACCATGGCCTTGAGGTCGCTGATCCGGTTGTTCATCGCCTCACGCCCTGCACCGGTCAGCACGAACAGAACGCGGGGGAACACCGGGTACCAGCGCAGCCATCCGGGGCCGCCCGCCTGCCGGCGCCGGCCGACGGGCTGCGGCTCGTACGTCCACAGCCGGGCGTATTCGATCAGTTTCGCGGCCAGCCGCTCGGCTCCCATGGTGGCGCGGTCGACCTCGACGAACGCCCGCAGTTTCCGCCGCTGCTGGTCGTCGATGAGGGTGTAGTGCATGACTGCGTCGGCGACGACCTTCTCTCCGTCGCCGATCGCGTGGAACACCTCGGGGGTCCAGTCCAGGGGCCCGTGCTCGTCGCCGCGGCGGCGGGCATCGGCGACGAATGCCAGGTGCGTACGCAGGACGGTCAGGGTGTGGGGGGTCTTCAGCGAGGCGGCCGTCGCCGTGGTGATCGGATACGGGGGGCGGCCCCGCAGAGCGGGCCAGTCCCGAGTGAGGCGGGCGCCCTTCGGCGTGAGGTACCAGACCCGGGTGCGATGGGACTGGGGCAGCACGGCGAAGTCGACCAGGCGCTCGTCGAGCAGATCGTTCAGACGCTCCGAGACCGTCTGGCGGGAGCGGTCCGGCCGCAGCAGGACGTGGAGCTGGCCGGTGGAGGCCATGCGGTGCTGGGCGAGGGTGGCCAGGAGCTGATGCGCGAGGGGTTCCACCGGGCTGGGGGTGAAGCCCACTGGCGTCTGTTGCTTCGGCTGGACAGTGGTCAGTTCCATTCGTTTTCTTCCTTCGACAGGTGGACTGCGGCGGCGCCGGCAGGGGAGTGCGCGGCGAGGAAGGCGGCGACGCGGCCGAGCTGCTTCGCGGCGCGGTCTGTGAGCTGGTCCAGCGGGAGCGCTCCGGCGTTCGCCTGGGCGGCCCGCTCCAGCGCGGGCACCTCCCGCGGGCGGGCCTGGGCGGCGAAGACATCGTCGAGATGGGGACCGCGCAGCTGGATGGGCCCGATGCGCCGTCCGCGCACGTTCATGGAGATGTAGTGCTCGAATCGGTCCATGGTGGCGACCCGGTCGGGGCTGGGGTCATCGCCCCACTCCGCGGTGATCGGTGCCACTGCCGATTTCGACCCGGCGGTGGTGGCCAGCGTGGACGCGTTCTGCACCAGAGACAGCCGCACCGCGGCCGGCAGGCGGGCCAGCAGCTGGGTCATGCCGTGGATGTGGCACCGGTACTTGCGCAGATCCTCGAACATCGCGGCGATGGTCTCCGGTGCCGCCCCGGTCAGAGTGATCAGCTCGTCGAAGTACGGGCGGAACGCCACCCGCTTGTCCTCGGGCGTGTCTCTCCGGGAGCGGGCGGCCCGCAGCAGATCGCGGGCGAGCAGCGCGGTCAAGAGGCGGTCGGTGGGCCCGTTGCCTCCCGGGCACACCCACACGATCATCTTGGAGTCCATCGCCGCGCGGATGTTGTAGACGCCGACCGGCTGGCCGAGGAACGCGCGGGTGACCGGGTTCGCGGCCAGCCGGGCGATCGGGTTGAGGACCACAGCGAATGCCTCGGGCGGCAGGGTCGGGAACACTCCCTGCCACCAGGAGCGGGTCTCCTCGTCCAGGCGGCCCGCCACGGTGGCGAGAGCTGCCTTGCGGAACGCGGTGTCGGTGAGCAGGGCCCGTACGTGGAAGATCGTGGCCTGGTCTTCGGGCTGGCCGGCCTGGCAGGCCGCCTCGTTGACGGCGACCAGGACCGTGAGCGCGGCGGTGAGGATGGTCAGCGCGCGCGGTGCGGTCGCGTCGTCCCAGGCCAGTGCGGAGGCGTAGGCGTCGGCGATCGCCTCGACGACCTCGTGCGCCGTCTGGCCCTGGTGCATACCGAGCGGATTCCACGAGCTCACCCGCGGGTTGGGGCCGAGACCGTTGAGGTCGATCAGTGCGATCCGTGGCATCAGGGTGTCATGCGCCAGGAAGGGGGTGGCCCGCGGCCAGGAGTCGCGGTGCGGGTCGACGAAGACCAGCCCGCCACCCGCGTGTGCCCAGCCGATCGCCTGCGCCAGGGCGCGTTCGGTCTTGCCGCCGCCGGCCTTGCCGACCCCGACCTCGAACAGGGTTTCCTCGGCGTAAGTGGCGACCAGCCGCTCCCGGCCGTCCGGGCCCCGATAGACGCCCTGCAGCAGCAACTCGCTCTCGCCGAAGGCGAAGGTCGGCAGGTCCCCGGCGAGCACCGGCAGGCGGCAGTTCGTGGTGGGGGGTTTGAGCAGCCCGGTCAGCTCGTCCAGGCGGACCCAGTTCGCGCGGGGTGGCTGGCAGTGCCCCAGAGTCCAGCGGCGTTCGAAGCCGTGCCGGGTGGGCCAGTGGTCGGCGCCGATCCGCCACGGGCCCAGCCTCAAGCCGCGCATGGCCCACCGGGAGCGGCCGCCGAACACATCGAACGCGGCCTGGAGCTGGGCGAGCCGCGCCTCGGCGCGGCCCTCGGTGTTCGACGCGCACATCACCAGCAGTTGCACCCTGACGAGGTGGTCGTCCTCGGCCAGCTTGCCCAGCGCCTCAGCCGGATCCACCCGGCGCGGCACCGGCGGCATCACCAGCCGCCGGCTGTTGCCCGAGCCGGGGTTGTCACTGAGGAGCTGCTGCAGCTGGAAGCCCAGGGAGTCCTCGATCCCGCTGGCGTCCTGCCGCAGCCAGCGCGCGGCCCGCTGGGACTCCCGACGTTCGCTCCGCCGCGCGGCGCTCATCAGCTGCAGGCGGCGCGCCCGCAGTGCCCACTTCGGGGCGCGCTGGATGTCGAGCCGGATCTCAGCGAGATCGCCGAGCTCGGCGCGGAGATCGGCCACCGCGTCGACCAGCGGCTGGAGCGGGTCGGGGTTGAGCGGCACCACTCGCAGCGGGGAAATGAGCTTGCCGCGCAGGATGAACTCAGCGCGCACGGTGTGCTTCCGCGGCTCGTCGACGATCGGCCGGCCCCGGTTGACGGTGATGTCCGGTCCGAACGGAGTGATGGACAGCAGCCGCTCCCCGCCCGCCGGTCCCTCGACGCGGTAGCGCAACGGCGCACTGCCGTCCGCGCGCAGCCGTATCTGCACGGTCTTCGCCCTGCGGGGCGCCCACCACGGCATGGCCGTGGACGCGCGGGCGAGCTGAACACCGCGCCTGAAGATCTCCTCCAGGCTCGGGTCAAAGTGCCGGTTGGAGACGAGCTCCAGGGCCATCCGCTCGGCCGAAGCCTTGGCCGCGAGACGGCGTACCACCCACTCGCCCACGCCCCAGCCCACGGCGATGAGCAGGGCGAGTAGGTACCAGTGGTCGTAGAGCCAGTCAGCGGCGTCGACCAGGCTGGTGACCAGGCCGAGTACCTGACCAGCAGCCGTGTCATCGGCCCGGTCTGTCAGGTACGGGGCTGCGGAGTCCACGTTGATGCTCCCTTTTTCGAAGTGGTGCGGGTGAAGTGCCAGTCGGTGATGCGCAGATCCGTGAAAGTGCCGCCGCGGTCCATGCCGGCCCACACCAGATGGACCACCGCCTTGTTGGGACTGTCGTCGCGGCGGGCGATTGCGGCCTGGATGCGGAAGCGGGCGGTCGCGAACGCTGGGGCCACCTCCTGACCTGCGTCGGGAAAGACTGTGGGCCACTTCGCGCGGCCGATGCCGGTGGCGTCCGCGTGCAGCAGCGCGCGACCAGCGGTGAGCAACTCCCGCTCGTCGGCGGCAGGAAGGTCGGCCGGCCAGGCCGCCTCCAGCGACCGCTGGATGGCCCGGTCGCCGGGCACGCCCTCGCCATGCGGCGGCAGAGCCGACGCGAGGACCGACGGAGTCGATGCGGCGGACGCCGTGGAGGAAGCCGTGCTGATGGTCGTCCCTCCTGCGGGATGTCTACTGGCCGCAGGGGACGGATCAGGGTTCGTGCTCGCGGTCGGCGATGGCGCCGGGGCCGGTGGCTCTTGATCGTGCGGCATGCCCAGCAGGGCGACGCCGACGATGGCGAGCACGACGGTGCTCAGCAACAGCAGACGCGGTGAGCGTGGGGTGGTGGTCACAGCAGTCGCGCTCCCCCCGCGAAGCCGGACATGGTGTTGATCGAGTCCAGCCGTACGACGGTGCCGGGGCGGGCGGCGTTGATCATTTGACCGCTGCCGGCGTAGATCCCGACGTGGTAGATCGTGGAATCGCGGCCGGGGGCGTAGGCGTAGAAGACGAGGTCGCCCGGTTTGAGGGCACTGGTGCCGAGGCTGGCGGGGATGCGCTGGCCGGCACCGGCTTGCGCGGCCGCGGTCCGCGGCAGCTGAACGCTGGCCTGGGCGTAGGCGTACAGGGTCAGCCCCGAGCAGTCGAAGCCCTTGATGGTGGTGCCGCTCTTCCCGCTGGGGGAGCAGCAGATCCCGTACGAGGGGCCCTTCGCGCTGCCGCCGCCCCACGAGTAGGGGACACCGCGCTGGGAGAGCGCCGCCTCGATGACGGTGCGGACCTTCCCGGTGACGTTCGTCAGGTCCGGGTCCTCGGCGGCCGCGGTGTACTGATCGATCCACCCCAGCACCGTCGCGACGTACTCGCTGGAGTGGTTGTACTGCAGGATCGCGGCGCTGAGCTGAGCGCGCTGGGTGAGGTCGCGGCCCGCCCCGCACAGGTAGACGGCGGCGCCGAGCGCGGCGTCGTCCGCGTTGTGCGGGTCAGCGACCTTGTCGCCGTTGGAGTCCTTGCCGAACGACGCCCAGGTGGAGGGCAGGAACTGGAACGGCCCGACCGCTCGCTCCCCGGTCGCCGTGCCGTCCCAGCGTCCGTGGTCGGTGTCCGCGACCGGGGTGGTGTTACCACCCTGCCCCGAGCCGTTGAGGAGCACTCCGTAGATCTTCGGGCGGATGTCCCCGTTGGCGGCGATGCTGTGACCGATGGCGTGGTTGGACTCGACCTTGGCGATCCCCGCGAGGATCGGCCAGCGCATGCCCCGGCACTTCGGCACGTACCTTCCGACCTGCTGGACCGCAGTCTTGTAGGCGGTGAGCATCCGCGAAGGGATGTCCGCGGCACTGCCGCCCTGGGCGATCCCGCCGTCGTCCTCGTCCGACTTCAGCGCCACGTACGCGCTGATCGCGTTCCCCACCGGCGCGGCGCAGCACACAGCGGCGAACAACAGCAGCCCCACCACACAGCCCCAGCGCGCAAGACGGCGTCGGCCCCTCCTCACTCGCTCTCACCGTCCTGCGGCGGCTGCTCCTGCTCCTGGCGCAGAAGCTCGGCGTCGGCCGCGGTCCGGCGCAGCAGCTCCTGGAACCGCCTCCTCGCCTCGTCACGCGTGCTGCCGCTCACGTTTCCGCCACCGGGAAGGACCGCTCCCGGCCCGCCGGGTACAGGGCGACGCCGGGGTGCTCCGCCCTGAAGCCGCGTCGGCGACACCGGCGGGGCGGTCGGCCCGCTGCCCGCGCCTGCCGCGGGCATGCGAGGCGGAACCGGCGCCGAGCGGGGAGAGGCAGAAGGCGCCGGGAGGGGGCCGGAGCGGCGCGTGTGCTGGGAAGACCGGCCGGCTGCCGGGGAAGGCGGGGCGGGAGGAACTGCGGGAGTGGACAAGCGGCGGGTGAACGGGACGACACCCCCGCGGTCGTCCGCATGGTCCCGCATCGTCCGGCCGACATGCCGGCCGGCGTCGCCCCATGCCCGGCCGTCCTCGCGGACGGTGTTGCCCCAGACCTGAAGCTGCTGGCGAGCGTCCTGGGTGAACCGCGACCGGCCCTCCCGCACCTGACGGACCGTGCCCGGCAGACCATAGCTGGCCCCGTACGCCGCCCGGCCGCTCCGATTGAGAATGCGGTACCCGCGGTAGCGCACGAGCCGGTTGTGGGCGCGCGTCGCCAGCAGCGTGCGGTCGGTGTTCTGGTCGTGAAGCACCTCGCCCGTGCGACGGTTGGCGATCTGGCCGTCCTCGTTGCGGTAGCGGTCGGGCGGACCGCCAGGCAGGAGCGGACCCCGACCGCCAAGTCCACCGGCGGGACCGCCACCTTCGTCGCCTCCGTCCGGACCGCCGGATGGTGCGTCGCCGTCCGCTGTGGGCTTGCGCCACCTCGCGAGCTGCTCGTCGTCCGGGCGACGGCCGATCAGTAGCCCGTACGCGCCTTGCAGTCCCAGGCGGGCCCCCAGCCCGCCGATCGCCGCGGCCGCCGTCAGGGGAGCCAGACCACGTCCGGCTTCCGCTGTGGCGTCGGCGAGGATCCCGCCGGTGTCCACCGGCATGCCCGCGCCATCGAACAGGGAGGCGAGCGCGCCCATCAGCCGCTGGCGGGTACCGAGCGTCCCGTACCGGCCGCCGCCGGCGAACAGGCGCAGCCCGCCCCCGTATCCGCCCATCGCTGCGGGGGAGTTCATGGCGAGCGCGGCGCCGAGCTCGGAGGTGTCGCCGGGCATGTGGGTGCCACCCACCTTGGCGTAGCGCATCCGCATGGCCATGCGCCGGCCGAAGGAGACGACACCGGTCAGCAGCCTGCGATGCCCGGCCGCGCCGGCGATGGCCAGCACGTCGATGAGCAGGATCCGTTCCACCATCAGGTTGGGACCTGAGGTGAGGGTCGCATCGACGGCGATCCCGAAGAACGGGATGAACGCGCAGATCGCGACGACGGCCATGATGGCGATGCCCCACAGGGACAGCCACTTCCACACCGACTGCCGGGCCGGGCCGGGCAGCATGCCCGCCACGAACGTAACGCCGCCGACGGCCGCCGCGCCCACGCACACACCCTGGGTGCCCAGCAGCACGATCGCGCTGGACAGCAGCATCCCGCAGATGAACAGAGCGGCGATCAGCAGCAGCAGCGCGCCGCCGACCCGCCACCAGGTGGGCTCCTCGGCGTAGGCGGCACACGCCTTGCCGACATCCCCGGCGTCCTTCATGTCGGCGAGGAAGGCGGCGAACTCCCGATCGTCCTCGCTGGTGATCGCGGTCGACGAGCTCAGAAGATCGCTTCCGGAGGTCAGCCCCGGCAGCCCCCCGGAGTTGTCGGAGGATTCACACAGCTGCTTGCCCGGGCCGTCGATCCCCGCGCAGGCGTCCTGGCTCCCGTCCCCCTCGCAGTACTGCTTCGCGGGGCCGTGGATCAGGGAGCAGGCGTCCGTCTTCTTGTTCTGCTCCTCGCAGTACTTGCGCTGCGGCGTGGCGAGCGAGTCGCAGTCCGCCGTGCTGCCGGCACCTCCGCTGCCGGAGGTCTTGTATCCGCCGGCGACCCACTTGAGATGGACGGCGTAGGCCTTGAGGTCGGATTTCTTGGAGGGGTCGAGGATGCGCCCGTACTCCAGCAACATGAACGGTTTGACGATCAGGGCGTTGGTGATGGAGTCCTGCAGGGGCCGGGCCACGTCCTCGGCGGAGACGGGGGCGTCGTCTTCCCGCTGCAGGCATTTGAGTTCGGCGTTGCCCGCCATGCCCGCGCACGGGTCGGTACTGGCGATCTTGCCGCCCCAGTCGTAGGAGGCGACGCTCTGCTGGGCGACTTCGGCGGCCACCTGCTGGGCCTGGCCCAGCGGCCCGTCCTGGCCGAGCAGGGTGTCCGGGCGGATGAGAGCGGACGCGGCGATGGCCCCGATGAGGAGGGTGAGGAAGATTTCTCCCAGACCGCGGCCGACCCGCCCCCGCACGATCATGAACCCGGCGAACACGAACGCCCAGGCGAGCAGAAGGCCCTTGAGCCCGAGGGTGTCGACGACCACGCTGTCGTAGGTGTCGGCGATCCGCTGTGCCGGGCGGGTGAGGATCTTCAGCAGCGGGAACCGGAGCGCGACCTCGATCGCCCACCCGGCCAGTCCGACCAGCAGCCTAATCAGCGTGAACAGGCCGGACAGGGCAAACGCCAGGGCCTGTCCCTTGAAGTTGATGATCGAGCCGCCTGAGGAGCCGAGGTCGTACCCGTTGATCGGCACCCCCTCGGAGGAGGTGATGTTCAGCGGGGCGAGCAAGTCTCCGGTCTCGCTCGTGTTGCTGGCCGCGTACACGACCTGGGTGTTGACGATGAGGAACACGCCGGTGAGCAGGACGACGAAGCCGGCCGAGCGCAGGGTCGTACGGTCTGGGCGGAACACGTCAGCGCCGCCTCTGCCTCAGCGTGGGCCGCAGCCGCCACACCACCAGGGCGGCCACGCCTGCGCAGGCCGTCACCAGCCGCCATGCCACGCCGGACACGGCATGCCGGTATGCCGCGGCCTCGGTGGTTGTGGTGCCGCGCTCGCAGTAGGTTTTGGCCGGGCCGGCGATCAGGGCGCAGGGGTCGTGGTGCGCGGTGCCTGTGCCGACGGCGAAGGCCTGCCCGGTGTGTGGCCACCACGCATCCGGCAGAACCACTCCGAGGACGACCGCACCGATGGCCACGGCGATCAGGGCGACGATGCAGGCCACCGTGGCGATGCGCCGGGCGCGGTCCCAGGACGCGGTGGTCATCCGACGTGCTCCTTCGGTTGGGAGTGCGCGGCCGCGCCGGCATCGGCGCCGGGCCCGGCCAGCGCGGCAAGGCTCGGGCGGCGTCCTGGCGTGGTGGTGATGGAGGTGGTGATGCGCGAAATGCGGGGGATGGAGACCTTGATGCGGCCGGTGTTCTGCCGCGGGCAGGTCAGCAGGAACTCGCCCTCCCGGCCCTTCTGGCCGACGGGGGACAGGCCGGTGGTCACCAGCCGCAGCAGCTCGCCGTCGTTCGCGTCGAGCCCGACGAACTCCAGGCCGCGGCGGGCGCGCTCACGGTCGGCGGTGCGGGCCAGTGCCCGGTAGGCCATCAGACCGCGGTCGGGGCCGAGTTCCTCTGCATCGTGCGAGCCCGCCAACAGGCCGGCGCCGTGCTTGCGGCCGTCGTGGAGGATCTCGTGGACCAGGGCCGTGCCTTCGGCGGACGAGGTGAGCCAGTACAGCTCGTCCAGGACCACCGCGGTGAACCGCTCGGGGTCCTCGAAAGCCGTCTGCCGGGCGATCGCCGCGATCAGGTAGAGCACCGCCCGACCGATCAGCGCCTCCAGCGGCTGCTGGTGCAGGATCTCGGAGTTGGCGAACGCGGCCTTCGGGGGCAGCTTCAGACCCGTGGTGGTGATCACGATCATGTCGGAGGCGCTGGAGGCATCCAGCCGCACCGGCGGCAGCGTCGGGTCGAAGACCATCCGGGCCAGGGGGTTGGTGGCCACGACCCGGATGAGGCCGGCGAGGGTGGCGGCCGCGTCCTGCCGTTTGCCCGCCTCGCTCGTGGCCATCTCCTCGAGGACCTCAAGGACACGGTGCATGGACGGGGAGTCGCTGAGGGCGGCCTGCTCGACGGCGTGGTGGAGGACCTCGCCGCTGGTGCTCATCGGGCCGATGCCGAGCTGCAGGGTGAGGTAGGACAGGGCGTAATGGCGGCCTTCGGGCCCGTCGAACATCCGCAGCGGGTCGATGGACACCTCGGCCTGGGCGGCGTCGATGATCTGGACGCGGCCCTTGGCGGCGGTGCGGGCGAAGGTCGCCCACTCGCGGACGGGGGTGCGGTCGATGCAGATCGCGCAGCCGCCGCGGGCCCACACCGCTTCCGCGATCAGCTTCTGCAGGACGCTCTTGCCCGCACCGAGGTCGCCGACGATGCCCATGGAGGCGGACGCGTCGACCTTGGGCGCATCTGCCACGTTGATCATGACGGGGCGGGTGGTGCCGCAGTCCAGGTCGATGCCGAGGAACATGCCGTTGGGGTCGCCGACCTCCGTGGCGGTGAAGGCCCCGGAAAGCGCCCAGTCTTCGGAGACCTGGTGCTGGGTGAACTCCCGCACGACCCCCGGCCGTACGGTGCCGGGCAGCCCCAGGGTGAACAGCGCCTCCTGCAGGCCGGCCGGGCGCACCGCCCGGTAGTCGGCGCCGCCGAGCAGCGCGGCCAGGGCGCGGGCCCGGGCATCGCACACGGCGGCGGTCGGACCCCACACCGTCAGCACGGTCACGGACTGCACCTCGACCTCCACGGAGGTACGGGACAGCCGGGCGTCCAGCTCGCCCAGGTCGCGGGCGGCCTCATTGAGGGAGGCAGGCATGCCGGTGGGCCGGGCGTCGTACTGGTCGGCCTGGTCGACCAGCTCGTTCTTCTTGCGCCGCACCTGGTCGCGGGCCTTCTCCGCCGGCACGAGCGTCAGGTCGACGGTGTAGTCGACGGGGAAATCGAGCAGCTCCAGCTGGGCGAACAGGTCGGCGGCGTCCTGGCGGACCGCGGGCGGGCACTCGGCCAGCGCCAATTGCGCCTGGTAGCCCACCCCCGTGTCGGACTCGACCTGCAGCCAGCGCCGCCCGAGCGGCGAGCTGGTGTTCACTCGCCACCAGGCCGCGCGGCCCGACCGGGTGATCCGGCCCGCGTTCTTGAGCTCGTCGACGCCATCGAACTCGGGGTCGATGCCGCCTTCCTGCAGGCGCACCTGGCCGAGATCGGCGTAGCTGGGGGAGCGCAGCACCCCGTCCCGGAGCTGCCCGCCATACATCTCGCTGGACTCGGCCTCCGCCAGCAGCGGCTCGTCAAGGCCGCGGTGCAGGGCGTGCTGGATCATCCACACGATCTCCGCCGGGCGGGCCGCGCGAAAAGCGATGCCGCCGGCGAGCGCGGCTTCCACCCGCGAGGCCTGCTCGCGATACGCGCTCACCTCGCGCCGGGCCACCGGCGCCGGCCGCATGCCCAGCATCGGTGCAACCTCGGCCCACGCGGCACCGAGGGACGCCGACACCTGAAGGCTGCCTGTTTCGGTCTGCAGGGGCACGGCCAGCCACAGGGTGCGGCGGTGCATCTCCTGGTCGTCGAGCAGGTCGAGGGCGGCCTCGACGTTCTCCACCCATGGGTGCCGGCCCGCACCGGGCGCCTGCTCGGCCGGCTCGATGCCCTCGATCATCCGCAGGGCAACCTCGCCCGGGTCGACCTGGGCGCACATGCCGTACAGGCGCGGGGCCCCGGACAGCGAGCGCACCAGGTGGGTGATTTTCGCGAGTTGTTCGTCGCGGACGGGGGCGGGCACGTAGGTGCCCTGCACGGTCTCCTCGCGGCGTCCGTGTGCGTCCGGGCCCGGGCGAAGGCGGTAGACGGCCCACACACTGCCCTGCGTCGACCACACCAGATGCCCGGCGATGTGACGGATCGGAACCCTCATCGCACACCCCCGCTCTGCTGGGCGATCGCGAGCAGCTGCTGTACGCCCGACACCGGCCCAACCGCTGCCGCGGGGGCAACCGGTTGGGTGTGGCGGGGTGCGGACGCGTGGTCTGTGGCCGGGCTTGGGCGCGGCGCCCGGGCTGGACGCCGCTGCACCGCACGGGAGGGTGCGGCCTGTGCAGCGGGGACGGGCGCGGGCGTGTCCTCGATGGTGAAGCCGCCGAGCAGCGGGTGGGGCGCGCGGTCGCGGGCGGCCCGCCCACCGATCCGGCCGCCTCGGGGCTGCCAGCCAAGCAGCACCCAGCCCAAAGCGGCCTGCATCGGGGCACGGCCCCGGATCTTCGGGCGACGCACCATCCAGATGACCAGGCCCCACCCGACGATGGGGACCGGCCCCATCCACGACCACCAGCTGATCGTCTTGACCAGAAGGAACCCGCCGCCGACGGCGACCGCGATCTGCGCGGGCGTGTACGGGCCGAGCGGGATCTTCCAGTCCGCGACCTTGCCCAGCACCCAGGGATGGCGGCGGGCGGAGGTGTAGAAGCGGCCCACACGTGCCGCGGCTGTCACGCTCACAGCCAGCCTCCGACGCCCGGCGAGTGGTCACGAGAGGCCGGGAGTTCGGACCGGACGATCCCAGGAACGGCGGGCGCGCCCTTGGACGGGTTCTTCACCTCGTCGGTGAACATGTTCGCCAGGTCGTTGCGCGAGTTGTACAGACCGAGCGCGATCACCATCAGAAGCAGGGCGCCGATCCCCGCCTTCAGCGAGAACTTCTGGATCATGATGACGACGACCAGGCAGATCAGACCGGCCTGAAGACCCTTGGTCGCCCACTCCTTGAACATGTTGATCCACGAGTTGCCAAGGTCGTCCAGCTGACCGGCGAGCATCAGGCTGTGCACGGTGTTCATCGGGCACCCCCGTCCCGGGCAGCCCCGGACTCCAACGCGGCGACTTCCCACCGGCCCGAGCGGGCCTTGAGCGTGAGCTCGTACGCCAACGGCCACCGACCGGTCGCGTCCCGGGCTTCCACCGAGGCGAGCACCCGCACCGTCGTGCCGTTCGGCGGCACCTGCTCAGCGGCCGCGGCCTCCTCGACGGCGGACACCTCCTGGACCACAACCGCCGTGTACGGGGCGGGGGAGACGGCGGTGAGCCTCACGCCGGGCGCGAGGTAGCGGTCGACCTCACCAGCCCCCGTCAGGTAGGCGCCGAGGAACTCCCCGACGGCGGACGACAGATCCCCCTCCGGGACGGTCACGGCGTACGACGACTTCGGCACGTCGGTCCGGGCCGGGCCGGCCACCACGCCGGGCGCACCGGTCACCGTGAACGAGGAGCCCGTGCTGTCGCAGGCAACCGGCACGGCGTAGTACCGCACCGAACCGTTGGCGTACTGCGCAGCCACCGTCACCGACCACGCACCGGCGCCGCGCTGCGCACTGCGCACCGCCGTCACGGAACCCGGCGCCGACTGCGCATCGGCGGCCGGGTCGGGCAGCTCGACGTCCGGCGCCATCGACTGCGCAAGCCGCGCCTGCGCACTCGTCTCGTCGTTCGTGCTGCTGCGCAACCACGCGCCGACGAACACCTGCGCATAGCCACCCGGGTCGGTGGCGGCCGTCGCGGTGCGCACGGCAGTGGGCTTGGTCGCGGGGGCTGCCGCGACCGTGGTCGGGGTGGAGGCGACGGCGACGCACAAGGCGATGGGGCCGGCCGCGATGACGGTCCAGACCGCCACGCGTGAGAGGCGTACGCGGCGGCGCATCGCCTCCAGCCGGGCGTCGGCCGCCATCGGAGCAGCGGCCTCGCTCTGTGCGGACTGCTTGCCAGGGGACATGGTCAAACTCCCAGGTCAGAACGTGTACTTGCTGACCTTGAGAAAACCCGTCGACCCCGACCCGACCACCGACCACGAACCCCCGACCACGGTCACGATGAGGACACGAAGTCCATGGTCGGGGTCATGGTCGGCCCGACCATGACCCCGACCATGGGGCAGCCGCGGGCCGGCGGCAGGCCATCGCGTCCGGCGCGCGTTGCCCAGGAGCGGCGCCCGCCGTGATCATGTGCCGCCCGGCCATCGGGCCCGGACGCCGATGCGCAGACAGAAGCCGGCCGGGCCGCGACAGACACCTGCGCAGTGCGCGAGAAGGACCTGCGCAAGAGAAGATCAAGAAGTCCGGGCGGACTGCGCAGCCGCCCCGGCATAACTCGACTGCGCAGGATCCTCGGACGGTTGCGCAGCCCGATTGCGCAACGCCCGTTCGGGCTGCGCAGTCGGCTGCGCAATCGCTGAGCGCCCAGGGTAGAAGGTGCGTGGTCGGCCCGACCATGAGCCCGACCACGGCAGCTAGACGGCTCCGTTGCCGGATCGTGACCGATGGTCGGGGCTCGTGGCCGTCAGCGTGGTCGGGGTCGGCGGGTGAGCTGACGACATGGAACCCACGCACGCCCGCGCACCCGGGTCAGCCGACCGCCCCACCTCGGCGGGCCCGGTGCGCTGCCCTGGGCACCGCACGCGGGCCGCTTCGGAGGTACGGCGGTGAGCCGCTTCGGGGCAGGCGTCCGGCGGGGGGTGATGGCGGCCGACCAATTCACCCAGATCGCCAACGGGCTGTTCCGCGACAGTCGGCTCTCCTACAAAGCGAAGGGGATCTTCGGGTACGTCAGCACGCACCAGGACGGCTGGCAGGTCACCCTCGCCCACCTCGTTGCCGTCGGGCCCGACGGGCGGGAGGCGGTCCGCGCCGGCCTGAAGGAACTGGAACGGTACGGCTACCTCATCCGCGAACGCCTGCGGCGCCCGAACGGAACGCTCGGCGAGGTCGTCTACTCGATCACTGACCGCCCTGCCACCCTCGACGTCGCCCTGCTGGAAGCCACGTCCACCCTCGCGATCGAAGACGAACACGACGTCGGCTTCGGGGCGGGGATCCGGCGGGGGGTGATGGCGGCCGACCAGTTCACTCAGATCGCCAATGGCCTCTTCCGCGACTCGAGGCTGTCCTTCAAAGCAAAGGGGATCTTCGGGTACGTCAGCACGCACCGGGACGGCTGGCAGGTCACGGTCGCCGAACTGGTGCGCCGCGGTCGCGAAGGCGTCGACGGGGTCGCCACCGGGCTTCACCAGCTGGAGCGGCACGGATTCCTCTACCGCACCCGCGAGCGGAACCCCGACGGCACGCTCGGCCAGGCGCTGTACTTCATCACCGACCTGCCCGGCCTGCAAAACCCCAGGTCGCAACCAGAGTCGGGTTTTCCAAGATCGGCTGAGCCTACGTTGGCTGATCCCGGCACTAAGAACACCAACAGAAAGAACACCACTCAGCAGAACACCAGACCCCTCCGTCCGTGCCGCGGCGAACCGTCGCGAACACTTGGACGGACGGACCGGCCGGACACGCCGACGTCCACGCCGGCCGCGCCCGTGGCGGATGAGATGCATCCGGGGATCCTGCTGCTGCTCGAACTCGGGGCGGCTCGCCCCGAGCTGCTGCTGACTGGGCAGGCGCTGACCGATCAAGGCCGCGTCGTGACGGTGATGCTGGAGTCCGGCTGGAGCCGTGAGCAGCTGCGGCACGTCATCGCTGCCCGGCCCCTGCCGAATCCGGTGCGGACCACGGTCGGCGCGATCATTGCCGCCCGCCTGCGCGCTGCCCAGGCCTACCCGCCGCCCGCCATCGCGGCCGACCGCCACGACACACCCGCCTGGGACGTCCCGCCGCCGCAGTCGACCAGCTCTGCCGCCGCGCGGTCGGTGAGCGAGGCCCTCACCTATCGGGCCCTCGTCGAGTGCGCCGGCTGCGGCGTTCCCGGAACGGCCCCCGGCGAGGACCTCTGCCCGGCCTGCCTCGGCTGGCCGCCGTGCCGCACCTGCCCGGGCCCCACCCCCCGGCGAGCCCACCCCGACGGTGACGGCCGCTGCACCACGTGCGCCTCCGCTTTGACCGACCAACCGGAAGGAAGCAACCCGTGACCGACACGCTCCACACCCGGCCGCCGACCGCGGCGCACCACGCGCGTCCCTTCACCCGCGATCCGGGGCAGTGGGAGAAGGAACACTCCCGCGCCCTGCGGACCGGCCACGTCCGCGACCACACCTGCACGGCCGCGTGCGAGCTCGTGCTCGTCCACGAACGCACCCCCTGGGGCTGGATCGCGTGGACCGTCCCCGCGGACGGCCTCCCGCCCGAGACTCCCCACCAGATCGGGGTGCTCACCCCGGCCGCCACCCGTACCCAGCGGCTGGCCCTGCGCTGGCTCACCAGGCGGCCCGCCCAGCGCATCACCCTGGACCCCGTCCCCGGATCCCTGCGGCTCTCCGCCGCCGCGGTCGCCCTCCTCAGTCTGATCGCCGGCCTTTTCGCTATCGGCTGCGGCGTCCCCGTCGACGTCGCCCTCCCGGCGATGCTGCTCGCTCCGATACTCGCCGAGCACCTCACCGGCCGACTCGACGCTCGGGCCCGCGAACACGTGCGCAGCGTCGAAGGCGAAGACGCCGTCCGCTATATGCAGCGCCTCGCCGCCCTGCACACCTCGCTCGTCCGGGCCGCCGCCGGCAGCGACCGCTACGAGCTGCGCCGCTCGGCCGAGATCGGCCAACACCTGATGTGGGAAGCCGCGGACCTGCTCCAGACCCGGGACCCCCGTTCGGCCTCAGCCGACCTCATCGCCCGCGAACGGCTGATGCTCCAACTCGCCGACCAGGTTGCTCAACTCCTGAAGCGCACCACCGCCCAGGACGGCACAACTGGCACGGACCAGAACCGCGAACCTGAGCGGCCCCTGGGCCCCTACCCGCCCGGCGTCCGGCCGCCAACTCACCCGACGCCTCAGCACACGCCTGGCACATCACCGCTGAAGGGAACCCTCGTCATGACCCAGCCCGAACCCACTCCGGCTGTCCGCACCACCGGCGTCTATCTGCTCTTCGCGCACGAGCCGTACTACCCCGGCCCCGGCACCCAGGAGATCAACACCACAGTGGTGGCGGCCGACACCCTGCTCCACCCGCAGGTCCTCCAGCCCGACGGCGCCCGGATCCACGACCTTCTCACCCAGGGGCGCCAGCGGGGCGAGATCATTCCGCTCGCCACCCTCACCCACGAACTGAACGGCGGCGCCGACTGGCCGACCATCGGTGGCTGGGAGCGCGTCACCATCGACTTGCTGCAGCTCGTCCGATCCGGGGACTGCGATGCCCTCAGCCTCTGCCTGCCCGAGATCGCGCGAGCCCTCGTCTGCATCGGTCCGGACAGCCAGGTGCGCGCCTTCGACGCCGCAGCCGACGAGTTCATCGTCTACGGGGCCGCCGAGCGGGCCGCCGTGCTGGCCGAGGTCGATGTGTTCCTCGCCGGCCTCGTGGCCGAACAAGACCTTTGGCCCGGCGACGGACTGCTCGGCCCGCTCGCCCGACGCGTATGAGCGAGCCAGGGATCAAGGCGGTACGGCGCCGACACCAGCAGCTCAGCCAAGGGGAGCGCGGATGCTAATCGGATTCGAAGGACGGGCGGTGTGGGCGGACCTCCGGCGCCTGCTCCACCGACTTGCGCAACGAGCCCGTTGCCGCTGGCAGTCCGTACGTTGACCGTTGCCGCTCCGTACGGCACACGGACCGGCCGGCACACAGACCGGAGCCCCAGGACTCGCCTGGGGCTCCGCGCTCTCTCGTGCCTGCCTGAACGGCCGGCTCACTTCGACCGTGCCGTCACGACGGCAGGGCCTTCAGTGTCTTCTGTGCCGCCCAGGTGGCGACGGTGACCGGCACGGCGTCGCCGACCTGGAGCTTCTGGTCGCCCTCGCTGCCGGCGAAGACGTGGTGTGAGGGGAAGCCTTGGTGCCTGTTCCTGAGGCCGACATGACAGAGCTGCGGTTGTGATTGGTCGGTGGACGGCTCGTTGGATCTGGCCGCCTGGCCCGTGGGCGGGCGGACGGCGGCGAGCCGGCTTCCCACGAGGGTGGGAAGCCGGCTCGCCGGGTGGTGCTTTTAGTTGGTCTTGGCGTGGGCCGGTCGGTGGGAGCGCAGGATGAGGGCTGCCAGGGCGGAGGCCAGGAGCGTGAATGCGGCGGTGGTCAGGAATGCGGCGCGGGCTCCGGGGACGAACTGGCCGGGGACGGCTCCGGCGGCGTAGACCGAGACGACGACGGCGAGTCCGATGGCGCCGCCCAGCTGCTGGACCGTCTGGAGCAGGCCCGAGGCCGATCCGGCGTGCTGCGGCTCGACCCCGCCCATCACCAGGGAGGCGGCCGGCATGAAGGTCAGTCCGGCCGAGACGCCGTTGATCAGCAGGGGAACGAGGACCGCGCCGGAGTAACCGCTGGTCGTGTCGATGTTGCTGAGCCAGACGTAGCTGGCGGTCAGGCCGAGGGTGCCGGTGATCAGCAGCGGCTTCTGTCCGAAGCGGGCCACTAGCTTGGGAGCGATGCGTGCCATGGCGAAGATGCCCAGTGTCATCGGCAAGAACGCGGCACCGGCAGCGATGGGGCCGAAGTGCAGCACCCGCTGGACGTACTGCACGACCAGGAAGAACGTGGCGATCTGGGAGCCGAAGACCAGGGTGGTGACGGCGAGAGCGCCCAGGCGGCGTCGGTCGCGCAGCAGGGCGGGCACCAGCATCGGGTTGGCGACCCGGCGTTCGGTGACGGTCAGCGCCGCTAGGAGCGCACCGCCGGCTGTGAGCGAGCCGATGGTCTGGAAGGAGGCCCAGCCGTGCTCGGGTGCGCCGATCAGTGCCCAGACGATCGCCACGGCCGCGCCGGTGGCGCTCAGTGCGCCGATAAGGTCGAAGCGGCCGGGGTTGCGCGGGGTTTCGGCGACGAACCGCGGGGCGAGGGCTAGCACGGCGATGCCGATGGGGACGTTGATGAACAGGGTCCAGCGCCAGGATCCGACTTCGGTGACCACGCCGCCCAGGAGGAGGCCGAGGGTGCTGCCGCCGATACCGACGGCGGCGAACAGGGCCAGGGCCCGGTTGCGTGCAGCGTCGTCGCGGGCGCTGGTGGTGACCAGGGCGAGCACGCCGGGTGCGGCGAGTGCTGCGCCGATGCCCTGCGCCGCGCGGGCGGCGATCAGCAGGGTGGGGGTCTGGGCGAAGCCGCCGACCAGGGACGACGCGGTGAAGATGCTCAGGCCGATGAGGAAGACGCGCCGTCGGCCGTAGGTGTCTCCGAGCCGGCCGCCCGTCAGCATCAGGCCGCCGAAGGCGAGGGTGTAGGCGTTGACGATCCAGGACAGGGCGGACGGGCCCAGGCCGAGGCCGGTGCCGATGCTGGGCAGGGCCACGTTGACGATGGTGCCGTCGAGGGTGAGCATCAGCTGCCCGACCAGCACGATCATGATGCCGAGCGCCGCGCGGCGGTTGCTGCGCTGCAAGGTGGCGGGCGATGGGGCGGACGAAGTCGGCGGTATAGCGGCAGGGATGCGCTGCGTTGTGGACATGGCGGGGTCCTGTTCTGGCCTTCGGGGGCCGACAGAGTGTGAGCGGTGTGCGGAGCGGCGGTCGCGCCTGGCCCCGGCGGAGAGGGGTGATCGCGGGCGCCTGTGGCGCCGGCGGGAATGGGCCGGTCGAAGCCTGGCCCGGAAAGGGGATGTCGGCGGGGTGGCGCGCGCCCGGCGGGCCTGGTCGTCGGGCGCGCGTGCTACGGCTTGGCTGCTCAGACCTGGGCCATGCCGCCGTCGGCGAAGAGCTCGACACCGGTGATGAAGCTGGAGGCGTCGCTGGAGAGGAAGGCCACGGCCTTGCCCATCTCGCGGGGGTCGGCGATCCGGCCGGTGGGGTTGCCCTCGCCCATCTTCTGGACCGCGGCCGGGACGGCGTCGGCGCCCTGCGCCATGCCGAGGGCGCGGCGCAGGGATTCGGTGTCCACGGCACCGGGGCTGAGGACGTTCATGCGGATACCGGTGCCCTTGATGTCCTGGATCCAGGACCGGATGAAGGCGCGCACGGCGGCCTTGGCACCGCCGTACAGGCCCATACCGGCCGGGGGCTGGATGGAGGCGGTCGAGCCGATGATGACGACCGTGCCGCCGGCCGGCAGCAGCGGGATCGCCGGCTGGACGGTGAACAGGACGCCCTTGGCGTTGACGTTGAAGGTCTTCTCGAACTGTTCCTCGGTGATCGCGCCGAGCGGGGCGTGGGCGCCGATGCCGGCGTTGGCCACGACCGCGTCGAGGCGTCCGTGGCGCGCGATGACCTCCTGATACATCGCCTCCATGTCCGCGAGCTTGGTGACGTCGGCGACGATGCCCGAGCAGTTCGGGCCGACCGTGGCGACCGCCTCGTCCAGGGGCTTCTGCTGCAGGTCGGTGATGACCACGCGGGCGCCCTGGTCCACGAATTCCTGGGCGATCCCCAGGCCGACGCCGGACGCGCCGCCGGTGACCACGGCGACCTTGCCTTCGAGCGGGAGGCTCATCATTTTCTCCTTGCGATTGGGGGTGCCCGCACCCTGCGGACGGCGGCGGGATGTGCTCTACACTCGTAAGTGGAGGCGTCGCCGCTTCCTTGACTATAAGCGGGGCCGCCTCCACTTAGCAAGATGTGGAGGCGCCTCCACTTAAACTCGATGAGGAAGGGCCCTTACGTGACTACAGACACCGGGCGACCGCTGCGGGCCGACGCGCGGCGCAACCGCGAGAAGATCCTTTCCGCGGCGGTACGCGTCTTCGCCGAAGAAGGGCTGGAGGCGCACCTTGAGCGCATCGCCAAGGAGGCGGGCGTGGGCTCGGGCACTCTCTACCGGAACTTCCCCACCCGGGAGGCGCTGATCGAGGCCGCCTACCGCAACGAGCTGAGCCGGCTGTGCGAGGCCGCTTCCGAACTCCTGGCGGCCATGCCGCCACGCGAGGCGCTCCGCGCCTGGATGGGGCGCTTCATCGACTACGCCACCGCGAAACTGGGGATGGCCGAGGCCTTGCGCGCCGTGGTCGACTCCGGCGTCAACCCCTACGACCACAGCCGCGAGCTGATCATGGCCGCCCTCACCTCGCTCATGGACGCCGCGACCGCCACTGGGACGATCCGGTCGGACGTCAGCCCGGCTGTCATGTTCGCCGCCCTCACCGGCGTCGCCCTCGCCTCGGGAAAGCCCGAGGAGCGCGAGCAGGCCGAACGCCTCCTCGACCTCACCCTCGACGGACTCAGGTACGGCACAGCCGACTGATGCCACCCCGGAAAGTGCCGACGGGCTCGCCTCCGTGCGAGCCCGCGGCCGGGCCGGCGCGGACCGCCGGTCGTTTGCGGCTGGCGGTCAGGGTTCTCACCGGCAGCAGCCCGATCTGGGGCAGCGACCGGTTGAACGACCCTCAGGATCACGGGAGTTCATGGCCGACGAGGGTGTCTGCTTCGTACGGTGAAGCACATGGGCGGTGACAGGGTGCCCCGGCTGCGGTTGGTCGTCATTGCGGCCGACGAGGGCGGGCCGCGTTTGTGTCGTGGATGCGGTGATCCGTTGATGCCGTCAGCGAAGGCGACGGCGGTGTTCTGTTCGTCGGCCTGCCGGTCGAGGAGCTGGCGCCGGGCGCGGCGGACGAAGGCACGGACCGAAGCGGTGACGGCCGGCGTGAGGGCCGAGTGCCCGCAGTGCGGGGCGCAGTGGACGGTCGGGGTCGACCGCCTCGTCTCGGCGGTCTACTGCTCTCCCGTCTGCCGCAAACGGGCCTGGCACGCGCGGCGCGCGCGGGCAGGCGGGGAGTGAGCCCGCACGCCGCCGGACCGTGGGGCCGCTTACGCTCTTCCCGCCGGGGGCGAAGCGGTCGGATCGTGCGAAGTGGAGGGTTTCCAGGGCGAGTTGACGGCACGGGTCGGGTGTCGTCCCCGGGGGCTCGTGGGGGTGGTGTCCGGATGACCGGGATGGTCGGCAGCGTGACCCGGCAGCGCTACGACGAGCTCGTGGAGCTGGGCCGGGGCTGGGTCGCGGAGATGAGCTCCGTCCAGTGGCGGCTGGGGGACGCGGCCGGGGAGATCGAGCCGATGCGCGCCCACGGCGGGGTGAATCCGTCGGGGAGCGAGGAGTTGTTCACCGTCAGCGAGGCCCTGCGGATGTTCGCCGAGGACGTCGGCCTCGCCTACACGACGGTGCGGGACTACCGGTGGGTGGCCTCGCGCTGGCCCAAGGAGCACCGCCGCGCGGACGTCTCGCACACGATCCACAAGATCCTCGCCTCGATCCCGGACGAGAAGGAACGGTTCGAGGCGGTCGCCAGTCCTCCGGCCCATCCGCGCGGAGGGCCTGCGCGGTGGACGCACGACAGCGCGAAGCGGATCGTGGGCTGGAAGGTCGACACCCCCGAGAGCATCCAGGAGAAGGTGGACGCGATCCACGACCTCGCCGCCGACGACCAGGTCGCCGCGAAGGTGACGACGGACTTCCTGCGCCGGCCCGCGGTCGCCTCGAAGGCGATGGCCGACGACACCGCCCGGCATGCCGTGAACAAGGCGCAGTTCGACCGCTTCCGCCAGGAGGCCGCGTTCGTGCAGGACGAGGCGGCGCCGCTGCCGCAGCTGGCGCGGATGGAGCACAGCGTCCAGTTCATGGACCTGGTCGCGGCCTGCACGCAGCTCGTCGTCACCGCCGGGAGGATCGTGCCGAACCTGCGCGGGGCGCCGTTCGACGACGCCGAACGCGAGACGGTCCTGCACGGCCTTTCCAGGGTGCGGGCGTCGGCCGACTGGATCGAGAACGCGGTCACCCGCGGCGAGGTCGACCTCGACGAGCAGCTCCAGAAGCTGCTGAAGGGCTCGGGCGAGTAGCCGTGGGGCGGGGCGTTCCCGCTCACGTCCACGCCGAAGCCATCCTCTCCGCCCTCCTGGAGGCCCGCCCCGCCGGCCTGACCGTCGTCCAGCTCATGGCGGCCACCGAACGCACCCGCGCCCAGGTCCACACCGGCCTCGCGCATCTGCGCAAGGTCGCCGCCGCGAAGGGCCTGCCGCCGATCACCTGGGACAGAACCTGGGGCTACCGGATGCTGGACGACGCGCCGGAGATCTGGATCGGCTACGAGCGGGCGTTCTTCGAGTCCACCCACCACCGGATCGTCAACTTCATCGAGGGCATCCTCCTCGCGCACCGCAAGAAGAAGCCCGACGACCCCTACATCCGCACGGTCATGGCGCAGATGGGCGCGATCGAGTCGACCCTGCACCTCCTCGCCAACCTGGAGTGACCCCATCCGAGGAAGGCGACGGGCCGCGACCGCCCCGCAGTTGGCTCCCAGCACAGGTCGCGGCCCGACACCCCGCCATGCCCCCGGACCTGCCCCGCTACCACTACCCGTCCGACACCAGCGACCTCGAATGGGCTCTCCTGGAACGGTTGTTGCCGGTTCCCGCCTGCCGGACCGCCAGGGGCGGTGCCCCGGAGAAGTGGCCCCGTCGGCGCGTCGTCGACGCGATCCGCTACATCACCGACAACGGCGCGAAGTGGCGGGCGCTGCCCGCCGACTTCGGCATCCCCTGGCGCACCGTGTTCGGCTACTTCGCCCGCTGGGCGAAGGCCGGCGTCCTGCGCCACGTCCTCGACCATCTCCGCCGACGACTGCGAATCCTGCGACGGCGGTGTCCCTGGCCGGTCCGCGTGATCGTCGACTCCCAGTCCGTCAAGGGCGCCGAGACCGTCTCGAAGGCGACTCGCGGCTACGACGCAAATAAGCACATAAACGGGAGGAAGCGCCATCTCCTGGTCGATCAGGACGGCCTCTTGGTCGATCTCCTCGTCACGCCAGCCGACGTCACGGACCGGGACGCGGCCCGCATCCTCCTCACCCGCCTGCACACTGAGCATCCCGAGATCGTGCTCGTCTGGGCCGACAACGGCTACGGCGGCGAGGAGTTCGCCACCTGGGCACAGGGCACCCTCGGCATCACCGTCAAGGTCGTCTCCCGCCCCAAGGACGCCAAAGGTTTCGTCCTGTTGCCGAAACGCTGGGTGGTCGAGCGGTCGAATTCGTGGACGATGCGGGCCCGCCGCAACGCGAGGGACTACGAGCGCCTCATGTCCCACGCCGAGGCCCACATCCAGTGGGCGTTCATCACCCTCATGAGCCGCCGCCTCACCCGCCGAAACCGCCGCGTCGAGGCCGTCCGGGCCCCTCTCACGACAGCAGCCTGACGATCTCCAACTGCCGTTCGGGTGGGCGTCTATGGACGCCCACCCGAACGGCAAACCCGATCAACAACCGACCTCACAACGCCGCTACCTGCGGAAAGAGGATGTGACACAGGCACTTGGGCACGGGCGTTCTCCACGACGGTCAGGGGCCGGTACTCGCACTCGTCGATGTCCAAGTTCGCGGCGGGGCGCGCGAGGTAGTGGTGGGCGCCGCCCTGCGCGGTGACGGTTCCGATCGGCTCGTTGAGCGGGGTTGGCCGACCGTGGTTGCGGCGGGTGACGATGAACGGCTTGCCGCCGAATTTCCTGTGTCCTTCCTCGACCTGGGCGCGGGCCGCGGCCGAGTACGCCTCGAACTCGTTGCGGTCCTGTCGACCCTCGCCGAACCGGTGGCCGCGCACGCCCATGTCGAGGACCTCGCCGATGCCGCGCATGACCGGCTCCACGCGCACATGGCAGCGCGGTGTCGGGCAGACGTAGTAGTACGACTGCTTCGCCGTGGACGGGCGCCCGGATACGGGCTTGCGGCGCAGGTACCCGCCGATGCGGCGGCCGCGTTCGACACCGGGCCAATGCTGAATGCCCTTGACCAGGCCGCACGACGGGCAGAGCGCATCCGGCCTGGGCCGAAGGTCTGGCACCACGCCGAGGTCTTTGCGGACCATCACCCACACCAGCCGGTCGCGGTACTGCGGGACCGGGCCGAGGACGCCGTCCGGCGTGTCGACGCCGATGTGCGCGGAGTTCACGCAGGCGAGCGTCGGGTGGTAGCCGCGGGGCCCGAGGGCGTCCCACACCCGCAACCAGGCGTCGAACATCCTCGGATTGTTGGTGAAGAAACCCGGCACGTTCTCACCCACGTAGGCCAGCGGTCCGTGGACGTCGGCGTAGCGGATCGGCTCCCACGCCGTCATCCGGGTCTGCGCCCACCGGCTCGGCTTGGCCACCTTGCCGTCCCCGACATCGAACTCTTCCTGGACGCGGGCCTTGGAGTTGCCGCCTGCCGGGGTGGCTTCCCGGCAGATCGGCGAGCCGACCAGGACGTCCGCGTAGGGAAGGGTGCGCATGTCGATCGTCTGGATCGCGGCCTCGCGTACGTAGAGGCCCGGGACGTTGGCGCGCGCGGTGGCGACGGCGGCCGGGTTGTGGTTGGCGCCGAAGCGCGGGGCGTATCCGGCATTCATGAAGCCGCGGCCGTCGCCCCAGCCTCCGCTGAACAAGTGGCCAGAGGTGTACACGTCACGCCTCCTGGTCCGCGGCGGTGGTGGGGTTCCCTGCTGCGCAGCCGTCGCAGCTGCCGGGCAGGGCGTCCGCCGGGGTGCCGGGGCGGACGTAACGAGCCCGCTTGGCGGGCTTCTTCAGCGCGGCCTCGACGGCGTTCTCAAGGGCGTCGAACTCGGGTCCTTCGTCCTCGATGACCACCCCCGGATCGGGTGCTCCCGGCCGGGCGGCCCGCTCGATCAACTCGGCCATGCTGGTGTTGGGGTTGAAGGGGACGCCCCGCACCCGCTCGACGAGGGCGTACAGTTCCGCCAGCCGCGGCCGGCGCTTCACGGCGAGCAGCAGGTCCCGCTGGGAGGCGAGGACGCACAGCGAGCAGGAACAGCGGCTGGATCCCTTCCAATCTCCCGCGCCCGGGTGGGAGTCGTAGCACCACTGGTGAGGAAGGCCCTGCTCGTCCGTCCAGTCCTTGACCTCCTGGGTGGTCACCTCGTCCGTCCAGTCCTTGACCTCCTGGGTGGTCACCTGGTGGGCGGGGGACCACTCGTGTACGACCCGGGCCGTGTTGTCCGTCGTCGTACGGAACGCAGGCCGCTTCTTGCGATCCGGGCTCTCATCCGCCCTGAGCCCCAGGACGTTCGCGCAGACCACCGGACGGCCAAGCTGCTTCTTGCGGGCCCGGACCATGGAGCTGAAGGCGCCATAGATGAGGCCGGTCTTCCAGTCGCTGCGGCAGGGGAGCACCGCCTTCCACGGCCAGTCACCGCGCTCGGCGATGTAGGTCAACAGGTCGTACGGGACGCGCTCGCCCTCCAGCTCGCGGGTCCGGCGGACCTCGATGTGCCGCTCGGTAGGCACGCCCAGGACCCGGCTGTGAAGGGCCGCCAGTTCGCTGCTGCCGGGGTAGCGGACGCCGCCGACCGTGACGGCGGGCCACTCCAGCGGACCGAGACTGGCATGGATGGTGTAGACGCGCTCCTCGACGCCGGCGGCGCGCGCAGCGTCCAGAGCCAGAGCGGCGGCGCGGGGGCCGTCCTTCCCGCCCGAGAGATTGAGGATGTAGATGTCGACCTCGTCTGGGACGAGGGCGGTCATGGGGTCTGCTTCCGCTTCGGTGGGGAACAGACCGAGCTGCAGGCTGCGGCTCATGCGCGACGTCTCCTTGTGAGCTGAGTTGGTGGCCTGTGGGCCGGGCGTTGCCGCGCCCGGCCCACAGAGACTCCTGAGAGTGGTGACCGTTCCAGGTTGCCGCCTGAAATCTAAAATCAATTAGACGCTCTTTTCAGGGATTGGCAACCCTGCTCACAGCTGTGGCCCCCGGTGGACCGGGGGCCACAGCCAGGCGTTTCGCGGCCACGCGAGGCGGCGCTTGCCTGTGGTGGTAGTCGGTGGTCGGCGGTACGCGTTCTCGCGCGCGGCGATCACACGGTGGGCAGCGGGCCAGGCGCGTCGTCTACGCCGAGGAGCAGGACGTGGTGGCCGACGGCCTCGGTGACGCCGGCGGTGACCCTTTCGACGTCCAGGCGCAGCCGGATGCGGCCGGCGCCTTCGCCGTTGGCCGCAAGGTCGTGTTCCAGTTCGTCGTCGAGGCGGTCCAGCGCGGTCTCGGCCGCGGCGTAGTCGGGAAGGTCGCGGGCGAGCAGCTGGCGGGTGGCGGTGTCGCGGAGCTGGTAGCTGGTCATCGGGACTCGTCCTTCGGGGTGGGGTGATCGGTGGTCGAGTTGGCAATCCCGCGTGCCGCGTTCACGGCGCGCGACCAGACGTCGGGGCTTCCTCCGTGCTCGCGGGCGAGGGAGGCGGCGAGTCCGCGGATGTCACCGCGCTCGCGCAGGGCGGCCAGGGCAACAGCCGCACGCCGGTCGGCTTCCGAGCGGGCCGACGCGGCCGCGGGGCGGTGCTCGAGGGCGGTGCGGACGACGTACTCCCAGGACCTCTGCGGGCCGCCGTACTGCACGCTGAGCTCCGCGGCCAGACCCGGGTGGTAGCCGTCGCGGTCGATCGCCTCGGCGGCGTAGTGCTCGGCGAGCTGCGTGGCCGTGAGCGGCTCACCGCCGGCGTGGGCGCTCAGCTCGGCCGCCAGAGCCTCCTCGAGGGCGGAGGGCCGGCCGACGGCCGCGTCGGCCTGGGGCCCGGGACGGCGGCCGGCCTTGCCGAGCTTGTCCCCGGTGCGCTTCTTGTCGAAGTCCTGCAGGTCGCCGACACGGAAGCCGGGGATCATCCGGCCGGTCGGACCCTCGACCGGCTCCGCGAGGGGCTTCGGGAAGTAGTCGGGGTTGTCCTTCAGGTACTTGCGGATCGCCGAGGCTCCGTTGAAGCCCAGCCACTTGGCGGCCGTGTTGATGGAGACGACGTCCTCCGGGTCGGCCTGGTACAGCTCGGGGTCGGCCTTGAGGACTTTGTCCGCCTTGTCCTGCTGGAACCAGGTGTAGAAGTCGCGGAACTGCTGCTCGTCGTAGAAGTCGGTCCCGTCGATGCGCTCCTTCTCCGGGTGGCGGTGCTCCTCCGGCTGATCGAGGCGCACCTTGTACCAGCGGGCCGCGGTGCCGACGCTGGCGCCGGTGAACTCGCGGATCCAGTCGCGGTTGACCACGGCACGGTCGCCGACGACGCGACGCTGCGGGTTCAGGGCCTTGGGCATTGCACTCTCCGGTTCGGATCGCGGCCCTATACTGAGGGCCTGCTCCTCTTGTTCCTCCGGTGCTCACGCGCCGGCGGCGAGTCGAGTTGGTGATGGTGGTCGGCGGGACGTTCGGTCGGGGTTGCCGCCCTGGGCCGACACCTTCGTGAGAGGGTGCCTTCCGCCGCCCACCGCTTTTGCCGCTTGTTTCGCGTAATCAATATGGCGCTCTTGGTAGGTGGCTGTCAATCTCGCCGGCGCCCAGAGCACGTCACGACCGGCTGCCGCGATGCGCGGCCCACTTCCGTTCGAAGTGCGGCACCTTCTTGTCCCGGACGTGGAACGGGGCGGTGACCATCAGTTCCTCCACGGTCGGAAGCGCCGGCCCGCGCCGTTGGACCCACGCTCGCACCCGCCCGTAGCGCTCGTCGACTTCGACTGGGACGCTGTGCCGCTCCGAGACGCTCTGCAGCCTCCGGCCGAGAGCGGATGCCCGGCCCACGTCGACCCGCTCCACCGAGCGCATTGCCCGCCCGCGGCGGGTCGGGTCCGCCTTCGCGACGGGCAGGATCCGCCGCACGTGGTACAGCGCCCACGGACAGGCGAGCTCCTCCTCGAACGCGGCGAGCACGGGCCGGTCGGCGGCCCGGCCAGGGTCGAACTGCTCCAGCAGACTGCGCCGGCCGAACAGCCTCGCCTTCGGGTTGAGGCTGACCGAGGTGTACTCCAGGCGCAGCACCCGTCCGGCGATGTCCGGATGGGCGCGTATCCGGTCCAGGTGCGGAGGCCTCTGCCGTCCTGCGCAAGGTCCGCGCCTCGGCTCCTGCGCCTGTCGTCCTGCCCGTCCCCTCCATCCCCGCCCGGAGAAGTCCCGATGAGTGAGCCCCGCACCCCCGCCCAGGTCCTGCGCGAGGCGCGGCAGAAGGACTCACGCGACAAACGCGCCCGTGTTCTGTCCGTTGTCGACCAGCTGCTCGCCGACAACGAGCCGGTCACCTTCACCGGAGTGGCCCGTGCCGCGAACGTCTCCCACTGGCTCGTCTACGCCGAGGGCGTGCGCGAGCACATCGAAGCCGCCCGGCGCCGTCAGGCGCGCGGAGCGACCAACGATGCCCGCGCCAACGCCAGGGAACCGGTCGGATGGAAGGTGGAGAAGCAGCTCCTCCAAGAGGACAACCGGCGCCTTCGGCAAGAAGTCGAGCGCTTGAAGGGCGCCGTCCGTCGGAGTCTCGGCCAGCAGCTCGACCAATTCGGTGCCGCCGACCTCGGCACCCGCCTGGACGAGCTCACGGCAGAGAACCAGCGGTTGCAGGGTGAGCGCGACAAGGCACTGGTCAGTGTCAAAAGCCTCACCGAACAGCTCGACGAGGTTCAGGACGATCTGGCCAGCGCCCGGCTCAGCCTGCGCCGCATGATCCGCGCCGAGAACACTCCCTGAACCGGGAAGCGGCAGCGGCGCTCAAAGAGGTGGACTGACATTCCTGAGTGGCTGTTGTCGTTCCGAATCTGAGGGCGGCGTTTTCGCTGGTCAGGCATAGCGTGGGTGACTCGGTGGGAGTGGTGGCGTGTCGTGTTGTCGCTCCTCGGGAGGTTGCGGATGCCGTCGGTCGTCGGACTGCTGGAAGAGCACGAGCTCGCTGCTCGGCGTCGAGTCGACGGGCTGCGGGAGGAAGCCGATCGCATCCAGGCCGAGCTGGCCGCGGCCGAGCAGGAATGGCAGGAGTGGGCGATTGCCCGCAGACGAGTGGGCACCGTCCTAGCTCCGGACGACGGCAGCATCGCTGATCAGAAGGCCGCTCCCGGCCCACAGAACACAGACACGCTCTCAGGGGCCAGGCAGGCGGCAAAACCGAAGTCGCAGGTGCCGGTATGGCGTGAGGGGCTGGACTGGTCGGTGCTGTCGGTGGACTATCAGCGCATCCTCGCGACCCTCGCGGACCGGCACCGGCTCCATCAAGGACCCTTGAGCTGCCAGGATTTGGCCATGATGTTCGGCCTGGACGCGGTGCCGGCCAAGGTAGAAGCGCTGCGGTCGAAGGCGAAACGCCTGGTCGCGCGGGGCTGGCTGGCCGAGCGGCAGCCGGGCCGGTTCACCCTCGCCCAGGGTGTGGCCGGGCAAGGCGGCGCGTCATGAGCAGGGTCATCGACCAGTAGACCATCGCCTCGGCGCTGGCGGTGCGGCGTTCGAAGTCACGCACCAGACGACGGGTGCGCATCAGGTGGGCGAAGAACCGCTCGACGATCCACCGCTTGGGCAGCACCACGAAGCCGCGCATGTCGTCGCTGCGTTTCACGATCGCCAGGACCAGTGCGAACACGGCCAGACAATGCTCGACGAGGCTGCCGGTGTAGCCGCCGTCGGCCCAGACCATTTCCAGCCGGTGGTGCATGTCGGCGACCTGCCCGAGCAGCACGTGGGCTGCGGTGCGGTCGCCGGTGTCCGCGGCGGTGACCATCACGCCCAGCAGCAGGCCGAGCGTGTCGACCACGACGTGCCGCTTGCGGCCGTTGATGAGTTTGCCGCCGTCGAACCCGCGGCTGTCGGCACCGACGACGGCGTCCGCCTTGACCGACTGCGAGTCGATCACGCCGGCCGTCGGTGCCGCGTCGCGGCCCAGCCTCTCGCGCACCTCTTCACGCAGCCGGTCGTGGAACTCCCTGACCAGGCCATGGTCACGCCAGCGGCGGAAGAACGCATAGACCCGGTCCCACGGCGGGAAGTCCCCTGGCATCGCCCGCCACTTGATCCCGTTGTCCACGAGATACCGGATCGCGTCCAGCATCGTGCGGTGGCAGTACGCCTCCGGCTGCCCGCCCCGGCCGCGCAGCCAGGCCGGCACCGGCAGCAGCCGCCGGACCTGGGCCCACTCCGCGTCCGTCATGTCCGACGGATACCGCCGAACACGTTCCGGGTGATCGGTCGCATTCCCGAACCGGTGAGCGACACAATCACACGTCGGTGCAACCGAGTTGAACTTCACCGGCGTGAGCACGTACAACTGCGGCAACAGGGTCTCCTGGATCTCGGTTGGCTTCGCAACCCCGAGCTACCAAGAGGCCCTGCCTTCATGCCCGCGGCCAGCAGCAATCACCCGATCGAGACTCCCGTTCGAGGGCCGGCCCTCAAGATCGGAACGACAACAGCCACTGAGGCCCCCGGTTCTGAGCGACCGGCTTGAGGCCGCGATCGGGTAGCGGGCGAGGGACCAAGCTGCCGAGAGGGCTGCAGCGCCGAAACGCAGGTGGTAGGTAGGGGTCAATCATCATTCACCGATGTCAGCGGACCGGTAGTGACAACGCTGAAGTATCGTCGCCCTCGCTGGTGGGCAATTGGGCGACGACGAGACTCTGCTGGGTACCGATGAGAACGACCAGGGCGTCGCCGGACAGGAAGACGGCAGAGAGGCCGGTAACGCGCGCGTCCACTGGTAGAGGAGTGCCAAACAACTGTCCAGTTGACAAGTCCCACACCCGTACGATGCCGTCCTGGTCGCCGGAGACGGCCAGGGCGCGCCCGTCCGGCAACACCACCGCCGACACCGCCTCCACCGAACCATCGTGACCGGTCAGGGGGCCGAGGGCCTCTCGTCCGGCGGCTAGATCCCACACCCTCACTGCGCCGTCCCGGCCGCCGGAGACGGCCAGGGCGCGCCCGTCCGGCAACACCACCGCCGACACCGCCTCCACCGAACCATCGTGACCGGTCAGGGGGGCACCGACTTGCTGTCCGGCGACTAGGTCCCACACCCGAACCGTCCCATCCCAACCGCCGGAGACCGCCAGGGCGCGGCCGTCCGGCAGCACCACCGCCGACACCGCGTCCACTGAATGGCCGTGTCCGGTCAGGGGGGCACCGACTGCTTGGCCTGTAGCCAGATCCCACACCCGCACGCGGCCACCGGCACCGGCGGAGACGGCCAGAGCTCGTCCGTCAGTGTCCACTATGGCCGAGACCGCTCGCACCCAAGTTCCCTCGTTGGCCTGGATGCTGCCGACTAGCTCTTTGGTCGCCAGATCCCACACCCAAACGGTGCCGCCGTCATCGCTGGCTACGGCCAGGGCGCGGCCGTGCACTACCACGGTTGTCACCGCCCCCACTCCAGTCCACACCGGCCCGGTGCTGGTCAGGAGGGAGACGATTCCTTGGCCGGTGGCAAGATCCCACACCTGTACTCCGCTCATCCCACCGCACAGGGCCAAAGCGCGGCCGTCCGGCAGCACCACCGTCGCCACCGAGAGCGCTCCCGAGCCAACTTGGCTAAGGGAACTGCGGGCAGGCTGGGTTGTGGCAAGATCCCATGCCCGTACCGCGCCGTCCCGGCCGCCGGTGACGGTCAGGGCGCGGCCGTCCGGCAGCGCCACCGCCGAGGCCGCCTCCGCCCAATCATCGTGGCCAGTCAGGGGGGTGTCGGTTTCCTCGCCGGTGGCCAGATTCCACGATCGCACGGTGTCGTCCTCGCTGGCAGAGATGGCCAGGGCGCGGCCGTCGGGGAGCGTCAGCGCCGCGACCGCCCGGATCCTCTCTCTGTGGCCGTCCAGGAAGGGTACTTGGTGGGTGGGTCCCCATAGCCGGGAGGGAAAGGAAACTGCTTGTCTGGCCATCAGGTCCCACACCTGGAGGTTGCCGTGGCGGCCGCCGGAGACCGCCAACGCGCGGCCATCCGGCAGCACCGCTGCCGTCACCTCTACCACCCATTCGTCTATGCCGGTCATCGGTTTGCCGACGCGCCGCGTCTTGGCCAGGTCCCACACGCGCACCGTGCCGTCCTGACCGCCGGAGACGGCCCAGGCGCGGCCATCAGGCAGCACCAGTGCTGTCACTGACAGGACCCAACCTCGGTGCCCGGTCATCGGCTTGCCGACGCGCTGGCCGGTGGCCAGGTCCCACACCCGCACGGTGCCGTCGTAGCCGCCCGAGACGGCCAGGGCTCGGCCGTCCGGCAGCACCACGGCAGCCACTTCCGGGAAGTCTCCGTGGTCGGCCTGGATCACGAAGACCGACTGGCCGGTGTCCACATTCCATACCCGCACCGTGCCGTCCTGACCACTGGAGACCACCAGGATGCGGCCGTCCGGCAGGACCACCGCCGCCACCGACGCCACATGCCCTGTGTGGCCAATCAGAGGCATCCCAATCGGCCCGCCGGTGGCCTCGTCCCATACCCGCACCGTGCCGTCCTCGCCGCCGGAGACCACCAGGGTGCGACCGTCCGGCAGCACTACCGCGGCAACCGAAGTCACCGGACCGGCGTGGGCGCCAAGACGTTCGCCTTGTGCGCGGGTGGTGATGGCCCAGGGGACACGCCAACCGCCGGGCATGGATGGCTCGGTGAGTGGTGTGTTCAGTAGCGCGGCTTGCATCTCCAGGGCAGCGGCGTTGTTGGCAGGGCGAGTGAAGTCCCATTGATGGGTGGCGTGCCGGAAGGCTTGCCACAATCCGTCGCTCGCATCCGGGGTGGAAGGTCCGACGGCGCTGCGCAGGCGTCCGGCATCGAGGTGCGGCAGGAGAGCGGGGCGAAGTACGCGGCGGTCGAGCAGTCCTGCGTCCTGGGCGTGCTCAACCAGATGGCGGCGCAGGTAGGCCGGCATTGCGGCATCGTTTTCGTCGACGGCGTCGTTGGCCAGGGCCAGCAGGCGGCGGGTGATGCGGGCCTCGGTAGCGCGCGCGTCCGGGCTGTTGGGGGTATCGGTCATAGCGGACTCGGGGTGTGCAGGAGGTCGCGCCAGTGGTCGCGCAGAGTGGTGCGCAGGGCGTCGTGGAAGAGGCGGTAGACGGTGGCGCCGTCGGCGGTGTCGGTGGTGAGGTAGCCGGCCAGCGGTGAGGCGAGAAGGTCGGCAATGTCGCGGTCGCCGTAGGTGCGGTCAGGGTCGTCGGCCACGGCGTTGGCCATGGCCGGCCAGATGCGGCGCCACGACAGGCCGCGGCCGCGGGCGAAGGCGACGGCGCGCAGGAGGTGAACCGCGGTGAGGCGGTCGTCTTCGTCGGGACGGTGGGTGTGCAGGTCGGCACGGACCACGCCCAGGATCCCGTTGTCGACGATGTTCAGCCACGCCCGATCGGCGGGCGCGACCGGGGCGGGACGTGCAGCGAGATTGGCGGCGGCGATCCGGGTGATCAGAAAGGACCTCCCTGCATGGGCAGCCAGAACGCGGGCGACATCTGTGGCGTTCTGCTCTGTCGTGTAAGGGGAGTTGGGGGTGGTCTTCAGGATGCTGGCGGCGTAGTCGGCGAGATCGTCGCTGTTCCACCAGGGGGCTTCGTCGACGCGGATGCGCTGCGCGCCCAAAGCGCGTTCGGCCTGGTCGGCCAGAGGCATGCCGCGCTTTGGACGGGCTGGAGCTTCCTCGTCGTGCTCGCCGCCGAGGGAACGCACCCCCACCAGCAGCCGCACTCGCTGCCAGTGCGGGTCGAGACGGGCCAGGACCTCGGTGAGCACAGAGGTCGCGCCATCGGCCTCCTCCAGGCCGTCCACCACCACGGTCACGGGACTGCTGCGCGTGGCCAGCCACTGCTGCCAGGCAGTGATCCACTCCTGCAGCGTGGGCGTGGCTCCGTCTGCTGACGGTGCTGGGACATCGAGGGCGCCGCACAGTTGGGCGATGATCTCAGGTGCGGTCTTCCCGGTGGCCAAGACCGCCACATCCACCGAACCCGCGGCCGGTTGCAGGACGGCAGGGACGGCCTCGAGGCGATCGCGGTAGTGAGCGCGGAAGGCGGGGTCGCTGAAGGTCACCAGCCGTGCCAGCGCCGCGGACTTGCCACTGCCCGCGCCGCCGGTTACTACCGTCGCCCCGGGGGAGCTGCTGGCGGCTGCAAGCAGCGCCTTACTCAACATCTGTCGGCCGGTGAACAGCCAGCCGGCATCGCCGACTTGAGCCACCCCACGGTGGCGCGGCTCCCAGTGGGCCTCCAGATCATTACGAGGCAGTGCGAAGTCGATGCGCGGGCGTTCCATCGGAGCGAGCGCCTTGGCGCGGTAGTGCGGGTTGGGCAGGCACAGGTGGGGGCCTGTCTGCTGGCTGCCGGGCAACAGCTGCAGCCGCTGGCCCTGACCGAGCTTGGCCCGCACCCCTTGCAGGAAGATTTCCACGCTGAGCAGCGGGATCGTCGGGCCGGCGTAAGCCGCTCCCTGGTCGGTCTGCAGGTCGGCGAGGAACGCGGTCACGGCCTGGGTGAGCGCGCCGGTCAGCACCTCGCTTCCGCGGGTGGCACTGGGCAGCACCAGCCATTTGTCGGGAAGCTCTTCATCGAATCCGGCGACCTCGGCGACAGTGTTGCCAGCGAAGCACTGGTCCAACACTAAGAAAAGGTGCTGGATGTTGGTGTCCTTCAGCCAGGAAATCAAGTCGACGGTGCGCAGCGCCGTCGCGGCCAGTCGATTGGACTCGGTAGCTTGCAGTACCGTCCAGTGCGCACGGTCTTGGAGGATCCCGTGGCCGGTGACGTAGACCACCGCCGTATCAGCCTCGCGCCAGCGTCGCTCCGGTGGCGGGTCTTCCAGGGCCTCGCGGATCGCTCGCTTGGTCGGGTTGTCCGCCAGGTGTGGATACGCCGGAGCGAAGGCGCGCTCACCGAGGTCGTCCGCGCACAGCCACTCGCGCATCGCCTGTACCTCGGGACCCACCTCAAGCGGCTCGAAGGATGGGTCGTCGTAGTCGGCGGTGGCGATCGCGACGAAGTGTCTGCGTGTGCGCTCTGTATCGGTCCGGCTCGGGGTGCTCACGGCGCGAGCTCCGGCAACGCCGCCAGCACGGCGGCACCAGTCTGGCGCTTGCCCAAGTAGCGGGAGGCGGCATGCGCATCGTTACCGTTGTCCACCAGCAGATCCTGGATCTGTTGCCAGCGCCGTGCCAGGTCGCCGGCGAAGGCCACCGGATCACGCGGGTCACGCACGTTCACCCAGGCGTCCACGCCCGGCGGCAACCCATCGGCGCCAAGGTTCGGGTCGGGCATCAGTGCTCGTACAAATCGCGCGCCCAGCGGGGAGCCCAGCGTCACCAGCAAAGCCAGGCGATGTTCAGGGTGCTGGCGGACATATTCGAACGCCACCACGGACCCCAGCGAGTGCCCCACTAACACCTTGGTCTCCTTGGCCATCGCCGCATCGACGATCGAGTCGATGGCTGCTTTCAACCGCGCGTCACGCAGGTACAGGCGCACCTGCTTGAACACGCCCACGAACAGCAGTGCCGCGCCCGGACCATAGCGCCAGTCCACCGCACGAAACACCAACTGCACGGCCCGCGGCGACCGCATGAGGCTCTTCGGGGTCTGGGCCTCTGCGACCCGCAGCGCCTCCGCGCCAACAATCTCTGCGGCCGCATCCAGCAGGTCGTCCAGCTCGTCCTCGGCGAGCCCGGCCAGCTCGTCCCGTGGCTGTGCCCCCTTGCTGCCAGCCCCAGCTGGGCCGGTCATGTCCAAGAACAGCCGCCCGTAGTAGGCCAGGTCAAGCGGCAACGTCCCCACGTGCCGCCCGGACAAAGCCGCCTCCACGCCATCCGCCAGCGACGGACCCCACACCGCCGCCAACTGCTGTCGACCCAACTGCTGTTGGGCGATCCCATGCACTCCGATGATCAATGCCACTGGCACCCCGCACTACCCAGTCCAGCCCCTTTTCACTACCTGGGCCGCAAGCGCCCGTCTCAAACCATGCATAGAGATATGCACCCCGGGCCCAGCACCACCGGCGTCGAGACAGCCCCGGACGCCATCGGACCACAACATGAAGAACCCCAGTTCTGCCGTTCGGATGCCTGTTCATCGACGGCCACCCGAGCTACATCGGTTACCTCGTGCCTGATGTGACTGCACGGGAGCCCTAGCTCTGACCAGCCTCAAGGCTTGGCAGGTGCAGATAAGGCCGCACGAGCCGCTGTAGTGGTGAGCGCGCACGAAGGCCTTCGCCGTGTGGACCAGATCGTTCGGCATCTCGCGGACGCGGTAGCGGGACGGGTCGAACCCGCCTTCACTCCTCGGCCTCCAGCTGTGCCGGCGGTTCTTCCACCGCTGGCAGACGGCGCCGAGATCGAGCGGGGGTTGCTCGTACGTAGACATCAGGGTGTTCCCCTCGGGGCGGTTGAGTTGGTGAAGGAAGGCCGGTCCGGGGTTGCCGCCCCGGGACCGGCACGGCCGGCGGGTGGGTCAGGTCGTAGTGGGGAGCATCAGCTGACGGGGGGCGTGCAACACGTCCAGGACGCGTTCGCGCCAGCGCATCGCCCAGTGCACGCAGTTGGAGCAGCTCTTGTGCTTGCCCTCGCACTGGGGCAGCGGGGCGTTCCAGCGGGCATCGCGCGACCACGCCAGGGAGTCGGCGGAGGCCAGGTACTCGGCGCACGTCTCCAGCGCTTGGGTCTTCAGCCCGAAGCCGTGCAGGCGCAGTCCGGCGGTGGCCACCGTGGCGAGGACGGCCTGAACATCCTTGACCGACTTGCGTCGGCACACGGAGCCGACCCCCACCAGCGGATAGTCCGCCAGCCGGACGCCGCGCTTGTCGTACAGGTCCAGGCAGGCTTCGTAGTCGGCCGGCCGCCAGCCCTGGACGGTCGGGATGATGTCGACGCCGGGGTCCTCGGCCATCAGGTCGACGAAGTTGCCCACGGTGCGGTCGATGTGCTCGCTCACGGACAGACCGGTTTTGGCGATCATGTCGGGCTCGCACATCCAGTCCTGCGGACCGGCCCAGACCAGGCGGCCGATCCCGTCGCGGAACTGGCGCAGCTCGCGGACGTAGGCGTGCGGGCCGATCGTCCATCCGCCGTGGTTGTCGAGTTCGGAGAAGGCGCCCGAGTCGTACACCCAGGCCTCGGCGGCGCAGGGCAGCATGGCGCGGCCGGTCAGGGCGGAGCGCGAGACGCACATCGGCACGCCCCAGGAGGACAGCCAGTTGGCGTGGTGTCCGCCGATCCAGAACATCGGTCCCTCGGGCGGCGAGTCGCCCGGGTGGAAGCCGAGGCCGTACTCGCAGTGGCAGACGCAGCTGCCCATCGTGCAGAACCCGCAGTCCAGGCACTGTTCGTGGTAGCAGTGGCCGCAGGCGTAGCGGACGGCAGCTGTGCAGGTGCACGTCTCGGGATACGGGGCGTATACCGGCGGCGCCGGCATCCGGCGGGTCGGGGCGGTGAGGACGGCGTTCACGGGCGTGTCCTTCGAGTTGGCGAGTGGGGCCGGTCCGGGGTTGCCGCCCCGGACCGGCGGTGGGGCAAACGGAGAGTGGGTGTGGCTCACGCGGTCGGCGACCGCGTCAGGTGTCCGCGCTGGGCAGGTCGCCGCGGTTCCAGGGAGCGAGAACAGCCCGCGGCTCGCTGGCCCCGTGATCGCGTTCGTGCCGCGCGGCTGCCAGAAGGGCGAGGATCCGTTCGCCCTTGATGGCGGCCTGGTGGCGCAGCGGGCCCGCGGGGATCTGGTCGGGGAGCGTCACCCGCATCGTCCCCAGGTCGATCTGCAGCGTGACGGTGCGCACGAGGGCGCATCCCCGGTCCTGCCCGGCGTACAGCTGCAGCCGCGCTTCCACGCGGTGGTCGACGGGGGTGAGTACGACGTACTCGTTGCGCCAGGAGCGGTGTTGGGCGTCGGGGGAAATCCGCACCCGGACGGGAACGGTGCGGCCGGTGGGCACCGAGCGGTCGTTGAGCGGGGCGGTGGGGTCCTTCTCCCGGCGGGTCACGTGTTCGTGGAACGGGTACCAGCCGGGCCCGTAGAACACCGCCTGGGCGTCCAGGACGTACCGCCAGCCGCCGAGATCCAGCTTCACGCCGTAGATGTCGCGTTCGGCCTGCGGGGCGACGTAGAGGTCCAGGGGCGCCGTGACGGCGCGCGGCATCAGGTACGGGGCGAGGCAGGGGAACGCCGGCAGGTCGGTGGGCAGGAACGTCGTGCGGGTGTTCCCCAACTCCCCTGGCACGAAGCGGCCGGTGCCCACCACCGAGCGGACCAGGTGGGGGACGGTGCGGCCGCGCGGGGTGACGCGCAGGGCGACGGCCGAGCCCTCGACGGAGATCACAGCTCCTGGAAGTCCCAGTCCGGCCGGTCCGTGCACAGCCCGTGCTGCAGCGCGCGCAGGGCCCGGGAGGAGCGGCGGCCGAGCGGGTCTTCCGGATCCCAGTGCGGATCTGAGGGCAGGACCAGCGCGGCGGCGGGGTGCCATTGGTCGGACAGGACCTGCCATGGTCCGTGCGGCAGCAGCGAGGCGACCTGGCCGGTCAGTTCCCTCGCGCCGGTCAGCTCTCGCAGGACGGCGGCGGTGAGACGGGCAGTGGACGGTGCGTCCCAGGGACCGCCCAGGGTGAGGCTCAGCCCGCTGCCGGGGGCACCCAGGGTGACGCTGAGCCGTCGGCCCTCCAGCCAGGCCTGCGCGTGCCCGAACTGGACGAACAGGCCCGGCTCGCCAGGCTGCCGGAAGGGGGCGCCGGTGGTGAGCAGGCGGGCAACGGCCTCGGGGGACGGGTGGGCGTCGCGGGCGTCGGGCAGGGCCGGGGCGTAGCGGGTGACCGCGTCGAGAATGCGCGACGTGACGGGCGTCGGGGTGTGCGCGCTGATGCGCGCGGTGCAGATCCGGGCGGGGCCGGTGGGCGACGGCGCGGCCAGAGCGGCCTCAAGCCGGCCGTGCCGCTCGCGGGTGCGCAGGGTCAGCCGGTAGCCGCCGGGCAGGTCGGCACGGGTGCGGTCACGGCCGCGCAGGTGGTGTTCGACGATGGTGTCGGAGATCGCGTAGGTCGGAGAGGCGGGCTCGAACACGTACATGGCGCAGGCCTCCACAGGCGGTAGTCGGCGCGGGTGTGCGGGGCGGTCAGCGGGTGATGCGGGCCCGGGCGCGGTCGGCCTGGACGTGGACGGCATCGGCGTGTGCGGCGGCGCGGACCTTGTCGGCCCACTCGGCGGCACGCTGGGCCAGTCCTGCGAGGCGCACGAAGTAGGCGTCCTGGTGCTGGCGGGCGCGGTCCATCAGCGCCGCGTGCTCGGCGGTCAGCTCCTGGGCGGTATACGCGGCGATCGCCTCGACCCCGTGGCGGCGGGTGACACGCCCGAAGGGGCAGGCGCCTTCCTCCTGCTCGATGACGGCGAGATCGGCGGCGGGCCAGCCGGTCTCCTCGTCGCGCGGCCCGAGCTGGATGTCGAGCACGCACACCGCGTCCGCGTCGTGCAGGCCGTCAGCCTGGTAGCGGATGTGCGGGCGGGGCACCGGGCCCGTCTGGCGCTCGGTGTGCGCGCGCCACAGGTCGGGGGCGGGGTCCTCCTCGTCCTGGTGGAGGCGGTGAAGGTAGGAGACCAGGGCGGGCAGCTGCCAGGCGGGGGAGCCGAACGGCGCGGCCGGCATGGCGAGCCCGGACCGGGCGATCAGGCCCGTGTGGTTGCTGACGGCGGCCTGGGCGACGAACACAGAGGCGTTCAGACGGAGTTCGGAGCGGAGCATGGCGAGGCCTTCCGGGCGGGCGGCGCGCAGAGAGGGGAAGGGGGAGGGCGCCCGGGCCGGACCTGACAGGTCCGGCCCGGGCAGCAGGTCAGGACGCGTCCTCGGAGTCCTCGACGCTCACGGCGTCCGGAGCGTCCGGGGTGTCCTCGTCTGCCGCGTCCGGCTCGCCCTCCTGGTAGGGCTCGTCGTCGACGATGGCCTGTTCGACGCTGGAGAGCGGGTAGCCGATCTCGGCAAGGAACTCCAGCCACGTGCGGGCGTCCTCGCGGATCTCCCGCAGCTCGTACACGGCCGAGCGGGCGGTGCTGTCGGTGCGCCAGGTCCGCACCTCGCCCATCCGCTTCTCGAACGTCGCGGCCAGCACCGCGAAGTTCAGCAGCGTGAGCTTGGCCGGGGTCGCCGACTTCGCGCGCTCGGCGGGGGCGTCGTAGCCGGTCAGCTCCTTGACCAGGTCCCGGCGGCCCGCGTCGCCCACCCACTGAGCCACCGGCTTGGGGCAGGAAAGGAGCTGCTCGGTGATGAACGCGGCGAGCGGCTTCGGCGCGGTCTTGCGGCCGATCAGGTCCTTCAGCCACGCCTGCCGGGCCTTCTCGGCGGCGCGGTAGGCCTTGTTGCCCGCCTTGACGTACTCGCGCGACGGCTCCGACGGCTTGGCCGCCCCCGTCGCCTGCGGCTGCTCCTCGGCCTGGTCGCCGTCCGTCTCGGCGGCGTCCTCCTGGGGCGGGTAGTGGCCGAAGCGCTCCGGGTCGGTGCAGAAGTACTCCACCTCGCCGGGCTCGCGGGGGTTCTCGGCCCAGGTCGCCACGTGTCCGGGGCACTCGGCGTGCGCCTCGGCGCTCATGGGCTCGCCGTCCGGGCCGTCCAGCTCGCTGAGCGGCTCGACGGTGGCCGGAAGCGTGTCGCCGTCCTCGGCCAGCCGCACACCGGCGGCCTGAAGCTGCGGGCGGACCTGCTCACGGGCGCGCTGCTCGGCGCGGTCGTCGCGCTCCCACTGCACCTGGAACTCGAAGCGGCCCTTGGCGTAGGCCTCCAGCAGCCGGTTGACGGCGTCGGCGTCGTCGTCGAACTCGCCCAGCACACCGAGCACTTCGAGGTCGAGGTCGTAGGTACCGGCCTCGGCGAGTGCCGAACGGGTCCGCTCGCCCACCGACTTCGCGGTCCTCACCGCCTGGGACACGTCCCTGCGGGAGCGGCCAGTGAGTTCGGCGACCCTGGCCTGCTTCATGCCCGCGCCGACCGCGCCGAACAGGGCGTCGGCCTGCTCCAGCTCGGTCAGGCCCCGGCGGTAGTCGTCGTCGTTCTCGATGAGCTGGTCGATGAAGTCCTCGCCCGCCTCGCGCAGGGAGGGGTCGAGCACGTACGCGGGGACCTCGATCGCGTCCTGCTCCTCGCCGGTCTCCTTGGTGGCCCGGGCGGCGAAGTAGCGCCGGTGGCCCATCTTCAGTTCGTAGGTGTCCTCGCCGAGCGGGAGGACCACGACGGGGACCTTCACGCCGTTGGCCGCGACGGACTTGAGGAACTTCTCGTCCAGGTTGAGGTCCTGGCGGACGTTGTTCTCGTTGACGCGGATCTGGCCGAGCTGCAGGGTGACCCGCTGCATCGGTGTGGTTGTTGCGGTGTCGCTCACGGATTGCTCCTCGTGGGCTCGGTTGGTGTTGGGCAAGTTGCCGCTTGCCCGTGAAATCAATTATACGCCATTTAGGGAATGGAGCAAGGCCTTTTATCCCTGGTCGGCTGGGGTGTGATGCTGGCGGATCTCCTCGGCGATGCCCTTGGCGACCGCCTCGATGTCCTCGGGGGTGTGGACTTCGCGGAACACGGCGATGGGGCCAAGGGGGTTGAGGCTTGCCCACAGGCAGAGCTCGCCGTGTTCGTCGACGTGGAGCGCGTACGGGTCGGCTCCTGGGGCGTCCAGGTGGCCGGAGGCTTTCCATGGGCCGGCGGTGGCCGTCCAGTTGCCGCCGAGGATCTCGGCGACGCGGTCGGCGACTGCTGCGGGGGTCGTCATGGGGGCTGGTCCTTTCGGGCCCGGGCCCGGGGGCGGTGCGCCCCGGGCTGGCTAGGTGATCAGTCCTCGTGGGGTTCCATGATGGTGATCACGGGTTCGCCGTGGTCGCCGGGGCCGATTGCGCAGACGAGCTGGACCGGCCGGGCCTGCCGGGTGCGGCCGTCGCGCGGCACCCGCCGCAGGTCGATGGTGACCTCACCTCCGCCTCCGCCGCTGCGCCGGATCGCGTGGCGGGCCATGGTCAGTACGTCCCACAGACGGCCGCGCTCGTCCTGCGGCGTCTGCCGTTCGCTGTCGCCTTCGTTCCACGCCACGCAGCCTTCCCATACGGCGCTGGTGAGGGCGACCGGGACGCGGAAGCCGGCCTCCCGCGCCAGCTCGGCGTCGGCGGCGACCAGGACGCCGTCTGCCAGGGCCCGGGCGCGGGTGTAGGCGTGGATGATGTCGCCCGGGTCGGCCAGCGGGACCGACCGCATGGCGTCGTCGCTGACGTCGGGGTCGTCGGTGACGGCGGCGTCGTCCAGAACCGCATCGATGCGGGACAGCACGCTGTCGCTGCTCACCCGCTCTTCACGCGGCGAGCCGGGGCGGTGCCGGGCGGGCTCCTGGTCGTGCGGGGAACTGTGGCCGTGGTCGGCCGGTGCGGGGCCGGTGGGCGACTGGGCGGCGTCCTCCTCGGCCACCATCGCCGCGTGCACCTCCAGCACCGTCCCCAGGGCCGCAACCCTCCCGGCGTCGCCGACGGTCACGGCCTCCGCCCGCTCCTGCTCGAACTCGTCCCGGATCTGCTCGTGGCTGTAGCCCTGGGCGAGCTTCACGCGGACGGTCTTTCCCACGAGATCGACCGCCAGGGCGGGCAGATGACCGGGCAGACGGTCACGCCCCGGCACACCGGATGCCCGCGTGTGCCGGGCGAGCGTGCAAGCCGCGCTGCGGTCCTGCGCGCTGGCCGGTCCGGCGGCCTGGTGCGCGTGCCCAGAGCCGGGCCCGGCGGTGGGAGCCGCGGGAACCTCGGCGGCCGGCGCATCGTGCGCGGGGACGGCGGGGGCCTCGGCGGTCAGTTCGTAGAACCGGTTGGAGTGAACGTGGACCGTCCACTTCTGCCCGGGGGTGTCCTCGGTGAGCCGGGCGCGCGGCGCGCTTTCCCAGGCTTCGAATGCGCGGGCTGGGTCGACCGGCCGCATGTTGCCGCTGTCGGAGTCGTAGGCGCGGCAGAAACGGGCCGCTGCGCGGATCTGCGCAACGCGGTTGGTCCAGTTCCGGCGGATCGTGGTCATGGTGCGTCCTCCTGCGAAGTTGGTGACCAAGCGAGTTGCCGCTCACTTATAAAATCAATAATACACCCTCACGGGGGATTGAGGGCTTCAGAACAAGGTGTCCGCGCCTTCCGTGTCTCTCGTCTTCCGTGCGGTCTTGGGCGTGGTGGCATCCGCTACGGTCGGCCGGAGCGTCCGGGCGCTCGCCGACTGCCGCACCCGGGCGGCCTGTTCGGCCCTCGCCTCCAACTCGTCTTCGTCGCGGTTGCGCACCACGATTTCGACGGCCGGTGAGGCGTCACGCCACTGGTCACGGAAAGGGTCGGTGGGGATACCGGGGTTGGGCCGGAGCTTGATTCCGGTCTCGCGGTGGAAGCGCTCGTACGCGGGCGAGTCCTGCGCGACGAAACCGGTCTCGATGCGGAACGGTGCGGACTCCCTCGGGATGATGAACGCCCCTCGCCGGGCGAGCGTCTCGGCGACCGCGATCACGTGGAACTCGAACAGCGGCCCCCGATAGCCGGGGGCGTTGCGGCTGCGCTTGATCCGCCCGAACGGCGGGTTGCTGATCGCACAGTCGAACGGGCCAAGGTCCATGCCCGGGACGTCGAGCACATCGGCACAGATCCACGTCGCCTCCGGCAGGACCCGCCGCCCGACCCTCACGTACTCCGGGTTCTGCTCCACGCATACGATCTCGCGCGGCGGGAGGCGCTCCCAGCGCCGGTTCCAGTAGTCGCGGGCGTGCCAGGCCAGGCGCCCGATGCCCGCGCACAGGTCGATGATGCGGTCACCCGGGATCACGTGGTGGAGTTCGCCGGCGAGCTCGGCCGGGGTGAAGAACGCGCCGTCCAGGGTGCGGCCCATGTTGGCGGACTCGTGGAAGTGGTCGAGAACGAATTCCCGCTCCTCCTGCGTCAAGACCCGCTCACTGTCGACCAGTTCGCGCGCCCGGTTGTGCTGCTTGGTCAGCTCCTTGCTGAGCTTCGCGGCCATGGCTGGCCTCCTTTCGAGGGAGGGGCGGTGCGCCGGTCCGGGGGCTGCCCGGACCGGCGGGGTCGGGTGCGTGGCGGGCGGGGCTACGCGGTGCGCAGGTCGGCGACCAGGGCGGTGGCGTTGTCGATGTGGGGTCCGGCGTGGCTGACCGCGAAGGCGGCGACGGAGCGCGCGGCCAGCTTCGGGGAGCCGGTGAGGTAGTCGGCAAGTCCGCGGTTCGAGTCCTCCAGGGGCTCGTATGCGCCGTCGCTGACGAGCAGCAGGCGGCAGTTCTCCATGTCGCGGGTCACGGACTCGATCGCGGGATGTCCGACCTGCGCCTTGCGCTCCTCGTCGGTCTCCGTTGCTCCGAGGTACGACGTGACGCGGTTGCGGCTGCCGCGGAAGACGCGGCGAAGATTGTGATCTTCGGTGAGGCGGTGGAGGGTGCCGCGCGGGTTGAGGACGTAGGCGCGGGCGTCACCGCACCAGGCAACGGTGAGCGGCCTGCCGGGGGCGGTGACAGCCACGACGGCGCACGCGGCGGGCAGGTCGTAGCGGGTGTGTTCGTCCTGCCGGTCAGGCTCGGCGGCGTACGCCTCGTAGGCGGCCCGTAGGCCGGCCTCGGCGTCGGCCTGAAGGGCGGCGGTGCGGGCGAGTCGGCGTGCGGCCGTGCGGGTCCAGTCGCGTACCGCGTCACTGGAGCCGATGCCGTCGCACAGCACGTACGCGCGGGCGCCGTTGTGGGTGTAGGTGGCGGTGGCGTCGCACTGGTGGGAGCGGCTGCCGATGAGCTGGTACGTGGCGTGGGTGGGCATGCCCTGTCCTTTCACGCGATTCGAGTTGGCGGCGGATGAGTTGCCGCTCATCCGTGAAATCAATAATACGCGCATGTGGTGGGAGGTTCAACGCTTCCGCCGTATCAGTCGGCGCTGAAGACACCTTCACCGTTGACCGTGATCCGGATCGGGATCGTTCCGTCCGGGCTGATCAGGTCGCCTGGTACCTCGCCGGTGTCCAGATGGACGGACACCACCAGGCCTTCACCGCAGCTCCAGTAGGCGTAGACCTGGGTCCCGCCGGTCTCCAGGCACGGCAACGTGCCCCGCTGCTTGCGGTGCTGGTGCAGAAACCGCGCGCGTCGGTTCAGGGTGGTCGCTCGGCGCTTGCTCAGTCGCATAGCTGTGCTTCCTCTGAGGAATCCTGGGAGGCGGCCGGCGCCGTGGGCGCCCGGCCATGGGGTGGTGAGGCGGTGGGGGTCGGCGTGGTGACGGTCAGGCCGGCGGCGACGGCGGCAATGAACCCGGTGTCGGGGCAGGCTCCGGGGTGATGTCGCGCGGGTCGGCGGGGATCGCCTCGCCCGCCAGTGCAGCCCGCATCTGCTCGGCCGACATGCGCCCGCTCACCTCGTTGTAGGGGAGCGTGTACGTGCTGCCCTTGTGCCGGGTCTCAGCTGTTGCCGCGCGGGTGACCACGCGGCAGCCGCCGACGGCGCCGACGGCGCCGCCATCGAATGCGGCGTGGATGTGAGGCACGGTCGCCGTCTTGGCGTTGACCCGGGTCACCTCGTACCAGGACCCCCGCCACTGCACGAAATCGCCCTTCACAAAGTCGGCCCGACCCCACACCTTGAAGCCGCGCCGCTCCGCCTCCTTGATCGTCTCCGCCCAGTACGTCAGCTCTTCGTCGTACTCGGCCAGACGGCGCGTCAGCTCCTCCCGGCGGGCCTCGGACGGCGGGCGCCGCCACACATCAGCCGGGCGGCCCTTGTCGTCGACGCCGTCGCGCTCCCGCAGAACGCCGCGCCGCTCCGCCTCCAGCTTCTCGATACGGCGCAGTGTGCGCCCCGGGTTCTTCCGGTACCGCTCGTACGCCTCAGCCGCCGCCGCACGGGATGCCCAGTAACCGGCCCGCTCGCCCTCGTCGATGCTCTTGCGCATGGCGTTGTGCATGCGCTCCTGATCCCTGCGGGCGCGCCCTTCCGAATGGTGGCCTACCAAGATCGGCTGCCCCATCCAGAACCGTTCGCCGATCCGGTCCGAGGCATCCCGCGCAGCCTGCGACGATGCCGCCGCACGTCCGGACCGGTCCGCGTACCGCTGCGCCCGGTCCTCGGCCGCGTCCACGCGGGCGGCCTCCCGCTCGGCGAACGACATGGCTTCCTCGATCACCACAGCGCATGACAGGCCGAGTGCGCGCACCGCGTCCGCAGCCCGGTTGATCTTCCATCGGTCGGCGCCCTTGTATCGGCTGCCGCGGATGAAGATCCCCGGGGTACGCCGGTAGGTCCAGCCAAGCGGGCGCAACGCTTCCCACACCCCGTCACCCTTGGAGGAACCCTCAACGGTGGTGCCGTCCTCGTGGGTGTGCCGGATGACGATGTCGGCTGCCTCGGCCTCCTCCTCCGCGACGTCCCCGGGCAGGGTGAGCGCGCGCAGCGCCGCCGGAGACTGCCCCATGACCCGTGCGGCGCACTCGGCGCAGCGCGGAGCACAGCCGGGCACGTCCCACAGCAGCACCCCGAACCCGCCACATGTGTTGGCCGCCGCGCAGTCACCGCGCCCGGCAGGCTTCGCCCAGTCGATCGGCATAACCGCCACAGCCGCCGCGACGGGGGCCGGGGTGTCGACGCCCGGCACTGCGCCCCCCTCTGCCTCCCACACGTCCACCCCGGACGGGTCGGACACCACGTGAGCCGCCCGCGCGGACACCTCGGCACGGGTTGCCGGCGGGGGGAGCTCTCCGCCGTCCCGCGCGAGCGCTCCGCCCTCGCCCTCCCACCCGTCCAGGTCGACCGCATCCGCGTGCGCGTCCGGCCGCGCGTCCTCGGCCAGAACACCCGGCGCCTTGCACTGCTGAGCAACCGTGGCGTTCACCGCGTGGAGCGTCGCCACGATGCCCAGCCGGACCCCGTCCACCCATGCACCCGACGCGCTCACGTCGTACAGACCGGCCGACCACACCGCGCGCACTTCCCCCGGATCCTTGCCCGTGGCCCGCCCCCCGGCGCGCACGGTCACCGTGGCGCCCTGGCGCTGCATTGCGACGGTCCACCCGTTCGCCATCGCCGTCTCGGCGAACGCGACGGCAGCCATGGGCAGCCACACACCCGGCGCCGCCTCCGTCTCCGCCACGACCGGCGCACCCGCGTAACCGTCCTGCCAGTCCTCCAACTGAGCCGCCGTCGGCGCCTTACCCTCCGCCGGGATCTTCGGCGCCTTCCACGGCTGAACCAGGGCCCTGACCGACGCGGACGCCTGCCCCTTCTCAATCCCGCCCGTACGCCCGTGCGTCTTCTTCGACGGGAGGTCACGCCCGATCAGCGCCCGCCCTTCGTCACGGGCCGACACGGCATCGGCCAACAGGTCGACGAATGCCCGACGGTGCTCGTTCGCTTCCCCGTGCCTCACGTCCGGGTTCACGTCGATGTCTGCGGGAAGCTCGAACATCACCGCCGTACCACCGTCGGCGGACACCCACGCCCCACGACCGGCCGGAACATCCCCAGACACGGTACGCGCGAGGAACTCACGCGCCGACTCAGACCGGCGCCCCGGTTCCGCCGCCTCCTCCTCCAGGCCGGACAGCTCACGCTCACACCGCCGGACGGCATCCCGTGCAGCCGTCCGCCGCGTATCCGCCGCCCACGACGCCTTACGGGCACGCTCCGACCACCCGCCGGACGTCTCGTAATGCACCACCACACGCTCACCCAGCACACCAGCCGACCGGCGTACTTCCTGGTGAAGGTCGTAGGCATCCCGCCGCCATGCCGCGCACGTCTCCGCGTGTTCCTCCGCCACCGTCAGCCGTTCACGCGCCACGGTCAGCGCACGGCGCGCACGCTCCGTCAGCCACGCCCGCGACACCCGCACCGTGCCCTCGTACGGGCCACGGAACGCCACCGGGAACACCCCACCCCCGTTGCCGTGGCAGATCACCGGCAGCACCTCAACCGCGCCCCCGTCGGTCTCCCACCCGTCCACCCCTCCGGGGTCCGACACGAAGTCGGGCAACATCGCCGGGGTCTTCTTGGCCTCGTTCTCCTCGGCCGGAACGTCCGGTGTCACGCCGCTACCAGCCGGAGCGTCGCTGGCCCGTGCCTCGGTCTTCTCGGCCGGTCCCTCCCACCCCGGGCGGGTGATGCGCAGGAGGAACGCCGACGCTTCCGGCCGCACCCGCCCTGCTACCGCGCGCGGTTCCGGCGCGCGCTCCGCGCACTCCTGAGCCGACGGCGCGTCAAGTCCGAACCAGCGTGCGACGGCGAGAGCGTCACGCGCTTCCCAGCGGGCCGTGTCGACGTCGCCCCGCCCGTACGCGGCCTCTGCGGCCTCTGCGCACTCTTCGGCCTCACGGACTGCACCCCGGGCGCTGTCGTACTGCTCGTCCGTCAGCCCGTCCCAATCGATGCGCTGAGCGAACGCACGGACCGTGTCCAGGGCAGCGCGCGCCATGCCGACCGATACGGCTGTCTGTGCGTTCTCTTCCGCCTTCTGCGCCGCCCTCTCCGCATGGATGCCGTACACGCGCGCCGTTTCGGCCGTCGCGCGCAGCACCGCCGCCGGACGCTCCGCGATCACGTACGCGATAGCGGCCCCCGTGACCTCACCCCACGTACCGCGCACGGCCCCCGTCGGAAGGCTCACAGTGTGTCCGCCGCCCGACTTGAAATGGAAGCGGAACGGGAACCGCTCACCGCACACGGACAGTTCCGACAGCAGGTCGGAGCGCCGGAACTCCCCCTCGTAACGGTCGTCCAGCGACCGCGCTTGCATCGCTTCCGGCCACTCCTCCGCCGCCCTACGCGCGCGCTCGACTTCCGTCACAGACGGCGCCTTACGGGCACGCTTCCGGGAGGCCGAAGTCTTCGCCGCGGTCTCGGCCGGACCGGGCGCCGGAGCGTCCGTCCGGTCCGGCGCGGTCGGCTGTGTGCGGGCGGTGGGCGCCTCGGCGGTCACCAGGTCCGCGACGGTGCGCCATGCGATGCCCTGGGCGGCCGTGTGGCCGTAGCGGGTGAGGGTGGCGCCGTCCCAGCGGTGTCCCCGGGCGGTGAGTCGCCACACGCAGCGCAGGACGGTTTCCCCGGCCTCCTGGCGGGCGGTGAGCAGCAGCGCGCAGTGTCCGGGCTGCGTCTGGACGGTGGCCGTCCATCCGGCCTCCTCGGCCCGGGCGGTGAGGCGGGCCAGGTTGCGGGGGAGGGCCACCCCTCGGCCGTCCGCCGTGTGGGGCTGCTCGGCGGGCGGGGCGGTGGGCGCCGGCACTTCGGCAGGGGCCGGCGTCTGGGCGGGGGCGCGCGAGCTGCTGGCGGGGCGCGTGGTCGCGGTCATGTCGGGTCACTCCTGGGCGGGTTGGTGCCGGGTGAGTTGCCGCTCACACCGGGAGGCAGGGCAGGGGGAGGCAGGGGCGTTCCCGCCGGGGCCGGTCGGGTGACCGGCCCCGGCGGGTGGTGCTCAGTTGCGGCGGTTCGGGGGCCGGTTGTCCCGGGGCGCGGTGTGGCTGGCGCTCTCGCCGTGCGTCGGGGCCTGGTCCGGGCGGGGAACCCGCTCGGCCTGCCGGTACTCAACGCCCGGTTCCGGGGCCACCGGCGCACCGGTCTCGGTGTCGACGGTGTACGCCTCCCGGATCTCCTGCGCGGTGAGTGGCCGAAGCCAGAAGTTCCGGACCCTCCAGCCGCGTACGAACTCCGACCCGTCGGGGCCGAACGTCCGCACGACGACTGCACCGGTCGCGCATCCGACCATGGCTGCCGCGATCACTGCGCACACCCGCGTGGATGCGGCCTCGTTGATGATCAGGGCGTCACCGATGACGGTCAGTTCCTGGCCTTCGGTGCGGTCACCGTGCGGCGTGCTGGCGTTGGCCACCATGTGGTGTGTCCCGTCGCCAAGAACGGTGTCCAGGAGAGACAGGTACGCGTCGGCCGCACGGTCGAGCAACGCGTGCGCCCTGTCGGCGGCGGACTGCATCGCGTCGTCCGTCTCGGCGTCGCTGACGGGTGCGGGGCTCCACCGCATCGCGTCCATGCCGAGATCCTCGCTCGGCTCGACGTTCTGCCCTTCGAGGCTCTGCCGTACGTGGTCTTGGTACTCGCTCATCGTTCCCCTGCCTTGGGTTGGTGAGTTGGCGGCGGGTGAGTTGCCGCTCACCCGCAGAATCAATAATACACTCTCGCGGGGGGTGATCGTCAACCCACAATCCCCCCCCGGACGTGGGCAGTTAGGGCGACTCGACCGGCGTCACGGTCGTACGGAAGAACGGGTTTCGGGTGAGGCTGAATCCGACCCGCTTGGTCTCGCCGGTGCTCTCGCGCTTGCCGTAGACCTCGACGTCGGTCAACTCGCCTTCGCTGTACGTCACTTCCAACACGGTGCCTTCCCATACCTCGGGCCACGGGGCGGGCTGGTTCGCGGTCCTCGGGCGGGCGTGGGCGGCCAGACTCCGGGTGGGGTTGCGCTCGATGCGTACCCGCTGCCCTCGGCTGATCGGTCCTGTGGTGGTCATGCTGTCCCCTCTCTGGTGGCTGTCGCTCCGGGAGGGTGGGGCGACCGGCGGGCGCCCCACCCTGGGCGCGTCACTTCGTCCGGGCTGCCCGCTGCTCCTCGGCGGCCGTCAACAGCTCGTTGGCCCCGTGGCGGGCGTGGTCGGCCCGGACGCGCGCGGCCACCTCGTCGGCGGACGGCAGTCCGAACCCTCCGTCACTGGCGAACATGTCGTACGCCTCGCGCCACCCGCGCACCTGGCACTCGACAGCCGCGCGGGACGCGCACGCGATTGTCAGACCTCCAACGGTGACGGAAAGTGCGCCGATTCCGTCGGGGCTTACTGCCGCGCTGCGGGCCCGGATTTTGGCGCGGCGGGGCGCGTCGTCCAGGATCACGTACGAATTGATGGTCAGTTCGGGCTCGCGCATTTCTCCCGCGTCGACCTGTTCGGGAAAGATCCTGTCGAGCATTGCGGCGGCCTCGCACCAGCCTTCCCACCAAACGCGCGCGCCGGTAGGGTGCCGGAATTCGATGATTGCCGTGGGGATCTTCAGAAGGGGAATGAGCGTCAGACCAATGGATGCGTCGGTCTCGTGCTCTCCAGCAAGGTGGATCGTGAGTCGGCTTACCGCGTCGACGGTTTCCGCTTCCGCGTTCAAGGGGGCTCCTCCTGTTGGTGATTGAGACTGAGTCAGGTTGCCGCCCGACTCCAAAATCAATAATACGCTCTCCGGGCGGGGAAGGCACCCGAAACGCCGAACCTTGCGACATCTCTTGCAACATCCCTTGCGGCTACTCCTGCGACATCTCTTGCGACATCTCTTGCGCGAGCCTCTCCGGGAGGGTTGACGTATCCGCAGGTCAACCAAGGGTTCCGCGCGTGGTCGGGGGTCTGACATCCCCTCTGCTGCCACTTTTCCCGCGCCGGCTGAAGGATGAGTGAGTTATGGGTGTGGGGGTGGGGTGGTGTGGTGGGCTTCGGGGATTGGGGTCGGCCTGGTGTGGGTTGCGCGTCGGCTGGCGCCGCCGCGCTGTGCCGTGTCGTGCTGTGGGGCCCGGTGGACGGGCCAAGGAGAATGGGGGAGGGGAGCAGGGGCCCGGAGGGCTCCTCTCCCTTCCTCTCTCCTCCTCCAGCTCCCTGCCCCGCCCTCCTCCCTCTGTCCGTCTCTCTCCTCCGCCTCACTCACCCGGGGCAGGCCCGGCGGCTCTGCCGGAGGCAGCCCACCCCCCCTCCCCGGAACCCCTGAACGGGCAACCGGGCCCCGGAGGGGCCCGTATTGCCCTCCTCTCGTATTCCGTGGTTTACTTTTCTCCACGGAATACAATTCAATTCCCCTCGGTTTTAAGGGAACCGGAGAGTTCCCCTGAAACCCACCCCGGGATACGGGCCATGACGGACCCTCAACCCAATCCCCAACTCAAACCCGAACTCCCCACCCTCACAATCAAAATCAGCACCCCGAATTTGTGCCGGAGGCACAAACCCTCTCCGCCCGTCTTTTCGTGCCGGAGGCACGCAGGGTTATGGAATGGCCGGAGGCCAATTCCATAACCCAC